>CAUQKV010000005.1:0-85615 GCA_963518845.1 uncultured Flavobacteriaceae bacterium | reverse complement strand
CTGATAAAATCAGCTTCGTAGAAAACAGCAAAATAAAACTACACTCCCGCATTCCGCTGGAGATAAAACCCAACGAAGAAAACCGAGATTATCTGAAAACCAAAAAAGATTTCTTCGGGCATTTCATTTCTGGAGAATAAATAATATAACAATTTTAATACTTAATACAATGAAGAGAATTCTACAATGGGCTATGGTACTTACCCTATCCACAGCAGTAACCCACTGCTCAAGAGATGAAGCACAAACCATCAATGGAACCAATGGTAAAAATGGATCTACCATTTTGTCTGGAACCACTGTTCCTACCCTAAACATAGGTGAAATAGGAGATTACTATCTAAATAAAAGCACCTATGACCTCTATGGTCCAAAAACAAGCGACAGCTGGGGAACACCCATCAACCTAAAAGGAAGAGAAGGCAGTAATGGTACTGCAGGAAGCAAAATACATGCTGGAACTGGTATCCCTGCACAAAATATAGGAAATAATGGAGACTGGTACATAGACACCCAAAACAAGATGCTTTATGGTCCAAAAACTGACCAAGGCTGGGGCAGTGGACTAGCATTAGGAAATGGTAATTCATCCAGCCTAAAAGGAAACTATGTACTAAGCCGTGATGGGAAAACTATTTTTCAGTGGTTTAACAAGGAAACTACCCAAATAGATATGCAAAGCGACCCAGAGCTGAAAGAAGTTACCATTATAGGGAAAAGAGCTTTTTATAAAGGTTCCCTTACCAGCATTATTTTACCTAATAATTTAGAGAGAATAGGGAATCGGGCATTTATGGAAAATGAACTTACTAGTGTAACTATACCTAATAGTGTAACTATTATTGATTCAACTGCATTTTATGGTAATAAATTATCAAATGTGATTTTACCTAATAACATAACATCAATTAGTAATGGGGCGTTTTCTTATAATCAGTTAACTAGTATTACTATACCTAATAGTGTCACTTCTATTGGCAATAGTTCCTTTAGTTACAATAAATTAACCAATGTTTCCATTCCTGAAAGTGTATTAAGTATTGGTAATAATGCATTTGAGTTAAACAAATTAACTAATATTATCATTCCTAATGGGGTTGTTTCTATTGGTTCTAATGCTTTCTCATTCAATCCATTAACCAACATCACTATCCCTAATAGTGTAACAACTATTGGTTCTAGCGCTTTTTATCCTAATAGCCAAAATTCAGCTATAATAGTAACTATTCACGCAGTTGTTCCACCTACTATTATAACAACTCTACATGGTATGCATATCTTTGGATCTCATAATCCTAACCTCAAAATATATGTCCCAGCAGGAAGTCTAACAGCTTATAAAACTGCTGAAGGCTGGAAAGAATATGCATCACAAATCTATGCACAATAAGAACATTATGCTAATAAAAATGCTTATCTCAATGGATAAGCATTTTTTATTTTATAAAAAAGTAGTATCAAAAGAGAAAGGCAGTAAATCCTTTATGGAATTTATTTTTATAATCTTTTCTCCGCTGATGCTCGCGATGTAGATTTCTATATTTTGCGCTTGTTTCACTTCATATTCTACGATACTTTGTCTGCATGAGCCACACGGAGGAACTATCCTGTCTAAGTCTGGATTTACCTCCAAACCACCAATAACGAACATCTTTTCTATTTTCTGGTTAGGGAAATTGGCACCCAGCCAAAAAATTACGCTTCTCTCCGCACACAGACCAGACGGATAAGCAGCATTCTCCTGATTGCTCCCTGTATAAATTTCGCCATTTTCTAATAAAATAGAACAACCTACCAAAAATTTAGAATAAGGCGCATATGCCTTTAATCTGGAATTTTTCGCTTCTTCAAAAAGTTTTTTTTCTGTTTCTGAGAGGGTATTTATATTTAGAACTTCGTATTCTATTTCTAATTTACTTTTCATAAGACCAAGTAGTTAAAAATTTGTTGATATAAGGGCAAAAAAGAGGCTTTTAGAAAAAACCTCTTTTTCGTTATGAATTAGTGACCCGCTAAATCATAAACTTGTATTCTATAATCTTTGATATCAGCATTATTCTGCAGACTTCTCATGAATGCTTGTGGGAAAACATTTGAGTTTTGCTGCATAAGCTGCTGCTGAAGTTGTTTGATATCTCCTGCATCTTGCTTGTTCACAGTCACACCTTTGTTTACTACTACATAAACTCCTGCATTACCATCTATCGGTTTAGATGTTTTATCCTTACCAATCGCAAAAGCTGCTCCTGCTACCTTAGGCTCTACTGCTCCTCCTAAAACAGGGCTAAGCAGATTGATTTGTCCTGATTCTTTGCTCACACCAAACAAATTAGCAATCGTAGCCAAATCCTGAGCTTTTGCTGTGGATATTTTTTTCCCAATTTCTTTCGCCAAAAGCTGATTTTTTACAATCGGTTCTATCTGCTCTCTTACAGCTTCTGGATCTACAAGACCTTCAGACTGTTTACCATTCAGATAAACCACGATTCTATCTCCATTGGCAGTTGTAAACATCTCACTCTGTCCTTTTTCTCTCTTCTTGTCAAAAGCCCATTTTAGGATTTCAGCATCTTTATCTGTTCCTAAAAGCTGCCCTTGGAATCTCTGAACTAGTTTAGGATTTTGGAAGTTGTAATTGTTTTTCTTTGCAACATTTACAAACTCATTAAATCCTTTTCCTTGTATCTGCTGAGCAAAACTTGTAGACTGAGCATGAAGTTTGTCCGTTGTAGCATTTGATGCTTTGATTTCTTTCACCAAATTTGCTACTTTATAAGACATCGCACCTGGTTTTCTATCTGTGATGTTGATGATATGGTATCCATACTGAGATTCCACCACATCTACAGCACCTTTCGGACTTTTATCAAGATAATTTTGGAACTCTGGAACGAAACCAGCCTGTCCTGTAGTTCTCCATCCCAAATCTCCTCCATTCTGCACAGAACCATCAGCAGAAAGGCTAAGATATTCTTCAAACTTCGCAGAGTTTGCTTTTGTTTCTGATGCTATTTTTTCTGCTAATTGCTTAGCTTGTTCTTTTGTTCGTTTTGTAGCTTCACCTTGTGCAGTTGGAAGACCTTGATAAGCAATCAAAATATGTCTTGAACGGATAGAGTCCGTAGCTTTTTTGTTCAAAAGTTTAGAAACCACATAATAGTTTCCTTCTTTATAAGGCCCGAAAGTCTGTCCAAGCGCCGCTCCTGCTACTTGCTCTCTGATTCCTGCTGGAAGTTGTTCTTTGGAATAATAGTTCGGGTCAAAACCAGCCTGAGAATGCGTCAGCACAAATAAACTATCGCTCTTGTTAGTCTTGAAGTTTTCCAATCCATTTCCTACATCTACTCCATCATTATAAAGTTTGTTGATTTCTGCCAAAGTAGCTGCTTCATCCGCTTGTGTAGGTTCAGCTTTGAAATAAACCAATCCTAAATTTCTGCTCTCTGGTGTCTTGAAAGTATGTGGATATTTCTTGATGTATTCCACCAAATCCTGAGAAGTAACTTTCACTGGATTTTTCTTTGCGAAATCATCATAGCTTATCTTCACATATTCTATATTCGCTACTTCATCTCTATATTTCAGCATCAGTTCAGCTTCTTTCTTGTTAGAGGTAAGTCCCACAGAAAGGTTGGTAAACACCTGACGAGCCATGATTCTGTACTCTATTCCTTTTCTAAAACTAAGCCATGAATTATACTCATCCACACTGCTTGATTTCAGCTGTTCTATCCGCTTTTTAAAATCACTTACATTAAAGTTAGGATTTTGGGCAAACATAGGGTCAAACGGCAGTTGATTCCAGAAAAACTCTTCTGTCATTTTCAAACCTAATTTTTCAAACTCCTGTTTGATAAGTTTAGATTGTACTATACTCTGCCAAGCTTGCTCTTCCAAGCCATTAGGCGACTGCCCTTGCTGCTGTGCCTGCTGCTGCATCATATTGAGAGTTTCTAGATACTCTTCTCTAGTTATTTTCTCTCCATTCACCTCTCCGAAGACATTCGGGTCATTTCCCATCATCTTCTCTACAGTATCAGGATTAATGAAAAATGATACAAGGGCTACAGCGATGAATACCACCACAAGCCAAGATTTCTTTCTTATCTGTCCTAAAAGTGTCATTGTAATTAACTCTTTAAAAATTATTTAGTCTGCGAAAATACAGATTTTTAAATGAATACTAAAATTTTTCATTAGTTTTTAACTTCCATTCTCTATGTTTTTATGATTTTTCTTTCATAATTATGTAAAAAACTCTGACTAAATTTTAGCCAGAGCTTGAAAGAATTGTTAGTATCAAGATTATTAATTAAAATTATGCCATACATAACCACCCCATTGATCTCTTGCACAGCCTTGAAACTTTCCATTTACATCATCATAGCGTATCCACCCTATTTCGGCTGCAGAACATACATTAGAACCATTACCACTTTTTCTTACTCTAACATATGTTGTTGATATATCTTGTGATGCATATATCAGCCCATTTGCCCATATTCCTCCTGATCCTGTATATATAGTTCCTCCTCCATATTGATAGAAATGCCCATTGTTTATTGCTGCATTCCCTTCAACAACAAGCTTATGTGCAGGATTACTAGTTCCTATGCCTACATTACCATTATCTGCTAGAGTCATCACCATTCCTCCACCTCCACTTTGGAAATATCTCCAAAATTGTAACGATGGGGTACCATAGGCACTTGTCATATTAAACAACACCCATTCATTTGCTATTCCTCCCATTTTATTTGGGTTTCTTAAAACTATCCTACCTCCTTCATTGTTAGAATATTGGGAATACAATGCTCCTTCTTCTGCATAAAAATGCCCATCTTTAATATGAACCCTATGTGCTGGGGATACATTTGTTGGTAATCCAATTCCTACAAATCCATTATCTCCTAAAGTCATCACTGGTCCATTTCCTACTCCACTTGGTGAATATTTCCAAAACTGTAAGCCTTTTGCGTAAACCCCTGTCATATTAAATAACCTCCATTCATGCATATCATTTCCTGTCTTTTTAGGATTGACCAAACTCAAAGACCCTCCGACATCATGATTAACATATGATCTCAACATTCCTTCTGCATTTAATTCCCCTGAAATATCTAATTTATATGTACTCGTTGCTGCCTTTCCTATCCCCACATTCCCTGTTCCTGTGAAAGAGAGATTTTTACCATTCATGTTTACAGTTCTGTTGTCTGTTAGAGCTCCATCTGTATTGTAGAGGTTAGTTCCTCCGCATTTACATTTAGTTTTTTCCATTTAGAATTAGCTGGCATCACAGGGTCTTCATCATAGTAGTAGAATCCCTTACTAGTAATATCTGCTACGGTAGGGTTTGTTCCTGTATAGGTCACATCACTTACATAGATCATTGTAGCATCTTCTGGTGTTGCTATATTTGCTACTCTAGTTTTAGATAGTTTTGGAATAAGAACCCCTTCATTAGTGGTTGCCGTCGGAAGAGCATTTGCTGGACTTGGCTGAATATCCAGTGTTGCTTTAGGACTATCAGTGTTAACTCCCACTTTTCCTATTTGTGCATTTACTGCTAGAGTTGATAGCAGAAATGCTGAAAATAATGCTTTTTTCATAGTGATTAATTATAAGCTTGTCATTGTTAGACTCTAAATATGTTTTAATAAAAGAAAAACCCCTCCTCTACAAAACACATTATTTTTTCATTCAATAAAAATTCACCATCATAACTACTACATTACATATATAAGTTTAATTGTTTTAAATTTCGTAAAAAACAATCCTAGATTTTTGACTTTTAAACCTCTTTTTCCTCTACAAAGGTAGTGAATTATTAGGATTAAACAAAATTTTCACGCCCTATTTTAATCAAAAAACAGTACATTTGCTCAAAATTATTCTATAATGAAACAAGATTTTTTCAACTATCAAGCACAGACCTCGCATTTTGCCTCTGGTTTTGAGGTAGAAAGAGCGGAGGGCAACTATATATATGGTAAAGACGGCAGGGCATATTTGGACTTTGTTTCTGGGATTTCTGCCAATGTACTGGGACACTCCCACCCTAGAATCATAAACGCCATAAAAGAACAAGCAGACAAATACCTGCATGTGATGGTTTATGGAGAATACGCACTAGAAAAACCCATAGAACTGTGCAAACTTTTAGCAAAGGTTACACCTGACCCATTGGAGGTTACCTATCTGGTAAACAGCGGTGCAGAAGCCATAGATGGCAGCTTAAAACTTGCCAAAAGATACACTGGCAGAGAGGAAATCATAGCCTTTCACAATGCCTACCACGGCAATACTCATGGAGCACTGAGTGTGGCAGGAAACGAATACCACAAGAGAGCCTTCCGTCCGCTGCTTCCACTGGTAAATTTCATTCATTTTAATAATGAAGAAGACTTAGCCAAAATCACCGAAAAAACAGCAGGTGTAGTTGTAGAAACCATACAAGGCGCAGCAGGATTCATCACACCAGAAAACGACTATCTGAAAAAACTAAAAAAGAGATGCGAAGAAGTGGGCGCACTGCTTATTTTAGATGAAATACAGCCAGGGTTCGGGAGAACGGGAAAACTTTTTGGATTTGAGCATTATGGCATTGTTCCAGATATTTTAGCAATGGGTAAAGGAATGGGCGGCGGTCTTCCCGTGGGAGCCTTCATGAGCAGCAGAGAAATCATGAGCTGTCTATCCCACAGCCCTAAATTAGGCCACATCACCACTTTTGGAGGAAATCCGCTTATCGCCGCTTCTTGTTTGGCTACTTTGGAAGAAATTTTAGAAAGCGGACTACTGGATGAAATAGAGGAAAAAGAAAAACTATTCCGAAAACTTTTGGTTCACCCTAAAATAAAATACATCAACGGAAAAGGAATCATGCTGGCGGTTAATCTGGGATGCCCTGACTACTGTATCCGTGTGGTAGAACAATGCATGAAAGATGGACTTATAGTATCCTGCCAGCTCTACCGAAATGATTATCTGAGAATTTCGCCTGCGCTTATCCTTAGCAAGGAAGAAATTGAAAAAGGCTGTGCCATTATTCTAAATGCCCTTGACAAGGTATCATAACAAAAAAAGCAGACACAAAAGACAAATAAAAAAGGCGAAAATTTATGATTTTTTGCCTTTTTTCATCTATAGTGACAAAAATCACTTGGACAATATTTTAAAGCTAAAAAAATAATGATATATTGCGACCCGAAAATGTATATGTATGGCTAAAACTAAAATACAATTTGAATTTCCACTTCACTGCCTTCCAGAAATTCTGTTTGAATACATTGCCACTGCAGAAGGTCTGGCAGAATGGTTTGCTGATGAAGTGACAGAAAAAGGAGATGATTTCTACTTCAGCTGGAACGGCGGCCCAAAAGAAAAAGCGACCCTTACCAGATACAAAGTAGAACAGTCTGTGAGATTCCGATGGGAAGAGGATGAAGGAACTAAATATTTCTTCGAGCTGAATATCGTAATTGATGAAATTACAAACGACCTTTCTTTAAATATTACCGACTTCTGTGAAGCTGGTGACGAAGAAGAAACTCAGCAATACTGGGAAAACCTTATCGAAAACTTAAAAATAAAATTAGGAGCTGCCTAATGAATGTCAATCGTGCTTTTCTCTATGGCGATGCCGTGAGCGTATATTTTTTTGTGAGAAACGGAAAACTCATCCTTACCGAAGAATGCTATTTTTTCCTAATGGCCTCTATGCGAAAGATGAGAATGAACATTCCGCTTTCTTTCAATCTGGAATATTTTATCGATATTCTTGAACAAAAAATAACTGCTGACGCCCTTGAAAACGCGTTTATTCATTTTTTAGTTTATAGAAATACTGATGATTTAAATTTAGCCAAATCTCCTGTTCAGTTTTTCATTGAAGCAGAGCTGACACAAGATGTTTTGCAGATTAACAAAACTCTGGAAGTAGATTTGATTAGGGAAATCACCGTAAATACAAATATTCTAAGCAATATTCTAACTCATTGTCCAGAAAATATTTATGCCGAAATATACGCTGGAGAAAACGAGCTGGATGACCTGCTCATCCTAAACCCTAACAAAAGAATTGCACGGGGAATCTGGGGAAATTTCTTATTCTTAGAAGGAAATACCATCCGTATCCCGAAACAGACCGAAGGCGCCTACATCTCGCCGCTGATGGAGAATTTTGTCACTTTCGTTCACAAAAATAGATTAGCTGAAATAGAACAGGCAGAAATCAGCCCTTTTGAAAGCCAAAAAGCCGATGAAATCCTAATGATTTCTGACAGAAAAGGAATTTCGTCCGTTAGCAAAATCAGAAACAAAGTCTTTGACAACAAGCAATTTAAAGACTTTATAAATCAATGGAAAAATAGTTTTGACACACCTCAGGAATCATAAACTATTTATCATTCTTCTTTCCAAATAGTGCAAAAATAGAAATCAGCCCAAAGACAAGCGTAGCAATAGTCTGTATCAAATGGGAAATCAGCGCATAGGAAATCCCTACTTCCTCACCATGAGAATGACTTTTTCCCAAAGAAATGAAAATCCCTACAATGGCAATTTTAACCACGATATGGTAAGAACCTGCACCGCCAGAAGTAGGCACCATCATCCCAAGCGTTCCCGCCGTAACAAGTAGAAAACCATCACCAATGGTGAAATCAGAAGTTTCTTTCAGAGCGAAACAAACCAAATACGCCGCAAGAAAATAGCAAATCCATATTCCTGCCGAATGAAGCACAAAAGCAAGTTTATTCTTGATTTTTCGGACAGCTAAAAAGCCTTCTATCAAGCCTTTAATGAAAGAAATGATTTTCTCTTTAAATTTAATCATAAAAACAACTGCTCCCAGCAAAAAAAGAACTAAAAAAGCTATTTTTAGATTAAAATAAAACGCAGCCAAGTCTTCTATCCCATGATTTAGCAAGAAATTATCCGTGGATGTCAATTCCTTTTTTTCAGAGACTTTTCGTGTGGTAAGCAGGTTGTAGAACGATGCTAAAACCTTTCCATTAAAAATAAAAGTCAGCAGCAAAAACAAAAGCATAAAAACCAAATCCACCAATCGTTCTATGACTATGGTCGCGATGGATTTTTCTACTGGAACTTTCTCGATTCTGAAAAGAGTGGTCGCCCTCGCGATTTCGCCGCTTCTTGGAATGGTAAGATTCATCATATACCCAAAGGCTATCGTCCAAAAGGCATTAGAATTACGGATTTGGTAGCCCATCGGTTCTAAAAGAAGATTCCAGCGCACCGCACGAAACCAATACGCCAAAACCGCAAAGAAAGCAGACATAAACGCCCAAAAATAATTAATCTCAGCAAAAGACACTTTCACCTTATCAAAATCCAAATCACCCAAAGCCAGCCACATAAAAAACGCAGCCAAACCAGCTGAAATTAAAATCGTAAAAATATTCTTTATCTGCTTTCTTCTGAGGCTCATTATTATTCTAGTAAATTAGTTTTTTCATTAGGAAAAACCACTTTGGGCTCAAAGGTTTTTGCTTCCTCTGGCGTTATCTGCGCATAGGCTATGATGATGACAATATCGCCTTTGTGGGCTTTTCTCGCCGCCGCGCCATTCAGACAGATTACTCCTGATTTTCTCTCACCTCTGATCGCATAGGTGTCAAAGCGCTCTCCATTATTGACATTCACCACATAAACCCTCTCGCCGTGGATAATTCCAGAGGCATCCATCAGATCTTCATCTATGGTAATGCTTCCTATGTAGTTCAGATTCGCTTCTGTAACACTTACTCTATGAATTTTTGATTTAAAAACTTCTATTAACATGCTGCAAAATTATTGATTTCTTTTTAAACAAACCTAAGATTTAATTAGTATTTTTTGCAGCCTTAAATTTCTAAATTTTACACGAATGAAAAAGTTAATTTTACTTTCAGCATTATATGGAGCATTTTTCGGCATCAATACTATGAAAGCCCAAGATGCTGACACCAAAAAATCTTTCTTGACCACAGGGGTTTCTATAAGCATCCCAAAAGAACACAGCATCACGGTATATGGCGGGGTGAGCACATCGCCAAAGCATACACAAATAGCCATGGTGATGCCTAATATCAAAATCAACAAATACATTTCCTTCATGCCTCTTTATGTATTTCTGAAATCTCCTCAGGCACACAGCAAGGAAGTGAAAGAACACCAAATCAATGCAATGGTGACTTTCTCCCTCCCTTTGGATAAACAAAACAAATGGATTTTACAAAACCGAAACACTTATCTGCATAGATTCATAGTAGGTGGAGAGGACTTTGATTTTTATAGAGGGCGTTTAGGCATCGTGCACAGAGCTAAAATTTTTGATAAATCTGTCAATTTCTTTGCTCATGATGAAATTTTCATTGACTTAAAAAAAGGAGACTTTGCTAGAAACAGGGTGTATTTAGGAGCGGATATTAAACTTTTCAACTGGCTGAATCCACAGTTCTTCTACATTTACCAATCTCATAAAAACCACGCAAGTCCGAACAACCACCTTTTCATCGTTGCGGCTATTATTCCTCTTGGAAATCATGGATTTTTCGGAGCTAAAAAGTAAAAATCAATTAAAATTATCTTAAAATCTTCTAAAAACCTCATTTTATGCTATAAAAAATTTGGTTTTTGTTTTATTTATTTTATATTTGCTGAACATAAATTTATAAAATAACATTATTATGAACAAGTCTGAATTAATCGACGCAATTGCAAAGGATGCAGAAATCACAAAAGTGGCTGCTAAGAAAGCATTAGAGTCTTTCATTGAGAATGTTACTAACACACTTAAAAAGAAAGATGGTAAAGTGGCATTAGTAGGGTTTGGAACTTTTTCTGTAACAGAAAGAGCTGCAAGAACTGGTATCAACCCAGCTACTAAACAACCAATCAAAATCGCTGCTAAAAAAGTTGCTAAATTCAAGCCAGGTGCTGAGCTAGCTGACGCAGTAGCAGGTGCTAAGAAAAAATAATTGATTTTCAATTAAAATAAAAACCGTTGTAGATTTACAGCGGTTTTTTATTTCCATCTTTTTATTTTATCTTTGCTGTTTTAATAATATCATCCTATGAAACGATTAACGATTAAAGAAATTCTTGATAATTACACAAAACATATTCACCACGACATCTGTATCCAAGGCTGGGTCAGAGCTTTTCGTTCTAATAGATTCATCGCACTAAGCGACGGTTCTACAGCGAATAACATCCAGATTGTAGTAGATTTTGAAAAATTTGATGAAGAAATTATCAAAAAAATCCATACAGCGTCCTCTCTGAAAGTAACAGGAGAAATCGTAGAAAGCCAAGGAGCAGGACAAAACATAGAAGTTTTAGCAAAGAAAATAGAAATTTTAGGAGATAATTTCACTGATGAACTAGAAAAAACGGTTCTTCAGCCTAAGAAACACTCTTTGGAATTACTGAGAGAACAGGCTCATTTGAGATTTAGAACTAATCTTTTCGGGGCCGTGTTTAGAATTCGCCATGCTGTGAGCTTCGCGATTCATCAGTTCTTTAATCAAAACCAATTCTTCTACATCCACACACCTCTAATTACAGGTGCTGATGCTGAGGGAGCAGGAGAAATGTTCAAAGTTACGAATTTTGACCTGAATAATGTTCCAAAAACAGAAGATGGAAATGTAGACTACGACCAAGATTTCTTTGGTAAGAAAACTTCCCTTACGGTTTCTGGACAGCTAAATGTGGAAACCGCGGTGATGGGACTAGGAAGGGTTTATACCTTTGGGCCTACTTTCCGTGCAGAAAACTCTAATACAACCAGACACCTAGCAGAATTCTGGATGGTGGAGCCAGAAGTGGCATTCAACAACTTGGAAGACAACATAGACCTAGCAGAAGATTTCTTGAAACATGTAATCAACTATGTATTAGATAATTGCAAAGATGATTTAGAACTTCTTGACAAGAGATTTGCAGAGGAACAAAAACAAAAACCTGAAAAAGAAAGAGCAGCAGAAGGACTGATAGAAAAACTTCAGAATGTAGTGAAAAAGCGTTTCGTAAGGCTGAGCTACACTGAGGCTATCGAGATTTTGCTTAACTCTAAAGAAAATAAAAAAGGTAAATTCCAATTCCCAATAGAGGCTTGGGGAGCAGACCTACAATCTGAACACGAGCGCTATTTGGTGGAAAAACACTTTGAAAGCCCAGTGGTTTTATTCAACTATCCGAAGGACATCAAGGCGTTTTATATGAAGCTGAATGATGACCAAAAGACCGTTGCGGCGATGGATGTTCTTTTCCCTGGAATCGGTGAAATCATTGGTGGTTCTCAGAGAGAAGAAAAGCTGGATGTTCTTGTCCAAAAAATGAAAGATATGAATGTGGATGAAGAGGAACTATGGTGGTATCTGGACACTAGAAAATTCGGTTCTGTGCCGCATGCTGGTTTTGGGCTTGGACTAGAGAGATTGGTATTATTCGTAACAGGAATGACCAACATCCGTGATGTAATTCCTTTCCCAAGAACACCAAGAAACGCAGAGTTTTAAGAATTATGAAAATAACTTATAGGGACTATCCCGAATTTGAAGCTGTTGCTAAAATTTGGAACAAATTTGATACAGAAATTTATATTGAATTTGATGAAGAGCTAGAAGCAACTAAAGAAGAACAAAAAAAATATTTTCAGAAAATAGAGGAAAAAATCCAGTGGATAGAAAGCCATAAGGATTTGATTTTAGATACTTTTATTAAAGAAGAATCTATTTTTGAAGGGCTGAATGACTGGATTTCAAAAGAAATAGCCAAAAAAGGAGTTGCTAAATATTTTGATGAATTCAGCCTTGATAGAACAATTTCTGAAAAGGAATTTAAAGAAGCTATCGGCGTTCGTTCTCTTAATTTTTATATTGATAGTGAAGAGATTAGCTGTGATTTTGATTTAGATGCAGAGCCAAATTATTTCTTTGACCATTTAGCCAATATAGAAATAGATGAGAACTACCAGATAGAAATGGGAGGAATTAACGGGTAGCTTCTAAAACTAATAATCTAAAACTGATATGCTCAAACAAAATTTACAACTTAAACTTGGTCAAAAACTCGCTCCACAGCAGATTCAGTTAATGAAGCTCATTCAGCTTCATACGCTGGAATTTGAGGAGGAGCTGGAGCGTGAGTTAGAGGAAAATCCTGCTTTGGAAAAAGTAACGGATGATAAGGAGGAGGATTATGACAATTTAGGAAACGACTACGAAAGCGAGGGAACGGAGAGCATAGAAACGGATTTCAATGTAGATGAGTACCTATATGATGATGAGCCCAGCTACAAAACCGCATCCAGCAACTACTCGCCTGATGATGAGGAATTTGACAACGAGAGTTTACTGACCGAGGGTCAGACCATTTATGAGTATCTTTTGGAGCAGATTAGACTTAGTAATATTTCTGATGAAGAGCTGAAAATAGCTGAATATCTCATAGGAAACCTTGACAATGACGGGTATCTCCGTAGAGATTTAAAATCAATCGTAGATGATTTGGCTTTCTCGCAAGGGATTTATACGGATATTCCTAAACTGGAATACATTTTAGAGAACTATATCCAAAAACTAGAACCTGCGGGCGTGGGCGCGAGAAACTTACAAGAATGTCTCCTTCTACAAATAGAGAAAAAAGTAAGTGACAATCCCAATGTAGGCATTGCTGCCAGCATACTGAAAAACCAGTTTGATGCACTGAGCAACAAGCATTATTCTAAAATTATCCAGCGGTATAATATCGATGAGGAACAGCTGAAAGATGTCTTAGAAGAGATTGCAAAACTTTCACCAAAAGTAGGCGGAAACTTTGATACACAGACCATTACCATCAATCAAGAAATTATTCCTGATTTTATCATTCAGGTAAAGGACAACGAGGTAATTCCGATGCTTAACAATAAAAACGCTCCTACACTGAGGGTTTCTAACGAATACAAAGAGATTTTAGAAACATATTCTAATGATAAAAGCTCTGCTGAACACAAACAGGCAGCTCTTTTCATTAAACAAAAATTAGATGCTGCGAAATGGTATATAGATGCTGTTAATCAAAGACAAAACACTCTAATACAGACCATCACAGCCATTGCTAAGATGCAGAAAGAATATTTCATCACAGGGGACGAAAAAAACATCAAACCTATGATTCTGAAAGATATTTCTGACATCACAGGATTTGATATTTCTACTATTTCTAGAGTGGTCAAGAGCAAATATGCTGATACGCCGCATGGAATAGTTTATCTAAAAAATCTTTTCTCAGATAGTTTGACCAATGATGAAGGGGAAGAAGTTTCTACAAAAGAAATCAAAAACCATCTGCAAGAAATAATCGACAAGGAAAATAAAAAGAAGCCTCTCACAGATGATGCGCTGGTTACTGCACTGAAAGAAAAAGGATACAATATCGCCCGAAGAACCGTTGCTAAATATAGAGAACAGCTCAACATTCCAGTGGCAAGGCTACGAAAAGAACTTTAAAAAAACTAATAATATTATGGCTGAAATTTTAGATGGACTGAGCGTTTCTCAGAAAATAAAACAAGAGATAAAAGAAGAAGTTACAAAAATAGTACAAAGCGGCAAAAAAGCACCTCACCTAGCAGCTATACTGGTGGGAGAAAATGGTGCCAGCAAAGCCTATGTAAATAGCAAAGTCAAGGATTGTAAAGAGGTGGGATTTACCTCATCTTTGCTAAAATTTCCTGATACGATTTGTGAAAATGAACTTTTAGAAGAAATAAAAAAACTAAACGAGAACGAGGAAATAGACGGATTCATCGTACAGCTTCCTCTTCCGAAAGGCATAGACCAAGAAAAAATCATCATGGCTATCGACCCTAAAAAGGATGTGGATGGCTTCCACCCAGAAAACTTTGGGAAAATGGCTTTAGAGATGGACTCCCTTCTGCCTGCTACTCCATTTGGGATTATGCAGCTTTTGGAGAGATATAACATTGACACCAAAGGAAAAAAATGCGTAGTTATCGGCCGAAGCAGAATCGTTGGCCGTCCTATGAGTATTCTGATGAGTGCCAAAGGAACTGATGCCACAGTAACGCTTATCCACAGCCATACGCCTAATATTGAAGAATATACCCAAAAGGCAGACATCGTCATCGTAGCATTAGGTATTCCTAATTACCTAAAAGGAGATATGATAAAAGAAGGTGCCGTGGTTATAGATGTAGGAATTACCAGAGTGAATGATGATAGCGAGAGAGGTTATCATTTAGTAGGAGATGTAGATTTTGAAGCGTGTGAGAAGAAGGCTAGTTTTATAACACCCGTTCCTGGTGGCGTAGGCCCTATGACTAGAGCCATGCTGATGAAAAATACGCTTTTAGCTTATAAAAAATAGTGAGTGAAAAATGTCAGATTTTAGTAGTGAACAAAAAATATTATTAAATCAAGGTAAAATGCTCCCTGTTATGGAGCATTTTTATACTATTCAAGGAGAAGGTGCCCACTCTGGCAGGGCGGCCTACTTCATTCGTTTAGGCGGCTGTGATGTAGGATGCCACTGGTGTGATGTCAAAGAAAGTTGGGATGCCACGCTTCATCCGTTGATGGATGCAGAAGAAATCGCTGCCATAGCGGCTAAACACTGTAAAACTATAATCATCACAGGCGGCGAGCCTCTGATGTGGGATTTGAATATTTTAACAAAAAAACTAAAAGAATTAGGCTGTACGATTCATGTGGAAACCTCTGGCTCGCACAATCTAAGAGGACATATTGACTGGATTACTCTTTCGCCCAAAAAAGTAAAACTTCCAAAAGAAGAAATTTACCAAATGGCTGATGAGCTGAAAGTGGTTATTTTCAACAATCACGATTTCAAATTCGCTGAAGAACAAGCTGCCAAAGTATCAGAAAAATGCAAACTATATCTGCAGTCTGAATGGAGCAAAAGGGAGCAAAACTATCCAAAAATAACAGATTACATTCTACAAAATCCTAAATGGATAGCTTCCGTACAAACGCACAAATATCTGAACATTCCATAAAAAAAGAGGGAGAACATTATCTCTCCCTTCTTGGCTTTTTATTTTGAAGGTAAAGCACCTGTCCCTCTTTTGGTTCTTGTCCCTCCTCCATTCTATTTTTTAGATACAAATACTTTAGTTTTATCCCATATTTCTGGGAAATATCATACATCTTTTCGCCTTTTCTCACGGTATGTGTTTCTTGACTTCCATAAGATTTTTTAGGCTCTAAAAAAACAATCTGATTTTTTTTCAAATCAGATGTTTTTAAATCATTATAATCTTTCAGGTCGCTCACTCTGATATTATATTTTTTCGCCAAAGCAGAAAGAGAGATATCTCCTCCCAAAACCACATATTTCAGATTTGAATTAGGATGATTCCTCTCATTTAGACTATGCAAAACGGCTTCTTCTGTGAGCCTTCCTTCTTCGTATTTGTGTAGCTCTGGTTCTTTTTTTTTACCAGATTCTATTTCTGGTTTAGATATTTCTGTTTCCTGTTTTGTTTCCTGTTTTGTTTCTTGCTTTTGTACTACTGGTTCTTTTACTTTTTCTTCGCGCAGTACAGGCTCAGTTCTTACTTCCTCTTTTGTGGATTTTTCTTTAACTGGCTCTTGATTTTTAATTTCTTGATTTTCAGACTTATATTCTGGATACAATTCTTTTAGTTTCGCGGAAACTTCATGTGATTTTATATTATCAAATTCATGCAGCCTGTATTTTTCTATTCTGTTTATCAGAATCTGCGCATATTTAGGATTGGTAGCATATCCAGCCTTTTTAAGTCCATATGCCCAGCCTTTGTAATCTTTGATATCCAATTTAAAAAGTCCTACATAATACTTTCTCGTTGTCAAAAACAAAGAATGGTCTCTGTAAGATTCTCGCGGGTCATCATACACACGGAAACACTCATTTGGTGCATCATCTGTGTGTTTCATGGTCTTTCCTGTCCAATTTTCTTTACATTTTATCCCAAAGTGATTTTTCCCTTCTTTTGCCAAACGGCTCTGTCCTCCTCCTGTCTCCAAAATCCCCTGTGCGAGTTTGATACTTGCCGGAATTTTATACAGCTCCATCTCTTCCACTGCATATTTAGCGAAATTCTGGATGTATTGGTCATCTGTTTTCCAATCCTGAGCATGAGAAAACAGCCCCAAACCTGCTACTGATAATAAACACAATAATTCTTTCATTTTTAGTTAAATTTTATTTTGATTAGTTCTTTTTTTGTCTTTTTCAACCATTCATTCGCCCCTAAAACTCCCTGCAATCCTCCCGTATGAAACGCTAAAATCCTGCTGCCCTGCGGGAAATATCCTTCCTTTATCAGTTTCATCAGGTGTCTCATCATTTTCCCTGTGTATATCGGGTCGAGAGGAACATCATACCGCTCATAAAAATGATTGATAAACTGTATATTTTCATCTATGATTTTCCCATATCTGCCATCATGAGCATCAAAGAGGGTAAAATTTTTCCTCCCGCTCAGCCCTTGGATTCTCTCCTCCAAAGTAGGGTCATCCACCACCTTGAACCCCAGTATTTTCTGGTGTTCTTCTGCAAATTTGGACAAGCCCGAAATGGTTCCTCCTGTCCCAACCGCGGTGCAAATATAATCAAATTCTTTTGTTCGTTCATCCAGCATGTGTTTCACCCCTTCCACTGCTAGTTCATTAGTCCCGCCTTCAGGGACAATGAGAGCCTCAGGAAATTTTTCCTGCAAATCTCTGGTAATTTTTTCCTTGTCTCTGTATGCCTCTCTAGTAACGAACAAAAAATCCATCCCTCTCCTCTGCGCATCTTCCAGCGTGAGGTTTCCCTGCCAGTTATCTTCCAGCTCCTCTCCACGGATAACGCCCAGAGTTTTAATATTGTATTTTTCTCCAACAGCAGATGCCGCCGCGATATGATTAGAATACGCTCCCCCGAAAGTGATTATCAAAGGATTTTTCACCTCTCGGGCAAGGTATGTTTTTACATTATAAAACATTTTCCAATACTTATTACCCGAAATCTGCGGATGAACCAAATCCTCGCGTTTCACGGACAATTTCACGCCTCCCTCCAGCGGAATATCTACTATGGGAATGTGCACTTTATCAACCTCCATACTACAAATTTCGGAATTTTTATTTGAATTTAAAGATATTTATGCATTTTTGTCGTAAAATTTTCTTGGCATAGGAATTGTGCCATATGAGAGACCGTTTTATTATTGATATCAATGAAAAAACGAGAAACACTAAAGTGACATTTTGTCATTTAATCTTTTTAGTTTTAATAAAATTATGATAGAAGAATTTGAAGATATTTCTTTTGAAAATCTTATGGATGAAGGTTTCAGTGTTATAACCGAAGAAATTCACGATAAAAACGAACAGCTAAACGAAGAGCAAGAGTCTTTTCCTATTTTGCCTGTGAAAAACATGGTGATGTTTCCTAATGTGGTGATTCCCATCACTGCTGGAAGAGGAAAATCTATAAAACTGCTGGAAGAAGCCTATAATAACAAAGAATACATAGGCGTCATCTGTCAGAAAAACTCTGATGTAGAAACACCAAAAATTGGTGACTTGAACTCCATAGGGACGATTTCAAGGATTATCAAAATCATCAAACTTCCTAATGGAAATATCACCGCCATCACTCGTGGTGTGCACCGTTTCCGTGTGAAAAACTACATTTCCACAGAGCCGTTTTTCAGAGCGGAAATACAGAAAATGAGAGATTCTTCGCCGAAGAACAAAGAGGAATTTTATGCGCTGATAGATAACATCAAAGATTTAGCAATAAAGATAATAGAGCTAGACCCAAACATTCCTAACGCAGCTAATTTCGCTATTAAAAACATAGATGGAGCAGAAGATTTGCTGAATTTCATCTGCGTGAATGGTAATTTCTCAACAGTAAATAAACAAAAACTGCTGGAAGAAAAAAGCCTTTTCATCCGTGCAAGAAAATGCTATGAACTACTGCAAGAAGATTTCAAAAAACTGGAATTAAGAAATAAAATCCATCAGAAAACCACCAAAGAATTAGACAAACATCAGAGGGAATATTTTCTAAATCAGCAGATTAAAACCATTCAGGAAGAGCTGGGCGGAGGTACAGAAAACGATATAGAAGAACTGAAAGCCAAAGCAAAAAAAATAAAATGGAGTGAGGAAATAGAAAATCATTTCAATAAGGAAATCAACCGCCTGCAAAGACACAATCCGAACTCGCCTGACTATAATGTGCAGAGAAATTATCTAGATTTCTTCACAGACCTGCCTTGGGAAAATTATACCAAAGATACTTTTGACCTTCCAAAGGCCGAGGCTGTTCTCAATAGAGACCACTTTGGACTAGAAGACATCAAGAAAAGAGTCTTGGAACACATGGCTGTTCTGAAACTTAAAAACAATATGAAATCGCCTATTCTATGCCTTGTAGGGCCTCCTGGTGTGGGAAAAACTTCCTTAGGAAAGTCCGTAGCAGATGCTTTGGGAAGAAAATACATTCGCCTTTCTTTGGGCGGTCTGCATGATGAAAGCGAGATACGAGGACACAGAAAAACCTACATTGGCGCCATGGCTGGGCGAATACTCCAATCCATCAAAAAGGCTGGAACTTCTAATCCTGTTATCGTTTTGGATGAGATAGACAAACTCGGCACGGGAACTCACGGAGACCCATCTTCTGCCCTGCTGGAAGTCCTTGACCCTGAACAGAATAACAGCTTTTACGATAATTACTTAGAAATAGGCTATGACTTATCAAAGGTAATGTTCATCGCCACAGCCAACAGCCTTTCTACCATCCAAAGGGCACTGCTTGACCGAATGGAAATCATCAATCTTTCGGGATATACTTTGGAGGAAAAAGTAGAAATCGCTAAAAGACACCTGCTGAAAAAACAAATCCACGAACACGGGCTGTCTGCGCAAGAATTAAAATTAGGTTCAAAAGAACTAAAACACATCATAGAAGCCCACACAAGGGAAAGTGGCGTGAGAAGATTAGAGAAAAACTTGGCGGCTATCGCCCGCTGGGTGGCTCTACAAATCACGATGAATAAAGAATACGACCCTAAAATCAGCATCAAAAAAATTGATGAAATTTTAGGTGTTCCTATGAGCAAAGCCGTTTCTGAAACCACCAACGAAACAGGCGTGGTGACAGGTCTGGCTTGGACAAGTGTGGGAGGAGATATTTTGTTCATTGAGAGTATTTTATCCAATGGAAAAGGAACTCTCAGCATGACAGGAAATCTAGGAACAGTGATGAAAGAAAGTGCGACTTTGGCCTTGGAATACATCAAAGCAAAACATAAGGAACTGGGAATAGACGCTGAGGATTTAGAAAGTAAAAATATCCACATCCATGTCCCAGAAGGCGCCACACCAAAAGACGGCCCTTCTGCAGGAATCGCGATGCTTACTTCTATGGTATCCAGCTACACCAACCGAAAAGTAAGACCTCATCTGGCAATGACAGGCGAAATCACCCTGAGAGGAAAAGTGCTTCCTGTGGGTGGAATTAAGGAAAAACTCTTGGCAGCGGTTCGCTCAGGCGTGAAAGAAGTGATTCTCTGTGAGGAAAACAGAAAAGATGTGGAAGACATCAAAGGAGATTATTTCAAGGATTTAAAAATCCATTATGTGAAAACGATGAAAGAAGTAGTAGATTTAGCTTTAGAAAAAAAATAACGGTATGAAAATTCTAATCGTCAATGGTCCTAATCTAAACCTCCTCGGAACTCGTGAGCCTGAAATCTATGGAACAGTTTCTATGGCTGATTTTTTAGAAAATCTAAAGGAAAAATTTCCCGAAGATGAAATTCTATTTTTCCAATCCAATGTAGAGGGAGAAATCATCAACAGACTGCAAGAGGATGATTACGAAGCACTTATCATCAATCCTGCTGCCTACACCCATTACTCCTATGCGATTGCAGACTGTCTCAGAAACATTCAAAAACCAAAAATAGAAGTCCATATCAGCAACATCTATGCAAGAGAAGAATTTAGGCAAAAATCAGTAACTGCGGCTCATTGCAGCGGTGTCATCTCTGGATTTGGACTAGATGGTTACCGATTGGCTATTTTAAGTTTGAAATAAGGTTTTTATTATTTTTAAAAAAATTTAAACAAAAAACTCCTCATCAAAATGATGAGGAGTTTTTTGTTGTGAGTGAAAAATACATTTGGAGGATTACCAATCTCTCTTTTAATTTTCATCATATATGATTGATAATTTATCTATTAGCCTTTCTATATTATATCCTATTACATTAATTTCTGATTTTTTATCTATCCCATGTTCAACAAAATAATTAGACAATTTATCTAATAACTTTTCAAAATCTTCTTTATTTCCTTGTAGATAACACCCTTTTTTCTCTTCAAGAAAAACAATTCCTATTGGTATTGCTGTATATTTTGATATATTTTTATATTCCTCTTTTGTTATTATAATCTTTGTTATTTTATTCATATACTTTATCTGCTTGCTAGTTTTGCGTTTACCACATATATCAAAAGTAATAATCACTTACCTTAATACACTTGGTTTTATGGTTTATTCACCCATTTTTTTGTTTCGGAATAATATATTTTAGCTTCATCAAAGCCAATGTTAAAATATATTATATAATTAACACTATCTTTTTTCTCATAATATGGACCTTGGTTCATTGGTTCTTTCTCTCCTAATTCTAATATTGTATTCGGTAATCTTTTATTTTTTATTCTAAAATTTTCAATTTTATTTATGAGATACTCACCCTTATTCTCATAAGTTTGATTTTCTTTATATATTAGTAGTAATATTATTAATGAAACCGCCAATACTACTAACAATATTTTATTTACTTTAGCTTTGATATATTTCATATGGTGTTATTATTTTTTTACTAAAAAGTTTTTATATGGATAAAACCCAACACATTTGGAAGGTTACCTAATTTCTATCAACTTCTCTTTAAAATTATAGTATGACATAGCATCTTTTGTAGGAGAAATTCTTATAAATTTGGAATTTAAAGAATCTTCATTTTTATATTTTGAGAAATACAATTTTAATCTTTTTGCTTCATATTTTTTCAATAAGTCATATTTTATTGAGAGTGTAATTTTTTCTTTTTCTTGAGGACTGATTATTAGAAAAATAAAACCATCTGATGATATTACAGGTGGATCCCTATCTTCCTGTTCCTCAAGGTGATTACTTACAATTTCACTATAAAAAGGATAGTAACTTATTTCAACCACATCTTTATTTACATTCTTTATTTTAGGATATGTTCTTTTATCTAAATCTCCCTCATAATCATATATCATACAGTAGTATTCATTGCTTTTATTTTCAATATTAATAGTGATTAAAAAATTATTATCGTTTCCCTCTGCATGTAATGCATCTATGCTTATATCATTCAGTTCGTTATTCATAGGGTTATTTTGAGGCAATGCACTCTTTTTCTCACAACCTAAACACAAACATAATAATACCACTAACAATATTTTATTTACTTTGGTTTTGATATATTTCATATAGTGTCATTATTTTTCTAATTGTTTTAAATAAAACCCTTCACATTGGGGATATTGCTTACCACCATTTTTGACTTTGCCCAATAAGGACATAAGTATTATTTATTTTTCTGTATATATAGAGTTTTTCGCTGTTGGGTGCTTTATATACAGAATCATTCTTTTTTATAATATTTGAAGGTTTATCATTGAAAAAATGTTCATCCACAAAATAGTTTCCTTTATCATTTCTATTATAACGGTAATGGTTTCCTCCTCTTTTAAAAAAAATATCCCAAACCACGCCTTTTATTTCTGATTTATACATATTTTGTTTTTGTATTTTTCTTATAATATAATCAGATACATTTATTACAATGATGCTTAGCAGAAATATTATTATAATATTCTTCTTCTTTTTCATTATTTTTTATTTGGATAATTTGCTTTATTCCCTATTTATCTAAATGTTGGATTTTATATAAATAAAACCCAACACATTTGAAACATTACCTACTTATTCTACTATTTGTCCAGCAAGGTCAAACTTTATCTGGAAAGAATTTTCTCTATTTACCAATACTGTTTTTATTTCTTCCTCTTTTTCTATTTTTTTAAGAATGTTATCTTGCGGATGGGAGAAGTATTCATCGGAGTAAAAATAGAGAGGAATTAATTTCCCTTCTAAATAAACCTTTCTGTTGCTATTTTCCACCCAGAATTTTTGTGCTGATACATTCTTATTATTCATATAAATAACATAAGTTCCTTCATTTTCTTGGTCTAATACTAAATACACTTCTTTTTCCCTTCTTTTAATTTCTTCACTAAGTTTTTCATTTACAGAAGAAGGTAAAAAGTAAATAATCTCCGAAATCGTTTTTTGTGTGGTGCAGCCAATAAGGAAAAAGCTAATTAGTATTATTTGTAGTTTATTTATTTTTCTTCTCATTTTATATTATAGTTTTTACTTTAATATTCTATTTATCAAAATGTTGGATTTTATATAAATAAAACCCAACACTTTTATGATATTACATTTTTCCCATTTTTAGTTTAATCCCACCAAAAATACCACTGCTTGTTTTGATAAAGTGTCTCCACAAGGGATTCCACATCGCCCACGCCCTGCACCACGATATCCACATCAAAGAGATACTGCTCTATGGCAAGCTCCACCAAGGCTGATTTATCAGAAACTGGCTGATTTAGGTAAAATTCCGCCGTATCATAGGTGATTGCCGCTGGTTCTGCTCCGTATTTTTCTTGCCAATATTTTGCCATTGCAGTCATTTCGGCTGGAAGCGGACAGTCATTAAACCCACCCATCGGCAGCCATGCAAAGGCTTCATAGGATTTCTCTGTCGGAAGTTTTATGATGACCACATCTTCTTTTATCGTACTTTTACTTTCATCATCATAGTCAATATCCAACAACGAGCTAAACATCAGCTCCTCACCCTCTGGCACTTCCCACTGAATTTCATCGACAGAAACCTCTCCCAAAAACTCCTTTTTCTCTTCTTTATAAAAATCTGCTCCGTTTAGTTTATGTGCTTCAGCAAGGATTTTTTCACGATAAGTTTTCATTCCTTCCTTTGTAAAAGGCAAATCCTCATCCTCCAAATCCAATTCAAATTTTTCGAGCAATATATCATCCGCTGTCACTATCACAGGCGTGAATTTCTGCTCTTTGCCTTCCTGCCAAAGATTTAGATAAGTTTCTACCAATTGTTTTGGGTCAGTATTTGGCGCAACTGGAATGACCTCGCAGTCCAATAACTCTTGTAATTTCTTGATGTTTTCTGTCATGATTAAAACTTTTTTCTGCTATTTCTTTGGTAAAAACACTTCCGCAAGCATACATCTGGCGCCGCCGCCACCGTTGATTTCTATCGTCCTCAAATCAGAAGAGATGATTTGGCTGTATTTTTCAATATTTTCTATCTGCTCCTGCGTGAGTGAGCTGTATGCCGTCTGGCTCATTATCAGAAACTTATCTCCTTTGTCGTTATGCAGCTGGAGCATATTTCCCGCAAAATTATGCATCTGCTCTTCGGTGATGGCTATGATTTCTTTTCCTGATTTTTCTATCGTTTCTACCACCTCTTTTCGCTCCATTTCATCATCTATACAATCGAGACATATCACCGCAAACTGGTCTGCCAGACACATCATCACATTGGTATGATAGATAGGCATACGCTTTTGGTCTATGGTCTGATACGAATGAAAAACAATAGGTTTAAAACCGATTTTCGCGCAAAATTCACGGAACAAATCCTCATCCAGCCGAACAGAAACCGAGCCGTATGCTATCTTATTATCTTGGTCAAAGATGATGCTTCCCGTTCCTTCCAAAAACTTATTTTCCTTTTCGTGCTGGGTAAAATCCACGATTTCTTTCACCTCAAAACCCTCATTTTTCAGCTTTTCTATGATGTCCATTCGGCGCTCATCTCTTCGGTTCGGGGCGAACATCGGATAGAGAACTACCCTTCCCTCTGGGCTGAAACTCACCCAGTTATTTGGAAAAATAGAATCTGGCGTATGTGGTTCCAGAGTGTCTTTAACCACGATAACATTGATTCCGTGTGAACGAAGTTTTTCCGCAAAAGCATTAAACTCAGCCAAGGCTTTCAGCTGAGTATTTTCGTTCTCTGAGTTGATTTGGAAATAGTTGTTCTCGGCAGTCTGGGCATTGTAGCCAAACGCCACAGGTTCTATCATGAGAACAGTGTTGGTTGTCTGCATTTTCTCTATTTTTTTATTCCCTTACCAGCGGCATGGTAGAGCATCTTAAAAGCCCTCCCATTTTGGATATCTCACGATAAGGGATTTCTTCTACTTTAATATTCCAAACATCTTGTAAATGTCTATTCATCCTAGTGAAAGCCGCATCCGAAACGACTACTTCTGGCGAAATCGAAAAAATATTTGGATTCATTTCAAACATTTCTTCTTTGGTAACATGAAAACAATTTTCTTCCCCAAAAATATCCAAAATCAGTCTGTAATCGCTTTCATCCACGAATCCATCTTTGTAGATGATGCATTTGTCCTTTCCTACGGGATTAAATGTACAGTCCAGATGCAAAATACCTTCATAAGGAACAGTGTCATTCTTTTTTAGTTCTAGGTCTATTATCCTTTTTTTAGGGAAATATTCTTTGAGGGTTTCTATGGCGTATTCGTTAGTCCTCGCCGTTTTGAAATTTCTATAATCCTCACTAAAACAAGTTCCTATGAATAGAAAATCATTCCATACTATCACATCTCCCCCTTCTATGTGGGCTGTGTCTGGCAGGTTGATGATTTTACGCCACTCCACTTGTTCGAATATTTTGGAGTAAGCTTCCTGTTCATCGGCTCTGTCTGGAATAAGGTTGGACAATATCATCTTGTCTTCTATGGCAAACGCCACATCTCGCGCGAAGACTTGATTGTAATCTTTGATAATATCTGGACGAATGACCTCCACATGATATTTTCTGAGAACTTTTTCAAACTCAGTCATTTCATGGATGATATCTTCTTCCTTTGGGTAAACACCCTGTTGGATGGTGTGGTATGATTTCGCATCATAACTCTCCTCCAAAGTAGGGTCTGCTCCCATAGATACTGGCTGACCAAGGACTACAGATTTTAATCTTCCTGTTTCGTTATTAATATTTAATCTCATAATTTTTGCTGTAATGTTAAGAAAAGACTTGTTATCTATCCTTCCTTAAAAATTATTTTATTTTAGGAACTTCTATTTGGATTATTTTATTTACTAAATCAAGTTTTTTATTTTTCAAGACAGAAAACATATTATCCATCTCTTTTTTAGTGTATGCTCTGTCACTAACGCCGAAAAGCAAAATACCCTTTCTCTTCGGTGTGTTTATCCTAAAATATCGATAAACATTTCTTTCTAGAATAAGTACTTCCTTTCCATCCTGAGAGTTTTTACTTATTATAAAATCAAGCATATACTCATCCTCTCTTTCATACATTTGATAATTTATAATAGGATTTTGCTTTTTGCTATTCTCCAAATTATTGACAAAATTACTTATCGCATCCTTTGGTGTCAAATCTCCTTCCAAGAAATCAATCATAATCATCCTTGTGTATTTTTCTACATTTTCATTTGGTAAAATATACTCCTGCTTGTAGAAATTACTCGCTGGATGGGAACTCCATACCAATTTATAATCTTTATTATCAAATCTATATTTATCTCCTAAATGAAGATAATCCTCCACTTTGTTCTGCGCCATGAAAAACTGAACCATGAGCATCAGAAATAATACTAATCTTCTTTTCATTATCTTTTATTTTTTAAAAAAGCATCCAATCCACAAAGAAATCCTTTATATATTTTGGATTATCATCTTAAAACCAAGGCCTTCTTCCTACTTGATAAATTTGGTAAAATTCCTCATCAGATTTTGTAAGATAAATTATCCCTTCTACAAAAGGAATAACACTCGCTAATCCACACGAGAAAAAACTCATTAATATTTGAAGAACTCCCTCTTTGGTGTATCCTAAAATAAATTTATGAATACCAAAACCTCCTAACATGATAGCTAAAACTCCTGCTAAGACCTTTTTATTATCTCGATAGATAGGCGAAGGATTTTGAAAGTTCTGATTTTCCATTTTATTCATTAATTTTATTACTATCTCTTGATTTTAAAGGCATCCATCCCAGGGAAAATAGCCGTTTCACCAAGAGCTTCTTCTATTCTTAGTAGCTGATTGTATTTCGCCATTCTGTCCGAACGGGAAGCCGAACCTGTTTTTATCTGTCCGCAGTTCATCGCTACAGCAAGGTCTGCTATGGTAGAATCCTCCGTTTCTCCTGAGCGGTGGGACATTACCGAAGTATATTTGTTATGCTGAGCCATCTGCACGGCAGCCATCGTTTCAGAAAGAGAACCGATTTGGTTTACTTTCACCAAAATAGAATTGGCTACACCTTGTTTTATTCCTTGTGAAAGTCGCTCTACATTAGTCACGAAAAGGTCATCTCCTACCAGCTGCACTCTGTCGCCTATCTTGTCTGTCAAGAGTTTCCAGCCTTCCCAATCATCTTCCTGCATTCCGTCTTCGATGGAAATAATTGGGTATTTCTGTGTCAGTTCAGCCAAGTAAGAAACCTGCTCTTCTCTCGTGCGATAAGCGCCGCTTTCTCCTTCAAATTTTCTATAATCATAAACTCCATCTTTATAAAACTCCGAAGAAGCGCAGTCCAATGCCAGCATAATATCATCCCCTGGTCTGTATCCTGCCTTTTCTATCGCTTGGAGCAAAGTATCCAAAGCATCTTCTGTCCCCTTGAATGTCGGTGCAAAACCTCCCTCATCCCCCACTGCTGTGGATAGTCCGCGAGATTTTAAAATAGATTTCAAATGATGGAAAATTTCTGTTCCTTTTCTAAGAGCATGTGAGAAAGAATCTGCCTTCACTGGCATAATCATAAACTCTTGGAACGCGATAGGAGCATCCGAGTGAGAACCTCCATTGATGACATTCATCATCGGAACAGGCAGAGTATTGGCATTTACACCGCCCAAATATTTATAAAGAGGCATTCTAAGGTGCGCCGCTGCGGCTCTTGCCACTGCCAGAGAAACCCCAAGAATAGCATTAGCCCCGAGTTTTCCTTTATTTTTAGTTCCATCAGCCTCTATCATAATTTGGTCGATGAGGTTCTGCTGAGTGACAGGAAGCCCGATGATTTCAGGAGCGATGATTTCCCTTACATTTTCTACAGCTTTTTCCACGCCTTTTCCTAAAAACTCTGCGCCGCCGTCACGAAGCTCCACCGCCTCATGTTCCCCTGTGGACGCCCCAGAAGGCACTGCTGCACGCCCCATAGCGCCGCTGTCTGTAAATACATCTACCTCCACAGTAGGATTACCGCGAGAGTCTAAAATCTGTCTTGCCTCGATGAATGAAATAAATCCCATTTTAATATTTTTTTTAATGTTATAATTAATTTTATTCGTTTCACAAATCTAACGAAAACCTATGAATTCTAAAAATTATTTTCTATTTGAAGGGATTTTTTTTTTACTTATTTTTGAGAAAATTTTTCCTAAAAATGAAATCCACTTATACTGTCATCAATGCCTCGGCTGGATCGGGCAAAACTTACACCCTCGTACAGAGACTTCTAATGCTTTGTCTGGAAAATCCCAGCGAGCCAGATGCTGTTCGGCATATCATTGCCCTTACCTTTACCAATAAGGCTGCCAATGAGATGAAAGAGCGAATACTCCAGTGGCTGGGAAAATTTACGGCTGAAAACTATGCCCAATGCCAAGAACTGCTGGATATACAGGAAAAATTCCGCCAACAGGGCAAAAACATCCCTATCGATGAGCTGCACCGCCGTTCCCAAGCGGTTCTGGACTATATCCTGCATCACTACTCCATGCTGAACATCGGCACGATAGATAGATTTAATTCTAAATTGGTGCGTTCTTTTTCCTACGAGCTGGGACTAGCGCAGAATTTTAATTTGGAAATTCAGCCCGAACCTTATCTGATAGAAGCCGTAGACCAGATGCTGGACAAGATAGGCGGAGACAAAAAGGTATCGGAGACTTTCATAGACTTCGTGAATTATAGTTTGGATAATAACGAGCGGGTAAATCTGAGCCAAACGCTCTACCAATCGGCAAAGGAATTTGTAAAAGATATCCACTACAAAAGGCTTTTGGAGAATAAAGATTTTGACTGGGAAGCCTACGAAAACTCCAAAAACAACATCAGAAAAAACCTCACCGAAATCAAGAAAGATTCTGTGAAAATAGCGCAGGATACGATATCCCTTATCAAAGAAAGAGGGCTGGAAATAGAGGATTTCTCAGGCGGAGCGAGAAACAGCATTGCCAAGTTTTTCCATGAAGTGGCTAAGTTCTACAACAAGGAGCGAAAAGATTTCCCTTTCCCATCTAGCGAAGAGTCCGCACTGGCAGTCTTTGAAAAAGGTGCTTCATCTAAGTCAAAACAAAAAGAGCAGGATATTTTTGACATTCTCAGTCATTTGATGGAAAGCAGGAGAAATCTCATCAGCAATTATATCCTGATGCAGAAAAAAGAAAAAATTCTTCACGCCCTGCTTCCGCTTCGGGTAAATAAGGAAATCCAAGATGAACTTGCCAAAATAGAGGAAGAAAACGACTTAGTTTTGCTTTCTAAATTTAATATTATCATCAATGAAAACCTGAAAAACGAGCCTTCCGCTTTCATTTACGAGAAAGTAGGAACTCGGTATCTGCATTATTTCTTTGATGAGTTTCAGGATACTTCGGCGCTGCAATGGCAGAATTTCCTGCCGCTGCGAGACCACACGATTTCTTCGGACAATACAAGTTTCACCCTCGTGGGAGACCCTAAACAGAGCATTTACCGCTTCCGAGGCGGAGAAAGCCAGCTGATGCTGAACATCATCAATCATAAAGAAAATGCGCCTGTCCCTGCCAATGTCATTTCACTAAAAGAAAACTACCGAAGTGCGAGAAACATTGTGAGGTTTAATAATGAACTTTACCAATACATATCCGAGCAGGGAGATTTTGAGCATAAAGAAATTTTCGGCGAGAAAGCCCAGCAGGAAGCCAAAACCAACATCGACGGCAGAGTAAGAGTAAATCTGATAGAAAACACCAAAAAAGAGGATTTCTACCAAGATACTGCAGACCAGATGCAACAGGACATCCAGCAGTGTCTGGATAATGGCTTTAAATTTTCGGATATTACCATTTTGTGCAGAGGGAATAATGATATATTCAACTATTCTCAGCTTTTGGGAAGCAGAGAAGTGCTGTACAATGGAGAAAAAACCTTTATAAAAACCATCTCCGAACGAGGGCTTACGCTTAATCTCTCTAAAACTCTGAATGCTCTGATAGAATTTCTAAACTGGACAGCCGCTCCAAAAAGCAAAAAATTTCTAGTGATGCTGTTCTATTATCTCAATGATTTAGGGCGAATCAAAATCAATGATTTTTCAGTAGAAATGCTGGAAATTCTGGCTATTGAAGAGCAGAAGGAATTATTTGACTTTATCAAAAAAAGATACAGGCTGGATTTGACACATTCCCATATTCCGAACCTCAATCTTTACAACTTTATAGAACATTTCGTTTATGAATTTTCTGTCGAAGACAAGGAAATGGACTTCATTCTCAATTTCTTAGAAATGCTCTATGGCTTCTCCCAAAACACAGGAATGACCCTGAAAGATTTCCTGAAATTCTGGGAAGAGGAAGGCAAAAACATCTCTATCCAAGCCTCCGAAAATATAGATGCCGTGCAGATAATGACCATCCATAAAGCCAAAGGACTGGAGTTTCCTGTGGTCTTCCTGCCGATGGAAAACAAAAGCCAAGATTCCAAATTCACAGAATGGTATGATTTGGAGGGAGAAAACGCTCTCAGCGCGGTGAATATCTCGGGCTTTGATAAAGGATTAGAAACCTACGATGAAGATATCGAAATATTCAACAGTGAGAATGTCTATAAAAACTTCATCGACCGCCTCTGTGTGCAGTATGTAGCCACCACACGCCCTGTGGAACAGCTTTTCCTTTATCTGCAAAAACCAAACAATTCGGCAAATTATTTGGAAATATTTAACTTTGTAGATCAATACAATACGGAAAATGTGGACAACTTTGATTTATTCGAAACAAATGAGGAGCTGCTCAGAAAAAAAACCAAACAAAAGAAAAAAGAATGGGCTACGATGAGCATCTCATCCATCCACAAACAAGGAGAATCACTGGCTAATATCCAAATCGCCACGCCATCCAAAAGTTATCAAAAACGAAAAGAGAAAACAAGAATGGGACTTCTCATTCACGATATTTTAGCGAAAATAAACCACAAAGATGATATGGAAAAGGTCTTGGATAGTTTTTTCCGTTTGGGAACAATTACCGAGAAAGAAAAAGAAATCATCACAAAGAGAATTTCGCCAGTTCTGAACGATGAAAAATACGCTCCATATTTCAGTGGAAATGAGAAAGAAATCATCAATGAAAGAGAAATCCTCATCACTTTGGAGGATGGAGAGCAAAAATTCTACCGACCAGATCGTGTCATAAAAACGGAGGAAGGCTACATTATCGTTGATTTCAAAACAGGTGAAGAAGAAAGAAAAAAACACCAAAAACAGGTGACGGATTACCAAAACGCCTTAGAAAAAACAGGCAAAAAGGTGATAGAGACAAAGCTTATTTATTTTGATGAATAATTTTAACCAAAAAAAAGTAACATTATGAAAGATTCTCTAATGGGCATAGAAATAGAAAAAGTATTAGAAAACTGGGAAGTATCCATCGTGCATTTCCTGCCAAAGATGGTGGAGGCTGTTATTGTCCTTATTTTGTTTATCTTTTTAGCCAAAATAGCCAAAAGAATCAGTCGCCGAGCTTTCAAGGTTCATCTAAATATCGCCCATATCATCGCTTCTACGGTTTATTGTTTCTTCCTGTTTTCAGGAGTTTATCTCGCTTTGGAGCTTTTGGGACTGGACAAAGTTTTCTCGCATCTGCTTGCAGGAGCTGGGATTGTGGGAATTATCGCTGGTTTCGCTTTCAAAGATGTAGCATCTAATATATTTGCAGGACTGCTTCTGAAAACCCACAGCCCATACAAGGAGGGCGACTGGGTGGAGATAGATGATAAATACGGCATTGTCACGCAGGTAAGTCTGATAACTACAACCATAAGAACCATTCCAGGGCAGGATGTTTTTATCCCAAATCAAATTATTTACAGTGGAACATTTACCAATTATTCCACTTTGAAAAAAAGGAGAATTATCCTAAAAACAGGCGTTTCTTATGGAGATGATTTGGAGTTTGTGCAGGCTACCGCTCTTGATGAAATCAAGAAAATAGAAACCTTGCTTCCTGATGAAAAAGTGGATCTATATTTCACAGATATTGGAAATTCTTCATTTGATTTTGTACTTCGGTTTTGGATAAAATTTGAGACCAATGATGATTTTTACGAAGCTATGAACGAGGCCATCATACGGATAAAAAAACGATTTGACAAGGAAGGGATTTATCTAGCCTACCCAGTTACTACGCTGGATTTTGGCGTGAAAGGCGGCGTGAATATCTTTGATAAAGAAATAAAAATCAATAAAAACTAAATCTTCCCTTTAATAAAAATGTGTAGGGAAAGCCTTTTTAGGCGTTTGGTTTAGGATGTTTAGTTTTACCCAAGAATTAAGAAATCCCCAGCCGTAGGAAAACATCTGGACATAAGTGGAGACAATGGTCAGCACTGAAATCGGCAGGCTTTTCATCTTAAATAATGAATGTACGAATATCAACAAAGTGTAAAAAGCATACAGCAGAAGCGGTATTTTTGTCCAAAAACCAAGCAGCAGGCTTCCTAAAAAACCTAACAAAAACAAGGACGGAAACCAAAAAGTAGGTTTCGTATATTGAGGGTGGCGCTGATTGAGAATAGGTCTGGCAACACCAAACTGATAGACCTGTTTTGAGAATTTTTTCAGGCTCGTTCGCCGTTTGTGATAGACGGCAATATTTTCGTAAAAACAAGTGCTGAAGCTATTTTCCCAAAGCCTCATGGAAAGGTCTGGGTCTTCGCCGATTCTCATATCCGAGAAACCTCCCACCGCCGAAAACACCGCCTTATTGACTCCCATGTTGAAACTTCTGGGCTGAAATTTACTGACCGATTTCTTGCTTCCACGAATTCCGCCCGTTGTAAAAACCGAAGTCATGGAATAGGAAATTGCCTTTTGTAGATTAGAGAAGTTTTCATCAGCTTTATCCGCTCCACCGAAAGCATCCGTAGGTTCGGAAAGAAGATTATTTTTAATGTTTTTAATGTAATCTTTTGGGACAACTACATCGCTATCCAAGAAAACCAGCCAGCTGTTTTTAGCTCGTTCCGCCCCGAAATTTCGGCTGAGCCCTGGCCCTGAATTTTGTTTTTTGAAATACTGAATGTTGAGTTTCCCTTGATACAAATCCACCACAGGAAGCAGCTCCACGGAAGAGCCGTCATCCACTATGACTATTTCAAAGTCTTTGTCCTCTTGGACAAGAAGCGAGTCCAGCAGTTCTGTGAGTTCGTCCCTACGGTTATAGATAGCAACAATGATGGAAATAGAAACATCCACGATTTTATTTTTTTAGCAAAAATAACTAAATCCATCCATAAATGAAAAAACTTTGACAAAAGAGTCTTGCCAAAGTTTTTTCTACTAATCTAATAAAATTTATTTCAGTTTTTTCTTAATCGCTACTTCTTCGTAGATTTCAAGAAGGTCACCTACTTCTATATCATTATAGCCTTTTAGGTTAAGACCACATTCATAGCCTTTGGTTACTTCTTTTACATCATCTTTATAGCGTTTAAGGCTTTCCAGCTCGCCATCGTATTTCACGATTCCATCTCTCAATAGACGAACTTTGGAATTTCTTGTCACCTTACCAGAAAGCACCATACATCCTGCGATACTTCCCACTTTAGAGATTTTGAACACCTCACGGATTTCTACATTACCCACCACTTGTTCTCTAATCTCTGGCGAAAGCATTCCTTCCATCGCTTCTTTCACATCATCTATGGCATCGTAGATTACGGAATAAGTTCTGATTTCTATTTCTTCTTTCTCCGCAAGGTCTTTTGCATTTGCTCCAGCTCTTACATTAAATCCGATAACGATAGCATCTGAAGCTGTCGCAAGCAAGATGTCGCTCTCTGTAATCTGTCCTACACCTTTGTGAAGGATATTGATTTGGATTTCCTCTGTTGATAATCTCTGAAGCATATCCGTAAGGGCTTCCACAGAACCATCTACATCTCCTTTTAGGATAATGTTCAGCTCTTTGAAATCTCCAAGGGCTATTCTTCGTCCGATTTCGTCCAGAGTCAAATGTTTCTTCGTTCTTATTGTCTGCTCTCTTTGGAGCTGTTCTCGCTTATTTGCAATAGATTTCGCTTCTCTTTCATCTTCATAAACCTTGAATTTATCCCCTGCTGTAGGCGCTCCATCTAGTCCTAAGATTGTCACTGGTGTAGAAGGTCCTACTTTCTGAAGGTTATGCCCTCTTTCATCCAGCATGGCTTTTACTTTACCGTGGTTTTTCCCAGCAAGGACATAATCTCCTACTTTGAGTGTTCCTGCCTGAACCAAAAGTGTAGAAACATACCCTCTTCCTTTGTCCAAAGATGCCTCTATTACCACTCCTGATGCAGGTTTATTAGGATTAGCTTTTAAATCTAATAAATCTGCTTGAAGGAGAACTTTTTCTAAAAGTAAATCTACATTATTACCAAATTTAGCTGAAATCTCCTGAGCCTGTACATTTCCTCCCCATTCTTCCACCAAGATGTTCAATCCTGAAAGCTGCTCACGGATTTTATCTGGATTGGCATTAGGTTTATCTACTTTGTTTAATGCAATAATCATAGGCACACCTGCCGCCTGTGCGTGGGAAATAGCCTCTTTGGTCTGTGGCATCACCTCATCATCGGCAGCGATAACGATAATCGCTACATCCGTTACCTGCGCACCCCTAGCTCTCATCGCTGTAAACGCCTCGTGACCAGGTGTATCTAGGAAAGTAATGTGTCTGCCATTCTCCAGCTGAACGCTGTATGCACCGATGTGCTGGGTAATCCCTCCTGACTCACCAGCGATAACATTCGTTTTTCTGATGTAGTCCAGCAACGATGTCTTACCGTGGTCCACATGCCCCATTACAGTAACGATAGGTGCTCTTGGTAATAAATCTTCTTCGCTGTCTTCTGCTTCCTCTTCTGAGTTGTCTTCCAAATCAGCATCAGAGAATTCTATTTTATACCCAAATTCATCTGCCACTAGTGTCAGAATATCGGCTTCCAATCTTTGGTTCATGGTTACCATTACCCCAAGTGAGAAACATGCAGAGATAACCTCCGTAGGGTTAACATCCATAAGAGCCGCAAGCTCGTTCACTGTGATGAACTCAGTAACTTTCAGAGTTCTATCTTGTGCTTCTAGCTCCTGCTGAAGCTCATCTTGTTCTCTACGGAAATTTCTTTTTTCTTTTCTGTGTTTAGCTCCTTTGGACTTACCGCCTTTGTTAGTAAGTTTTTCCAAAGTTTCTTTGATTTGATTTTTTACTTGCTCATCTGTAAGCTCCACAGGCATTACACGCTCTCTCTTTCCTCCTTTTTTGCCTCCTTTATCGCGGTTTCCTCCTTGTGGCTTATCCTTAGCAAATTTTTTATCCGCTCCTGCTTTATTATTAGCCGGTTTAGCATCCTCTCCAGCAGGTTTTTGGATTCTTTTTCTTTGTTTCTTCTTGTCAGAAGGTTTTGGTTTTGTTTCAAACTGAGACAAATCTATTTTCTCGGTCTGAAGAATTTTTGGCCCATCCAGTTTTTGATATTTAGTTTCTATCTTCTCTGGTTCGGAAGATTCTTCAGTATCCACAACAGGTTTTGCCTCTGCCTTAGGCTCTGCTTTTGGTTTTGGTTCAGCCTTAGGTTCAGTTTTTTTATCTTTTATAATTTCTGGTTTAGGAGCTGCTACTTCCTCTTTCACAACTTCTTTTGGTGAAGCTGCTTCCGCTTCTTTTTCCTTTTTAGGCTTCGCCTCCAGATCTATTTTGCCTATAATCTTTGTTTTAGGAGCTTGAGCCTTAATCACTTCAGGAGCTTTTGGTTCTTCTGTTTCTAATTTCACCTCTGGAACTTTAGAAATCACCACCTCCTGTGAAGCCTCTTTCTGCTTCTTATCAGCTGCAAATTCCTGCTCTAATGCGGAGAAAGCCTCTGCTTCCAACAACACATTGGGATTGCTATCAATCTCAAACCCTTTACTCTGCAAAAACTCTACTGCCCTTGGAATGGAAATATTAAGTTCCTTTGCTGCTTTATTTAATCTGATTTTTGGCATATTTTTACTTTTTGTTCAGCCAAAGCTGAATACTTTTGTTTTTTTGTTTATTCTATTATATTTTAGACAAAGGAGATTTATTCTAATTCTTCTCTCAAGATTTTCTTAACCTCTTCTATTGTCTCTTCTTCTAAATCTACTAAGTTGAGCAATACATCCGTATCCTTGTCTAAGATACTTCTCGCTGTATCTAGCCCTACTTTTGTAAATTCATCTATAATCCACTGCTCGATTTCATCATCAAACTCTTTCAGCTCTACATCATCATCTTCTTGTTTTTCTCTATATACATCTATTTCATAATCTGTAAGCCAAGAAGCTAGTTTGATATTCTGTCCTTGTTTTCCGATGATTTTTGAAATTTCTTCCACTGGAGCATATACTAGTGCATAGTGGTCTTCTTCATTGATTTCCACCTTGTTGATTTCCACACCTCCTAGTGCTCTTTTTACCAAAACTTCTGGGTTTTTAGACCACTGGATCACATCAATGTTTTCATTTCTAAGCTCTCTCACCACGCCATGAATTCTAGAACCTTTCACACCTACACAAGCGCCCACAGGATCTATTCTTTCATCCAAGGCATCTACAGCAATTTTCGCTTTTTCACCTGGGATTCTTACCGCTTTTTTCAAGATGATAGTTCCATCCAATATTTCTGGAATTTCTAATTCTAAAAGTTTTTCTAAGAACTTAGGCGCTGTTCTTGAAACGATAATCTGAGGTTTAGAACCTTTGAAATCAACTTTTTCAATCACCGCTCTTATGCTTTCTCCTTTCTTGAAGAAATCTGTTGGAATCTGGTTTTCTTTTGGTAAAATGTATTCATTCCCTTCATCATCCAAGATGATAACCTGCTTACCACGGATGTGGTGCACTTCTCCTACAATCACTTCACCTATTCTATCCTTGAACATTTCATACATTGCAGCATTATTATGCTCTTGTAATTTTGTTGCCAAAATTTGTTTCAATGTCAAGATATTTCTTCGCCCTAGTTGTGCCAATGGGATTTCTTGGGTAAATTCCTCTCCTACCTCGAATGTAGGGTCTATTTTTTTCGCTTCAGAGATTTCTATTTCCAAATCGTCATCTTCTGACATCTGGTCTTCAACGATTTTTTTATTCAAAAATATCTGAAAATCTCCCTTATCAGGGTTTACAATTACATCAAAATGGTCATCAGAATCGTATCTTTTTTTCAGCAAGGTTTTTAGCGAATCTTCTATGATCGCCATCAAATCTATCTTACTGATCCCTTTTTCATCTTTAAAATCACCAAAAGATTCGATTAATGCTAAATTATCCATATTTTTTTACTTTGACTAAAATTTTTAAAACTTAATTACTATCATTGCTCTCTTTATGTTTTGGTAAGGGATTTCCCTTTGTTCCTCCACATCTTCTTTTCCTTTTCCTACGAGTTTTGGTCTTCTATACCTCAGCACCAAAACTATTTTTTCTTCATCAGCTTCCAGCAGTTCTCCCTTAATCACTTCTCCGTCTTCTGTGGTAACTTCAAGTTCCCTTCCCACATTCTTTTTGTATTGCCTTGGTAATTTAAGAGGCTCACTCAGCCCTGCACTCATCACCTGAAGAGAAAAATCCACTTCTTCTCTATCCAGATTAAACTCTATCGCCCTGCTGGCATCTAAACAATCCTGAATAGAAAGTGACCCATCTCCATCCAAAATAACCACCACATCGTTCCCTGCAGATATCTTCAAATCAACCAAATAAATATCCTTTCTTTCTTCTAAGAATGCCTGTATCAGCTCTTCTACCCTTGTCTTAAAATCCATATTTTCTGTTATTTCAGGATATATAAAAAAGGCCTTCCTTTGAAGCCTTTTCATCATTATTCCCGTAAATCCATCTGCAAATTTAAGAAAATTATTCATTTATAGCAAATTATCACCGAAAAGATTTTATTTCACTAAAAAACATTACCTTTGTAGATTGAAAAGATTTTTATACTAATATGAATATTGCAATTGTAGGAACAGGGTATGTGGGATTGGTTACAGGAACCACTCTAGCTGAGCTAGGAAACACAGTTTATTGTGTTGATATAGATGAAACAAAAGTAGAAAACATGAAGAAGGGAATAGTTCCCATCTACGAACCTGGCTTAGAAGAAATATTTCTAAGAAACATACAGGCGAACAGACTGTTTTTCACTACTCAGCTAAAAGAAGCATTGGACCAGTGTGATGTGATTTATCTCGCTTTGCCAACGCCTCCTGGTGAGGATGGCAGTGCAGACCTTTCTTATGTTTTGAAAGTTTCTGAAAACATCGGTCAGCTGATGACTTCTTACAAAGTAATTGTCAATAAATCAACCGTTCCAGTAGGTACGGCGGACAGAGTGAGAGAGACCATTTCTGCAAAAACAGAAATTCCTTTTGATGTGGTTTCTAATCCAGAATTTCTCCGCGAAGGCTTTGCTGTAGAAGACTCCATGAACCCTGCCAGAATCGTAGTAGGTTCTAGTTCGGACAAGGCTAAAAATATCATTGCCCAAATCTACCAGCCATTCACTAACACAGGAGTTCCTATCATTTTCATGGATGAAAAATCTTCGGAACTGACCAAATATGCAGCCAATTCATTCCTTGCTGTAAAAATCACTTTCATGAATGAAATCGCAAACTACTGCGAAAAAGTAGGAGCCGATGTAGACAAAGTAAGACTCGGTATGGGAAGTGATGACAGAATCGGACATCGTTTCCTTTTCCCAGGGATAGGCTACGGAGGAAGCTGTTTCCCGAAAGATGTGAAAGCCCTCATCAAATCAGGAAAAGAAGAAAACTTCGATTTCCAAATCCTTAACGCTACTGAAAATGTAAATAAAGCTCAAAAAGTAATCCTCGTTTCTGAAATTGAAAAATATTTCGGTGGAAATATCAAAGATAAGAAAATCGCGATGTGGGGACTTGCATTTAAAGCAAATACTGATGACATCAGAGAAGCTTCATCTTTGGATAATATTTCTCTTTTATTAGAAAAAGGAGCGAAAATAACGGCTTATGATGCCATCGCAGAGGAAAATGTGAAGAAAATCTTTGGCGACAAAATAGAATATACCAAAGACATGTATTCTTGCCTAGAAGATGCTGACTGTCTGCTGATAGCGACAGAATGGAGCGAGTTCAAAAATCCTAACTTCCAGCTTATGGCAGAAAAGATGAAGAACAAAGCTATTTTCGATGGTAGAAACATGTTCTCTATCGACCAAATAGAAAACACAGGATTTTATTATAAATCTATCGGTAGAAAAACTATAAAATAAAAAACACTGAAATTATGGGACTTTTTGATTTTTTCAAGAAAAAAGAGACAAAGGAAACTCCAAAACCTGAAAAAGAGAATAGCAGCCTAGCGCTTTCTATGCCGATGTTTAAGGGAGAAAGCTATTCGCTGGATAAAGTTTTAGATGATTTAAAATCCCACTGGGGACTAGAAGTTTCTGAAATCTCTGGTGATGATGAGGTGGCAACACTCACTATCAACGGAATGATGGCTGCCATTGCAAAAATGCCAGCACCTATTCCGAGCGAAGATTTGGAGTCAATATTTGGTTATTCCTATCTATGGAACAATGTAGAAAAAGAAGTTCCAGAGCACAACAGCCATGCTATTGTCTCTATTTTAGACAAAACAAAAAGTCAGGTTGAGAAATTCTCTTTGATGACGATGATTAACGCCTCTATCCTCAGAACTTCTCCTGATGCGATAGGTGTTTATCAAGGAAGCCAGACTCTGCTGCTTCCGAAAGGTTTGTACATTGATTTTGCAGACTTTTTATTAGAAGGAAATCTGCCTGTGATTCTGTGGATTTACATCGGACTTGTCGGCTCAGAAGAAGGGAAAAACAGCCTTTATACTTTTGGAATGAAAGATTTCGGAAAAGAGGAAATAGAAATCATCGACAGCCAAATGTCACGAAGTGATTTGCATGACTTTATCCTTCCTGTTCTCAACTATATTTTAGCTTATGATGTTACTCTAAAAAATGGAGAAACCATAGGTTTTTCTGAGGAACAAAAAATAAAAATCACGGAATCCAAAGCAGTTTATTTGGATGGAAATTCTTTAAAATTAGAACTATAAAATTATGAAATCTATCATTATCACTGGCGGAGCAGGATTTATCGGTTCTCATGTTGTTCGTGAGTTTGTGAAAAATCTCCCGCAAACGAAAATCATCAACCTTGATGCCCTTACATACGCAGGAAACCTTGAAAACTTGAAAGATATAGAAAAGGACCCAAACTATATCTTTGAAAAAGCAGACATTACAAAACCTGAAGAACTAAAAAAAGTTTTTGAAAAACATAATCCAGACGCGGTGATACATCTCGCTGCGGAAAGCCATGTGGATAGAAGTATCACAGACCCAAATGCTTTCATCAATACCAATGTAATGGGGACTGCTAATCTTCTTAATCTTTGTAAAGAATTTTGGACACTGAATCCAGAGCACACGCATGGAAGATTTCCTAACGAATCGAGAAAAAATCTTTTCTACCATGTTTCTACGGATGAAGTGTATGGTGCTTTGGGAGAAACAGGATTTTTCACTGAGGAAACGCCTTACGACCCAAAATCTCCGTATTCTGCGAGTAAAGCTGCCAGCGACCATTTGGTAAGAGCTTATGGAAACACTTATGGGCTTCCTTACATTGTTTCCAACTGTTCTAACAACTATGGCCCAAATCATTTTCCAGAGAAACTGATTCCGCTTTGTATTTCTAATATTCTCAACGAAAAACCACTGCCAATCTATGGTGATGGTAAATATACCCGCGACTGGCTGTTCGTGATAGACCACGCTCGTGCTATTTTCCAAATTTTCCATGAAGCGAAAACAGGAGAAACTTACAACATCGGTGGATTTAATGAATGGCAGAATATTGATTTAATCAAGGAATTGATTAAACAAATGGATGCAAAACTTGGAAATCCTGCTGGCTATTCAGAAAAGCTAATCACTTTTGTGAAAGACCGCCCAGGGCATGACAAACGCTATGCTATAGATGCTACAAAACTGAATAAAGATTTGGGATGGAAGCCTTCTGTAACCTTTGAAGAAGGTCTAGCTAAAACCATCGATTGGTTCCTGAGCAATAAAGATTGGTTGGAGCATGTAACCAGCGGAGAATACCAAAAATACTACGAAAAACAGTATAGCTAATGATTTCTATTGTAAGTCCTGTTTACCGAGCTGAAAAAATCCTTCCGATTCTCGTTTCTGAAATTAATTTAGTAATGGAGAGAATCGGCGAGGACTACGAAATCATATTGGTAGATGACCGAAGTCCTGACAACTCTTGGGAAGTGATGAAAGTGCTTTCCAGCCAAAATTCTAAGATAAAAAGCATTCGTCTGAGCAGAAATTTTGGTCAGCATAGTGCTATTTTTGCTGGACTTACAAGAGCAAAAGGCGACTGGGTAGTAGTAATGGACTGCGATATGCAGGACCAGCCGAAAGAAATAGCCAAGCTCTACAAAAAAGCGCTGGAAGGATACGATATTGTCCTAGGACAGAGAGAAAACCGAAAAGACAAATTTCTAAAGAAATTAACATCCAGATTGTTCTACAAGGTGTTTAATTACCTATCGGGAGCAAATTTTGATAACAATGTAGCGAATTTTGGGATTTATCACCAAAAGACCATTAAGTCCATTCTAGATATGAAAGACTATGTCAAATTCTTTTCGTTATTCATTAACTGGATTGGGTTTAAGAGTGTTTCCATTCCGATAGAACATGGAGAACGCGAGGAAGGAAAATCTACATATAGTGTGGGAAGGCTTTTTAAACAAGCTTTCAATGTTATTATATCTTTTTCGGATAAGCCGCTTAGGTTGTTTATAAACTTTGGATTAAGTATATCTGTTTTGTCTTTCATTGTAGGAATATACTATTTATATCTGGCTCTTACAGGGAAAATAGCACAGCCAGGTTTTAGTTCACTGATATTATCCATTTGGTTTTTATCGGGAATTATCATCAGCGGTATAGGCATTGTAGGAGTATATTTAGGAAAAACTTTTGACCAAGCAAAAGGCCGACCTACATTTATCATTGATGAAGAAGTGTAATTAAACTCAAAAATATGAAAACAGCTATTTTACAATCAAATTATATTCCATGGAGAGGATATTTTGACATGATTAAAAGCGTTGATTTTTTTGTTTTATATGATCATGTCCAATATACAAAGAATGATTGGAGAAATCGTAATATCATAAAAACAAATCAGGGTCAACAATGGCTTACCATACCTGTACAAAGCAACTCCCTACTTCAATCAATTGACAATACTTTTATTAGCGATAAACATAAAAATTGGTATATAAAACATCTTAGAACCCTACAAATGTCATACGCTAAATCCAAATACTTTAAAGAGGTCTTTCCTTGGATAGAACAGCTATATAATAAAGCAGGGGAAATGGATAGGCTAACTGACATTAATGAGTATTTAATTCGAGAAATATGTGGTTTCCTAGAAATAAAAACAGAAATAAAAAGAGATTCTGATTTTGAATTGATTGAAGGTAAAAATGAAAAACTTCTCAATATCTGTAAACAACTTGGAAGTGAAGTATATTTATCTGGACCTGCTGCTAAATCTTATATAGATGAGAGTTTATTCAAACTAAATGGAATAGATGTAGAATGGATGGATTATAGTGGATATCCTGAATATGAACAAATTAATGGAGATTTTATGCCTAATGTCTCCATATTGGATCTAATATTTAATACTGGGACGGAAGCAAAAAATTATATAAGCAAAAATATTTAATCTAAATTGAAACGAATAGCTATAATAGGTTCTGCACACTTAGGACAGCAGATAGCCCACCATGTACACACGGATACAGAGGATAAAGTGGTTGCTTTTTTTGATGATTTCCAGCCAAAATGGACTATTATCAACTCTATTTCGGTTATTGGTGGGACTAATGATATTTTAGAAGAATATTCGAAAAATAGTTTTGATGAACTGCTGATAGGTGTGGGATATAACCACATGAATACCAGAAAGATACTGTTTGAAAAATATCATAATGATATTCCTTTCTATAAGTTTATTCATTCCTCCTGTTATGTAGATCCTTCCGCTGAAATAGGAGCTGGAACGGTCATCTATCCAAGATGTGTGATTGACCAAAATGTAAAAATCGGAAATAATGTTTTGATTAATATTTCCAGCAGTATTGCTCATGACACCATAGTGGGAACTCATACCTTTATCTCTCCATGCGTCTCTGTAGCAGGATTTGTGGACATAAAAGAACAATGTATAATAGGCATAAATTCTATAATAATAGACAATATATCTATCACTGAAGGAACAAGAACAGGAGGCGGAACAGTTGTAATAAAAAATATCGAAGAAAAAGGACTATATGTAGGAAATCCTGCAAGATTTGTAAGATGATGAAAAATGACAATATCTTTCTAAAAGGCCTGAATGAACTTCGGGCTGTTGCAGCATTGGGAGTTTTAGTTCATCATATAGAGCTACTAAAATATGATGATAGAAACGCGTCATTAAATGACACATATTCCCTTGCAAATAATGTGCATTTTTATCATTTCATCCAGTCTTTGGGGAAGCACTCTGTATATTTTTTCTTTGTATTGAGTGGTTTTCTAATCACACATTTAATCATTCGAGAAAAAAAGAAATTTGGTGTTTTTGATTTTCAAAAATTCTATATGAGACGGGTTCTGAGAATCTGGCCTTTATACTACATTATCATAGGGCTTTCTTTGTTCGTTATCCCTTTTATTTCGGCTTATTTCGGCTTATTTGAAACTTTCCCAAACACCTATTACAAAGCGGTTCTCGCTACAGATTATAGTTCACCAAAAACTTTTTGGTCTTATTTAGGATTTTTATCTAATTATGGACTTTCCGAAGGCATCACATTAGTAGGCGGCTCTCAGACATGGTCTGTATCTATCGAGGAACAATTTTATTTATTTTGGCCTGTTTTATTATTATTTGTTTTTAGAAGTAGGCCTTATTTATGGCTGGTATTAAGCGTTATTCTTCTTTTTATTTTAAATTTTTTCTTGAAAGTAGATTTTTTTGCTGTTTTTAGATATGAATATTTATTCATAGGCTGTATTGGCGGGCTGTTTATTAATTCTTCTTATTTCAAAAAAATAAGTCCTATCATAGATAAAAAGATTTTCTATATTATCAATTTACTAATCATCCTTATCCTATCATTTTTTTCTGTTTTTGATAAATATACGCAGTCTTTTGTTATCAGTATATTTTTCTTGTCTTTTATTATTTTGACGGTTAATAATCATTTTTATTTTTGTTCAAAGATTTTTGATGAAATGGGAAAAATATCTTACGGAATATACATGTATCACCCTTTTATCATGTTTTTAGTTTTTCCTGTTTTAGAATATTTAAAAATACTTATATTCCCCATAAACAGGGGGGGGGGGGCAATGATTTTTCTACTCACCATGCAGTATATTTTAACTATCGGAATCACTCTTTTCATTAGTTATTTTTCATATAATTATATAGAGAAAAAATTTTTGGTGCTTAAAGAAAAAAAATATTCAAGATTATAATTTTTATATAAACTAAGATGAAAACTATAAATTTCTATTTTGTGCTTGTTCCTTTTCTATTACTAAAAATAGGAATCTGTGCTTTTCTCTTTTTAAATAAAGACTGGAGTGCCATCACGGATGGAGATCTATATATGGAGCTATTCCAAAGATTTATTTCCAATGGAGCATATTCTGAAATAGAAAAAGGGACTTCTGTAATGTATAATTTTGCTCTTTATCCTATCTATTTGCTAGTTGGAGATGTTAAGGAGACTTTTATCATATTCAATAGTTTGTGTATTATTTTGACCATTATTTTAGGCGTATATTTATTATACAAAATATCCATTAGGTTTGATATTAACATCTATTTCACCTACTTCCTTTGTAGTATTTACATTTTTTATATCATCAGCCAAAAATTCATTAATATTTTAGCCAATGATGATTCGTTCATGGGATTGTTATACCTTATCATCATATACTTTTCCATTAAAAATATTGAGTCGCCTAAACATTATTATTTCTCTATCATAGGTTTTATACTCGGATTATGTCTTGGTACTCGTGAAATAGCCATTCTGTTTTTTCCTTTCATTTTATACATGATATACTATTCTAATGCAAAAGTGAAAAACCTAATCTATTTCGTTATTCCTCTCGTTTTCACTATACTTATTATCCATTTTCCTTCTATCATAGCTGGGAATGGTCTTAGTTTTTACAACAAAAACCCTGAAGATGTCAACTGGATTCAGAAAAACCATTTAGCTATTTCAGAAATAGAAAAGAGCACTGGTATTTTTAATATCAGACCATGGTCTATCTGGAGGGCTAATACCTTTGATGATGTAAGAGAATATTTAAAACAAAATGGAGAAAACAGCCTTCCGAAAGGCTTCCTCGATGTTGTCTTCAACCATCCTGTGCAGCTCATAAAAATGACTTTGTTTAATCTGCTTTTTCTTTTCAAATTCTACTTTAAGACAATAGGTGGTTTTATACTCATTCCTTTAATATTTTTGTTTAGAAAAAACTTCTTTTTGCTGCCTTTTTTATACTTTTGTTTTATATTTTGTTTTGTGGCTTATTCTCATGTAGAAACGCGCTGGCTTTCAGGAATAGAAATGATGCTTTTTATCTCCGTTTTGACAGGTTGCCGATATTTAAAACTTAGTAATAATAAATTCTTATTAATAATTATAATTGCAATAATTCCGATAATCTTTAATGATATAAAATTTTTATACTATAGCTTATGATACCATTCAACAAACCTTACCTTACTGGTAAAGAAATGCAATATATAGAAGAAGCTGTAAAATCAGGGAAAATCTCTGGAAATGGATTCTTCACCAAAAAATGTCAAGAATTCTTCGAGAAAGAATTTGGTTTCAAAAAAACACTGCTTACCACTTCCTGTACAGATGCATTGGAGATGGCTGCTATTTTAGCAGATATCAAGGTAGGTGACGAGGTCATCGTTCCTAGTTTTACTTTCGTATCCACTGCACTAGCCTTTGTAAGACAAGGTGCAGATATCGTTTTTGCAGATTCTTATTCTGACAATCCTAATATAGATGCTGACCAAATAGAGGCTTTAATCACAGAAAAAACCAAAGCAATCGTGGTGGTTCATTACGCTGGTATAGCGTGTGATATGGATAAAATAATGTCCATTGCTAACAAACACGGAATCATCGTAATAGAAGATGCTGCACAAGCCATTGACAGCTACTATATTTCCAAAGATGGAACAAGAAAAGCACTGGGAAGCATTGGTCATATTTCAGCTTTTTCGTTTCATGAGACCAAAAATATTATTTCAGGCGAAGGCGGTATGCTCTGTATCAATGATGACCGCTTTATCCAAAGAGCTGAAATCATCTGGGAAAAAGGGACAAACCGTTCACAGTTTTTCAGAGGCGAAGTAGATAAATACAGTTGGGTAGACACAGGGTCTTCTTTCCTGCCGAGTGAAATTATCTCTGCTTTTCTTTGGGCTCAGATAGAAAACATGAAAGACATTCAGGATAAAAGAATCAAAATTTGGAATTGTTATTACGAGGGACTTTCCAGCTTTGAACCTGTTTCGATTAAAAAACCAAAACTTCCTCTCGTTCCAGAATATGCGACTAACAACGCCCATATGTTTTATCTCGTTTGTGATAATGTAGATGACAGAACCAAATTCATCCAACACCTAAAAGACAAAGGAATTCTATCTGTTTTTCATTATCTTTCGCTGCACAAAAGTTCTTATTATGAAAAATATTCTATCCGAAAAAGCGAGCTTCCGAACTCAGACATGTTTTCTGATTGTCTCGTAAGGCTTCCTCTTTTCTATGAGCTTACCGATGAACAGGTAGAATACATCATCAACACGATAAAAGAATTATGAAAATAGAAAAAACTATTTTTTTATTAACTGCATTATTTTTTATCTTATTACAAGGGACATTTGTCTTACTTGGGGATAATGCTGTGCTGTCTGATGACCTGAATCATTTAGAAATATTATATCAATATCAGGAAGGAAAATACAGTATATCAGAAGTTTATAATCTATACACTTCCGACCCTAACAGGCACACACGCCCAATTTCTCCCATTGTGATAACATTCGCAACTTATTTAGGTGGATTTTGGACACCTTTGTTTTACATTCATAATTTTCTATTTCCCATCGCGGCATGGTTATTAAAACTGATTTTAGATAAGTTTTTTAGTGAATATAGCGCTTTTACACTATTAGCATGTATATTAGCCACTGTATTTCCTTTATCTTCATCTAATTTATTCTCTTTTGTGATGTGTGGGGCTTATTTGATATACATATGGTATTTCCAAAGTATATTATACCTATCATCAAAAGATAATCTGGTTTATCATTTGATATCTGGAATATTATTGGGAATTTCATTGCTATTCCAAGAGTTGCATTTATTTTTGATTCCTTTATCCATATTTATTTTAGTAATTACGAACAGAGAAAAAATACTCCTGAAACTATCCCTTTCTATAGGTTTAGGTTTATTTATTGCTGTATTTTATAAGTTTTTCTTAGTAAAAATCATCTATCCTGGGCATTTTGATTATGCCGCATCTAAGGTTACTTTTAGTCTTTCAAGTAGTTTTATCGTAATTTTCTCTTTTTTAAAATTATTTATCCTTGACTTTGCATATATTGCTAAACAAAGCATCTTAGCCATTACTGATTATTCTTGGGTTGATTATATTTTGTTAGCTCTCGGGCTGGTTATTTCTGGAATGGTATCCATTTTCTGTAAATTTGATAAAACCATCCCAAAACGCTATTTTTTAGTGTTTTTGAGTGCTTTTTTAATGACAATCATCATTTTCTTTATTTCTCAATATCCGGTTACCTCATTTAGTTTTGAGAACAGGATTTTACTTTGGGTCAAAATTTCTTCTTCCTTACTTTTAGGATATTTAATTTACAATGGTTTAGCCTCTACGAAAAAGAAAAATTATCAAAATTTTCTAAAAATTATATTATTTTTATTTTTATCTACTAATTTCATTTGCGTCATCTCTGAAAAAAACTCTTGGATATACGCTCGCAATTATAATAAAAACCTCATCAAAAGTTTAGTCTCTCATCTTCCCCAAAATATAAAGGATGAAAAAATTATCATCATAGAAAATAAAACAAATTATGATAAACTCATCACTGATGAAGCTACTATAGAAGATCCTTATGAAGTGGTATCTATGCTAAATATATATGCTCCAAAAGCTACTCTAAATGGGTGGAATGTATACACTATCAGCACCAAAGACACCTATTTATATTCTATTTTTGGGAAAAAACTAAACAATAGACCTCGTACAGAAATCAAAGAAACCGAAACAGGATTTATCTTAGGTAAAAAGAATATAAATTTCCCTTTTTATGTTTTTGATTATGCTAACAATTCTTTACATTTAGTGAAAAATAAAAATGATTATAACAAGTTTCTAAAATAATAAAATACTATGAAAGGAATAATTCTCGCGGGAGGTTCTGGAACAAGGCTCTACCCGCTCACTATCGCAGTAAGTAAGCAGTTAATGCCTGTATATGACAAGCCTATGATTTATTTCCCTATTTCTACCCTTCTATTGGCAGGAATCAGAGAAATACTCATCATCACTACGCCGCACGACCAAGAGGCTTTCAAAAAACTATTGGGAGACGGTTCACAAATCGGGTGCAAGTTTGAATACAAAGTTCAGCCTTCTCCAGATGGGCTGGCTCAGGCGTTTATTCTAGGTGAAGATTTCATCGGGTCAGATTCTGTGGCGCTGGTTTTGGGCGATAATATTTTCTATGGCTCTGGTCTTCCTCAGCTGCTGGAAAGCAAAACCCAAGTGAAAGGCGGCTGCGTATTTGCCTACCCTGTTTCTGACCCCGAAAGATACGGTGTAGTAGAGTTTGATGAAAACCAAAAAGCCGTTTCCATAGAAGAAAAACCTGCCGTGCCAAAGTCCAACTACGCTGTACCTGGTCTTTATTTCTATGACAATTCAGTGGTGGAATATGCTAAAAATCTAAAACCTTCGGCGAGAGGAGAATTGGAAATTACCGATATCAATAAAATTTATCTTGAAAAAGGTCAGTTAGAAGTAGGTGTAATGAGCCGAGGAACAGCTTGGCTTGATACAGGGACTTTTGATTCCCTTCACGAGGCGTCTGAATTCGTGAAAGTTCTTGAAAAAAGACAAGGCGTGAAAATCTCCTGCATCGAAGAGATTGCCTACAAAAAAGGATTTATCAACAAAGAACAGCTCCTAAAATCTGCCGAAAAATACGGAAAAAGCGGTTACGGTGATTATCTTAAAAAATTGATAAAATAATTTAAAAACCTCAATAAAAAATCCCTCTTAAATGAGGGATTTTTATTTTTTACTTATTTATAAAAACCTAAATTACTCTAACCTTTGGTATGTATAATATTTATAATAACTCTTTGTCCATGTAAAATATAACAAAAGAAATACAGCCCCTCTTCGTGATGTAGATTCTACAATACCCAAACCATTATCCTGATTTTTATACAAATGAAGTTTTTTAACATTAAAAACTCCTAATACATAAGGAATAAGATCTGGTTTTACATTTTGGTTTTTTAGAAGATATATATTATTCTTTTTTCTATACTTATACTGTCTTGTAATTTTAGAATTATCATTTCGTATAATCTCTATCTGCAGATTCTTATCATCTTTCACCAAAATAGAAAATTTATCATACCCTTCCATTTTATCAAGTGTAAGAGTATCTTTTGATAATTTTCTATCTAAAAGTTTAAGAATATTGCCTTTTTGTTTTATGTTTTCATAAACTCCACTAATATCAGAATTTTCGGTATTTATGTCTTTTACCTTCAGTTTGTTTATTCCTCCACATGAAGAAAGAATAAGCATTACAAAGGAAATTATACTTTTTTTCATAATTTCATTTACATTCTATCCACCACGCCTATTCCGAGCAGATGTAAAGACTTTCTAATCACCACACCTGTGAGCTGTGACAGATACAGTCGGAATTTTTTCACATCTTCGTTTTCGTTGTTCAAAACCGGATTGTTTTGGTAAAAAGCATTGTAGAGTTTTACCACTTCATAAACATAATTAGCCAAATGAGCAGGGCTGAGTGCCGCCGCCGCTTTGCTTACAGTTTCCTTGTATTCGCTGAGAGCAATGATGAGTTCTTTCTCGTTCTCACTAAGGGCGATGTTTTCAGAGAAGTTGAAATCCGTTCCCTCCGCTCTTTTCAGCAAAGACTGAATTCTAGCGTAAGCATACTGAATGAAAGGCCCTGTATTCCCATTGAAATCCACACTTTCCTCTGGATTGAAAAGCATTTTTTTCTTCGGATCTACTTTTAGCATAAAATATTTCAATGCTCCAAGACCTACGATTTCATAAGATTTTTCTTTTTCCTCTTCGGTCAGCGCTTCCAGTTTTCCAAGTTCCTGCGCTTTTTCTTTCGCCGTAAGATACATTTCCTGCATCAAGTCATCGGCATCCACCACCGTTCCTTCACGAGATTTCATCTTCCCGTTAGGAAGTTCCACCATTCCGTAGGAAAGATGGTAAAGGTGCTCCGCCCAGCTGTAGCCGAGTTTTTTAAGGATTTTAAACAAAACCTGAAAATGATAATCCTGCTCATTTCCCACCGTGTAGATAAGTCTCTGTATATTATTATCCGCAAAACGCCCTACTGCCGTTCCTAAATCCTGCGTGATATAGACAGAAGTGCCATCCCCACGAAGAAGAAGTTTCTCATCCAAGCCTTCATCGGTAAGGTCGCACCATACAGAGCCATCTTCTTTGGTGAAGAAAACACCTTTGTCCAGTCCTTCTTTTATCAAATCTTTACCCAAAAGGTAAGTTTGGCTTTCGTATTGAACTTGGTCAAAATCTACTCCAAGTCGCTTATAAGTTTCCGCAAACCCTGTATAAACCCAAGCGTTCATTTTCTCCCAAAGGTTTCTTACTTTTTCATCGCCATTTTCCCAGTCCAAAAGCATTTTTTGAGCCTCTAAAATAGACGGCGCTTGTTTTTTAGCTGTTTCTTCATCCACGCCTTGTTCTTTCAGCTGGGCTATTTCTGCTTTGTAATGTTTGTCAAATTCCACATAGTAGTTTCCTACCAGCTTGTCGCCTTTGGTTTGTGTAGATTCTGGCGTTGCTCCATTCCCGAATTTTTCCCATGCCAGCATAGATTTACAAATGTGGATTCCTCTATCGTTGATGATTTGGGTTTTGATAACATTATAGCCCTCTTCTTTCAAAATATTAGCAATAGAAAAACCTAAAAGATTATTTCTAATATGTCCTAAATGCAAAGGCTTGTTGGTATTCGGAGAAGAATATTCCACCATAATGGTTTCATTCTTAGGCGTGATTTTCTCTAAATTTTCGGAAAGATTTTTAAAGCTTTGCAGGAAAACATTGTCCTTTAATTTTAGGTTAAGAAAACCTTTCACAATGTTATAATTTTCCACAAAATCCACCTCCGAAAGTATCTTGTCGCCAAGCTCTGTTGCGATAATATCTGGGCTTTTCTTCAAAACTTTAACCAAAGGAAAAGTCACAATAGTAAAATCTCCTTCAAAATCAGGTTTTGTCTGCTGAATTTCAGGAACGAAATCCGCCAAACCAAAACTCTCTGCTAAAACTTTCTGTATTTTTTCAAGTAAAATCTCTCTAACCATAATGAATAAAATAATCGCAAAGATAAAAAATATAAAGGAAATCCCTGAAAAAGAGATTCCCTTTATAAAAAAATTAGTTAAAAATGAAGAGGTTATTAGTTATCCCACCAAACTCTATTGCTCAGCCCTGTGTATGGAATCGGAATCCCTGGGCCTGCTACTAGGTTGGCTCTATTAGAGTTAATTTCCACATCTGGATATGGTAGGTTTCTTGGGATGACATTGGAAGTAGTGTTGCTTGCTGCTGGTGTGAGAGCAGGATAGCCTGTTCTTCTCCAATCTACCCAAGACTCATAAGATGCTTGGAACATGGTAATCCATTTTTGCTCCATAATTCTCTGTAAAGTCCCATTATAAGCCACATTCGCATTCGCTAAATAAGCTGCAGAAGAAGAAGATAAACCTAATGCTGCGAAATCCTGTGTAATCGCTGCTTCATAGGCTGTCTGCGCACTTGCTGCATTAGATGCTCTGTGATACACTTCTGCTTTGATGAAATTAACCTCTGCTGCGCTCATCAGAACCACAGGAGCTTTTATAGACGCATAAGCGCTTCCTACACGGGAATATTTACTCTCTCCTGTATCTCCTACACTTCCTCCTGGTGTGTTACCAAAATATTGTCCTTGAAGTCCATTATCATTCTTAACAATAGGATTAAAATAAACACTCACCCTAGGGTCTGACAAGGCTTTCATTTTGTCTACAATAGTGCTGGCTACCGCTTGATCTTTTCTTCCAGAAAGCACATCAAACTGATAGATAGGATTGGCATTAGAAGCTACAGAGCCAAAAACAACCTTTGCATCATCCACGCTGGTGTCTATAAGACTTGGATTAGAAGCTAAGAAATTCGCTGCTGCATTGGGCTGTCTGCGGCTTAAATGGTTTAGTAATCGTAGTTTTAACGAATTTCCGTATTTTTTCCATTTTGCCACATCACCTCCATAGACTATATCTCCAGAAATAGTTTCTGTTCCTGCTGAAAGAGCAGCTAACCCCTCATCTATCATGGCAATAAGAGCTGGATAGATATTTTCCTGTCTATCATAAGCAGGAGTAATATTAGCTCTTCCCTGTAAAGCTTCAGAAAAAGGGATATCCCCAAACATATCTGTAATTACACTGAATGCATGAGCCTGAAGAAGCTTAGAAACTCCTACATATGCCTGATTTCCAGAAGCAGCAGCTTTATTTTCTAATTCCTTGATATCCATTAATGCATTGTAAAGAGCTGTCCAAGTTCCATCTGTAGCTGATGATGTTATATTATATCGAGCATAGTTAAGTGGCTGTGCCCTATGCCCTGCATAATGCTGAATGATACTTGCTGGCATTCTAGTTCCCTCACCACCAAGAGCAAAGGCAAAACCAACCTGCGAGGCACTAAGAAGTCCTGACAAAGATGCTTGTGAAGGGTTATTAGGATCTACATTAATATCCAACTCCTGTCTACAAGAAGTAACGACCAAAGGAGCTGCTGTCAAAGCTAAAAGAACAGCATATTTAGATATATTATTTCTGATTTTTTTCATTTTTCTTAGTTTTTAGAATTGAACTTTTAAATTAACACCAAAACTTCTTGTTGATGGGAATGCAAAACGAGAAACCCCCTGTGCATTTCCTGTCCCGAAAGAACTGGATTCTGGATCGATGTGAGGCACCTTTGTCCATAAGAACAGATTTCTACCAAATACACCTACATCTATACTTCTTATGAAATCAAATCCTGCTGGACGGAAACTATATCCCAAGCTGATTTCACGAAGTTTTACCCAGTCATTTTTATACACATAGGCCTCTGTCGGGAGTGCATCATAGTACTCATTATCTACTGGAATAGGAGTTGTATTAGGTGTTCCTGCAGATGTTACCCCAGGGAAAACTATTGTTCCTTTTTCCCTCTCTAGTGTCTTTGCAGATACGCCATATACATCTAACAATTGCTCTGTTCCATTAAACAAATATCCTCCTTGTCTAATGTCCAATTGCGCTGTGAGGTACACTCCTTTATATTTAAAGGTTGTTCCTACACTTCCTGTCCAGTCTGGCTCTACATGCCCTAGGACTTGACCACTCTGAGTCATTGGTTTACCATTATTTCCCACCAAAATATTTCCATTCGCATCTCTCATGTAGGCGCTACCAACGATAGAACCATATCTTTCACCTTTTACAGCATAGATAGCAGGGTTTCCAGAGAAACCTCCCATATATATTCTATCTGTCTTAGGATGTGTTTCTTCCACCAATGAGCGGATTCTACTAAAATTAAAATTAACTTCCCAGTTGAAATCCTTCATTTTGATAGGTGTGACTTTCAGTCCTGCCTCTATCCCTTTAGAGGATGTTTTTCCTGTATTTTCAATGGATACAACAGCTCCTGATGCAGGAGAAATCCTAAGTCCAATGATTCCATCTGTATTCTTGTTTTCGAAATAAGTGAACTCCAAACCAATTCTATTCTTCAAGAAACGAAGCTCTGTTCCTACCTCGTATTCCGTTGTAAATTCTGGTTTTAAGTCTGGATTATTCCATGTGTTCGCCACTTTGTATCCTACATAAGTCCCTAAATCATTATTAAAAGGGAATTTAAGTCCTGGCACGAATCCATCTCCATACTCTGCTTTTCTATATGCTTGAAAAACTAAATAAGGATCTGCATCTCTTGCCGTTCTGGAAACCCCAGCACGCAGCTTACCATAGCTTAATATATCCTTGTTAATATCAAATGCATCCGAGAAGACGAAGGAACCACTTACCCCAGGGTAGAAATAAGCTCTATTGTTTTCTGGTAAAGTAGAGGCAATCTCGTATCTTCCTACTAGGTTTAGGAACAAATAATTTTTGTAACTTAAAGAAACATCTCCAAAGAACCCAAATAATGTTCTTTTGGTTTCATAGTTATATCCTGGGTCAAAAGAAGCGATGTTATTAGTATTTACCAAACCTGGTGCAGCTAGTGCATTCCCTGTAATGATACTATTTCTGTAAGTTCTCTTGTTATAGTCCTGTCCTACCACAACTGTCAATGCCAAATTATCCGTAATATTGGTATTGATATTTGCCATCAATGTTGAGGTAAGCTCATTTCTCTTCACATCATCATAAGATAGATATCCTTTTGGTTTTGAACCAGAATGTATATCCCTAAATATCACTCTATTATCTACAAAATAATCATTTCCTAATCTATATGTCAGTTTCAACCATTTTGTTAAATCATATCCTAAGTTCAAACTCGTAATGAAACGGTCACTGGAAGTTTTAGCAAAGTTTTTATAAACAGACCAATATGGATTGTCAAAACTTCCCCCTCGGAAATTGATTTGTTCGCCAGTAGTAGGATTAACATAGCCGTACCCCTTCAAATCCCAGCTTACAGGAGTGTGAAACAAAGCAAAAATAGGGTTATTTCCATCCTGCCCTGCAAATGGCACATTTCCTTTCGTAGTATTGTAAGAAACATTTACCCCCGCATTGAATTTCTCTGTAATCTGCGTGTTTCCATTAAATCTAAAATTAGTTTTCTCATACTCTTGGTTAGGGACTATGGAAGTCTGCAAGGAATGTCCTGCTGACAAGAAAACATTAGATTTATTAAATGAATGTGACAAGGACACATTGTTATTTCTCGTTACTCCTGTCTGTAAAAACTGCTTTCTCGGGTCATAAACAGAGAGTGTAACATTTTTTCCTGCCGCAGCACTATATACAGTCTGCCCTTGTATTTTTGGTCCCCAAGATAAAGAAGTTGCTTCCCTATATACACCTTGTTCTCCCTGTGCATAGACTGTCTGATAATCTGGAAGAACCAAAGCATTATCTACTGCAACCTGCGTAGAAAGAGTTATTTGTGGCTTCCCTGCTCTTGCTTTCCCTGATTTCGTTGTAATGAGTATAACTCCATTAGAACCTCTATTTCCATAAAGAACAGCTCCAGCGGCACCTTTCAGGATATTGATACTCTCAATATCATCAGGATTGATATCCGCTGCTCTGTTTGGAGAAGAAATTCCTGTAACGGTGTTTGAGTTCCCATCATTCGCATTAGTGATAGGCACTCCATCAATTACATACAGAGGCTCGTTAGAATTAGTAAGAGATTTCGCACCTCCCCTTATTACCAATCTACTCCCAGAACCTGGCGCCCCGCCAGAAGAGATTACCTGAAGTCCTGCTGCTTTCCCCGAAAGCGAATTGACTAAATTCTGATTCCCAACTTTTGACAAGTCATCTCCGCCTACTTTCGTAGTTGAATACCCAAGAGATTTATTGTCTCTCTTAATTCCTAAAGCGGTGATTACCACCTCGCCGATTTCCTTGACTTTCACAGAGTCTTTTGGTTTTTCCTGTGCGTTTCCGATCACAAAGGAAGAAGAAAGAACAACTGCCAAGACATTTGATGTTAGTTTCTTCATAATTAAAAGTTATTTTGGTTTTTCTTTGACAATTTTATAACATTTTTTTAATAAAAACAATAGATTTGTAAAAAAAATATTAAATTTGTGCTAAATTTTATTTAAAACTTAATTTTTATTGAATATTTATGAATTTAAAGCGTTTTTGGTCTGAAATTTGTATTGAGGCTGGTTGTGATGAGGTAGGAAGAGGCTGTCTGGCAGGTCCTGTGGTCGCTGCCGCTGTGATTATTGATGAAAAATTTAACCACGACCTCATCAATGACTCTAAAAAACTCACCACAAAGGTTCGGTTAGAATTAGACCTATACATCAGGGAAAATGCTGTGGATTTTGCGATTGCAGAAGTTCCACCGTCTTTCATTGACCAGCATAACATACTGAATGCCAGCATCCATACGATGCACTTGGCATTAGACCAGCTAAAAACCCGACCAGAGCTGATTTTAGTGGACGGGAATAGGTTTCATCCGTATAATTTTATTCCACATGAGTGCATTGTAAAAGGCGACAGCAAGGTGCTTTCTATCGCAGCTGCTTCTATTTTAGCTAAAAACTACCGAGATCAGCTCATGCTGAAACTCCACGAAGAATTCCCTGAATACGCTTGGGACAAGAATGTAGGCTATCCCACCAAAGCCCATAGAGAGGCTATCAAGAAACACGGCGTAACGCCTTATCACAGAATGAGTTTTAAACTTCTAAGCGATTCTGATAAACCTTCCTGATGATTTAATAATTTGCTTAAAAGACTCTTATGTTTCCTCTTTTTAGTTTATTCATTATATTTGCAACAAACAAAAAGTAGTAATGAATTCATTTATATTTAGATTATTTCCATTATTGATAATGACTCTTGGAGCTGTTGTCTATGGAATTAACTTTTTTTCGCCTCTTTCTAAGGTGGTGCTCTCTGGGACACATTTTGTCATCAGTGGCGCTTTTTTATTTTATGCCATTTTGAAAAAAGACCTTACGACTTGGATACTTACCAGCATGATTGTGGGCGTGGTGATAGGTGTGGAGTTTCCTGGTGTAGCGATGGCTCTACAGCCTCTGAGCAGCGGGTTTATCAAATTAGTAAAAACCATTGTAGGCCCTATTTTGTTCGCGACTTTGGTTTACGGAATTGCTGGACACTCTGACCTAAAACAAGTAGGAAGAATGGCGTGGAAATCTTTGCTTTACTTCAATGTAGCGACCACACTTGCTATCCTAATAGGTTTGGTATCCATCAATATATCCAATGCTGGTGTAGGGATAGATTTGAGCCAGTTTCCTCAGCACGACCTGCCTACAGGTTCTGGAGTTAAGGAAAATGATTTAAAAGCTCTAAAACAAATTCCTGAAGCTGACCAATGGATATACAAGGTGACCGCTTTCTTCCGTGATATTTTCCCTGAAAATATTATAAAGTCTATTTATGAAAATCAGGTTCTGCAAATTGTAGTTTTCTCTGTGGTTTTTGGTATCGGACTGGCTATGCTGGATGAAAAGAAGAAAAAGCCGATGATAGACTTTGTGGAAAGTCTAGCGGAAGTAATGTTTAAATACACTAAAATCGTGATGTATTTTGCTCCTGTGGGAGTAGGTGCAGCGATGGCATACACGGTAGGACATATGGGAATAGACATTTTAAAATATTTGTTCTTACTCCTGCTGACTCTTTATGCCGCGATATTTGCATTTGTTATGCTGGTATTACTGCCTTTGGCTATGTATCTGAAAATCCCAATCAAAAACTTCATTTCTGCCATCAAAGAGCCTGTTTCTATCGCTTTTGCTACGACAAGCTCTGATGCTGCCTTGCCTAAAGTAATGAGCAATATGGAAGCTTTTGGCGTGCCTCGTAGAATTGTTTCCTTCGTGGTGCCTACGGGATATAGCTTTAACCTTGATGGAACTGCACTTTATCTATCATTAGCATCTATATTCGTGGCTCAAGCCGCTGGGATAGAGATGAGTTTCGGGCAGCAGCTGTTGATGTGTCTTACATTGATGATTACAAGTAAGGGAGTGGCAGCCATACCAAGAGCCTCTCTGATTGTCCTTATCGCTACAGCCGAGCAATTTGGACTTCCGCTGATTATCATCTCAGCTATTTTAGGAATTGATGAACTGATGGATATGGGAAGAACCTCTCTGAATGTGATTGGGAACTGTGTAGCTTCTGTTTTCATCGCAAAATGGGAAGGAGAATTTGATCAAGAAAAAGCAGAAAATTATGGAAAATAGAAAAAATCAATTGAGGAATATTTTTAGTATTTTACTCGTATCTTTCTCTGTGGGACTGTTTGCACAAAACAAGTTTTCTTTTAAGGAAGACATCCTTGCCAAAACGGCTATCGGTCTGGATTACAACTACATTGGCAGAAATTCCCTCGCTGTAGGTATAGACTACAATGCAGGAAGACAGGACAAATCCATTACAATAGGAGCTTTTGGGCGCTATTTCAGAGGAGTAGACAGCAAAGATCATTTTATCCCAGAACTAAAAGTAGGATACTACGACGGCGGCGGATATGCTGGTTTGGTGGTTTCTACTAAACATTTCAGTCCTATCGTAGGTTTTTCTCTTTTGAAATTCATGAATGTCTATGGCGGATATTCTATCCCTTTTGATTCTGAAAAAAATCTAAAAGGCTTTTCTATAGGAGTTAATATCAATATAGGTCTGACCTATATGAGTAAATATTACGATAAATTCGTTTTTATGCGATAAAAAAAACTCCACTAAATGTGGAGTTTTTTATTTTTAATCTACATCTTTATTCAAGAATCTGTTTTGTCTTACTTCCATTTTTCCTTTGTTGTTTTCGGAAATAAAACTAGATATTTTTTGTTCCCTATCTAACGGATTTTCAAAATCAACATCTATATTTCTTCTTCTAAAAGCAGGAATCATTTCATAGATGTCTATTTTTTTCTCATCATTTCCTTGAAATTTAGAAGAATTAAACTCTTTTAATTTATTTCTTCTTTCCTGTATTCTGCTATCTTCCTCTTCCGTTCTTCTTTTTTCAATGATAGTAAATTCCTCTTTCTGCTCTATATTAGGAAAATCATTTTTTGGAGTTTCTGGGTGAGTTTGATTAGTTGCAGGAAATTTAGGTTCTTCTTTTTGATAAGAAACTTCCTCTCTCATTTCCATTCTGAAATTGACAGGCGCTTCTTTCATTTGAAAAGAAAAGTCTTCTTCTTTTGGTTTATCTTCCTCTAAATCAAATGTAAAAGAAACTGGCTCCAGCTCAGCATAAGAAAACAGATCATATTCCTTCACTGGCTCTTCTTCCGCTTCGAAAAAAGAAGGTTCTTCTTCCTCTCTGAATTTAAAACCTGTCGCGAAATCATCTTCTTTCTCCTCTAGTACAGTTGTCTGGTGAAAATCAAACTTTTCTTCCGCTTTTTCTACCAAAAAACTATTGGTAGGAAAATTAGAATTAGAATTGGTATTAGAGTTAGAATTATTATCTAAACGAAAAAACTGTCTTTTCTGTTCTTCTCTAATTTCTTGTCTATTACTTGGTCTGCGAACATCATTCGCAGGAGTTTCTTTAACGGGTTGAGATTCTACAACTGGTATATCTGGTTTTTTAATACCTCCATTCAAATCATGAATAATACGCTCTGCTGGGATAACTGTATTCTTCTCATGTCCAGGAGCAAATCCTGTCGCTACCACCAAGACCTTAATAGACTCTCCTAATCCATCCTCTGTTCCTACTCCGAAAATAACATCCGCCTTGTTTCCTCCTCCTGCTTCATTCTGAATATAACTACTAATGAATTTAATTTCATTCATTTTCGCTTTATGCTCATCTCCACTTAGAATAAGAAGCATTACTTTTTTCGCTCCTGTAATCTTATTATCATTTAACAATGGAGAATCCAGCGCTCTCTTCACTGCATCTTCTGCCCTATTCTCTCCTGATGCTATTCCTATGGACATCAATGCCGTTCCTGAATTTTCAAGGACAGTTTTAGCATCACGGAAGTCAATATTAACTTTAAACGGGGCGGTAATAACCTCTGCCATACCTTTAGCTGCGTTGGTCAGCACTTCATTTGCTTGAGAAAATGCTTCCTCGTAGTCTAAATCAGGATATTGTTCTGCCAATCTATCATTATTAATAATAATCAAAGAATCTACATTTTCTCTTAATTTTTCTAATCCAGAATGAGCCTGTTCCAGCCTTCTTTTTCCTTCAAAATCAAAAGGCAAAGTTACAATCGCCACAGTGAGAATACCCAATTCTTTAGCTACCTGAGCAACCACTGGTGCAGCACCTGTACCTGTTCCACCACCCATACCTGCGGTGATGAATACCATTTTGGTATTATGACCAAGTGCTTCTCTGATATCATCCATACTTTCGATAGCGGCCTTTTCGCCTACTTCTGGATCTGCTCCTGCACCTAGCCCTTCTGTTGTTCGTGTTCCAAGCTGAACTTTATTAGATACAGAATGTTCATCCAACGCTTGTGCGTCTGTGTTTAGCACGATAAAATCAACTCCATGGATACCTCTTTCGTACATGTGCTGTAGTGCATTATTTCCTCCACCACCTACACCAATCACTTTAATAATAGACGATTTATCTTTAGGAGAATTGAAGTCTATTTTTATATCTTGATTAAAACCTCCCATATGTTTATGTTATCTTTTTATATCCTTGTTTTTATTATTTTTTCTTTTAATTAATTTTCTTCTTCCTCAAAAAAATTCTTAAACTTTTTCAAGAAACGCACACTCCATGCTTCTTGTTTAATTTCTTCTCGAGTATCTTTTGGTGATACATTTTCTGGTTTTGCCTCCACAGGTTCTGGCGTAGCCTCTACTACTGGTTTAGAAACCTCCTCTTTTTTGTGTTGTATCTCTATATTTTCTTGTTTTTCATTGATTCTAAGACTCTCCATTAGTAACCCGATAGCTGTAGAATACTCTGGACTTCTCAAAAGTTGGTTTTTATCATTAATGATATACTCATTAGCATAGCCTATTCTACAGTCAAATCCTGTCACATAATTTGCCAACTGACGAAGGTTTCTCAGGTTAGAACCTCCTCCTGTAAGCACCATTCCTGCGATGAGTTTTCTTTTCTGCTCATTGATGCCATAGGACTTCATTTCATAAGCTCCATAGGATTTTAATTCATTATTTACCATCTCTAGGATTTCCTCCACTCTTGCACTGATAATACTTGCAAGGGATTTCAAAGAAATTTCCTTTTCCTCTCTTCCGTGAAGCCCTGGTATGGTAACATAAGCATTTTCTTTTTCTAATTCAGGAACCGCTGAACCAAAATTTATCTTTAACTGCTCTGCGTGTTTTTCTATGATAGAACAACCTTCCTTGATATCTTCTGTGATGATTCCTCCTCCGTAAGGTATAACGCAAGTATGACGGATAATATTATCCTTAAAAACAGCTACATCTGTAGTTCCTCCTCCTATATCTACAATAGCCACTCCTGCTTCTTTCTCCTCTTGAGTAAGAACAGCCTCAGCAGATGCCAGAGGCTCCAAAGTCAAAGCTTCCAGCTCTAAACCTGCTTCTTTGACACATCGAACCACATTTTTGATAGATGCCATCTGTCCCACTACCACATGAAACTTAGCTTCTAGACGAGTTCCATGCATACCTATTGGTTCTATAATTTCTTCTTCTGAATCTACTTTATATTCCTGTGGAAGGACATGGATAATCTCTTCACCTGGATGCACAGCTATTTTCTTAACCTGCTCTTTTAGTTTTGATATATCCACTTCAGTGATATAGGACTCTGGGTCTTGTCTCCCTATATAATCTGTATGCTGTAAGGAACGGATATGTTTCCCTGCAATACCTACAGTTACTTTTTTGATAGGAACTTTTGCTGACTTTTCTGCCTCGCTGATAGCGGCTTTAATGGAACTAATGGTATGAGCGATGTTATGCACTATACCTTTTCGTACACCGAGACTCTTGCTCTTTCCTACTCCCATCACCTCTATCTTCCCATGAGCGCTTCTACGCCCTACTATGGCTACTATCTTTGTCGTCCCTATATCTAGTCCTACTGAATATTCATTTGCTTCCATCTAATATTCGTGTTTTTACTATTTCTTTTTATCTTTGTTTTCCTCTGATTTCTCAGATTTTGGTTTTGTTTCTTCTTTTTTGCTTTCAGTGTCAGAGTCTTTCTTTACTTCCTCCTTACTTTTTTCATCAGGTTTATAGACTCTTTCTTTGGATTCTTTATCTTCATTTCCCTTTCGCAGAGTAGTCACTATCTGATTATCATATTTCACTGAAATCTTTGAATATTTCATTTGGTCTTGATAAATCAAATATTTTTCTACAAAAGTCTTAAATCCTTTTATCTTAAACCCTAAATTTTCCAGTCTTCCCAGTTCTACAACATAGTTCCCGTCATTGGTCATCAGATAATAATCATTTCCTTTTTTACTAATCCCAACAAAGAAATTTTTGCTAAAATCATCTCTATTTATGATTTTCACAAGCTCCACCAGCATGGGATATTCCTCTGGATTTACCTTCCCAGAAACCAGCATACACTGATAGGAATAATTTTTAGATGCAGGGAATTCCATCCCTTTTTCATCTACATAAAAAGATTTATCTTTTTTTGAAAGCCGAAAAATAGGAATTCTCTGGCTAATATCCAAATTTAATTGTCCATTTAGTTTCAAGTAAACATTCGCACTATCCACCATGGGCATTGCTCTTATCGCCCTTTCCAAGGACAAAATATTCAAATCTCCTATCCTATTTGTCGGATTTTCCTTTCTTATGATTTCTCTGACAATTTTATCATTGATAAAAAACACAGGTTCTTTTTGCAGCATTTTCACTACGATATCCTCCACAGGTCTATTATTAAACCTTTGTAAAGAAAATCTGAGCAGAAATATCCAAATTCCCGCTACGAAAATGATTTTCAAAAACCTATATTTCTTTTTCATCTTATCTATTCTCCATCCACTCCACTATACCGTCATAGAGGGTGTCTATATTTCCTGCACCTACTGTGAGCAGAACATCAAAATCCTTACTTTTGATTTTATCAAATGCAGCCGCAAGGGTAGAAACTTCTTTATTTTGCAAATTTACTTTTTCTAACAACCACTCGGAAGTAATTTCGGAAAAATTTTCTTGTAATTCTCTCGCTGGATAAATATCCAGCAGCAACAGCTCATCTGCTTTGGACAAACTTTCAGCGAAACCATCAGCGAAATCCTTCGTTCTGCTGAAAAGATGCGGCTGAAAAACCACTAAAAGTTTTTTATCAGGATTAAATTCTCGGATGGAGTTTATCACCGCGTTCAGCTCCGTAGGGTGGTGGGCGTAGTCATCCACATAGATTTTCCCATTAGGAAATTTATGTCTAGTGTAGCGGCGTTTTATCCCTTTGAAACCAGCTATTGCTTTCTTCAAAACCTCAAAATCCACTCCAAGATGATGAAGCAGAGCCAATGCTCCTGTGGCATTTTCTACATTGTGAATCCCTGGAATTTCCCACTCAAACTGGTGAGTTTCTCCATCTTTTGTATGGAAATCAAAACTGATTTTTTCGCCTTTCATTTGGAGGTTATCGGAGTAATAATCCGCCTTCTCATTCACTGCATAAGTCTGCGCATTTCTGGTGATTTTTATTCCTTTTCTTACAAAAAGCTGGCGGTCATCAGGAACCAAATTCGCAAAATCCTCAAAGCCCTGCTCTATAGTTTCTTTGTCGCCATATATATCGAGATGGTCGGCATCCGTAGAAGTTATTATCGCCCAGTCTGGTGACAGATTGAGGAAACTTCGGTCGTATTCATCGGCTTCCAAAACGGAATATTGATTGCCATTAAACATAAAATTAGACCCAAAATTCTCCGAAATTCCGCCTAAAAAAGCCGAAAACGGAAGCCCTGCCTCCTTGCAGAGATGAGCCACAAGACAGGAAGTGGTTGTTTTCCCGTGAGTTCCCGCCACAGCGATGCATTCGGTGTTTTCGGTCACCATTCCCAATACTTTTGCTCGTTTCAAAACTGAAAATCTGTGCTGATTGAAATAATCCAAAATCTGCAGTTCCTTAATCGCTGGCGTAAAAATCACAAGCGTTTCATCCTTGTCTAAAACGCTAATTTCCTTCGTGATTTCATCTTTAAACTGGATAGCAATTCCCTCTTCCTGCAGTTTTTTAGTCAGTTTTGTCTCGGTTTTATCATATCCTAAAACATTCTTTCCCAGACTTTTAAAATATCTCGCAAGAGCGGACATTCCTATTCCGCCAATTCCTATGAAATAAAAGTTTTTATATTGTTTCATCACTGATATTCTAATTCAAATTTTCGCTATTTTTTCTTCCACTTCTTTTATTTTACCAATCCAAAAATCAATGGCATCTTCATTTTTCACAAAACCATTTTTTGATTTTAGTTTTGAAGGAATTCGACAGATGTAATAAAAATTTTTGTCATTATCCCTTTGTATTTCAGCTTTACTCGCTGGTTCTGTTCTACTTCTAAAAAACTTGAGCTGCTCTTCATAACCTTCCCTAATTCCTTTAAAATAAGCAAGAAGCGCATCTCTATCCCGCGGGATGTAGCCAGGTCCTGAACAGCCACAGGAATGAAAGGTAATCCCTACTTGATAGAGTTTTTGAATATGTTCCCACGCTTTTTTATCATTTTTAGATGGCGAAGCAAAATCTAGTCCCATGTTTGCCATAGGTTTGCCACACTGAGGACATTTGGCGATATCACTCTGCCTGCCTTCTCTGATGTCATAAAAAAGCCTTCTTTTAAAGGTTTTCCTACAATTAAAACATGCATAATGCGGTTTGTAAGAAACCATCGCATATCTACACATTGGTTATTTAGTTTTTAATATCTTAAAAATTTCATCCACAATTTCCTTTGCTGCATTTGGTTTTGCAAAGAATTTTAGATTGCTGGACATTTCTTTTCTCAAATTCTCGTCTTCGCAGATTTCCATCAGTGTATTCCAGAATTTCTCCTCCATTTCGGAATCTTTAACCATTTTGGCTGCATTTTTTTCCACCAAAGCCATTGCATTTTTGGTCTGATGGTCTTCCGCTGCATAAGGGAACGGCACCAAAAGAATGGGCTTCCCTACTACTGCCAGCTCGGAAATCGCGATAGCTCCCGCTCTTGATACAATCACATCCGCCGCCGAATATGCCAATGCCATATCTGAGATAAACTCCTTGATTTGAATACCTTGTTCATCACTTCCACATTGCGATATAATATTCTGATATTCAAGTTTTCCTGTCTGCCACACCAACTGGATATTTTTTTCCTTTAATTTAGGTAAAAGCTCTCTCCAAGCATTATTCAAGGTTTTTGAGCCTAATGAACCGCCCACAGAAAGAATGGTAAGTTTATTCGGGTCTAAGCCCATTTTTTCCTTCGCTTCTTTGGTATTTATAATATCTGTAACGATGTTTTCTCGGATAGGATTTCCTGTAAATACCGCAGGAAGAAAACTGCTAATATTAGGATAGCCCATAAAAACGGCTTTGGCTCTTCTTCCGAGAAACTGATTGGTTTTTCCTAAAATGGAATTTTGTTCCTGCACAAAAATCGGAACACCTAGGGATGATGCCACATACAGAGCAGGGCCAGAAGCAAAACCACCTGTCCCGACAGCAAAATCTGGTTTAAAGTTTTTAATAATCTTTCTCGCTTTCCATAAACTGGAAATAATTTTGAAAGGAAGACCAATGTTTTTAAGCAAATTTCCTCTGTCAAACCCAGCGATATTCAGCCCTTCTATCTTGAAGCCAGCCTGAGGAACTTTCTCCATTTCCATTTTTCCATTCGCTCCCACGAACAAAAACTCAGCATTAGGAAATCTGCTTTTAATCTCGTTGGCTATCGCCACAGCAGGGAAAATATGTCCTCCTGTGCCGCCGCCACTCATTAAAACCCTTATTTTTCGTTGTTCATTTGGTTTATCTTGATGCTCCATTTCTTTTTATTTTTCAAAAATGATAATAATCTATGCAATATCATTCATTTCTTTGGCGATTTGCTTTTCTCCCAGACCTTCCTCTCCTAAAACCTGTATCCTTGAACTGATATTTAGAACTATTCCGAGTTGTATATAGGTCACCAGCATAGAGGTTCCCCCATAACTTATCAAAGGTAGCGGCTGTCCTGTAACTGGGATAATGTTCACCGCAACGGCAATGTTCACTGCCAGCTGTAAAAATATCATCATCCCTATTGATAGAACCAATAAGGACCCATAAAATGTCGGTATTTTAGTAGCAATGATGACTATACGCATCAGTATAATAAAGTAGGCGCCCATCAGCATAGCTGCCCCCAAAAGCCCATATTCTTCAACAATGATAGCAAAAATAAAATCCGATGCAGACTGAGGAAGCGACTGCTTCAATGCGCTTTTCCCTGGCCCCACTCCTAAAAGTCCTCCATGTACTATGGCTGCTTTAGCTTGATTGATTTGGTAATTTTTTGCTTTTAATGCTTCATTTTCGGACTCATTGAGTTTATCTGAACTGACAAAGGTTTCCACCCTACTAATCCAAGTATGAACACGGGTATTTTTGAAAATATTCGTATTCAATGCTACAAATAAAAACATCGTAATCCCAACGATAGCAACTGCCCCTATTCTTATAATATATTTCAATGGATACTGCCCCACAAACAATACTACTATGGACATTATCAAAATCATAAGTGCTGTAGAACCATTATCCTTCGCAATCAAACCAAATATCACCAAAATAGGCACAATAATCAAAGCATGATTCCAATAAGAAATCTTATTCTTATTTGCAGGCATATTTTTTGCCAAATGACGGCAGAGATATACTATCAATACCAAATAAGCAAATGTAGATGGCTGAAATCTTACTGGCCCAAGTGAAACCCACCGACCTGCACTAGCTCCGCCAATATTACTCCCAAAATAACTCGCTAATAATAAAACAGGTACCATTATAATTAGGACCAATCCGCTCAATTTTCCAATCCATTCATATTTTATAAAATGGGTAACACCAGCCATTATACCAAGTCCAAACAGAATAAACCCTGCGTGTTTTCCTAAATGGCGAATTGTTGTTCCTTCCCCTACGATATATTGTAAATTCGTACTTGCAGAATAAACAGGGAAAAAAGAGAAAATAGATATTGCGATGATAATATACCACAATACCTTATCTCCTTTAAAAAAATTTCTTTTTTGTGTTTTATTTTGAGTCATTTATAAGTTTCTTTTTTACTTAAAAACTTCTGTTTTAAATTTTCTTCCCCTATCCTCGTAGTTATCAAACAAGTCAAAACTTGCACAACACGGAGAAAGCAGCACGGTATCTCCATTTTGAGATAATTTCTTGGCTGTACGGACAGCCTCTTCCATGCTCGATGTATCATAGATATTTTCTTTCATCCCTTGAAAAAAGCTGATAATCTTAGAATTATCTAATCCCATGCAGATAACAGCCTTTACTTTTTTCTTCACCAAATCTGCTATTTCGGAATAGTCATTTCCTTTATCCACTCCTCCCACTATCCAAATCACTGGTCGCTTCATGCTTTCCAATGCGTAGTATGTGGCATTTACATTGGTAGCCTTACTATCATTGATATATTTCACTCCGTCTCTCTCTGCCACTTCTTCTAATCTATGCTCCACAGCCTGAAAAGTCATCAATGAATTTCTAATGCTTTCATTACTGATATTCAACAACTTACCTGCAATACTCGCAGCAAGGCTGTTCGCCACATTGTGCTTCCCTACGAGAGCCAAATCTTCTACTTTCATAGAAAATTCTTCGCGAAGTTTAATAACCAAATTTTCATCCATAGAATAACCTCCCTCATCAAGTTTTTCCTTCATCGAAAATGGAATTTTTTTCACTCTCAAATTCAGTTCTTGAAGGAGCTTCATGCTCATTTCATCATCTTTATTGTAAATGAAATAGTTATCATTCTCCTGATTTTCAGCAATTCGGAATTTTGCTAATGCATATTCTTCGTAATTATAATTATATTGATCCAAATGATCTGGCGACAAGTTTAAAAGCAAACTAATATATGGTCTAAAATGCTGAATATCATCCAGCTGGAAACTACTGATTTCCAACACATAATATTCAAAATTTTCTGTAGCCACCTGCATCGCAAAACTTTTACCGATGTTTCCGCCCAGCCCGACATTTAATCCGCTGTTTTTCAGAATGTGATAAATCAATGATGTGGTGGTAGTTTTACCATTGCTTCCCGTTACGGCTACAATTTTGGCATCGGTAAATTCTGCCGCAAATTCTATCTCTGATGATAGGCGGATTCCTTTTTCTTTAATCTTCTGAATTAAAGGAGCTTTCTTTGGTATCCCAGGTGATTTTATAACCCAGTCTGCGGCTAAAATCCGTTCCTCACTATGCACTCCTTCTTCAAAATCTATCCCTTCCTCCTGCAACTGTTGTTTATAATGCTCCTTAATAACGCCACGATCCGAAAGGAAAACTTCCAGTCCTTTCTTCTTCGCTAAAACAGCTGCTCCTACGCCACTTTCGCCGCCACCTAATATTATTATTTTCATTTTTTTCTATATTAACAATGAAAAATTATTTTTAACTTCATGTGGAAAAAAAACGCATTTTTTTTCCATGTTATTTTTATTCTTAATTACCGTTCTCCCATCAACACTTTTATTAACTCATTATTCATATAATAATTACTTTTTCCTATTTTTATCTTTTGTAATAATCCAATTTCTGATACCATGTCTAAATAATTCTGTGATGTTCTTCTTGCTATCTGTAAATCTTCTTTTAAAAACTCTATTTTAGTATATGGATTTTTAAATAGATTATTAAGCAAATCTTGACTATATATTTTAGGAAGTTCCTCTCTGAGTTTTATTTTATACTCCTGCATTAAATTTTTTATTCTTTTCACTAAATCAATGGTTTGTACTAATGTATCCTCTACTCCCTTAAGTAGATACAAAATCATACTTTCCCAATCTTCTTTATCTCTCACATTTTGTAAAACTTGATAATATTTCCCTTTGTTTTCAATAATATACCTACTCAAATAAAGTATAGGGATATCCAAAAGTCCTTTTAATACCAAATATAGAATATTAATAATTCGTCCTGTTCTTCCATTACCATCATAAAATGGGTGAATACTTTCAAACTGATAATGAATTATTGCCATTTTCACAAGAGGGTCATAGTCTACAAAATTATCATCATTGATAAATTTCTCAAGATTTGACATCAGATTTAGTACCTCTTCAGAATCTTGTGGAGGAGTGTAAACCGTTTCTCTAAAAGAATTAATCAATTTTGTTCCTGTTTGTTTACGAAAACCTGCATTATTCTGTTCCAAAATTTGCTGAATGATAATAATATGTTTATTTAGTAACAACTTTTCATTCCTAACAATTTCAAAGCCCTTTTTTAAACTTTGGTTATAGTTCATCACTTCCTTTGAGGCAGGATTTTTAGTTTCTATAAAGATATTTTCTTTATAAAGTTCATCATGTGTTGTTACAATATTTTCTATTTCACTACTTGCTTTTGCTTCTTGTAAAGTAAGTGTATTGATTAAAATATGTTCATTTGGAATAGTTTTCGCTATTCCCTTAAGTTCTGCTAAATGTCTATGAGATTTTGCCAGTTGTTTTAATACAGCCGGCGTTTCTATCTCTTTATTAGGAGGTAAATATGGTAACATTCTTAAAATATTTTTAACAAATCATGAACATTTCATTTATCTTTTTGCTCTCTGTTTCCAGAAACTCTGTTTTGCTGGCTTCAATAGGGAAAATCACATAACTGTCACTATCTATATACATCTGCATGAGATAAACGCCACGCCCATGCCAAGCGGTATTGATAGCGCTTATCCACCCATAGACATCGTGTTTGTCTTCAGCCAATGGAGGAAGTTCTAGAGCGTAAGCCTTAAATGATTTTAACTCTGTCAGCAAAAACTCAAAGCTCTCCAATTCACATTTCCAGTCAAACTCCTCCGCATAACCATTACTAATCAAAATATCCGCAAAGCCCATCCAAATGAGCCTTGATTTTTTCCATTTATCTAGGTCTATTCCTCTATTTTCGTAGAATTCTTTATTCTTTGAAATAAATACATCCGTATTAGTAATCAGTTCTTTAACCTCTGATAAAACTTTTTTGTCATCAAGGCTAATCAATTTAGCAAACTCCAAATAAATATTGAAATCTATTTCATCCTCATTTTTGCCTCCAAACAATTTTGAAAAGAATCCCATTTTAATTAAATTTTATCTTATTTTCAAGGTTATTAAACAAATTACCGCCAAAATCACACCTATGATAATCATTCTATTCACGATTTTACTTTCGTGGTAACCACATTTCTGATAATGGTGGTGAAGAGGCGACATTTTAAATAGTCGGTTATTCTGTGCGTATTCCAGCCCGTGTTTTTTCTTTCTGTATTTGAAAACCAGCACCTGCAAAACCACCGAAAGATTTTCCACCAAAAAGATTCCACAAAGAACAGGAATTAATAATTCTTTTCTAAGGATAATCGCCAAAACAGCGATTACTCCACCCAGCATCAGGCTTCCCGTATCTCCCATAAATACTTGCGCTGGATAGGTATTATACCAGAAAAATCCGATAACCGCTCCTACAAGCGCAATCGTGAAAATGGTAGTTTCGCCCGTGTCTGGGATAAACATTATATTGAGATAATCCGCAAAAATAATATTCCCCGAAACATATGCAAAAAACGCCAAAGTAAGCAGTATCACCGCACTTGTTCCCGCAGCAAGACCATCTATTCCATCCGTGATATTTGCTCCGTTGGAAACCGCTGTCACAATGAAAATAACCACAGGAATGAATACTATCCAAGACCATTTCTGAGCATCCTGCTCATCCATCCAGAAAAGAACTTTGCTGTAATCAAACTCATTATTTTTAACGAAAGGAACTGTAGAAATTATCGCTTTTTCTTCAGAAGAGAATTTTTCTACCGCGCTGTGTTGTGTTGCTTGTGGCAGGTCTGGAACTTCTCGTTTGATAACCACTCCTTCATGGAAATACATCGTTACTCCTACGATAAGACCTAAGCCTACCTGACCTATCACTTTGAATTTACCACTCAGACCATCTTTGTTCTTTTTGATTTTCTTGAGATAATCATCAATGAAACCAATCGCACCCATCCAAAGCACCGAAACCACAAGGAGAACGATATAAACATTATTCAGTTTCGTGAACAGCAAAACTGGAATCAGTGTAGAAATAATGATAATCAGACCGCCCATCGTAGGCGTTCCTTCTTTTTGTTTCTGTCCTTCTAATCCGAGGTCTCTCACGAGTTCTCCCATCTGCCTTCTTCGGAGGAAGTTAATGATTTTCTTCCCATAAACAAGGGCTATCCACAAGGACAAAAGCACAGACATCCCTGCACGAAATGAAATATATCGCAACAAATTCAACCCTGGGATATGGATTCCTTGACTCGTTAAATATTCATATAAGTAGTATAGCATTTTATTCGTCTGTTTTTATTGGTTACTTTCCCATAAGGGTTAATAATTCTTTTATCACTTCTTTATCATCAAAATGATGCCTCACACCATTGATTTCTTGGTAAGTTTCGTGTCCTTTTCCTGCAACGAGGATGATGTCTTTTGGCTCAGCAAATTTTATCGCCATTTTTATTGCCTCTTTTCGGTCTGGAATAGAAGTATATTTGCTGAAATTCTGCGGTTCTACGCCTGCTTCTATTTCTTTAATTATCTCCAAAGGCTCCTCTGTTCTCGGATTATCAGAAGTGATAATCGCCAGAGTGGATTTCGCGGAAGCTACATTGCCCATTTTAGGGCGTTTTTCCTTATCTCTATCTCCTCCACAGCCGAAAACGGTAATCAGCCTTTCGTTTTTTGTCCGAATTTCATTGATGCTGTCCAAGACATTTTCTAAAGCATCGGGCGTATGGGCATAATCTACAATGAAGAAAATACCACTGTCAGATTTCATGGTTTCAAATCTTCCATTCACTCTTTTCAGCTTAGAAATTGCTTGTAAAATTTCATTTCCTTCGAATCCTAATTCCGAAGCGATGGCGAAAACCAGCAACAGATTATAAACATTAAATTTCCCTGTCAAAGTTGTCCAAAACTCCTTCCCATTGAAATTCAGCAGTATCCCATCAAAATCAACTTCCAATATTTTTGCCTGATAATCCGCCATGGTTTTCAAGGCGTAGGTTTTCTTTTTCGCCTTGGTGCTTTGAAGCATTACATTTCCGTTTTTATCATCGATATTGGTGATGGCAACGGCAGTTTCGGGCAGCTCATCAAAAAATTTTTTCTTCACATTCAGATATTCCAAAAAGGTTTTGTGATAATCCAAATGGTCATGCGTGATATTCGTAAAACCAGCGATTTTAAAATTCAGCCCTTCTATTCTGTCCTGATGAATTCCATGGGAACTAACTTCCATGAAAGCATATTCACAGCCTTTTTCTACTGCTTTTGCCAGCATCTGATTGAGCCTTACTACATCTGGCGTGGTGTGGGTAGATGGGATAATCTCTTCACCGATTCTATATTCCACCGTAGAAATCAGCGCCGAAGAAAACCCTAAATTCTGGAAAACATCAAACAGCAGAGTCGCCGTAGAGGTTTTACCATTCGTTCCTGTAATCCCTATGAGATTAAGCTTTTCCGATGGATTTCCATAGAAATTACTCGCTATTTTTCCCAAAGTTTTGGAGGCGTTTTTTACTTTGATGTAGGTAACTGCTTCATTTATTTTCTCTGGAAAATCTTCACAAACAATCACACTCGCTCCGTTTTCTATCGCAGAATCTATATACAGATGCCCGTCTGAAACGCTGCCTTTCAGTGCTGTATAAAGAGCATTTTTCACAACTTTTCTGCTGTCAAAAACTATCTCAGAAACCTCTTTTTCCAAACTTCCGAGGTTTTCCAAAATAGATACTCTACTCAATATTTGACTTAAAATCATTCTCTTTTATTTCTTTTATATTCTGCGGGTTATGTTCAATCTAAACTACCCATTCAGCTTTTTTATTTAATAGGATTTCATTCTTTATAACTTTCACTAAATCATTTGATCTCACCTCTAAGTTATCAATATTGATAACCGCAGGGGTTCCCCATTTTCTGTACCGAAGCCTCATCTTCTTTTTAGTATTCCAGTCCTTTGCTCCATTGATATATTCATCAGGATTTTTAAGCATCAAAAGCAACCTTACCCCTCCTAAAAAACTATTTTTAATCCTAATCTGCTCTATATCCTTCCAAGCAATAAGCCCCAGATTTTCTTTTTCAGAAACTAAATCAACGATTCCTTCTTCATTAATTAAAAGTCCTGCTTTATCATTTTCTTTTCCTTTTTTACGGAAAAATTTCACTATTTGTAAAACTAAAGAAAACAAAATAACCACAGCCAAAATCCCTAATAATATCTTGCTCATATCCGAAGAACCGCCTTCCTCTTTGAGAATTTTGATAAATCTTCTCAAAACAAATGTCAGTATAGAAATATGCAGAACGCCCAACAATACTGACTGATTGTCATTTCCTAAAACTACTGGATAAAATTTTTCTCTATTCATTTTAATTCTGCATTCTTAGATAAATTTTCTGGTCTTTCTTCATCACTGTTCCTGCTTCTGGAAACTGTTCTAGTATCCTCCCAACGCCTTTATAACTAACACGATACCCCAAGTTCTCCAACTGAGGAATCACATTTTTCCCTGCTAATCCTTTCAGACTTGGCATTTTTCTGCCCACTATGTTTATTTTAGGATTAGGAGTGATTAGTTTATTTAAATTTACTTTTTTATCATCCAGCATTTCTTCGCCTATATTCAGTGGCGTTTTTAGGAATGTTTTCCCTGCAATTTCTTTAAACACAGGCGCTGCCACCACTCCACCATAATAATTCCCTTGTGGCTGGTTAATCATCACAATGCAAGTATATTTAGGGTCATCCGCTGGATAAAACCCTGCGAATGAAGCTTGATATTTCCCGCCACCTTTCCAATATTCAAAACGAGTAGTCCCTGTTTTCCCTGCCATCTTTAGATTAGGAGTAAAGATACTCTTGGCCGTTCCTTTTTCTACAGCTTTGGTGAGGGCTTCTGTCATCATCTGGATAGCCTTAGGAGATGCCATTTTTTCTACCATGACCTGTGGAGTAGCAGTATGTGTCACCTTACCATCTTTCATGATTTTATCAATGAAAAGCGGTTTCACCATTTTGCCATCATTGGCTATTCCATTATAAAAAGTAGCAAGCTGCAACAGGCTGAATGCCGAAGCATAGCCATAAGACATTGATGCAAGTGTCGCCTTATTCCATCTTTTGCTCTCTGGCGTTACAATCATAGGTTTAGCTGCACCTGGGAGTTCTATATCCAGTTTATCAAACATTTTCCATCTTCTAAGATGATTGATAAATATCTGTGGATTAGATGAATATGATTTTACTATCAATTTAGCTGAACCTACATTACTTGACAATGCTAATATTTGACTAATGTCATAAGTTCCTCCCATGTGGCTGTCAGTTATCCGCTGTCCGTTATATTCCCAAATACCACCGCCTGTATTTACAGTTGTATTTTTGTCTATAAATCCGTCATCCATCGCCGCCAAAAGAGAAACCACCTTAAATGTAGAACCTGGTTCTGTAGCATCCCTTAGGGCATAATTATATGCATCTACATACCTACCTTGTTCATTTTTACGGAGATTCACCATCGCTCGGATTTTCCCAGTTGCTGTCTCCATGACCAAAACACTTCCATGATGAGCGCTGAATGCATAGAGCTGTTTTTCCAAAGCAGAATGAGCAATATCCTGTATCCTCAAATCTAGTGTGGTATAAACATCCTGCCCATCGATCGGCTCTCTTATTTCCCAAAAATCAATAGGCTTCCACTGTTTAGAATTTACTCTCTGCACCCATCTTCTACCATCTTTCCCAGAAAGATACTGACTAAAAGCCCCTTCAAAGCCCGACTTTCCTCTCTCATCATCAATCCCGATAGTTCCCGCTCCGATTTGGTTAGTCGCCAAAATCCTTTTATATTTTGGTTCTATTATCAGGCATCTTTCTTTTTTATAAGTCTTTGTTTTCGCATTATATTTTCCGAATATAGGAAATCTTTTAAGCCTATTAACTTGGTCAAAATCAAGATTTAAAGCTAATGTATAGTATTGGTTTTGTCTTCTTTTTTGTTGTTTCAAAGAACTTCTAAACTCTTGTTTGGTTTTCCCAAACATCTTATGTAGAGAATCTGACAAAATTCCCACCTTCTTATCAAAAACAGAATCTTTTATAATTTTAAAATCAACAAAAACATTATATTTTATAACTGTGGTTGCTAGAATAGAGCCATCGGCAGCATATAGATTTCCTCTCGCTGCTTTGATGGTGTCTGCTCTATAATTCGCCTGAATGGTTCTTTGTATGTCATCCACATTCGAATTATTTTGCAAATAGACAATTCTAACCCCAAAAATTATAAACAGAATCGCTGCTACTATTACAAAAAGGTAGCCCCACTGAAGTGTTTTCGCTCGTTTTTTATCATTTGATTCTGCCATAGTCCAAACTATCCATTTTTACTAATATCTTCAAAGGGTGAGATTCCAATGCCTGCAAAGAATCCCTCAAAACCTCCTTACTGAGTTCTGACTCCAGTTTTATTTTTATCAATTTGCTCTGGGTATAGGCGTTCTGAGACTTATATTCTTCCACCTGACTTTTCAGAGCATTGACTTCTCCTATTTTTTTATTCACCAAATCATTGGTAAAAATCATAATCATCAAAAGGGCGAAGCAAAATAAAATATATTTATAATGCTGCTTCACCTCTTCCTTATTCAGAAAGTTTCCTTTCAGAAGATCCATCACAGTGAATTTCTTTGAGGAACGATGATGAGGATGATGTTTTCTTTTTGTCATTTTTTTACTTAAAGTTTTATCCCAACACGCATTTTTGCACTCCTTGCTCGTGAGTTATCTTCTATTTCTTCATCCGTAGGAACTATCGCTTTTCTATACGGAAGCTCAAAAACTTTTTGATAATTTCCATACACATCTCGATCTGGCTCCCCTTCGAACATTCCGTTTTTCAAAAATTTCTTAACCAACCTATCTTCTAAAGAATGGTATGAAATAATCACCAGCCGCCCATCTTTTTTCAATACATTAGAGGACTGCACCAGCATTTCTTTCAGCGCATCCAACTCTTGATTAACCTCTATTCTTATCGCTTGGAAAACCTGTGCAAAAAACTTATTGCTCTTATGTGCAGGAACATACGAGAATACTTTTTTCAAATCTTCCGTAGTCTTTATATCTGCGGATTTCCTTTTATTGACAATTTCCCTCGCTAGTTTTCTTGCTTCCCTCAGTTCTCCATAATAGTAGAAAATATCCGCCAAAGCTTCCTCGTCATACTCATTCACCACCTTATAAGCGTCTATATCCTGCATTTTGTTCATCCGCATATCCAGAGGGGCATCACTCCTGATGGAAAACCCTCTTTCCGCTTTATCAAACTGATGAGAAGAAACTCCCAAATCTCCCAAAACACCATCCACCTGAGCGACACCATACATGAGCAGTGAATTTTCTAAAAACCTAAAATTTTGGTTGATCAAAGTAAATCTAGAGTCTTCTATCGCATTATTTAGCGCATCTGAATCTTGGTCAAAACTAAACAACCTGCCTTTTTCAGAAAGTCTGGACAAAATCTCACGAGAATGCCCTCCTCCACCGAAGGTAACATCTACATACACACCATCAGGATTATTTACCAAGGCATCTACACTTTCTGCAAGTAAAACAGGTTTATGATACATTTCTAACTTACTTTGATATACTATAAGTTTACAAAATTATAGATATTTTTTTAAAACAAATCTAATTTTATCTTTCATGTGGATAAGTTATATCTTAATGATAAAATGATTTCGGTAGTAAATATTCATTTTTTTATCGTAAAAACTATTTTTTACATTTTTATTTAATATCTTTGCGATTACTTTTGTGAGTATTGGTATGATTTTTAAGACAAAAAAAGATAAAAAGTATCACTTCATAGAGAAAGGAGAAGGCCATCCTATGGTTCTTCTGCATGGGCTTATGGGAGGACTCAGCAATTTCGAAGATATGGCTGAATACTTCGCCGACAAAGGCTTCAAAGTGTATATCCCTCAGCTACCTATCTATGATTTACCAGTGCTAAATACCAATCTCACAGCTATTTCTAAATTCGTAGGGAAATTCATCAAACAAGAGATAGGAAAACCTGTCACTGTGGTAGGGAACTCTATGGGAGGACACATAGGACTTATCCTTACTCTGGCTCGTCCAGAATATGTGCATTCTCTTGTTCTTACGGGAAGTTCGGGACTTTATGAGCGTTCTTTTGGAGATAGTTTCCCAAGAAAAAGCGACAAAGAATACATCAAAAGAAAAACCCAAGAGGTTTTCTACAACCCTGATGTAGCCACAGATGAGCTTGTGGATGAAGTTTTCGGTATTGTAAATGACCGAATGAAAGGCATAAAAACAGTGATGCTGGCAAGAAGCGCCATCAAACACAATATGCAGAATGAACTGCCTAACATCAAATGTCCTACCTGCATCATCTGGGGAAAACAAGACAATGTAACTCCGCCAGATGTGGCCATAGAAATGAACAGACTGATACCTAATTCTGAGCTGTTCTGGATAGACCAATGTGGACACGCCGCAATGATGGAAAAACCAGAGGAATTTAATGGAATTCTTTACAACTGGTTAAAAGATAAAGTTTAACAAATGGAAGTTAGTTACTAGCTTCCATTTTTCAAATATAAAATTTAGAAATGAAAATAAAATCTGTTTCCTTCGTAAAAAGCAGCCAAAAATGGCAGGACTGCCCAGAGCCGAACCTCCCAGAATACGCTTTCATCGGGCGGAGTAATGTAGGAAAATCCTCTCTGATCAATGCCCTGATGAACCAAAAAGACTTAGCGAAAACCTCGCAGACACCAGGAAAAACACAGCTTATCAATCATTTTTTGGTGAATGAAGAATGGTATCTTACTGACCTGCCTGGCTACGGCTACGCAAGAGTTTCTAAGTCACAGAGAAAAGATTTTGAAAAGCTGATTACCAACTATATTCTCAACAGAGAAAACCTCATTCATTTGTTTGTTTTGGTGGATATCCGCCACCTGCCGCAGAAAATAGATTTGGAATTCATAGAATGGTGTGGAGAAAACCAAATTTCTTTTTCCATCATCTTCACTAAATCAGACAAGATGAAAACCCAAGCTGCCGCAGAAAAAAGCGTTGCAGAATACAAAAAAATTCTTTTGGAAACTTGGGAAGAACTACCCAATATTTTTGTCACCTCAGCAGAGAAAAAACTGGGCGGAGAGCAGATTTTGGATTTCATAGAAGAAACCAACAAAATTATTTCTACTAAATGAAATTCATAGAAATTTTTTATTGGCTGTTAATTGCTTTATGCCCAATAATAGCGACCAGTATTATCAGTTTTTTCGTGTGGAAATTATCTCAGTCTTTATTATGGTGCGTGATTACGGAAGGATGTGGGATTTTAGCGGGGATATATTTAGCAGAATACATTAGGAAAAAATATGGTTGTTCTAATTTCTACTCCAAACTAATGAACACCTCAGATTTAGATGAAAACCCATGAAAAATAATATAATTAAATATGTCATTATAGGATTAGGATTGTTAGCCGCAGGTATATTTTTAAAAAATTTATTTAAAGATAAACCTAAACAAAATGAAGCGATTATCAATGACTGGAAAAAAGACCAAAACGGCTGTCTAAAACTAAGAACAGAGAAACTCGCCGTTGGACTAATAGCAAAAAACAACCTAAACCACTCTTCAAAAGAAAAATTTATAAATGTTTTTGGAGAACCCAATGAAAAAAAATTTATCAATGATACAGAAGTATTAGTCTATTATTTTGATACTTTATGCGATGCCCAAGAGCAAGATAAATGCTATGCTGAATTCTATTTCAAAAGTGGATTATTAACTTCAACAGAATTTCTATGTGAATGAAAAACAGAAAATTATTACTTCTATCTTTTGGTATAAGTCTAATATATGTGCTACTGGGAACTATGGTCGTGCTCGTAAGTTTCCCTAAATTCCAAACATTTGGCTTTAGTCACGAACACCCTCTCTGGCTGCCTTTGGCTATTTTTACCTTACCTGTGAATATACTTCTTTTTGGTTTAGCAATGGTAGATTTATCTTTTTCTTCTATTTTTATATTACAAACCATTGTATTTCTGATTTGCTGGGGAGCAATTCATCTAATGATAAAAACATTATTAAGTGCTAGAGAAAAAAGAAACAAAACCTAAATGTTTTATATTCCCTACTTCTTCTCAAAAACATGAAAATCTCTCGTAAGCTGCAGATATTCATTCGAGTAGCATCGTGGTGAAACTTCTAAAACTAGTTCTTCCTCCTGAGGCTCTCCCTCACAAAAAGAAAACTCCAGCACACAGCGTTTTGCTTCGGCTTGTGGAGTGCCGCGAACAACTACTCTTCGCCTAAGTTTCAGTGAAAAATCTGCACATTTTTCTATAAAAAAAGCCTCAGATGATTTTGGGATAATCACTGAAAACAATCCATTTTCTGAAAGTAATGCCGAAGAATTCTGTATCAACTGTTCAAAATTAAGCTCCACCTGCTGCCTCGCCAAAACATCTTTTTGAGAGGAATCCATCTGCTCAAAATAAGGTGGATTGGAGAGAATTAAATCAAATTTTTCTTCAGAAATATAATTTTTAAAGTCAAAAAGCTCGGCTCTCATCCTATCTCTAAACGGCGAATTGCTAAAATTCTGCCCTGCCAGAGCCACCGCTTTTTCATTGATATCAAGCGCTAAAATCTCGGCTCTGGGATTTCGCTGGGCTGTCATCAGAGAAATTAGTCCTGTGCCCGTGCCTACTTCCAGCACCTTGGAAGCCGCCTCACACGACGCCAAAACTCCAAGCAAAACGCCATCTGTTCCCACTCGGAACACATTTTTGTCCTGCAAAATGCTGAATTGTTTGAAATGGAAAGGTTTCATCCTTTGAACCATTTAGAATATTTCATAAAGCCGTTCACTGCCCATAAACAGGTGTAATACAAGGACTTTACCACCGAAAATCCCATAAACTCTCTATAAACCAAATATTGGTCTTTTATGATGTCTTTTTTCTTTCGGGAAACACTGCCTTCACGCATCCTGTATTTAGCCAAAGTCTTTTCCACAGGATATCCCTTAGGAATTACTTTTAATAAATTTAGCCACATCACATGGTCCTCACGCTTGCTTTTTATAGGAAATAAAAATTTACCCACTCTCTTTGTGTCATATATGGTAGAAACAGGAGCTAGTCTACAGGTTTTCAATAAATTAGAAAAAGTAACAATTGTATCCGCTTTGAAATCCTTTAGAATTGGCTCCATTGTATGTTCATCACATCTTGAATAGCTACAATAGGCTAATTCCACATTTTTTTCTTCCATAAAACCTATCATAGTTTCCAGATATTCTGGATACCAAAGATCATCAGAGTCAAGAAATGCAATATATCTTCCTGATGCTCTTTCAAGACTTTTGTTCCGTGCGTTTCCTGCGCCGCCATTTTGTTCGAGGACTTGCAGTTTTATTCTTGGGTCGTTATATTTTTTGATGATTTCAGCGGTATTATCGCTTGATTTATCATCAGTAATCAGCCACTCCCAATCCTGAAAAGTCTGAGCAAGAACGGACTTTATGGTCTCTTCTATAAACTCAGAAGAGTTGTAGCACGGAGTAATTATGGAAACTTTCGGTGTCATTTATTTTTCAAACATTTGTCTTGTGATAAAATCTTTTTCTAAACTCCAGTTCCTCGCTGGAGAATATTCCCTTCCGTAGGAAATAATCTGCAAATGTAGTTTATTCCAGTCTTTCTGAGGGAAAAGTTTTTTGGCATCGGCCTCGGTTTGGACTACATTTTTTCCTTCTGTCAGCTTCCAAAGTTTCATCAGCCGATGAATATGCGTATCCACAGGAAACGCTGGGAAACCAAACCACTGGCTCATCACCACAGAGGCGGTTTTATGCCCTACACCTGGGAGTTTTTCTAATTCCTCAAAAGTCTGCGGCACCACGCCTTCATAATCCCTAAGCAGCATTTCCGCCATACCTTTCAGGTTTTTGGCTTTGGTGTTTGAGAGGCCGATTTCTTTTATCAAATCCTTTATTTCTGCTACTTCCAGCCTTGCCATGGCTTGGGGCGTTCCTGCAACTCGGAAAAGCTCAGGCGTGATTTCGTTCACTTTTTTATCCGTAGTCTGCGCCGAAAGAGCCACCGCTACCAACAGCGTATAGGCATCCGTATGGTGCAGGAAGATGGGAACTGTGGGATAGAGTTTGTCCAGCTCTTTTCTCACAAAATCGGCTCTTTGTTTTTTGGTCATTATCAAAATGATTTGTGGCAAAAATAATGAATTAATAATATTTTTTTGATAAAAATAACATTTCTATTATATAAAATCACTATATTTGTTATAGTTTTTTTAAATACTATTTAGATATGGGCATCGTTCGTTTTGGAGTTTCTTTAGAGGAAGACCTTTTAGAGGCATTAGATAAATATGCAGAAGAGAATTTGTTTAAAAATCGTTCTCAAGCTATCAGATATCTGATTAACAAGAGTTTAGTCACGGAAAAATGGGACAATGATGCCATAGTGGCGGGCTCTATCACTTTGGTGTTTGACCACCATAGAAGGGAATTGGTAAATAAACTGACCAACATCCAGCATAGATATCATGACAATATTTTGTCTTCTCTACACTTCCATTTGGAGCATGATTTGTGCATGGAGATTATCGCTGTGAAAGGGAAATCTTCTGTTCTGATAGAACTTGCCAATAGCCTTATTTCTGTAAAAGGAATAGAGCACGGAAAACTCACTGCTACAAAGGCGGATTAGTAAAATATTCTAAACATAAAAAAGCAGAAACATAGATTTCTGCTTTTTCGTTTTTAATTTCCTTTTATTTCTGGCTGTTCCATAGGTGGCGGAGGCGGCATTCTCCTTTCATCCTTTCTTCTTGGGTGGTTGGACTGCCATTTTTCATACTGCTCAGGCGTCAGGATTTTTTTGAGTTTTCGCTGATGCCTTTCACGAAGTTTCTCCTTTTCTGCTCTGTGCTCTTTGCGAAGTTCTTCCAGCTGTTTTGTTTGTTTTTCAGAAAGATTGAGTTCTTCTAATCTTTTTCCCTTGTCGCCTTTTTCTCTTTCCATTTTTTTATGTTCTGAGTGGCGGCAGTGATGTTCCTTTGGTGCTTCTTGCGCTGATGCAAAACCAAATGTTCCTACTAACACTAAACTTAAAACTAACTTTTTCATAATATTCAAATTTTTACGATTTTCTATTTGTTGGATTCGTTTTTTTGGTCAAGGTTAAGTTTGTAAAAGTTAAACTTCTATTAAGTTTTATTAAATTTCTTCTAAAGAATCATTATCTTTGGACAACTTTCTAAAATTTATCTAAAATGAAGATTTTATATCAAAAACTAATCTCTTGTGTCGTTTTTAGTGTCTTTACGCTGAACTCTGCGCAGGAAATCACTTTAAACAAAATACACTCAGGGTATTACAGAACCGAGTTTATCTATGGGATAAACTCCATGAACGATGGAGAACACTACACCGTTTTGGAAAAAGATGGAATCATAAAATATTCCTACAAAACAGGAAAAAAAATAGAAACCATCTTAGAGGCTAAGATACAGGACTATACATTTTCTCACGATGAAAGCAAAGTACTGGTTCTGAACGAACAACAGCCCATCTACCGCCATTCTTTCTTAGGAAAATACCATGTAGTAAATCTAAATAAAAACGGAAAAACAACTGCCCTAAACAACGGAAACTGGGTTCAGGAACCTAAATTCTCTCCTGATGGCAGGTTCGTGGCTTTTATCTCTGGGAATAATCTTTATTACCAAGACCTCAGCTCTGAAAAAATCACCCAAATCACTTTCGATGGTGAGAAAAATAAAATCATCAATGGACTGGCTGACTGGGTGTATGAGGAGGAATTCGGACACGCAGACATGTACCAATGGACAAAAAACAGCGAAAGTCTGGTTTTCGTGAAATTTGATGAAAGCCAAGTAAAAGAAATGAACATGCAGGTTTTCAATGGAAATCTGTATCCGCAGGATTTTCGTTTCAAATATCCGAAAGCAGGAGAAGAAAACTCAAAAGTTTCGGTATACGCCTATGATTTAAAACTAAATAAATCCACGCAAATCAATCTTGCTAACTTTGAAACTTATTATATTCCACAGGTTTTCCAGACTGCGCAGCCAAACGAAATTGCGATAGCGACTTCCAACAGGCATCAGAACAAACTGGAAATCATCAAGATAAATACTAAAAATCACTCCACCAAGAAAATCCTAACCGAAATGGATGCCGCTTGGATAGAAACGGACAATCTTTCTTTGGAATTTTTGGAGGACAATTCTTTCCTTTGGGCTTCGGAAAGAGATGGTTTTAGACATTTTTACTGGTACACGCCTGATGGAAAACTCAAAAAACAAATCACCAAAGGCAACTGGGAAATCACTGACTACTATGGTTTTAGCCCTAAAAATTCTGAAATCTTAGTGCAGACCACTGAAAAAGGTAGCACCAACAGAGTGGTGAGCAAAATAAACATCAAGACAGGGAAAAAACAGATTGTTTCTGAATTAAATGGAACTAATAATGCTGATTTCAGCAAGTCTTTCCAATATTTTATCAACACACATTCTTCCGCAGAACAGCCGAACACTTACACTTTAAGGGATTTTAACGGAAAAACTCTGCGAGAATTACAGAATAATAATTCAGCGCTGAAAAAACTGCAATCAGATGGTTTCGTAAACAAAGAATTTTTCCAAATTCCAAACAAAAACGGCGACCAAATGAACGCTTGGATGATAAAACCGAAAGACTTCTCGCCTAACAAGAAATATCCTGTGCTGATGTACCAATATTCTGGACCTGGCTCACAACAGGTAAGCAACGCTTGGGACGGCAGAAACGCTATTTGGTTTAACCTCTTGGCTCAAAAAGGATACATTGTGCTTTGTGTAGATGGGCGTGGAACGGGCTATCGTGGAACGAAATATAAAAAAGCGACTTACAAGAATTTAGGAAAATACGAGATAGAAGACCAAATCGCTGCTGCACAGTGGATTGGCTCACAGAGTTTTGTAGATGCTGGGCGAATTGGAATATTTGGATGGAGTTTTGGAGGATATATGGCAAGTCTGGCGATGACCAAAGGAGCAGATGTTTTCAAGGTAGGAATCGCTGTGGCACCAGTAACCACTTGGCGTTATTACGATACTATCTATACTGAAAGATATCTGCAAACGCCACAAGAAAACCCACAAGGATACGATGAAAACTCGCCTATCAATTTTGCTGGTCTAATGAAAGGGAAATACCTGCTAATCCACGGAACAGCCGATGACAATGTCCACTATCAAAATGCTGTAGAAATGACGGAAGCTCTTATTCAGAAAAACAAAGAATTTGAGTTCATGACCTATCCAGACAAAAACCATGGAATATATGGTGGAAATACAAGACTGCACCTATACCAAAAAATGACTGATTTTATTTTAAATAATCTATAATTATGAAAAACAAACATCCAAAAGGTTTGCCCTATCTCTTCTTCACAGAAATGTGGGAAAGATTTGGTTATTATTTGATTTTAGGAATCTTCGTGTTGTATATGATTGATGCTGACAAGGGCG
>CAUQKV010000004.1:0-85755 GCA_963518845.1 uncultured Flavobacteriaceae bacterium | reverse complement strand
AGTTAGTATATCTAAAACTCCATGAAACCGAAAACTCCTACGGAGAATGGTTTGCAGAGGATAATAATTAAACAAAATGAAAATAGAACTCCAAGAAGGAAAGAAAATTTATTTCGCATCCGACCAGCATTTCGGGGCGCCTACACCTGCCGAGAGCAAGCCTCGTGAGGAGCGTTTCGTGCAGTGGCTGGATGAGATAAAGCATGACTGTCAGGTGCTGTTCCTGATGGGAGATTTATTCGATTTTTGGCACGAGTGGGACTATGTAGTTCCCAAGGGTTTTGTGCGTGTTTTAGGGAAAATCGCTGAACTGAAAGACAGCGGAATAGACATTTATTTTTTCGTGGGAAACCATGATTTGTGGATGAAAGATTATTTCCAAAAAGAGTTGGGAATTCCTGTTTTTTTTGAGAAACAATATTTTGAGATTAATGGGAAAAAATTCCTCCTCGCTCACGGAGATGGCTTAGGGCCAGGGGACAAAGGATACAAAAGAATGAAAAAAGTTTTTACCAATCCTGTCTCTCGCTGGCTTTTCAAGTGGCTTCACCCTGATATCGCGATGAGGCTGGCGATATATCTTTCCACGAAAAACAAACTGATTTCTGGCGAGGAAGACAAGCAGTTTTTGGGCGAAGACAAGGAATTTTTGATTCTTTACGCAAAAGAAAAACTGAAAACAGAAAAGATAGATTATTTCGTTTTTGGGCATCGTCACCTGCCGATGGTTTTGGATTTGGATAAAACAGGTTCGCTCTACATCAACCTTGGCGACTGGATTTCTTATTTCACTTATGGTGTTTTTGATGGGCAGAAATTTGACTTGCTGGAATATAAATAAATGGACAAATGAAAGGAATTTTTGATATAAAAACGGAGCAGGATTTTAGGGAAAAATGTCTGGAAACTTTTCGTTATCAGTATGAAAATGTGGAGGTTTATAGAAAATTTGTTGATTTCTTAAATATCAATCCAGACCAAATCACTCAGATTTCTGAGATTCCTTTTCTGCCGATAGAAATGTTCAAAAACCACACTATTTTAGATAAAAATAAAGAAAAGGAAAACTATTTCCAGTCATCTGGAACGACTAATATTCAGACGCTTTCCAAGCATTGGGTAGCGGATTTTGGTTTATACGAAGAGAGCGTTTACAAGAGTTTTGAGCAGTTCATCGGGAAGCCAGAAGATTTCATGTTTTTAGGGCTGCTGCCAAGTTATTTAGAACGCCAAAATTCATCGCTAATCTATATGGTAGACTTTTTGATAAAAAAATCTGGTCATCAGGAAAATGGCTATTTCTTGTATAATCACAGAGAGCTTCTTGATCTTCTCAAACAGCTGAATAATAAGAAAATCATTCTCTTTGGGGTTAGTTTTGCGTTGTTGGATTTTGCAGATTTTTGTAAAGAAAACGAAGGTTTTGATTTGGCTAAAAATCCAGACCTGATTATCATAGAAACGGGTGGAATGAAAGGCAGAAAAGAAGAAATGACCAAAGATGAACTTTTGGAAATATTGAAAACCAGCTTCCAAACCGAAAAAATCTACTCTGAATATTCCATGACAGAACTCCTTTCGCAGGCGTATTCTCTGGGAAACAATGAGTATCTGTGTCCAGCGTGGATGCGTATTTTGGTTCGTAATACAGAAGACCCATTTTCCTACATGGAAGAGGGAAGGACTGGGGCTATCAATATTATAGACTTAGCGAATAAACACTCGTGCAGCTTTATTGCGACACAAGATTTAGGGAAAATCCACAAAGGAAAATTCCAAGTTCTGGGAAGAATAGACCATTCGGATATCAGAGGCTGCAGCCTTTTGGTAAGTTAAAAAACAAAAAAACCGAGAAAAATTCTCGGTTTTTTATTTAGAATTTAATGATTTCTTCCATTTTAGCATTTTCCTCGCTTACGAGTTCATCATCTACTAGGATTTTTCCACTATGTTCATCGATGATGATTTTCTTTCTTTGTGCTATTTCTACTAATTTCTGAGCAGGAATCGTAAAGTAAGACCCTTTCGGCGCACCTCTTTCTATACCTACCACAGCAAGCCCGTTAGCAGAGTTGTTTCTGATTCTTCTATAAGAAGAAAGCAGTCTTTCGTCAATTAGAGCTGCGAATTCTTCAGATTTTTTCACTAAAAATTCTTCCTCTTTTTGAGTTTCTGTGATTAGTGAATTTAGCTCAGATTTTTTGAAGTTTAGGTGAGATTCCAGCTCTTCTATTTTTTCTTTGTTTTGAGAAAGAACCTCATTTTTTTGTGAGATTTTAGCTTCGAATTCTCTTATTTTTTTCTCAGCCAGCTGGATTTCTAATTCCTGAAACTCCATTTCTTTGGACAAAGCTTCAAATTCTTTATTATTTTTTACATTATCCTGCTGAGTTTTATATTTTTCAATCAAAGTTTGAGAATGATTGATCACCTCTTTTTTAGTGCTGATTTCCTTGTTGAAATCTTCAATATCTGTTTCTAATTTAGAAATTCTTTTATTAAGACCTTCGATTTCGTTTTCCAAATCCTCCACTTCTATCGGCAGTTCGCCTCTGGTACTGCGGATTTCATCTAACCTAGAATCGATATATTGCAGGTCATAAAGGGTTCTTAGTTTTTCTTCAACAGAAATTTCTATATTTTTCTTAGCCATAACTTATAAGAAATAATTTACAGGGTTGGTATTAATGCTTGATTTTGAAACTGCAAATGTAGTGAATTTTTCTGATAAAATTTCATATAATTGTTGAACTACAAATTGCTCCGATTCAAAATGCCCGATATCACACAGCAAAATTCTATTTTCAGCCGTGAAAAAATCGTGATATTTCATATCTGCGGTCAGGTAGGCATCGCATTGGTTTTGCAGGGCGTTTTTGATTCCGCTGGCTCCGCTGCCGCCTAAAACAGCCACTTTTTTTATCTTTTTACCAGTAAAGCTGCTGTGGCGGATGATTTTTAAATCAAATTTTTCTTTCACAAAATTCAGGAATTCTTTTTCCTCCATTTCCTCGGGCAATTCGCCAAACATTCCCAAGCCAGAATATTGGTTTTCGTTTTCTATCGCATAGATTTGGTAGGCAACTTCCTCGTAAGGATGGGCGAATTTCATCGCGGAAATAATCTGATTTTTTTTGAATTTTTCAAAAATCACAGAAAGCTGAATTTCATTGACTTTTTCAGTCGTTCCTTTTTTGCCCAAAAACGGATTAGAACCGTCTATCGGGCGGAAAGTTCCCTCGCCACTGATGCTGAAACTGCATTCATCATAAAAACCAATATTTCCCGCACCAGCCTCAAATAGAGCCTTTTTGACCTGCTCGGCATAATCCACAGGAACATAAGTGATTAGCTGTGAAAGATTTTCTTTTTTTGGAATTAAAATTTTAAGCAGGTCTAAACCTAATTCTTTGCAAATTCTATGATTCACGCCGAAATAGTGGTTGTCTAATGCCGTGTGAAGGGCGATGATGGCGATTTTGTTTTCTATCGCTTTTAGGACAGCTTTTTCTACATGATTTTTGCCAGTGATGGACTTTAATCCTGAAAAAATAATCGGATGAAAGGTCAAAATCACATTTGCGTTTTTTTGTACAGCTTCCTCTACGACGCTTTCCAAGGCATCGTGACAGATTAAAACGCTAGTGATTTCCCGTTCTGGATTTCCGCAGAGAAGTCCCACATTATCAAAGTCTTCCGCCTGTGCAAAGGGAATTATTTTTTCTATTTCAGTAATGAAGTGTTTGATAGTCATTTTTTTAATAAAAAGAATATGTTTAAGTATATTTATGATTAAATATTCATATAAATGGTTATAATTAATGATATGATGAAAAATAAAGATATAAATATATGAACAGCTGTATTAGAATTATCTATATTTTTTTTGCTGAGATGATAACTTTCAATAGAAAGACCAATATTGAATATGAAAAAACATAAAAAAATAGTAATAATGTGAAATCCAATAAATGAGGATAATAATAAAAGAAAACAAAAAAATAACAATAATCTGATGATTAGATGTTGATTCACAGGATTAAATTTTCTACAAAATTACAAAATAAAAACGAACCTCTTTTGGGTTCGTTTTTATTAAAAATCTATTTTACTTTTACTAATTCTACATCGAAAATCAGCCAAGCGTTAGGTGGAATCACACCGCCAGCGCCTCTTGCTCCGTAGCCCAGTTCAGAAGGGATAAGAAGAGTAGCTGCATCGCCTTCTTTTAGAAGCATAATTCCTTCGTCCCAGCCTTTAATCACTTGACCAACGCCAATAGGAATTTCTATCGGTTCTCCTCTTCTGAAAGAGTTGTCAAACTCTTGTCCATTTACCAGTCTTCCTGCGTAGTGAACAGAAACTACATCTCCTTTCTGAGGCTGTTTTCCGTTTCCTTGTTTCGTTATTTTATAGAACAAACCAGATGGAGTCTGCTGCATTCCTTCTTTTAGAGAAGCGAATTTTCTCTCTTGCTCTTGTTTGTTTTTTTCTTGGATTTTATTTTTACCTTCATTGAAGATTTTTGCCGCATCATAAGATTTGTAGCTGTCACCTTTAGTGAAGATTTCTACCTTTTTGATTACCACATCTTCTTTCGGTTTGTCCTGAGCTCCTTTTTCTACCGTTGCGATAGCATCGATAGTTTCTAATCCGCTGATTACTTTCCCAAAAATAGTGTGTCTTCCATCTAGCCAAGGTGTAGCCACTTCTGTGATGAAGAACTGAGAACCGTTTGTATTAGGGCCAGAGTTTGCCATAGAAAGGAAACCTTTCCCTTCGTGTCTTAAATCATTTTTTTCATCATCAAATTTGTACCCAGGGTCGCCCATTCCAGTTCCTGTAGGGTCACCACCTTGGATCATAAAGTCTTTAATCACTCTGTGGAAGATGATGCCATTATAGTAAGGCTGTCCTTTTCCTTTCGCCTTGTTTTCTATAGTTCCTTGTGCTAGTCCTACGAAGTTAGCCACCGTAACGGGAGCTTCCTTGTCAAAGAACTGGATAATCATGTCTCCTTTTGAAGTTTCCATTTTTGCATAGACTCCATCAGGAAGTTTTTCGTAAAGTGTTTTGTCTATATTCATTTTTTTATAAATAGGTTTACAGTTTGTTAAAATTAAAGCAGAAATCAATAAGAATAAGATTCTTTTCATAATATTAGAAATTATTTTATAAGTTTTAGTTTAATGATTAGAGGCATGTCGTAAGGGATTTGGTCGCCGTCTCCGTAAGTCCCATACGCCAGAACGGAAGGAACGAGAAGGGTAGTTTCTTCATCAGGATTTAGATACCGAACGGCATCCTCTATGGCATCTAGTTCCTCAAATTTTCCCAGAGGAGCATCTTTATAAATTTTAGGTTTTTCGTAGAATTTTTGTAAATCAAAATCATACAATTCGTACTGAAAAGAGACCAATTCTCCATCTTGTTTTTTCTTTCTTTGTTCTAGGTTTTCTATATTGCTCCAGTAGTTGAGCTGGGTAGGATAGAATTTTTCTTTCTGTTTGGAAATCCATTCTTGGATTTGTTCTCTTTCCATGGTGTTCAGCTGTTTTGCTCTGTTTTTGGAAACGCCCATTTCTTCATTGGACATTCCTCCCACAGGCGTGTAGACCTGCGCATTTTTGGAGCAGGAAACGAATAAAAAACCGATGATAAAAACTATATTTTTCATAAATAAATTCTAGCCCAGCTTTTTTCTAATGGCAGCAGGAAGCCAGATAAATAGTCACTATATGTTTCTTTGGAAAAATCAAAAACTTCTATATTCTGTGGTATAGAGCTGTTTTTTATTCCTTTTTTGAAATCAAGGAGGTTGATGGTTTTAGTTTCTCCATTTTCTATATAAGAAACTTTCATTCTGTTCAAAAAATCCAATCCAAATTCCGTGTCGATATCCCTTATCATACTCGTAAGCGAATCTACCGAACATCCACCAGCTTTAGCGTTTTCTTCATCGATGAAGATGATGAGAAACTTATTTCTTTCTATTTTAAATGATGCCGAAAGCGGCTCGCCGTGCGTAGTCCAGTCTGATAAAAAATCATTTATTCTTTCTGAAACGACCTGTATCTCCTCTGATTTTAAAACACGAGAAGAAGGATAAATCATTATCCTAGGATTTTTGGTTTCTATGCTGTTAGGAGTTTCTGCTTTCACAATTAAAGTATTATAACTTGGGAGGCAAATTTAGTAATTCTTTTTTATTCGTGATGCAAGTTTTCTGAATAGATATGTAATTAGCATCTTAAGATTTTGAATATTCTTTTTAATTTAAAACTGATAAATATCATTGTTTTAATAGATTATAATTACTTATAATTTAGTAACTTCGAAGGATGAAATACAAAAATTTTACTTATGAGAAAACTTTTATTTTTGTTGAATTTCTTCATTATTTTCAACAGTTATGGACAGAGTCTTGTGTCCAAATTTGATGTAGCATCTAATGGTGCTAATTCGGTTGCTTTTGTAGATAAGAGTATAGGGACTCCTAGATCTTATCAGTGGGAATTTCAGGGAGGTGTACCAGCTGTATCCACAGAGAAAAACCCTAAGGTATCTTATTCCTCACCAGGGAAATATAGTGTAAAATTAAAAGTAACAGATGCTAAAGGTGTTACCTCTACATCTGTGAGAACATTAGAAGTGTCCTATACAGTAGCAAAGGAAATAGATCTGAGTACAGGGACTAAAGAAGATGGAACTCTGATGTCTGAGAATGGAGAAAAAGATGCAGACTGGACACATTTGGATGAAAAAATGACTATTAGAACAATTCCATATACTAGAAAACCATATTTGGATAAAAAAAATGATCCTGTATTTGGAAGTTGGGAGTCAGCAGAATTAAATAATAAAACACCAGTGACAAGATGGATTACAACAAATAGTGGAGGTAGACACACCAAATGTTTTTATATTAGTAAAACTTTTAAAGTTCCAACTGAAGGTGTTTTAAATCTAAAGGCTCTTGCATTTACTCGAAATTGGGTGTATTTAGTTAAGAAAAACCCAAATGGAACAGAAGATAGTAAACAAATAACACGAACAAAATTTATTCAGATAGGAACTTCAGGATTAACTAAAGGATGGTTGAATCCTGAAAATCCAGAGGTGGTCGATTATAAATTGGAACAAGGGGAATATTATATTAAAGTTGAGGTTTATACTAGCTCTGGTTTAGATAAACAATCAATAGATGTAAATGCAAAAGTGGGATTAGGGGTAGGAATAAAGGCTGTTTTATCTCCCCCTGCTGATTTTAAAGCAAATGCAACCACAGTTAATTTTGGAACGAATGTGCAGTTTTCTAATATTTCAGCAGGAACTCCAGTTAGTCAAAGTTGGACATTTACAGATGCAGGAAGTCATGTAACAGATAAACAAAAAAATCCACTTATTAAATTCAAAAGTGTGGGATATCACAATGTGGAATTGTTGGTAGATTATGGCAATCAAATTGTATCTAGTTTAAGTATAGACAATTACATGAAAGTGGTAGGATTAGACTACACTAAAGCTCCTAATAGTTACATATTTGACCATAAAAGTTCAAATAGTGGATTATTCATCCCTGTGAAAAAAGCTTATGAAATGTGGAAAAATGGACCTCACATTGAAGGAGGAGCAGTGCCTAATGGGCAGGCTGTAGCAGAAGTGTATTGGGAAGATGTACATGGATTGATAAGAACAAAGCCTAATTATCAACTGGAAATTATAGGTTCAGGAGAGTCTGCAAAGATAAAAGTGCCTGTTAATAAAGCTAAAGAAGGAAATGCATTAGTAGTATATAAAGTTAATGGTAAAATATACTGGTCATGGCATGTGTGGGTTACAGATGATCCTAGCAAAGGAACCAACTATATGGCTTATGATGAAACTAAAAGACTTAGAAATAATGGTGTAGAGGAACTTATACCAAAAGCTGAATGGGGATGGATGGATCGTAATTTGGGAGCTGTTTCTAGCAGCCTTACAGAAGAAGGATGGAATAGAAACAATGGACTACTATACCAATGGGGAAGAAAAGACCCTATTCCTCCGCTAGCAACTAGAGGATGGGATTTTTATGAGGTTTCTGGTACAGTGGGAAGAATAGGACTTGCGAATTCGCAAAATAATAATGTGGTTAAAAAAATAGATGAGACTAGGATTTTCATTCCTTTATCTAAAGCGAAATTAAAGGATAATATTCAGCGTTCTATTCATAATCCAATGAGTCTTATTTATGTGAATGATGATAACTCAAATGAACAAGCATATTACATTTCTCGTAATAAACAAGGTAATATAGTAGGTAAGTGGCCTGTCAATTGGTTCGGAAATCCTTCTTTTAATGATGGAAAATCAATAGCAGAAGTAAATCTTTGGTCAGATAATTCCCAAGGTAAATTCTTTAATCCACAAACACAGCTTGAAAAACTAGTGAAACCTTATCAAGATAAGTCTTCGTATGACCCATGTCCTAATGGTTGGAGAGTCCCTTCAGTATTGGTGGCGAATACAACACTAGGAGGGAAGAATAGAGATATTCCTATGATACTTAGTCCTTTTGGACCAAAAACATTAGAGCATAATAATAACCAATTATATACGATTACACCAACCAACGATGGAATACCTAATTTTCTAAGGGGAATAAAGATGTATCCTGAGATGGGTGCTGATTTATCTTCTGTTAATGGACAAAATATGGGGGTCTTTCCAGGAACCGGATTGTTATCTAGAACTACACAAGGTGGAAGATATACTGATATGCATGAAACATATCTTTGGACTGCTACAATGGGAAGATGGTGGAAAGATGATATAAAAACAGTGAATCCAATGGCTTTGAGAATAGTACCAGATCTTAATCAAAAAAAATATATTCCAGATCCAAATATGCCATCATTAAAGGGGTTTTATGTATATAATCCTCTATTTTGGGAGAGAACATCTTCTGATGCTATGGGGGTGCGCTGTATAAAAGATCCTCTATATGTGGTAAATGAATATGACTTCCCTACAGAGTATTTTAGAGATGAAGTAGCATATCCTACATTCACTGATGGACTTGAAAATCCTAATACCTATCAAATAGTTAAAAAAACTACAGAGTCTATTATCAAAATACCAATTAACAAAGCATTTTCTGTGCATAGTGAGCATTTGGATAATAAACAAATATTAAAAAATACCAACTATAATAATTTAAAAGCTAATGTGCATTGGACTACTAACAAAGATCTTATTAGGCATGTTTCTATTTCAAAAACCAATCCAGCTAGTTTGGCAGAGATAAATAATACATTTATTAATGTAAAAATAACACCTAATCAAAGTGGGAATGCCATAGTTACTCTACATAATGGAAGTATTGCTAATCCTGTGTATTGGTCTTGGCATATTTGGGTAACAGATTCTGAGGTCAAAACAGTAAGATATGTTACTGCTGAGCCTAATACAGCAGCATATAACTATATAAACTATGTAAATGATGACCATGTAATAGACTCTGAATTTATGGATAGAAACTTAGGGGCATTGGATGTCTTTCCATCTGTAGTAAATGCAAATTCTCCATCCATTCAAGAACTAAGTAAAATAAAAGTATCTGGAGGTATGCAGTACCAATGGGGAAGAAAAGACCCTATACCTTCTTTTATCAATCCTGATGGTTCTTCTTATTCTATTTATTTAGGGAATACTAATGCTGCTGGGCAGACATCTTATACAGAACTGAATAGTGGTAATTATGAAAGTAGATTTGTGGTGCCATATAACAATTATGCTAATAATGTGGTATCAACAGATAAAATATCTGATAAGGTAAGTAAGGTTTTGAGCTATTCTGTTAAAAATCCACTGGTGTTTATGATTCCAAGTAAACAGGCTCCTCTTCATAAAAATATGAAAGCTTATACTAATGGAACAGACTGGCTGATAGATGAAGCTAACATTGCTTCTGATAGATGGGGTCGAGCAGATAGAAAGTCTCCATTTGATCCTTGTCCAGAAGGATGGAGAGTTCCTGATGCTTCACATGTAGATATAACTCCTCCTAGAGATTTTGGAAGATCACCTTGGGGAAGAAAGGAGAGAGATCGAACAAAAAATGAATTTCTTAACATATGGTATAAAATAGAAGGTTTCTACAAAGGGAGAACAATAAAGTCACCTCAAAATCAATCTCTTGGATATGTTTTTGAAGATGCAGGATATCATATAGGGAATTATCCATTTACAGGTGCTAGAGGCTATAGAAATATGACTGATGGTCATGCTATCACATCCAAAGTTAATGAAAGACATATGGGAGTTTGGACTAGTGCTATGGGCTCAGCTTTGTTAGGAAGACCTCTTGCTCTTGTGATAGATAAAGGTAATGGAGCAATGAGTATGTTTGAGAACTACTTAGATCCATATTTTGCTATGAATTGTAGATGTATAAAAATAAAAACAACAGCAGATGGTAAGCAGGAAGGTGCTATTCCAAGATTACCTATACCTAAATATACTGTAGCACAACCAGCAAAACCATTAGCTGCAAATACAGTACAGAATATGCTTAAAGAGGAGAAAACCTTAAAGGCTTATCCGAATCCTGTTACTGATATTCTAATGATAGATGGAGAACCAGGGAAAGAATATTTTTATCAGTTGTATGATAAAAATGGAAAAATGCTGAAAGAGGGTAAATTTGTGAATAATCAAATAAATATAAGTAATTTGTTACCTGACATTTATCTGATACGAATAAATAACTCTAAAGAAGCTATAAAAATTATAAAAAAATAATGTAAATAAAAAGCCCTCTTTCAAAAGAGGGCTTTTTATTTTTAATAAGAGTTTTATTTCTTCCCAAATACAGAAATGTTGATGTATTTCTTAGGATTTTGTTTTAAATCACTTATAAGCTCGTTTAGTGAGTTAGAAGTTTTAGTTAGATTATTGTAAAGCTCTTCATCTTTCATCAGTTTTCCTAGAGAGCCTTCTCCTCGGTTTATTCCTGCGATTACTTGGTTTAGCTGATTGGCTGTTTTGCTGAGTTCTTCTATAGATTGGTTTAGTTTTTTAGCATCTATTTCATCTGCTACTTTTCCAAATTTATCTACTGTGTTTTTCGTAGAAACCATCGTTTGGTTTGCGTTATCCAGCAGAGAACTTATTTTATGTTCATTAGAAGACAAAAGTCTGTTAGTTTGGTCAGCTGTAGTTTTGAAAGCTGATACAGTGGCGTTTAGATTAGAAAGAAGCATTTTTATTTCTCTTCTATTTTGCTCATCTAGGATTTTATTTGTGCTAGCCAGTGTAGAATCTACTTTTGTAAGAACGCTGGAAACTTTCGGTCCCATTTCGGACGCCATAGCATTGATGGCAGAAAGCTGGAATTTTCCTCCCAATGTATCGCCGTCTTTCGCAATTTTATTATCATAAACCAAGTTGATTTTCAGTTGCTTACCGCCCATTAAACTTGGTTCGAAGATTTCCACTGGTGAGTTTTTAGAGAAAGAATACTGGTCATCCACAGAAATTCTTACCACGAAACTGATTTTGCCATCTTTAGATGTTATAGGAATAATCTGGTCTACTAAGCCGACTTTTAATCCATTGATAGTGACTGCGTTAGAGGGTTCCAGTCCATCTACATTGTCATATTTTACAAAGAAAAAATTATCCGTAGAAAATACATTTTTCCCTTTCAAAAACTGAAAAAATAACATGAAACTTATAATTGCAAAAATCGCAATAAGTCCCGCTTTTACTTCTTTTGATAAATTCATTATTATATATGATGTATATTTTGAAGGTGCAAAGATAAGAAAAATCAAAATTATAGAAACGGGCTTTTGTTAATAAAATGTTAATAAAAAGTTTAAAAAAAATACAGACACCTAAAAAGCCTTAAATTCCCTGAAAACAGCAATTTTAGTTTTAAAGTTTTGTTAAAAAACCGACTAACTGACAAAAATCATTTTTATTTTTGTCGAGTTTTTCTAACTTTGCCCCGTTCAAAATAGAAGTAACTCAAAAAGTTTACCCCTATGAAGATATCCCAATTGATGAAAAAAAGTGTTTTATTTTATAGTCTTATGGCAGGATTGTTGTTTTCTCTTCAGTCTTGTGTTTCCAATTATGTAGTGGCTACTCCATCAGCATATAAACCAGAAGCTTTAGCAGAAGAAAAGTCTCGTTTTACATCTTTGACTCAAGAGTATAAAAAAGAACTAGAATCAAATAAAGCCATTGAAAAAACAGAAGAAAAAACTGTTTCTGCAAGAAAAATGGCAAAGAAAAAGTCTTCTACTATAGATGGTATTCTTAGCGAAGCAAATACTTACATCGGGACACCATATAGATTTGGCGGGATGACTAGAAGCGGGATAGACTGTTCTGCATTTGTTCTTTCGGTTTATGGCTCTGTCACAGGGATAAATCTTCCTAGAATCTCTTCGGCTCAGGCTCAGGAAGGAGAAAGAGTAGAAAGAGAACAACTAGAAAAAGGGGATTTACTATTTTTCCAAACAAGAGGAAGCAGAATCTCACATGTGGGTATCGTTCAAGAAATTACACCAGAAGGAGAAATCAAATTTATCCATGCATCCACATCCAAAGGAGTTACAATATCTTCCCTAAATGAAAAATACTGGGGCTTGAGATTCAGATTTGCAAAAAGAATATTGACCAATGAAAAGATCCAAGAAATGGCTTCATTGTAGATTTCTAAAGACTATATTTTAATTTATAATAATAGGAGAGGTTTCGCTTTTGGGAAATCTCTCTTTTTATTTGGAAATAGAGGCGATTTTATAGAATGTTTAATTCAAAAAAATAGTTAAATTTGTCATAACATATTTTAATCATGTTGAAGAGAAAAAAAGTAGAAGATTTTTTTAGAAAAATAGGAATAGAAGAATTGGTAACCAATCTACAAATCATTGAAAATGATGTCTATATAGATATGGTCGCCCATTCTCCAGCTATGCACGAGAAGAAAAAACTAGAAACAGCCATAAAAGAGGCCTTTTCTAAGGAATTTGATAATCAATATGTATTAAAACTAAAAATTTCTTCTCCAGAAACCAAACCAAAGCCAAGTATCCGAGGGAAAGAAATACAAGGCGTAAAAAACATCATCGTTATAGCATCTGGAAAAGGAGGTGTAGGCAAATCTACGGTGACTGCTAATTTGGCGGTAACTTTAGCGAAAATGGGCTTCAAAGTAGGACTGCTGGATGCGGATATATATGGGCCATCTATTCCTACCATGTTCGATACCGAAGGCGATAAACCAAGTTCCATCCAAATCGAAGGAAAACACCTAATGAAACCCATAGAGCAGTATGGAATAAAAATGCTGTCCATTGGATATTTTTCAGGAGCAAATAAAGCCGTAGTTTGGCGAGGGCCAATGGCAGGAAAAGCCCTTCATCAGATGATTCGTGATACGGACTGGGGGGAACTGGACTTTCTACTCATAGACCTTCCTCCTGGCACGGGAGATATACATCTTTCTGTGGTTCAGGAACTTCCTGTTACAGGAGCGATTATTGTAAGCACGCCTCAGCATGTGGCTCTGGCAGATGTGAGAAGAGGAATCGCAATGTTCCAGATGGAAAGCATCAATATCCCTGTTTTAGGGCTTGTGGAGAATATGGCGTATTTTATCCCAGAAGAGCTTCCAGATAATAAATATTATATCTTTGGGAAAGAAGGCGCCCAAAATTTAGCCAAAGATTTAGGAATTCCTGTTTTGGGCGAAATCCCTTTAATACAAGGAATAAGAGAAGCAGGAGACACAGGAAAACCAGCTGCTCTGAATGACGGAACTAAAATATCAGAAATCTACACAGAAATTACGAGAAATATGATAGAAAGCCTCATAGAAAGAAATAAAAATCTCCCTCCGACAGAGGCTGTTAAAATTACCACAATGGCAGGTTGTTCAACTAAAAAGTAAGTAAAATCCTCATGGAAGAAAGCATAGAAACGAAAGTAAAAAAAGCATTGGAAAGTATCAGACCGTTTTTGAATAATGATGGCGGCGATATAGAACTGGTAGAAATAAAAGACAACAAGGTGTATGTCAGACTTTTAGGAAACTGCTCTGGCTGTCACATTAGTAATTCTACTATAAAATTAGGTGTGGAAACCACTGTAAAACAGCATGTCCCAAGCATAGAAAGTGTGGTAAATATAGAATGATTTTTTTAGGTCAATATTATTAGGTTTAAGGCAAAAAAAGCCTTAAATTTGCTCAATATATAAATTATTTTACATCATATTATTATGGAACAGTACAATGTAGAGCAAGAAATTCAAAAATTTGTTGCTGGGGTTGAAGCAAGAAACCCAAACGAAACTGAGTTTATTCAAGCAGTAAAGGAAGTTGCTGCAACGGTAATTCCTTTCATTGCGACTAAAAAACAGTACCAAGGCAAAATGCTTTTGGAAAGAATGGCTGAGCCAGAGAGAACGATTATTTTCAGAGTTCCTTGGGTAGATGACAAAGGACAAATCCAAGTAAACAGAGGCTACAGAGTACAGATGAACTCTGCTATCGGGCCATACAAAGGAGGAATTCGTTTTCACCCTTCTGTGAATTTGAGCATCCTTAAATTCTTGGCGTTTGAGCAGACTTTCAAAAATTCCTTGACTACACTTCCAATGGGTGGTGGTAAAGGTGGTTCTGACTTTGACCCAAGTGGGAAATCAGATAACGAAATCATGAGATTCTGCCAGTCTTTCGCAACGGAATTGGCTAAACATATCGGTCCTGACACGGATGTACCTGCTGGCGATATTGGTGTAGGAGCTAGAGAAGTGGGCTACATGTTCGGACAATATAAAAGATTGAGAAATGAATTCACAGGAGTATTGACAGGAAAAGGTCTTTCTTTCGGTGGTTCATTGATTAGACCAGAAGCTACTGGTTTCGGAGTTGTATACTTTGCTGAAGAAATGCTTAAAACTAAAGGAGAAAGCATCAAAGGTAAAATCGTGACTGTATCAGGTTTCGGAAATGTAGCTTGGGGAGTTGTTAAAAAAGTAAATGATTTAGGAGGTAAAGTAGTAACTATCTCTGGTCCTGATGGATATGTATATGACGAAGAAGGAGTAAGTGGAGATAAAATCGACTTCTTACTAGAACTAAGAGCTAGCGGAAACAACAGAGCTGAGGATTATGTTAAAAAATATCCAAATGCTAAATTCTTCGCTGGAAAACGCCCTTGGGAAGTAAAATGTGATGTAGCTATCCCTGCTGCTACTCAAAACGAGCTGAACATCGATGATGCTAAAAACTTGGTAGCTAACGGATGTAAGTGTGTAACTGAGGCTGCGAACATGCCTTGTACACTAGAAGCAATGGAGTTGTTCTTGGAAAATAAATTATTATTCTCTCCAGGGAAAGCATCTAACGCTGGTGGAGTAGCGACATCTGGTCTAGAGATGACACAGAACTCTATCCGTTTGAGCTGGTCTGCAGAAGAAGTAGATGAAAAACTACAAACGATCATGAGAGGAATCCATGAAGTATGTAGAAAATACGGAAAAGAAGAAAATGGATATGTAAACTATGTAAAAGGAGCGAACATCGCAGGTTTCGTAAAAGTTGCTGATGCTATGCTTGCACAAGGAGTAGTTTAATTTCTCTTTCAATAAAAAAGAAAAAGCCTTCAAATTTTGAAGGCTTTTCTTTATTTACTTTATGTTTCTTGATTTTTTGATTTCCTCTATTTTTTCTTCGAATTCCTCTGTTTTTTCAGGATGTTTTTCTTGAAGAATTTTATACGCTTGGATGGCTTTGGTGTAGAGTTTTTGTTCTACATAAAGCTGAGCAAGGGTTTCTGTCATCAGGTGGGAAATATCATTGCTCTTTTCTTTCACAATAAAATCAACATCCTCTTTTATCGGAGAGATTTTTGGATTATTTTCTATGAACTTGTCAATGATTGCAGCTTTTTTGTCTTGTTCAGAAGGAGTAACGATTTCTGAACGGTCTATTTTTAGCCAACTTTTCCAAGTACTGATGAACGAAGTTACATTGCTATTAGAAGCTGGTTTCACTACCTCTGTAACTTTTACTGGTTCTATTTTTGGTTTTTCGCTGTCTGCTACATCTTCCGTTGCAGAAACATTTTCCTCTTCTTGAACAGGTTTATTCTGAGAAGAATAGAAATCTACAGGGTTTTTATAAACTTCCACTGGCTCATCCTTTTCAGTGTTTTCTGTATCAATTGTTTTTTGATAAATATCCACAGGAGAATGGGCTGGTTTTTGCTCTTCTTGTGCATCAGAAACCGCTATTTTAGAAGCATAAAAATCAATGTTTGTTCCTCTTGCTTCGTTTTCAGTTGAACTTTCTGAAGTTGTTTTAGCTGAATAAAAATCTTCTTTTTGCACAGGAGTTTCCTCTACGGATTCAGTTTGTTTTCTAGCGTAAAAATCAATCGTTGTTTCTCTTTCTTCGTTTTCAGCTGTTTTTTCTGAAGAGTAGATATCTTCTTTTTGTACAGCGGTTTCCGCTATAGTCTGCTTTTGAGCATAAAAATCAATTGTTGTTTCTTTTGTTTCATCTTCAGCTGAACTTTCAGAAACAGGTTTTACAGAATAATAATCTTCTTTTTGCGCAGGAGCTTCTTCTACTGGCTCTGTTTGTTTTTTAGTATAAAAATCAACATTTGTTTCTTTGGTTGAATTTTCCTCAACTGGTTTTGCTGAAGAGTAGTAATCTTCTTTTAGGGCAGAAGTTTCTTCTGCATATCCAGTTTGTTTTCTGTTATAGAAATCAATTGTCGTTTCTTTAGGCTTTTTCAGGTTAAATGTTTCTGGACTAGCCAATTCTTCCGCAGAAAATCTCTCTTCTTCAGTTTCAACAACAGGTTCAGTTTCAACCTCAACCTCTTTTTCCTCTATTGGTGAGATTTCCTCAGCTTTAACCTCTTCAACTGCAACTTCTTCTTTTTCGCTAATTTTTTCAGTTGTTTCAATATTTTCTTCTTTTTCATCAGCAGAAGGCTCCTCTGTAGCTGCTCCAGATTTTAGTTTTGCCATTTCAGCAGCGATGTATTCATCGATGGCAAGTTTTTTTTGTTCATACTCACTTCTTTCTAGAGAAGGAGCGTTATACTGAGGCTCTTCTACAGGCGAAACTTCAGGGATAGAAGGAGTTTCGTTATTTGTTGTTTGTTGTTCTTCGTTTGTATTTTCTTCTACAAAAGATACTGGTTCACTGATTTCCACAGATTGTGTTTCAACAACTAAATCAGTATTTTCCACAACTTCCTCTTCAGCAGGAACAGGAGTTTCTTCTACTTTAATTTCTTGAAGCGCAGGTGTTTTTGTAGTAAATTCTGTTTTGAAAGGAAACGCACTTGCTGCCAAGGCAGCAGCCATATTTTCATTGGTTTTGTTAATCAAATTGTACAAAATTCTCTTGTCTGTCGTATAGGCAGCGGTTTTTGCTAATTCTTTCGGAAAATGCTCATTATAAAAACGATGAACACCCAAAAGATAAATCGCCCTCAAACTCTGCATATAAGGGAATTTTTCTATTTCTGTTTCCAATAAGTTTAAATCCTCTACCCTAAGAGTCTCAGGGTTTTTTATCAGGTCTATTATTCTTGTTTCCATTACCAATTTGCTACAATTTCATTAAAAATCTGGTTAATAATTCTTTCATTCACTATTCGTACTTGGCTGCTTTCTATAGCAGTGATATCCAAATCACTACTAAATGTAGCCTCTCCAGAAAAAGTTTTATTAAAATTTTTCTCAGGCTCTATTTTGTTTTCATAATTTACATGTACAGTAATCGTAAGTTTGTTTTGTGCAGCCTCCGTTGCCCCTACCGAAGTAGAAGAAATAGATGTCGGTGTGATGCTGTAATCCGAGATATAGCCTTCTATCAGGATATCAGGGTTTTCAGAAGTTCCTTTGAGGGATGTTCTCTGCAAAAACATTTTTTGTAATGCCATCGTGAAATCTTGGCTCAAATCAGAATTTACCAAAGCGGCATTGTTCGGAAAATTTTTGATTAAAATCGTTTTCGTATCAGGACTGAGCGAAGACCCTGTGAAACTGTAGCACGAGGAAAGGACTATTCCCACGGCAGCTGTCATCAGGACGATTTTTAGTTTTATTTTAGTTAAAAAATTTCCCATCAGTCTTCCAAATTATATTGTTTTATCTTTCTATAAAGCGTTCTCTGCGAAATACCGAGTTCATCCGCCGCCTTGTTTCTTCTTCCGTTGTGTTTTTCCAAAGCTTTTATGATGAGGTCTCGCTCATTATTCTGCAAAGATAAAGATTCTGGCTGAGCTTCTTCTAATTCTATGTCCTCTATATTGTTATAATTTTCCATATCAGACCTTGTGATGATGGTCGGATTTTGTATTTCTGTCGGCGGTGTTTCGAAATAAAGGAGCGAACTAGGGTTTGTAGAAGACACCTCAGGCGTGTAAATTCTATTAATTAGATTCTGTTCGTGCATAGAAAACTCTCCTGTTCCTCGGTTTTTGATGAGTTCTGAAGTCAAAGATTTCAAATCATTGATATCATTTCTCATATCAAAGAGAATTTTATACATGATTTCCCTTTCCGAACTGAAATCAGAATTATTATTCGTTTTAGAATGATTAGAAACCACAGGAAGTCTGTTGTCCGCAGGGATATATTCTGCAAGTCTTTCTGCGCTAATGGTTCTGCTCTGTTCCACCACGGTCATCTGCTCCACCAAATTTCTCAGCTGGCGGACATTCCCAGGGAATGAATAGCTTTCCAAATACCGCACCGCATCTTCGGTGAGGATTAATTCGGGCATTCTGTATTTTTCGGCAAAGTCTATGGCAAATTTTCTAAACAATAGATGAATATCGCCTTTTCTCTCGCGGAGTGGCGGCATATCCACCTGAACGGTATTTAGTCTGTAATACAAATCCTCACGGAATTTCCCTTCCTGAATGGCATTCATCATATTTACATTCGTTGCCGCTACTATTCTTACATTGGTTTTTTGGATTTGCGAGGAACCAACTTTCATAAATTCTCCACTTTCCAAAACACGAAGCAAACGAACCTGCGTCTGCAAAGGAAGTTCGCCCACCTCATCCAAAAAAATAGTACCGCCGTCTGCTACCTCGAAATAGCCTTTCCTCGTGCTGGTTGCTCCCGTAAAAGCACCCTTCTCATGCCCGAACAGCTCCGAATCTATCGTTCCCTCTGGGATAGCACCGCAGTTTACCACGATGTAGGGCTGGTGTTTGCGCTTGGATTCGGAGTGGATGATTTTTGGGATAAATTCCTTCCCTGTACCACTTTCTCCGATGACCAAAACCGAAATATCCGTAGGAGCCACTTGTATCGCTTTTTCTAGTGCTCTGTTTAGCGCAGGATAATTTCCGATAATACCAAAGCGGTTTTTTATGTTTTGTAAGTCAGACATAATTAAAATAATTTTATCACATAGCCGTCACATAACGAAATTATTGATTATCAACAACTTATAACTATGAATATAGTTACTTATCACATAACCATCACATAAACGGTTATGCCCAATAAGGAATATATTTTGCAAATTTTTTTGATTTATTTTCAGGGTTATCATCTTTTATAACTCCTTCTTTTAAAGAGTCCCCAATAATTCTTGAAGCAATAGAATAATTGTGATCATCTATATTGAACCTTTCTCTTAAAGATTGGTTTGTCATTTTTTCATTAGATACATATTTCAAGGCAGCATGTTGATAACATGCCCTTATTTTCTCTTTTTTATCTAAATTATTTAGATTTTTGTATGAATAAATAACAACTTTTGTTCTATTGTCTGAATCAATAATATTTATTGGAGGAAGTTGATATAATTCATTATAAAAAATAACTTTATCTAATCCACTTCCTTTCTCCTCACAAAATCCCATTCGTCTCATTAAGTCAGCAAGGTTATCATTCCTTGATATATATGCATCTATAAATCTATCAGGAGTAACTAATGGAGTTCCTGGATTTGATATTTCAATACGATCAGAGAATATTTCAATCATTGGGAATCCTTTTACTGTAAAATCTTGATGAATGAGAGCATTGGCTATTAATTCTCTAATGGCTATTTCAGGATACATTCTAGAATCTGTACGCAATACTTTTCCAATTTCCTCATTAGCTGGTAACTGACTGTTTATCCAATCAACAAGCCCTTCAAACCCCACAGCATATCCTTTAGTTCCTATTAGTTCTCTTTCTGTCTCAACTTTATTTTTGCCTTTATAAACAATTACTCGAATAGATTTTCTATTAATATTTTCAAATTCTTTTAAATTTTTTGCAAAAAGAATAGCTCCCAATTTTGAGATTGAGTATAACTTATCCTTTAAAACAATCCCCTCTTCTACAAATTTTTCAATAACTCCTTCTTGATTGGAAGGATACGGAATTTTCATTAAATCAAAATACAATTCTGTATTTAAAAACTTAAAAATATCAGAAATACTAAGATTACTTTTAGCTATTTCTTTTTCAAAGGAGACTGTCTCTTTTCTCCAAATTTTAGCTTGTTTTTCTGGAAATTCAGAGAGGTGTCTAGTTATAGAACCCACTCTAATATATGATTTATGGAGAAAATCTACAGGTTGGTTTTTTGCCGCAGGAATTATAAATAGACAAATTTTTCTATTTTCATCATAGTTAAACTCATGAATTTCAAAATCAATTCTTGGACTTAATCTCATTATTAGCCAGTGTTCAAAATCTTCTCCCCCTTTTTTTTCTTTTTTTGCACTAAATGTTGTTCCCAATATTTTATGAGTGTTGTCTTCAATACCAAAGACTAAATAACCAAAATTTTGGTTATTTATACACGCCCCATTAGACAAAGCAGATATTCTTTCTCCAATTTCCTCAAAAGAGTGAAAATTTAGTTTAAATTCAACCCACTCATTTTCTTTTGGGAGTTTTACTAAATTATCAATAAGATCTTTTAATTGTACAGCCTCCATATGTAATTTATAGTAATTATTAAATAATCTGAACCACCCTTCCAATGAGCGTTCCCTGTGTGCTGTCGTAGGCATATACAGAAACTGTATCGCCTATCTTTTGGCCATCTTGTTTGTCAAAAACTACCACTACATTTTGGGAATTTCGGCCTCTCCATTGGTTAGGGTCTTTTTTGGAGGTTCCTTCTATCAGCACCTCGTGGTTTTTGCCTACATATCCTTTCAGTCTCATAGTGGAGAGTTCGCCCTGCAAGGCAATCACCTCGGAGAGTCTGCGCTGTTTTACATCAGCTGGGACATCATCCTTCATCTTCTTGTGCGCAGGCGTTCCTGGTCTTTCTGAATAGGCGAACATATAGCCGTAGTCGTATTCCACCTCTCTCATTAGGGAAAGTGTATCTTGGTGGTCTTGCTCTGTTTCTCCACAGAAGCCAACTATCATATCCTGCGAAAAAGCAATATCTGGAACGATTTTTTTCGCTTCTTTTATTAAATCTAAATATTCTTGGCGGGTGTGCTGGCGGTTCATGGCTTTCAGAATGTTGTCGCTTCCGCTTTGTACGGGCAGATGCACATATTTACAAATGTTGTCATATTTTGCCATCATACGGAAGACATCCAGACTCATATCCTGCGGATTGGAAGTCGCAAAACGAATTCTCATCTCAGGAACAGCCTGTGCTACCATTTCCAGCAGCTGTGCGAAATGCAGGGCTGTGGCCTTTTGCATCTCGGAGGCTTTGTCAAAATCTTTTTTCGCGCCGCCGCCATACCAAAGGTAGGAATCCACATTCTGCCCAAGGAGTGTGATTTCCTTGTAGCCATTTTCCCAAAGTTCTTTGCACTCGTTGATAATAGAATGAGGGTCTCGGCTTCTTTCCCTTCCACGAGTGAAAGGCACGATGCAGAAAGTACACATATTGTCGCATCCACGGGTAATCGTCACGAAAGCAGTTACACCATTTCCACTAAGACGCACAGGACTGATGTCGGCATAAGTTTCTTCTTTGGAAAGCATCACATTGATGGCATCTCGCCCTTCCGAAGTTTCTTTTAGAAGGTTAGGTAGGTCTCGGTAGGCATCTGGCCCAACGACCAAATCCACCAAATGTTCTTCCTCTAAAAGTTTGGTTTTCAATCGCTCCGCCATACATCCTAAAACACCTACGGTGAGGCTTGGCTTTGTTTTCTTTAGCGTTTTGAACTGTGAAAGTCGCATTCTTACCGTCTGCTCTGCTTTTTCCCGAACTGAGCAGGTATTAAGTAAAATCAAGTCCGCTTCCTCCAAAACCGTAGTAGTATTGTAGCCGTTTTTTTGTAAGATGGAAGCTACAATTTCGGAGTCAGAAAAATTCATCTGACAGCCATAACTTTCCAAAAAAAGTTTTTTAGTATTTCCTTCAAGATCTGCGATTGCGTAGGCTTCGCCTTGACGCGTTTCATCTATGTATTTTTTTTCCACATTCTAATTTTTTACGAAGATATAAAATTTCTGCCAAATTGACAGATTTAAGTAGAAAATTTTCTATTCCCAAAAATATTTCACTTACAGAACTTCTATTTGATTTTTTAATAAATCTTCAAAAACTTCTCTTTTTCTGATGAGGTGTGCTTTGTCATTCAGCCAAAGAACCTCGGCAGGTTTTAGTCTGGAATTAAAGTTAGAACTCATCTCAAAACCATACGCGCCTGTGTTTCTGAAAACCAGAATATCTCCTTCGCGGACTTCATTGAGTTTTCTATCCCAAGCGAAAGTGTCTGTCTCACAGATATTTCCCACCACGGTGTAGATTCTTTCTGTTCCTGTAGGGTTAGAGAGGTTTTCTATAATGTGGTAGGAGTCATAAAACATAGGTCTAATGAGGTGATTAAACCCAGAATTTACTCCCACGAAAACCGTAGCAGTCGTTTGTTTAATAACATTGGCATTTACTAGGAAATGTCCAGATTTTCCAACCAAATATTTCCCTGGCTCGAACCAAAGTTCCAGCTCTTTATCGTTTTCTTTACAGAAGCTAAGGAAAGCATTTTCCACTTTTTTACCAAGTAAAGCAATGTCCGTTTCCATATCATCTGAATGGTAGGAAATTTTAAAACCACTGCCCATGTCAATATATTTCAAATTAGGAAAATGTTCTACTAGTTCAAACATGATTTCCATTCCTTGTAGGAATACATCTGGGTCACGGATTTCGCTACCTGTATGCATATGCAGCCCTTCAATATTCAGTTTTGTGGATTTTACCAATCTTTCTATATGACGAAGCTGATGGATAGAAATCCCAAATTTGGAGTCAATATGTCCAGTGGATATTTTGTGGTTTCCTCCCGCATAAATGTGAGGATTTATCCTGATGAAAATAGGGTAGGAGTCACTGTATTTGTTCCCAAACTGTTCTAGAATGGAGATGTTATCAATATTGATATGAACGCCTAGTTTCATGGCTTCTTCTATCTCTGTGAGGTCTACACAGTTAGGCGTGAATAAAATTTTCTCAGGAGCAAACCCTGCTTTTAGCCCGAGTTTGACTTCGTTGATAGAAACACAGTCAAGATTTGCGCCCAATTGATTTACATATTTTAATATGTTGATATTGGTCAATGCTTTACAAGCGTAGAAAAATTTTGTTTTTTCGGGAAAAGCTGAAGTCAAATTTTGGTATTGATTTTTGATTGATTCAGCGTCATATACATATAAGGGTGTCCCGAATTCACTGGCAATATTCAGTAAAATATCGTTATTCATAATAAAATCGATTTATATTCATATAAAAAAGCCTCAGTGGAAACTAAGGCTTTTTGATTTTTATCAATGCTTTTTAAGCATTTGGTTCTACAGATACAAAAGATCTGTTATCTCTCTTTTTAGTGAAAACTACTTTACCATCTACAAGAGCAAATAATGTATGGTCTTTACCCATTCCTACATTTTCACCTGGATGGTGCTGAGTACCTCTTTGTCTTACAATGATGTTCCCAGCAATAGCTTCCTGACCACCAAAAATCTTCACGCCTAATCTTTTAGAGTGAGACTCTCTACCGTTTTTGGAACTACCAACTCCTTTCTTGTGTGCCATTTTATTTTATGGTTTTTAAGGGTTTATTACTTTTTTAATTCTTTAAATTTAGCGATGTTTTTCTCAATCAAAGCATCTACTTCTGCATGAGGAAGAGTTGCTTTTCCTTCAGCAAGAGATACTAGAGTTTCTCTGTTTTCTTTAGACTGAGAAAGGTTGAACTTTTTCAATTTGTAGTTAAGTTCATGGTCTTCGCTGAAATCTACAGTGTCTCTATCTGCACCAGCAGCTTCTGGCTTAGCAGTTTCCTTTGTGCTCTTCTTAGCTCCTCCTGAAAAACCAGTGATAGAAGTAATCTGAATCTGAGTCAACTGTTGTCTGTGACCATTTTTTACTTTGTAACCTTTTCTTCTTTTCTTTTTGAAAACGATTACTTTATCAGCTTGGACATGGTCCAAAATCTCTGCTTCTACAGCGATTCCTTTTACAGCTGGGGCGCCTACTGTTACAGTTCCGTTAGAAGTTAAAAGAACTTTGTCAAAAGAAACTTTTGCTCCTTTGTCTCCTGCTAAACGGTTCACAAATAACTTTTGGTCTTGCTCTACTTTGTATTGAAGCCCCGCTATCTCTACGATTGCAAACATTGTTATAAGTATTTAATTTTAAAATTAGTTTGCAAATATAAACTTTTTTTTTCTACTACAAAAATCCTATCACTTTTTTAATAAAAAAACTTCTCTCAAATCAGAGAGAAGTCCTTGTTTTATTTTTGAACGATTTTCGTTTTTGGAAGTTCCACTGTTCCTGGATCTTTCCAAAGTCCGTCTTTTATTGCTTTTTTCTTGATTGCTTCAGCTCTTTTTCCACTGTCTGGGTGAGAGTTGAACATTCTTTGGAATCCGTTTTCTTTAGCACCTCCTGCTAGAAGTTCTAACTTTTTGAATGCAGTGTAAGCTCCTACTACATCATAACCATTAGATTTCATGAATTGGTATGAATAGTCATCCGCTTGGCTTTCTTGTTTTCTACTATGAGAAGAATCTAAGAACGCATTTGCCATGCTTCCTAGCTGAGAGTCACTAAGTTTTGATACTGTGTTACTTGCAGCTCCAGCAGCATCTACAAGTGCAGCTCTAGTGTATGCAGATTTGATAGCATCTTTAGTATCTTCGTTTTTCACATGCCCGATTTCATGCCCGATAACAGCCAAAAGCTCATCATCAGTCATGATATCCATAAGAGAAGAGAAAACTCTCACACTTCCGTCAGCTGCAGCGAAAGCGTTGATGTCTCTTACTAAATATACTTTATAATTTAAAGTAAGTCCATCTTGGTTTTTGTGTAAGGGCTGTTTTTGTCAGCTACTGGATTGTTATTATCCATCCAGTCCACAGACTCTTTAGAAAGTCTTGCTGCATCAGCGTTAGAGAAAGTCAATGCTTTTACTCCTTTTGCACCTGCATCTAGTGCTTTTCCTAAATTGATTTTTTGAGCATCAGCAAAATGAATTGCCCCTGCCATAAGACCTAAATAAATTACTTTTTTAAACATAATTTTTTGTTTTTGAATGATGGACAAAATTACTAAATATTATTCAGAAGGGATAAATTTTAATTAAAAATTTTATTTTTGGCTAAAAATTCTCGGTTTGATGAAAAGAGATTTATACATTGATTACGCGAAGGGCTTGGCAACTTTGTCAATCGTTTTTATTCATACTGTTTTTTGGTCTGGGCAGTTTTATGTTTCTAATGAAATGAGGATTTTTAGTCTGCTTTTTGATGTGCCTATTTTCTTTGCACTCAGTGGATTGACCTCTTCTGGAAATATTGATAAAACCTTTCGCAGACTGCTGAAATTACAAATTACCTATATGATTTTTGTGACAGGATTGTTCTTTTTTGATGGTTTTTTCAAGGTTTTTTTGCAGTCCTTTTTTGACAAAGAAACATACCAGAATTTCTTTCTGACCTTCGGGCCGAAATATACGGAGAACAGCCTGAGCCAGCCTTTTGATTTTAAACTTTTGGGAAACTGGTGGCTGCATCAGTATAGTACTTGTGATGTTTTTCCTGTGGTGATGGGCAGTTTTTGGTATTTGAAAACTTATTATGTTGTTACATTTTTTGGAGTTATCGTGCTGAGGTTTTTCTCAAAATACATTTGGTGGGTTATAGGTTTTTGTGTGGCTTTTATATTTGTTTTTAATTTTAATCCAGATTTTTATCCCACTGGGCAGGTGGGCTATACGGTTTTTTATTTATTGGTTTTTCTTGTAGCTTACCAGTTGAAAAACAAGAAACTGACCAATTCCCAAGTTCTGCTTTTAATCGGTTTTGTCTTGCTCAGCCTTGTAGGAATGTTTTGGAGTTATGGAGTAGATATTTTTTACAAGCTTAATAAACAGAAATTCCCGCCGAAAATCCCTTATATCGTTTGGTCTTTCGTTTCTTTGGCTCTGGTTTTTATCTTTTATAACAGACTGAAAATTCAGAAAGAAAATCTGCTTTCGTACATAGGTCAGAATGCGATATTTTTCTATTTCGCGCAGGGAATCAGCTCGTCTTTGGTGTATTTTTTCATTCCTGTTTTTAGGGAAAATTTACATTGGTTCGTTTTGATGATTTTGATTTATGTTTTAAATGTCTTACTGGCTGTGGTTATTGCTAAATTTCTGAAAAAAATAGATGAGCAGGGCTGGAAAATTTTGAATTTATTGGCTGAAAAAATCAAATAAATATGCTATATTTGGGATGAAGTTTTTTTACAAATCAAAGACAATCAATATTATAAATTTGTAAAACCAATTTTCAGTAGTTTTAAAACCAATTTACAATAATTGTCAAGGAATTTGATTGAAATTTGTACCAATAATTCAAAAAATAGGAATATGAAAAGAGTATTTAGAAATTCGGTTGTGGTCTTTATGGCTGTGTTTATGATAGCTTCCTGTGCTAAAAAAAATGGAACAGAAACATCTTATTCAGACACTCATCTAGAATCCATAGAATCAGAAGCAGCGGTGGACAGCACTGCCGCATCTATATCTATGGCTGCCTCTCAAGAAGTGGAGGGTAAGAAATTCGTGCGAAAAGCAAATGTAGATATGGATGTTTCAGATGTGTATCAGGCGACTATCTACATAGAAAACACATTAAAGGAGATGGGTGGTTTTGTGACGAGTAGTAATTATCGTAGTGATGTTTTGGAGGAAAATATCTTTCCTCAGTCAGAAGAAAAATCTCTATATGTCCGTAAATACACCACTAAAAACCAAATGGAGGTGCGGGTGCCAACTGAGAAATTGTCCGATTTCCTAAAATCACTGAATGACAAGAGTATTTTTCTCCGAGAACGCACTATCACGGCACAAGATGTGAGTGCTAATGTAAAAATGGCGGAACTGGAAAAACAAAGAATGGAGAAACATAAAGCTCAGCTTTCTCAGCAAGCCAATACAACTAAAAATGCAGAAGCAACAAATGATAACGAACGAGAGCTTAATTATCAGAAAATAAATGATTTCAATCTTGCTGATGAACTGAAATACAGCACGGTGAGCATCTATCTTTCCGAACCGAAATTCAAGATTTCTCAAGAGGAAATGCCGAATATCAGAAGCTTGGAAGATAAATATAAAGGAAGTTTTTGGTATGATTTTAAAGAAGCTTTCGTTGATGGATTCTATGGATTCCAAAAGTTCTTGATATTGGCTGCAAACGCATGGATGTTTATTTTGGTCGGCATTTTAGGAATTTTTGCTTGGAGAAATAGAAAGAAATTTTGGAAAAAATCAGATAAAAAAGAAGAAGAAAAATAAATGATAAAAATCCCCGCACATGGCAGGGATTTTTTCAATTTAAAAGACTAAATTTGTGTTTTTTAATAATTAAAATTTATGCTACCAAAAATAAACCCTACCCAGACCAAGGCTTGGAAAGGTCTGAATGAATATTTTGCTGAAAAAAACTTTGATTTAAGGGAGCTTTTTGCTGAAAACCCTAATCGTTTCGAAGAATTTTCTATAAAAAGAGAAAACTTTTTGTTTGATTTTTCTAAAAATCTAATCGATGAAAAGGTAAAAAATCTTTTGTTTCAGTTGGCTGAAGAATGCGAACTGAAAACTGCAATTTCTGCAATGTTTTCAGGCGAAAAAATAAATGAAACCGAAGGAAGAGCAGTTCTCCACACAGCTTTGAGGGATTTTTCTGACCAGCCGATTTTAGTGGATGGGAAAGATATCAAACCTGATGTGAAAAGAGTTCTCTCTCAGATGAAAGATTTTTCGGAAAAGGTGATTTCGGGCGAACACAGAGGGTTTTCTGGAAAGGAAATCACGGATGTGGTGAATATTGGGATTGGTGGCTCGGATTTAGGGCCAGTGATGGTCTGCTCTGCATTGAAACATTTTAAAACAAGGCTGAATGTACATTTCGTGTCTAATGTAGATGGAAATCATTTAGCTGAAACGCTTAAAAACCTCAGTCCAGAGACCACACTTTTCATCATCGCTTCTAAAACTTTCACTACGCAGGAAACCATGACCAATGCCCATTCTGCAAAGGATTGGTTCTTAAAATCTGGCAGTGAGGGAGATGTGGCGAGGCACTTTGTGGCGCTTTCTACTAATGTTTCGGAGGTTAAGAAATTTGGAATCGCAGAAGAAAATATTTTTGAATTTTGGGACTGGGTTGGTGGTCGCTATTCGCTTTGGTCGGCTATCGGTCTAAGTATAGTGTTATCAATTGGTTATGATAATTTTGAACAGCTTTTAAAAGGAGCAAACGACACGGATATTCATTTCCAAAAAGCAGGTTTTTCCGAAAATGTTCCAGTGCTGATGGCATTGCTGGGCATTTGGTACAGAAACTTTTTTGATGCAAGTTCGCACGCTGTTTTGCCTTATTCACAGTATCTTGACCGTTTTCCTGCTTACCTTCAGCAGGGCGATATGGAGAGCAATGGTAAGTCCGTGGATAGAAATGGAGAATTTGTGTATTACGAAACTGGGCCGATTATCTGGGGAGAGCCAGGGACTAACGGGCAGCACGCCTTCTATCAGCTTATTCATCAGGGAACGGAGCTGATTCCGTCGGATTTTATCGCTTATGCGAAGTCTTGTAATTCAGTTTCTGACCATCAGGAAAAACTTTTGGCGAATTTCTTTGCGCAGACAGAGGCTTTGGCTTTTGGAAAAGATAAACAGCAGGTTTTAGATGAATTACAGAAAACCAATAAATCTGTTACCGAAATAGAAAAGCTGGTAAATTATAAAATTTTCCAAGGAAATATTCCGACGAATTCATTTTTATTCAAAGAATTAAATCCTTTTTCGTTGGGGCAGCTTATTGCTTTGTATGAACATAAAATATTCGTTCAGGGAGTGATTTGGAATATTTTTAGTTTTGACCAATTTGGGGTGGAACTTGGAAAAGTCCTTGCAAACAGGATTTTACCCGAACTTACCAATTCTGATAAAATTTCTTCCCATGATTCTTCTACGAATGGACTGATAAATTATTATAAAACAAATAAATAACAAAAAATATTTACTATGAGAACTTTATTACTAATAGTTTTAATTTTCTTTTCAGGATTGATACAAGCTCAAGATGATTTGCTGAAAAAATCCGAAAAAGGGGACGCAGAAGCGATGTTCTATCTCGCATCGTCATATTTTTTGGGAGAAAAGGGCTATCCACAGGATAATGAAAAAGCCTTGCAATGGTTCCAAAAGTCAGCTGATAAAGGCTATGCAGAATCACAGAACACGCTCGGAACTATTTACATAAAAGGCTGGGCTGGAGTGAAACAAGATTATGGAAAAGCAGTGAAATTATTAGAAAAAGCAGTGAAATCCAATCATGCTGATGCTTGTAATAATTTGGGGCTCCTGTATCGAGATGGCACAGGTGTAAAACAAGATTACAAAAAAGCAATAGAACTTTTCCAAAAAGGAGCTAATCTGGGGAGTTCTTCTGCGGTGGATAACTTGGCGTATATGTATTATATGGGCTGGGGCGTGGAGAAAAACTATGAGAAAAATTTGGAGCTGATAGAAAAATCAGTGAAAATGACCAAAGACAAGCAACGACTAGTGCAAGTTGCTTATTTTTACCTTAAAGGGGAAGAAGTAAAACAAAACATCCCAAAAGCCATAGAACTCTACACTTGGGGGCATGAGAATTTCCCTGCCGAGGTAGCATTTCCTAATTATTTAGGGATGATTTATATTTATTATAATGACAAAGGTGAAAATAAAGGCGACTTTACAAAAGCCCTAAAATGGTATAAAATAGCGGCTGATCTAGGCGATGTGGATGCGATGAATAATATAGCTTTCATCTATCTGCAAGACAATCCACAAGTGAAGAACATCCAACAGGGAATAGAATGGATGGAAAAAGCAGCCAATTTAGGAAATCCAAAAGCCATCTATAATCTCGGATACCTCTACACACTCGGTGGAGATTTACCAAAGAACTATGACAAGGCTGTGGAATGGTTCAGAAAAGGGGAAACCATCGGTGAAGAGATGAGTATTTCCTCACTAGGAGCAATGTATCATGCTGGGATTAAATTTAAAAAAGACCTGCAAAAAGCCAAAGAATATTATCTAAAGGCCACAAAAGATGAAAATCTTGCAAAAGCTCTCTTTGAGCGAAATGAAAAACTTATAAAAGAAAATCCCACAAAAGTATATGCATGGAGGGCGGATAGGGAATAGAAGATACAAATAAAGGAAATTCTACAAACAGAAAATGGGAATGATTCTGAAAAATTAGTGTAGAAATAAGAATAAAAAATGTAATGGAATAAGCTTGATGAGTTATGACTAATGAGAGATTTAAAAATTGGTTGAAATATTACAGAGCATCTTTGATAGATTCTTCTAGGGGGAGTAAATATGCATATTTAGGAGGACCACTGAATAGAAATAGCTTCAATATAGAACAGCTCTCCAAAGAAGAAGTTAAGCAGGTTTGGGATGAGAAAAATATGTATTCTTTTAGTATAGGGGAGTACATAGAGGATATGAATCAGGTAGATGCTTTGTATGATGATGAAGATGCATTTTTTGAAGTTATTAATTTGGGTAAAAAGGGTAACGAGATAGATTCTGTTAAATTCAATAAAATAGAGATAGCGCCTATTTTTATTCAAAACTCAAAGGAGCATACAGAATTTGAAGGTGATTCTGAAATCCATTATCCTTATTGGATTCCTGCCTATTTACGGCAAGATGGAAAACTTTTTCCTCCAAAACAAGATGAAAGACCAGCTTTTTTAAGGGAATATCTAAATCCGAATCCTAAAGATAGTCCTACCATAGCTGAAATGGCCAAGGTAGATTCTGAGTCATCAAACTTTGATTTTAATAGAAATACATGGGGGCAATATTGGGAAGATTGTGAGGCGTATTTTAATAAAATAACGGATAAGAAATACACAGATTATCAACAAGGTGTAATTAAATTTAGAATATGTAAATATGAAGATGTCAATACTACTAAACATATTCTTGCTCTTTATAATGACTTGATTTATAAAAATAATTCTAAAGTTAATTATAATATTTTGGAAATAATGTTAGATACTAACAATTTTCAAAAAATAAATGACACCAAAGACATTGAGGATGTTCTCATTCCGAATCATTATGGACATATGGGAGAGGAGTTTCCTCTGTCTAAATCACAGAGAGAAGCATTCGCAAAATCTCAATATGAAAATCATTCAGATATTTTTGCGATTAATGGTCCTCCTGGTACAGGAAAAACAACAATTTTACAAAGTTTTATTGCTAATAGTTTAGTTAACGGAGTGTTAAATAATACTCCACCACCTCTCATCGTAGGTTGTTCTTCTAATAACCAAGCTATAACCAATATTTTGGATAGTATGAAGCTTGAAAATAAATCAAAAGATGTATTACAAGAGAGGTGGTTGCTAGGAGTGAATTCATTTGGCTTGTATCTTACAGGGACATCCAAAAAATCGGAAGAACTAAAAAAATATCAGTGTGCTACAAGTCCATTTTTTACAGAAGGTTTTGTATATCAGATGGACGAAGAAATAAATATCAGAGAATGTGCAGAATATGTAATTGATAAGTTTGAGGAGTATGTAAAACATCATCATCTTGACTATGATTTTTCAAAAAATACCAATATAGACAGTATACTAGCATATTTGAGAGAACTTATAGAAGAGTGTAAAAAAGAGATAGATGACTATACAAATGTGGCTCTTTTGAAATACACCATACCAGCTCTTTTGAAAGCGAATGGTTTTAATAATGAAGACGAGATATTTCACAATATAGAAGATGTTCAGCAGGATATTCAAAAGACAAAATCACTCATCAGCTCTTTAGAGGAATATAAGAAACTCTTAGAAGAAAAGTATCAGAGTTTTCCTTTTGATATAAAACATCTTCCTTTTGCTAACTTTAAAAAGATTAAAGAAAATGCATTTAAGTTGATACTTAAAGAGCATCTGGAGCTGTATTCTCCACAAACAAAATTTTATAATTATTTTGAAATACAATCTGCTACAGATGAGTTGGTTTTAGGTACGCAAAAACAACTAAAATATTTAGAAAATACACTCGCACAATTGGAAAATATATTAGAGGAGTCTAAGAAAAGACATCAAAAATATACCTCTAAAATACAACTGTGGAACAAGGAATATCAGCACAAATGGGATAATTTAATAGAAAAAACAAAAGATGAATATCAAGGGCTAAACTGTATTGAAGATATGGCAGTGAAGCTGGATATTTCTCTAAGACATAAATTATTCTGGTTGTGTGTTCATTATAGGGAGGTTGAGTTTATAAAAGAACAATCTAATAAAGACACAGCGGCTAGCAAAAATGAAAGAAGTAAAAATAAATACAAAGTAAAACTTGAAAGAATAGCAAAGTTAACACCTCTTTTTATTTCTACTTTTCATACACTGCCTAGATATTGTTCTTATTACTCGGTTTCGGAAGGAAATGTTTTTTATAATGACCTCTTTGATTTTATGATTGTTGATGAAGCGGGACAGGTCTCGCCGGAAGTAGCTATTCCATCTTTTGTATTTACAAAAAAACTTCTTGTGGTGGGAGATATATATCAGATAGAACCGATTTGGGGAGTTTCAGAATTTGTGGATTATAAAAATGCAGAAAAATATCATATAATAGAATCGGAAGAGCAGTTTAAATTTTTTAGGGATTGTGGATATTTAGCCTCTAGTGGAAGTGTGATGAAACTAGCATTATACAAATCTCATTTCACTTATCAAACTAATAATGGGGAGGTTAAAGATGGGGTGTTACTAAGAGAACATAGAAGGTGTATAGACCCAATTATTCATTATTCCAATAAGTATGTATATCAGAATAGTTTGATTCTTAGAGGAGGAAAATCTCATACAAAATCTCATAACCTTCCTAGTGTGGGATATTTGCATATTAATGGATTTTGTGAGAAATATAATTCCAGTAATAGAAATATTGCTGAAGCGAATACGATTATATTGTGGTTAAAGGATCAAAAAGAAAAACTTGAAAAAGCTTACAATAAACCTTTACAAGATATTGTTGCGATAATTACTCCATATTCAGCACAGAAAGATTATATAAAGAATCTGATTAGAATCAATTTGTCTCAGGAATTGTCTAACTCTATGACCGTGGGAACCGTGCATGCCTTACAGGGAGCAGAGAAACCAATTATATTGTTTTCTCCTACTGATTCAGACCCTAATAAGCCTTTGTTTATGAATTATGGAGGGAAAAATAACATGCTGAATGTAGCATTGACTAGAGCTAAACATTCTTTCTTGGTATTTGGTAATATGGTTATTTTTAAACAGGGACAAAATACACCATCATCTAATCTGGCGGAGCTTTTATATACTTACCCTGATAGTTCTTTGGATGACACTTTTGTATATACAAAAAACACCTTGTTTACAGATAATACAGATAAAGTAAACTATCTAACCACATTGGAAGAACATAGAAACGCTCTGAAAAAATGTTTCAAAATTGCTGCTAATGAGATTATCATTAGTTCACCATTTATTTCTATAAATGCAATAAATGAAGATGGTATTTCAGAACTTATAAAAGAAACTTCCAACAAAGGAGTAAAAGTTACTATACTTACAGATGAATATTTAGATAAAGTAGATGGAAAGCTAAAACCTCACTCCCAAGAAGGAAGAAAATTACTAAAAGATTCTGGTGCAAAATTAATTATTTATAAAGGAATACATAATAAGACAATTTGTGTAGATGATAGATTGCTTATCGAAGGTTCTTTCAATTGGCTTTCTGCTTCTAGAGATGAAAATAGTAAATACGCAAGGAAAGAAACATCTTTGGTTTTACAAGGTGTTAATGTTCCTTCCAAAGTTGATAGGATAAAACAAATGTTTAATTTGTAAAAAGTTTTAAGAATAAAAAAAGAGTTATCAGATGATAACTCTTTTTTTGGCGCCTTTTGCTGGGCTCGAACCAGCGACCCTCTGATTAACAGTCAGATGCTCTAACCGACTGAGCTAAAAAGGCGTTTTGTTTATTTTTAGTGGTGCAAATATAGCATGTATTTTAATATTAACCAAATAATTTTCTAATAAAAACATGAATTTAATCTTAATTTATTCATTATCAGTTTGAAAAATATTCGTATTTTTAAAATAATTTATAAATGTCATTTCCAAAAACGAGAAGCATCAGCCCTAAAAGCAAGATTACCCCAGCCATTTGTGCATATTCTAACACTTTCTGAGAAGCAGGTTTTCCTGTAATCATTTCCCAAAGGGTAAATACCACATGCCCGCCATCAAGTCCTGGGATAGGAAGCAGGTTTAGGAATGCTAACCAAACGGAGAACATCGCAGTAAAACTCCAAAATGCAACCCAGTCTATCTCTGTAGGCATCATTTTCACGATTCCAATTGGTCCAGAAACTTGTTTGTAGCCTTCGGTTTGTTTGTTGAATAATATTTTAAATTGTTTAACCTGCTGAGTTAGTGATTCTATTGTTCTTTCAAAACCTCTTCCTATTGCTTCAAAGAAACCAAAGTTTTTGGTCTCTTTGGCTTTCTCCAAAACAGCCATTGCTAGGGCTTCATCTACTTTAAAGCCAAGTTTACCTTCCTTGTCTACACTAGCCTCAGCGCTTTGGTTTTGTCCGTTTCTAATAAATTCTAAGCTAATTTTTTTATTTTTATTTTCATTAAGGGCAGTGGTTAACTCATCAAAAAACATTATTGATTTACCATTAACTCCTACTATTTTATCACCTTTCATCAGACCAGCTTCTTTTGCTCCACCAGCAATTGCAGAATCTACTATCACAGGTACTCTTGGAGACATGTAGCCTCTTCCACCAGATTTTAGAACTTCGCCAACGCCTTCTTTATTGATATCAAAAGTTACTTCTTTCCCCTCTCTCATCACGGTTACTTGGTCGGCAAAGAGCATATTTATTGCGGAATTATTGAAAGACAGGGCAGGTTTTCCATCTATTTTTAAGATTTTATCTCCTGGTTTTAGTCCCATTTTCTGTCCTGCTTCATTTACAGAAATTCCATTCTCCATTTTAGAATTATTATAGAAAACCTCTCCTTTGAAGAAACTTAATGAAGCGAAAATTATCCACGCCAAAAAGAAATTGACAGTAACCCCGCCAAGCATGATGATAAGTCTTTGCCAAGCTGGTTTGCTACGGAATTCCCAAGGTTCAGCAGGTTTTTTCAGTTGTTCTGTATCCATGCTTTCATCCACCATTCCTGCTATCTTTACATAGCCGCCCATAGGCAGCCAGCCGATGCCCCATTTTGTGCTCTCTGGGTGCTTTCTCCAATCACTATCAGGCAGGTTTTCTGTATTGATAGGAACTTCTTTTTTTTCTCCATCTATCTCGATGACTTCTGTATCAGACTGATTTTTAGAGAAAAATTTGTATTGCCATTTTCCATTGATTTTTTTCATTGAAAATAAAGAAAACCAAGGGTCAAAGAACAGGAAGAATTTTTCTGCACGGGTTTTGAACCACTTTGCAGGAAGATAATGCCCTAATTCATGTAAGAAAACTAAAATAGAAATACTTAGAATGAACTGAAATATTTGTATTGCTAAATCCATCAAATTTAAAATTAAAATCGTGCAAAGGTAATAAAAACATTATTAAATATTTTTGGATTAAAAATAAAAATAATAGATTTACAATCAAAAATCAGAAAAAATGAAAATAACAGCGTTAAATTTGGATATTCAATGGAAATCTCCAGAGGAAAATATCAATATCATTGAAGAAAAACTAAAAGATGAGCAAGCGGATGTATTTCTTCTTCCAGAGATGTTTACTACTGGATTTTGTGTTGATACGGAAGAGGTAGCAGATAGTAAAGGCGAAACCCTTGCATGGATGAAGCGTTTTGCGGAGAAGAAAAAATCAGCAGTGGGAGGGAGTGTTTCAGTGAAAGAAGATGGGCGGTTTTATAATAGATTTTATTTCGTGGAACCTTCTGGGAAAGTCCATCAATACGATAAAAAACACTTGTTCTCTTTCGGTGGAGAGGATAAAATCTATACACCAGGGCAGGAGCGTGTAGTGGTTGATTATAAAGGTGTTAGGTTTTTACTTTTGGTGTGCTATGATTTGAGATTTCCTGTATTTGCTAGAAATGTAGATGGCTATGATGTGATGATAGATGTAGCCAGCTGGGCAGAACCTCGTATTTTGGCGTGGGAAACACTATTGAGAGCCAGAGCTATTGAAAACCAGTCGTTTGTATTCGGTGTTAATAGGATAGGGGTAGATGGTTCAGGGCTGAATTATCCAGAAAGCACGCATTGCTTCTATGCCGATGGGACAGAGATTTCTGAGAAAAAGGGAGACATCATATCAGCAAATATAGATTCAGAGAAACTAAATTCTTTTAGACAGAAATTTAAAGTCCTTTTAGACAGAGATGAATTTGAATTAAAATAGAAAAATGGAGCCATTATAAAGCTCCATTTTTTATATAAATATAATTTCTTAAAAATCCTCGTCAGAATCTATTGTGAAAGAACGGGATTTGAAGTCTTTGTCATGTTTTTCAGAAATTACATCTTCCCCTTTTTGTTCAATAATAAAATCTTTAGTTTCATTAAACATTTCTAAGAAACCTTTGAAATCTTCTTTGTAAAGATAGATTTTGTGTTTTTCAAAAGTTGCTTCACCACTTTCATTAAAATTTTTCTTGCTTTCTGTGATAGTAAGGTAGTAGTCGCCTGCTTTTGTCTCTCTCACATCAAAGAAATAAGTTCTCCTTCCTGCTTTTAACACCTTTGTAAAAATTTCATTTTCTTGGCGTTCTTTGTAATCACTCATTTTATTGTTATTTTAATAATGCTCAACAAATTTAAGATAATTTTTTAAATTTTCATAGAAAAAATCAAAAAAACTATCAAAAATCATGTATTTGGTTTACAGATTTATTTTTTTACTGCTTGTAACGGTTTCTCTGTGGGTGATGATGATAGCGGTGCAGTTGGCAACTTCTTTTTCTATATTGGTCAAAATGTTTTGTTCGGTTTTGGTGTCTAGAGCGGATAGACAATCATCAAAAATGACGATTTGAGGCTGTTTGATAAGGGCTCTGGCTATACAGATTCTTTGTTTCTGCCCGCCTGAAAGCATCACGCCTCGTTCTCCTACCACGGTCTGGTATTTGTCTTTGAAGAACATCACATCATTATGAATGTCAGCTATTTTCGCAAATTTTTCTATCAGTTCAGACGTAGGATTGTCTATCGCAAAACCAATGTTATTTTCTATGGTATCGGAGAAAAGATAACTTTCCTGCGGAATGTAGCCGATGAATTTTCGGTAAAGTTCCAGATTGTGTTCTTTTAGGTTTTTGCCATCTATCAGTATTTCTCCTTCATCTGGGTCTATCAGTCTGCAAAGAAGAAGAGCGATGGTAGATTTTCCGCTTCCTGTTTTTCCTGTGATGGTGATGAATTCTCCCGCATTTACTTTAAAACTTAAATTCTCCACAGCTTTGATGCCTGTATTGGGATAGGTGTAGCTCACATTTCGGAATTCTATATCTCCTTTGATTTCGTAAATGTCATGATTGGTATTTACAATATCGGAATGAATGTTCTTAAATTCATTTATCCGCTGCATGGAGGCTTCTGCCCGCTGGTTGATAGAAGTCACCCAGCCCACGGTACTGAATGGAATCACCATAGCATTGGCATACATAAAGAAATTAGCAATCATACCGATGTTAATTTCTCCATTAATGTACTTCTGTCCACCAATGAATAAAATAGCGATATCCAAAATTCCCACAATCAAAATCATAGAAGTGTAGAAAAAATTCTCATACTTGGCTAAATCTATGGCTCTGTTTTGGTAATTTTTGATTTTCTCACTGTATTTGTCTTGGACATATTTTTCTTTGTTAAAGAATTTCACCACTCTAATTCCCGAAAAACTATCCTGCACGAAAGTAGAAATCGCAGACTGGCTCTCTTGTACCAGTTTTGATTTTTTTCCTACAATTCCGCTTACTTTATACACAGAAAGAGAAAATATAGGCAGTAGTATTAGAATGACAAGTGTCATCTCCAAATCAGTCCTTATCATATAAAAACTGGTAATCATCAGCAAGATGATGAGGTTCGCTACATACATCACACCAGGGCCTAGATACATTCTAATGGCGATAATGTCTTCGCTGAGACGGTTCATAAGGTCGCCTATGCTTGTTTTTTTGAAATTTGTAAGGGAAAGACTTTGGTAGTGCTGGTAGATTTCGTTTTTTAGTTCGTATTCTATTTTCCTTGATGTTACTATGATGGTCTGTCTCATCATAAACCGAAAAACTCCTGCAATGATGGATGAGCCTATGATGATGCCTCCATTGATAAGAAGCGTTTTTATAATAGTATCGCTGTCAGTATTTTTACTGCTCAAAACCTGCTGTATAGCATCTATGGTGTCTCCCAGATATTGTATCCAGAAGATATTGAAAAAATTACTGAGAAAAATAAATAAAACTCCTAATGAAAGCATATTTCTATGTTTCCAAAAATAGGGATTAAGGGATTTTAGGGCTTTCATTCTTTTTTACATATTTGTAGGGAGGATAATCATAAGTGTAGTTCCTTTTCCTTCTTTGGAACGGATGGAGATTTCTCCCTTATAGTCTTCTATCATTCTTTTTACCATTGCCAGTCCAAGGCCTGTTCCACTGGATTTGGTGGTAAAATTGGGTTCAAAGATTTTTTCTAATTTGTCCTCAGGGATTCCGTTTCCGTTATCCTCTATGGTTAGGCTTATTTTTTTATTTAAAAGTTCCAGATTGATTTTGATAAAAAAGTCTTGCTTCTCATTTTTTGCTTGTTGGGCATTTAGGATGAGGTTGGTCATTATCCTTTGGAAGAAAGACTTGTCAAAGTTGATGAGAATATTATTTTGTTTAGGGTAAAATGTAATTTCATTTTTATCATCAAAAATCCTAATGAGGGATAAAATCTCATTGTTCACATTGATTACTTCATTCTTTTTTTCGGGCAGTTTTGTAAACTCCGAAAAAGCTCCAGCCACTTTTGCTATTAGGTCTATCTGGTCTTCCATAGAGGAGCAGAGTTTTTTTACTTTATCTTCTATATCAGGGTCGTTTTTATCAAATTTCCTTTCAAAATTTTGGATGAGGAGTTTCATGGGAGTCAGCGGATTTTTGACTTCGTGAGCCACCTGTTTCGCCATTTCGCGCCATGCAGATTCTTTCTCTTTGAAGAATAATAGCTTTTTTTGTTCCTCTATCATCCGTATAGTTCGGTTATAGGAATTGATGAGCGGAGTAAATTCATCATCGTTGTAATATCGGATGGGTTTTAGCTCTTCATTAAGGTCTATTTGTGTGATTTTTTGTGAAATTTTTCTAATGTTTTTCGTTAGTTCATCGGAAATTCTCCAGCTGAGCCATATTCCAAGGGCGATGATGATGATGTTCGCCGCAACCATGATTTGGATATACTGATTAAAGGTATCCAAACGGGTGTTATCACTATGATAAAAAGGAAAAAAAACAATGGCTACAGGCTCCAGCATGTTATTCAGGAGTGGGATGTAGGAGGCTGTTAGATTGTCCTCCTCATCTTTTATGTATTCCACAGAATCAAATCTATTTCCTTTTTTTAGGATTTTTTTTAGGACTTCTTTTGGGATTTCTTGTGGAGAAACTTGGTTTTTATCTTTGTTGGAAAGCAGGAATTTCCCTTGTAGATTATAGATGATAATGTCCTGCTTGTTGATATCGGAGATTTCTAAAATTTTTTTCTCCAAGATGGGTTTTATGTTTTCTTCGGTTACAGTCGTATGGCTCACGGCGTAGTCCAGCGAAGACATTAGTATTTCTACCGTTTGGCGCAGTCTTTCTTTGTTTTGGGTTTCGGTATTTTTTTTGAAAACGAGATAGGAGATTACCGTTACACCTATGATACTCAGTAGGGTAACCAGCATAAATCCGAAGAAGATTCTCGTTCGTATGTTTCCTTTGATGATGGGATTCATGGATTATTTTTTCATAAGTTTTGCTACATATTTCCCAATGATGTCAAATTCCAGATTTACTCTGCTGCCGATTTCTAAATTCTTCAAATTAGTATGTTCCCAAGTGTAAGGAATTATCGCCATCGAAAACTCATTTTCTCCGCTGTGGGCTACGGTCAGGCTGATGCCGTCCACGGTGATAGACCCTTGTGGAACGGTAGTAAATCCGTCTTTATCGGTGTATGCTATCGTGATGTAGTGGCTGCCGTTTAGGTTTTCTATGGATTTTATTGTCCCTGTTTGGTCTACATGTCCCTGCACGATATGCCCGTCCAATCTGCCGTTCATCAGCACGCATCTTTCCAGATTTACTTTTGTGCCTATTTTCCAGCTTCCCAGATTGGTTTTTTCCAAAGTTTCTTGTATCGCGGTTACGCCATATCGCTGATTTTCAATTTTTTCTACAGTCAGGCAGCAGCCGTTATGAGAAAGGCTTTGGTCTATTTTTAGTTCATCTGTAAAAGGGCAGCTCATCGTAAAATGAACACTCGTTCCCTTGGCTTCTATATTTTCTACTGTGGCAGTGGCTTCTACTATTCCTGTAAACATAAATTTAAAGTATTTTTGAATAAATCTGTTTTCTTCTCAAAAAATTAAACTAATTTTGCTCTTTTAAGACCCAAAGTTAAGCAAAATGGAATTTAAACATAAAATAAAAGTAGGAATTTCTATCGGAGATTATAATGGAATAGGTCCAGAAATTATCCTTAAAACATTGAAAGACAAGAGTATGCTGGATTTTTTCACGCCTGTGATTTTTGGTTCAGGGAAACTCTTTTCTTTTCAGAAAAATGTATTTAAACTGCAGTTTAATTTTAACTATATCCTCCACGCCTCCGAGGCGGTAGATGGACAGATAAACATTGTCAATCTTCGCAAAGATGAAATGGAGGTGAAGTTCGGTACACCCACAGAGGAATCTACCAAACTAGCGATAGACTCGTTAGAAGCTGCGACAAATGCCCTGATGAAGGGTGATGTAGATGTGCTGGTAACTGCGCCTATCAACAAGGATGAAATGATAAAGCACGGTTTCCCATACACAGGGCATACCGAGTATTTGGAGAAAAAATTTGCAGCCAAAGGATTGATGTTTTTGGTAACAGAGGATTTAAAAGTAGCAGTTTCTACCCATCATATTCCACTGGCGAAAGTAGCAGAAACGATTACGAAACAAAGGATAATAGACCAAGTAAAACAGATGAACAACTGTCTGAAGCTAGATTTCTCTATCGAAAGACCAAAAATCGCAGTGCTAGGGCTGAATCCACACTCAGGCGATGGCGGAACGATAGGAATGGAGGAAAAAGAAATCATAGAACCAGCCATAAAGGAATTGTTTGACCAAGGATTTATGGTCTTTGGGCCTTATCCTGCGGATAGCTTCTTCCAGCCAGAAAAATACAAGAATTTTGATGGAGTTTTAGCAATGTATCATGACCAAGGGCTCACACCATTCAAAACCATAGCGTATGAAAACGGAGTGAACTATACCGCAGGAATGCCGCTCATTAGAACATCGCCAGACCATGGAACGGCTTATGATATCGCAGGGAAGGGCGTTGCGGATGCTCGTTCCTTTGAGGAGGCAGTTTTCACAGCGATAAAGATTTTCAAAAATAGAGTAGAAAATTTAGACCTCATCGCTCATAAATTAGAGATAAAAAAAGCAGCTCAGAATGTAGAAGATGAGGATCTTCCAGAAGGAGAGGAATAAGAAAAGCACCTGATTTTAGGTGCTTTTTCTTTTTATTATTTTTTTACTCGTTTTATTTTATTGGCGTTTTTCTTTTCTTCCTCTTTTTTTAGTTTGTTTTCTGCTTGGTCATAGAGGGCGGTGTCTGTTTCGTAGATGATTTCTACATTTTCAGGCGAGTCTAGAAATATATCCTTCCATTTCCGTGGGCGGTCTTTGGTATTCCAGTTAAACTCTGGAAATTTCCGCTTCTCTGGAGCTATTTTGCTCATAGGATATATGTCTGTATTTGCGCCGATGTTACACGCTACGATGTGCAGTTTTTGTTCCTCGAAAAGCGCCTCTATTTCTCCACATGATGAAAGTGAAATGCCCAGCCTGTCCATGTTTTTTGTTTTTGCGTTTTGGTTTTCTACATAGTTGATAGCCTGTGCGTTTTCGGTTACTTTTATCAGATGAATATTATTGTTTTTGTAGTAGGCTATCATCTGTTTTCCTTTCACTTGGTTAAATTCATCTTTTAGATTGATGGAATCTACCTTGCTGATTGCTAGTGCGTTTCCGATTACTTTTAAAGAATCTATGCTTTCGTTTTGTGTGTTGAGGTAAGCTTTGATAACATCGCCTGTCACTTGTCGTTCGCCTGTCCAGAAAATAGGCTTTCTGATGAGGTGAAGCTCTCCATCGGTTTCATTAAAGCTAAGCGAATCCGCTCTTGCCTGTGCATTAGATTTGAACATTCTAGCTTTGTGGTAGGCTTTTAGGAAACTTTTTTTAATTCTGCTGGCATTGGCTTTTTGGTAAGCGATGATTCTTTCGGCAGAGAAAAATAGTGAATCATTTTTAAAGATTTTCACAGCATAAGGCTTCCCTGTAATCATAGCGGAATCTTTATTTTCAAATATCTCGCCATAAGACCCTCTCACAAAGCGGTTTTCCCTTGGGTCGTCCAGCAGTACATTTCCTTTCGCAGTTCCGAAGCCTGTGTTTTGGTTGTAATACATGGCATCGCCTTTCAGGGTTTTTCCATTGTAGTAGATTCGTGAATTTTTGCTGAGATAGACCTCCTTGCTGTTCATTTTATAGTGACCTTTCTCTGTGTATACCGAGTTGGAAGGATTGCTTTTATTGATAATCGTAGTAGGGCCGTAGAACTCTGCGGTATTGGTGTTTTGGTTTTGCTTGATTTTAGTTCCTTGTACTTGGTATTGGCTGTTGTCTATATTTACATTTCCTGTGACATCTACCACTCGGCTAGTGATGTTGTAGGTAGCAGTTTTGGTTCTGATGGTGTTGCTGCCATTGTAGATAGTTCCTCCCGTGTTGAAATAGGCCGTGTTCGGAATTCGGTCATAGTAGAGAATATCCGTTTTTATGGTTTGTTTAGGGTCGGTAAGGACGACATTTTTCCTTGCGATTCCACGCTGGGAGTTACCGTCATACTGGATTTCTCCTGCGGTAATTAGGTTACCATCGGAGGTTTGCAGCTGGGTGTTTCCTATGGCCTTGGCGAAGTTCGCTTCAGAATAGAAAATCACGGTGTCGGCTTTTAGTGTAGAGCCTTTATGTTCTAGATGCACATTTCCTGTCATGAAGGTATTTCCATCGAACAAATCTTGCCTTTTTTGGGTAAGGTCTGCATGGATGATTCTTACCTTTACAAGCTCATCTTTTCCTTCTTGTTTTTGTTCAAAAAAAGGGTCTTTTTCCAAATTGCCGTTTATGGAAGTAATCTGCCCAAAGACAAACAAAGTGGACAGCAGGAAAAAAGATATAAATAGTTTTTTTGTCATAAAATGGGTGTTTTTATGGAGTAGCCTCCTTCTTTTGTCCGTAGAAATAGAGCGTGTGGCTGTCTATGGATACACCGAAAGCGCTTTCTATAGACTCCTTTATCGCTTGGATTCTTGGGTCGCAGAACTCTATGATTTCCTCTATTTCTTTCTGCGAACTATCTTTGTAGATAACGATATGGTCGTGCTGGCGGTCAAAATAGGATTTTTCATAGGTGGAACTTTCGCCGAACTGATGTTTTCTGACCAGCCCGGCATCTAGAAAAACCTCTATCGTGTTATAGATAGTCGCTTTACTGATGTGGTATTTTTTCTGCAGCATTAGTAGATGGAGGTCATCTACATTAAAGTGCTTGTTGTAATTGTATATTTCCTCCAAGATAGTGTATCTCTCAGGAGTGTTTCTCAGTCCCTTTTCTTTCAAGTAATTCCGCAGAACCTCCTTGATGGCTTCTATACTTTTACTATTCACTTTGTTTTCCATAGTGGGCAAATTTAATTATTTTTTACGAAGTAACAATTTAATTGTATCAAAACCAAATTCCTACCTTTTTGTATTCAATAAAAAAACCGCAGAAGGCTCTGCGGTTTCTTGCTATTGATTTTTATTTTACAGGATTTCCTTTGAAATCTGTTTTGTAGTAACCAAATTTTTCTTGTCCATTAGATTTCAGTTTTCCTTTTATAGAAACATCTATCAAATTCTTTTTAATTTCAATGGTATAAACATATTGGTATTCAAACTTCTCATCATCTTTGTATTTCTTCCAAGCATCATCTACTACTTTTTGTATTGTTTCAGCTGTTACTTCTTTGAAGTTAAATAACTCATCTTCTAAACGGAATTCCTCTGCATTTACACCAATTACATCGATTTCCATAGTCTGTGGTTCTCTCCATCCAAAACTAGAGCTATAATTGATTTGTTGAACTCTTCTCTTGTCTACATTGTCTTGGTAAACAATAGAAAGACTGAGATCATCTGAATCATCATCTGTTTTAACAACTTTATCAGAATTTTTGGTAACTATGAATCTTACTTCATCAGTTATTTTTGCATTTTCGCCAAGTTTTTCTACTACAGTATCATACCATTTTTTAGTTTGTACTGGATCAGAAAATAGTTTGTAATCAACTTTTTCTTTTCCCGAAGCCTCATTTGCTGCTTCCTTTGCTGCATTTACAGCTTCTTTTGCTTTGTTACAAGATTGTAACCCCAGTAGTGATGCTGCTAAAATACCCGCAGCGATGAATTTTTTTGCTTTCATAATATTATTTTTTAAAAAATTATTCGTACAAATTTAAAAATTTTTTACAATATTTTTTCATTAAAATAGAAAGAAATGCCTATTTATATAGTTTTTTTTGGAGTGTAAGAGTAGGATTTTTAGGAATAGTTTGTTTTTCAATGTTTTAAATTCTAAAACCAAGAAAAATAACTTTTTTGAAAATGGAATTAAATAAAAAAGAAAAACTTTGATTATTAAAGCTTTAATTCAAAAAAAAGATTATCTTTGCAGCGTTTTTGTGGGAAATTTTGGCGGAAACAGAGAAATTTAATACCTAACTTCTTCCCGATTTTTCAGTCCCACACGCCGCCAATACTGAGAAAAAAGGAATACAAAGTGATATTTTTATGTCAAAACAAGAAGAGGTTCTTATGAACCAAAATGTGGCTCCAGAGCAGTTTGACTGGGATTCTTTCGAGTCTGGTCTTAACGCTGAGGACAGAAAAGAAAAAAATGAATTAGAAGAAATCTACAAAGGTTCTTTGAACAACCTTTCCGAATCTGATGTGATCATCGGGAAAGTGGTAAGACTTACAGACAAAGAAGCGATTGTAGACATCAATTTCAAGTCTGAGGGAGTAATTTCTCTCAACGAATTCCGTTACAACTCTGGCCTAAAAGTAGGTGATGAAGTGGAAGTAATGGTAGACAGAAGAGAAGACAAAACAGGTCAACTTCAGCTTTCTCACAAAAAAGCAAGAACACTGAAAGCTTGGGATAAAGTAAATGAATACCACCAGTCTGGTGAAATCGTAAATGGTTTCGTGAAGTCTAGAACAAAAGGTGGTATGATCGTAGATGTTTTCGGTATCGAAGCATTCTTACCAGGTTCTCAGATCGATGTGAAGCCTATCAAAGACTACGACCAGTTCGTAGGAAAAACGATGGAGTTCAAAGTAGTGAAAATCAACCCAGAGTTCAAAAATGTGGTAGTTTCTCACAAAGCTCTTATCGAGGCTGATATCGAAGGACAGAAAAAAGAAATCATTTCTCAATTAGAGAAAGGACAAGTTCTAGAAGGAACTGTTAAAAACATTACTTCTTACGGAGTATTCATCGACCTTGGTGGTGTAGATGGACTTATCCACATCACAGACCTTTCTTGGTCAAGAGTAAACCACCCATCAGAATTCCTTTCTGAAGGACAAACTGTAAAAGTGGTAATCCTTGATTTCGATGATGAGAAAACAAGAATTCAGCTTGGTATGAAACAGCTAGAACCACATCCGTGGGAAGCTCTTTCTGCTGACCTAAAAGTAGGAGACAAAGTAAAAGGAAAAGTAGTAGTTCTTGCTGACTATGGTGCGTTCGTGGAAATCGCTCCAGGTGTAGAAGGACTTATCCATGTTTCTGAAATGTCTTGGTCTACTCACCTTAGAAGTGCAGGAGATTTTGTGAAAATCGGTGATGAGGTAGAAGCAGTAGTTCTTACTTTGGATAAAGATGAAAGAAAAATTTCATTGGGTATCAAGCAATTAACTCCAGATCCATGGGCTGACATCCAGTCTAAATATCCAGTAGGTTCTAAACACAAAGGAACTGTTAGAAACTTTACTAACTTCGGTGTGTTTGTAGAATTGGAAGAAGGAATAGACGGACTTATCTACATCTCTGATCTTTCTTGGACTAAGAAAATCAAGCATCCATCTGAGTTCTGCGCTGTAGGAGACAAACTAGATGTAGTAGTTCTAGAACTTGATACAGAAGCTAGAAGACTTTCTCTTGGACACAAACAATTGACTGAAAACCCTTGGGATAAATACGAATCTAAATACGCTGAAGGAACTGTACATACAGGAACTGCAGTAGATGTTTTCGATAAAGGAGCTCAGGTTCAGTTCGAAGATGCAGAAGTGGAAGCATTCTGCCCTTCAAGATTGTTAGAAAAAGAAGATGGTTCTAAAATCAAGAAAGGAGAGGAAGCTCAGTTTAAAGTAATTGAGTTCAACAAAGAATTCAAGAGAGTAGTAGTTTCTCACACAGGTCTTTTCAGAGATGAAGAAAAGAAAAATGTAAAAGAAGCTGCAGCTAAGTCTTCTTCAAGTGAAGAAAAAACAACTCTTGGAGACATTGATGCTCTTGCAGAATTGAAAAAGAAAATGGATGGAGGGAAATAATCCATCCCATTTCTAAATACAAAAATCCCGCTGCTGTTTAGCAAGCGGGATTTTATTTGTCTTTATACAAAAGGAATATTACTCTAAAATTTCTTGTAATTCCAGCCAGCGCATTTCGTGGGCTTCTAATTGGCTGGTGGTTTCTTCCAGCTTCTGTGAAAGTTCAGAAATAATGCCGTAATCCGTTTCATTATTTAGTTTTTCTAAAATTTCATCTTGTTTTTCCTTTAAAACAGGCATTTCTTTTTCTATGTTTTCCAATTCTTTTTGCTCTTTGAAGCTGAGTTTCCTTTTGGAATTGGTATTTTTAGTTTGTTTTTCTTCTGTCGGTTTGGCAGGTTCACTTTTTTTAGTGTTCTTGCTTTGGGCAAGTTGGTCTCTGTATTCAGTGAAAGAACCGATGAAATCCTTGATTTTTCCTTCGCCTTCGAAGACTAGCAAATGGTCTACAATTTTATCCATAAAATACCTGTCGTGCGAAACAATGATGAGGCATCCCTGAAACTGCGCAAGGAAACTCTCCAGCACGGTAAGTGTAGGCAGATCTAAATCATTAGTCGGCTCATCAAAGATGAGGAAATTTGGGTTTTGGAAGAGGACAGAAATCAGATACAGTCTTCTTCTTTCGCCGCCGCTTAGGTTAGAAATGGTGGTGTATTGTGTCTGTTCATTGAAGAGAAACATCTTTAAAAATTGCGATGCCGAGATACTTTTCCCATTTGCGAGAGGATAATATTCCGCAATGTCTTTCATGAAATCTATCACTCGCTGGTCTTCTTGGTAGGTAAGTCCTTTTTGGGAAAAATACCCGAATTTGATGGTCTCTCCTACTTCTATCTCTCCGCTGTCGTAGGTTTCCAGACCTTGGATGATGTTCAGCAGGGTAGATTTTCCTACGCCGTTTTTTCCTATGATGCCGACTTTTTCGCCTCGCTGAAACTGATAGCTGAAATTATCCAATATGATTTTATTACTAAATTTTTTATTGATGTTTCTCAGTTCCAAAATCTTTTTGCCCAGCCTTTTCATCCCAAAATCCAGTTCTAGTTCCTGTTTTCTGGTGTCCATTTTAGCGGTTTTCTCCGTTTCGTAGAAGGCTTCTATACGGCTTTTGGACTTGGTAGTCCTTGCTTTGGGCTGTCTGCGCATCCATTCCAGCTCCTTGCGGTAGAGATTGTTGGCTTTGTCTATGGTAGCGTTTAGGTTTTCTTCTCTTATACTTTTATTTTCTAAATATTGGGCATAGGCACCATGATGGACATAGAGTTTTTTGTCTTCTATTTCCCAAATGATATCGCACACGCTGTCAAGGAAATAGCGGTCGTGCGTTACAAGAAGCAGGGTGACCATAGCTCTGGATAGGTATTGTTCCAGCCATTCTACCATATCTACATCTAGGTGGTTGGTCGGCTCGTCCATGATGAGTAGCGTGTGCTTGTGTTCCACTCTCGTTTCTATCAGGAGTTTGGCGAGGGCTACGCGTTTTATCTGACCGCCAGAGAGATTGTCCATTTTGGCGTTTAGGTCGGTTATTTTCAGCTGAGAGAGGATTTGTTTCATTTCGTTTTCCAGTCCCCATGCTTTTTGGTTTTCCATTTCTATGAATGCCCTTTCTATGAATTCGGTGTCATCAGAAGTCAGCGACTTTTGGTAATTTTTCAATGCCTGTACAGGCGGAGAATCCAGACTCATGATAAATTCTGTGATGGTCTGTCCGCTCTCAAAGTGTATTTCTTGGTCAAATAAAACCACCTGAATATCTTTATTGATGACCACTATTCCGCTATCTGCAAAGTCTTTGCCCATTAGAATATTGAGCAAAGTAGTTTTTCCGCTTCCGTTTTTGGCAACGATGGCGATTTTGTCCCCTTCATTGATATTAAAAGAAATATCCTCAAATAAAGTAACTATGCCGTAAGTCTTGGTAAGATTTTCTACGCTGATGTAATTCATTTTCCTGAAAAAGTTAATTTAAAGTCTGCTTCCGCTTATTTTACTCGCCAAATATCGGAAAAATAGAGCATAGTAGAAGTCAAATTTATTTTAAAAGTAAAAATAAGTTTATTAATATATTTGATAATCAGTTAGTTAATTTCAAATGGAAAAATATCTATCAATATTTTGATTAAATAAAAAACTTTTACTACTTTTGCACCATTCAAAAATGGTTCCGTGGCCGAGCGGCTAGGCAGTGGTCTGCAAAACCATCTACAGCGGTTCGAATCCGCTCGGAACCTCAATAATAACTCTAAGGAATTTCCTTGGAGTTATTTGTTTTTTTTAAAACGAACATTTTTTTTAAAACATGATTTTTATCATATAATCAAGTATAATATTTTATAAAAACCTCAGTTATATTTGCAATGATTAAAAGAAACAAACATAAGTAAAGGTTTCTTTGTATTTAAAACTAAAACAATCAAAAATTTAAATTATAACATTATGAGAAAGGTTCTTTTATGTGGAGCTTTTTTAGCTCTCGTTGCGTGTTCAAGAGATGAGGAAGTTCAAATTCCTGATTCTAAACAAGCTCATTGGGATTATGAAAATCCTAATTGGCATAATCAAGGGTATTCTGAGTGTGCAGGATTGGTTCAGTCGCCGATTAACATTGTAACTACTGCGACTACAAAGGCGACACTTCCAGCGATTACTTTTAATTATTCAGCATTTTCTGCTAAGGCTGTGAACAATGGGCATACTGTGCAAATTAATACAGATGGAAAAAGTAGTATCACCTACAATGGTGTTGCCTATAAACTTAAACAATTCCATTATCATGGACATAGTGAGCATTCTGTAGATGGGAAGTTCTCTCCATTGGAAGTGCATTTTGTTCACCAAAATGAGGCAACAGGAGCTATCGTTATTTTAGGATTGTTGATTAAAGGAGGAGGAGCGGATAATGCTGAGTTCGCACAATATATCAATTCTTTCCCTAACGTTAAGAATCAAGAAGTTGCTACAAATAATACAATAAATCCGTTGGCGATGTTGCCTAACAACAAAAAATATTATAACTATACAGGATCACTTACAACTCCACCTTGTTCACAAGGGATGAACTGGATAGTGTTCAAAGAAGTTCTTACAATTTCTGATGCACAGCTTAAAAAGTTCACAGATTTGTATAATCATAATTATAGACCAATTCAAAAAACAGGAAGTAGAACTGTTTTTGAGTCCTTATAATTAGGTTGAATAATTAAAATCTCAAAGAAATTTCTTTGAGATTTTTTTTGATTAAATATATAAGGTAAAGAATAGAAATGTATATTTTTTTATTTTTTTTCTTGATATTCAAAAAAATGATTATATTTGCACACTGAATTGAAAAAATAGTTTAAACATAAAATAATTTAAATCATGGCAAAGGAAACGTTTAATCGTAGTAAACCGCACTTGAACATTGGTACAATTGGTCACGTTGACCACGGTAAGACTACTTTGACTGCTGCAATATCTAAAGTATTGTCAGACAAAGGATTGGCTGAAAAGAGAGATTTCTCTGCAATTGACTCAGCTCCAGAAGAAAAAGAAAGAGGTATTACAATTAATACTTCACATATTGAATATGAAACAGAAAACAGACACTATGCCCATGTAGACTGTCCTGGTCACGCCGACTATGTTAAAAACATGGTAACTGGTGCTGCTCAAATGGATGGAGCTATCCTTGTGTGTGCTGCAACTGATGGGCCTATGCCACAAACGAGAGAGCATATCTTGCTTTGTCGTCAGGTAAATGTTCCAAGAATCGTTGTGTTCATGAACAAAGTGGATATGGTGGATGACCCAGAATTGTTAGAATTGGTAGAGCTTGAGTTGAGAGATCTTCTTTCTTCTTATGAATATGATGGAGATAACTCTCCAGTAATCAAAGGTTCTGCTCTTGGTGCTCTTAATGGTGAACCTAAATGGGTTGCTACGGTAGAAGAATTGATGGATGCTGTAGATAACTGGATCGAGCAACCAGTGAGAGATCAAGATAAGCCATTCTTGATGCCGATAGAAGATGTATTCTCTATTACAGGTAGAGGTACTGTAGCTACAGGTAGAATTGAGTCTGGTGTTATCAATACAGGTGATCCTGTTGATATCATTGGTATGGGTGCTGAGAAATTAACTTCTACTGTAACAGGGGTAGAGATGTTTAGAAAAATCCTTGATAGAGGAGAGGCAGGAGATAATGTTGGTCTATTGTTGAGAGGTATCGAGAAAACTGATATCAGAAGAGGTATGGTTATCGCTAAACAAGGATCTGTAACTCCACATAAAAAATTCAAAGCTGAGGTTTATATCCTTTCTAAAGAAGAAGGAGGAAGACACACTCCATTCCACAACAAATATCGTCCTCAGTTCTATGTAAGAACAACGGATGTTACAGGTGAAATCTTCTTACCAGATGGTGTAGAAATGGTAATGCCTGGTGATAACTTGACAATTACAGTAGAATTGTTACAACCAATCGCTCTTAATGTAGGTCTTAGATTTGCGATTAGAGAAGGAGGTAGAACAGTAGGTGCTGGTCAGGTAACTGAAATTTTAGACTAATCATTTAGTATAATAAAGTTTTCCCGAAAGGGAGCTTTCGGGAAAACTTTTTAAAATTTAAAATTAAACTACGGGCATCGTCCAATGGTAGGATACCGGTCTCCAAAACCGTTGATCTGGGTTCGAATCCTAGTGCCCGTGCAAATTTAGACTAAGGTATATTTTATTTATTGTGTAATCATAGATGGGATTTCCTTAGTTTTTTCTTATTGGTGATATATTATGAGTTTAATAAGTTTTGTTAAAGATTCTTTTTTAGAGTTTAGAGAAAAGGTTGAATGGTTGAAGTGGAAAGAATTACAGTCCTCTACAGTTGTTGTGGCTGTGTCTACATTGATATTGGCCTTGTTTACATTTGGGGTAGATAGCCTTTTTAGTATATCAATCAAGAACTTGTATTCATTGTTTATAGGATTTTTTAACTAAAATATTTCTCATGGAAGATTTAAAGTGGTATGTGCTGAAAGCCGTTAGCGGGCAGGAAAACAAAGTGAAATCCTATATAGAAACTGAAATTAGAAGATTGGGGTATGAATCTTTTGTTACTCAAGTAGTAATTCCTACAGAAAAAGTAGCACAGATGAAAAACGGAAAGAAAGTCTTTAAAGAAAGACCTTATTATCCAGGATATCTTATGGTAGAGGCTAATCTTATGGGTGAGATTCCACATATGATAAAGAATATACCAGGGGTTATTTCATTTTTGAGTTTGACAAAAGGAGGGGATCCTGTTCCTATGAGACCTGCAGAAGTTAATAGAATGTTGGGAAAAATAGATGAACTTTCTGAATTTGCGGTGGATGTAGAGATTCCTTTTGTTGTAGGAGAAAATGTGAAAGTAATAGACGGGCCATTTAATGGATTCAACGGTTCTATTGAAAAAATCCATGAAGATAAGAAAAAATTAGAAGTTAAAGTTCGAATATTTGGAAGGGAAACTCCATTAGAACTAAGCTACATGCAAGTAGAAAAACTTTAGTAAAATAAGCCACTCTTTTTAGGGTGGTTTTTTTATTGATATTTAGAATAAAAAGTAAATTTATTTTTGTAGATAAGAAATAAATTTATAATTTTGCAATCCGTAAATGGAGTTGAAATGTTCAGGTGAGAAGGATATTTCATCTATTCATTTACAGATTTATAAAATGCTTCCACATTTTTATATTTTTAATTTATTTTAATAAAGAAACATGGCAAAGAAAGTCTTTAAAATGGTAAAACTTCAAGTGAAAGGAGGGGCAGCAAACCCTTCTCCACCAGTAGGTCCAGCATTGGGTTCTGCAGGGGTGAACATTATGGAGTTTTGTAAACAATTTAATGGAAGAACGCAAGATAAGCCAGGTCAAATCCTTCCTGTAGTAATTACAGTTTATGAGGATAAATCTTTCGAATTTATCATTAAAACACCTCCAGCAGCGGTTCAGCTTTTAGAGGCGTCTAAGGTAAAGAAAGGATCTGGGGAGCCTAACAGAAACAAAGTAGGTTCTGTAACTTGGGAGCAAGTACAAAAAATAGCTGAAGATAAAATGGCAGATCTTAACTGCTTTACGATAGATTCAGCTTTGAGTATGGTTGCTGGTACAGCAAGATCAATGGGATTAAAAGTAACAGGAACGAAACCTAACGCTTAAAAATTAAGGAATGGCAAAATTAACTAAAAAGCAAAAGGAAGCTGTAGCTAAGCTAGAAAAAAATAAGGCATATAGCCTTGAAGAAGCTTCAGCCTTAGTAAAAGAAGTAAATACAGCAAAATTTGATGCTTCTGTAGATATCGCTGTGAGATTAGGTGTAGATCCTCGTAAAGCTAATCAAATGGTAAGAGGAGTAGTTTCTCTTCCTCATGGAACGGGTAAAGATATCCGTGTATTGGCTTTGGTTACTCCTGATAAAGAAGCAGAAGCAAAAGCTGCTGGTGCTGACCATGTAGGTCTAGATGAGTACTTAGAAAAAATCAAAAATGGTTGGACAGATGTAGATGTTATTGTTACTATGCCAGCTGTAATGGGTAAACTAGGTCCATTGGGTAGAGTATTGGGTCCAAGAGGTCTAATGCCAAACCCTAAATCTGGAACAGTTACTATGGAAGTAGGTAAAGCAGTAGCAGAGGTGAAATCAGGTAAAATTGATTTCAAAGTGGATAAATATGGTATTGTACACGCAGGTATTGGTAAAGTATCTTTCGATGCAGATAAGATTAGAGAGAATGCGCAAGAGCTTATTCAGGCTTTAATCAAATTAAAACCAACTGCAGCAAAAGGAACTTATGTGAAGAGTATTTACCTTTCTTCTACAATGAGTCCAGGTATTGCTATCGATACTAAATCTGTAAACTAAAATCTGAAAGACAATGACAAAAGAAGAAAAAGTATTAGTAATACAAGAATTAAAAGAATTGTTACAAGATGCCAAAGTGGTTTATGTAGCAAATCTTGAAGGAATGAATGCTGCTGCTACTTCAGATTTTAGAAGACAAGCATTTAAAAGTAATGTTACGCTTAGAGTTGTAAAAAATACATTGCTTCAAAAAGCGATGGAACAAGTGGAGGGAGTAGATTACTCAGAAATGTTCTCCACATTCAAAGGAAATTCTGCATTGATGATAGCAGAAGTAGCAAATGCTCCTGCAAAACTTATCAAAAATTTCAGAAAGAATGGAGAATTCCCTGCTTTGAAATCAGCTTATTTGCAAGAAACTTTCTATATTGGTGATAACCAGTTAGATACTCTAGCAAATATCAAGTCTAGAGAAGAGATGATTGGAGAAATCATAGGATTGCTTCAGTCTCCAATCAGAAACTTGATTTCTGCATTGCAAAACAAACCAGAGGTTGCAGAAGCAAAAGCAGAAGCTCCTGTGGCAGAAGAACCAAAAGAAGAGCCTGCATCTGAAGAAGGAGCAGAGTAATTTTAGGTCTTCACTGAGTAAAATAGACACTCAATAAAATTAAAATAAATCGTTCAACAATTAAAACATTAAAAAAATGTCAGATTTAAAAAAATTAGCGGAAACGCTTGTTAACTTAACAGTAAAAGATGTAAATGAATTAGCTACTATTCTTAAAGAAGAGTACGGAATCGAGCCAGCTGCTGCTGCAGTAGTAGTATCTGGTGCTGCTGGTGGAGGTGCTGCAGCTGAGGAAAAATCAGAATTTGATGTAATCCTTAAAAATGCAGGTGCTTCTAAATTAGCTGTAGTTAAGTTAGTTAAAGACTTAACAGGTGCTGGTCTTAAAGAAGCTAAAGACATCGTAGATGGTGCTCCAGCTCCAGTAAAAACAGGAGTTCCAAAAGATGAAGCAGAAGCTCTTAAAAAGCAATTAGAAGAAGCTGGTGCTGAAGTAGAATTGAAGTAATTATTAAATTACAATAACTAAAAAAAGCTGTTTCAAAATGAAACAGCTTTTTATTTTTTTACTAATCGAGAATAAATCTAAAAAGTATTTTAAAAGTTTTATTTTTTAAGGGCTTTGATTATAACGGGAGTTGTAGTTACTACAATTAGTCCAATGATAATGTATTCCAAATGTTTTTTCAAATCAATTCCGAACTGGTCGATAAAAAGTTTATCTAAATAATGTCCAGCAAAAATCAGAGAAAAGGACCATAAAAGCCCGCCTATAATATTATATAAAAAGAACTTTTTGCTATCCATTTTTACTATGCCTGCTACAATAGGAGCAAAGGTTCTAATCATGGGTAAAAATCTCGCAATAATAATAGCCATTGCTCCATTTTCTTCATAAAATTGCTGTGCTTTCAGTAGATAACTTCTTTTAAAGAAAAAAGATTCTTTCTTATGATAAAGTTTTTGACCACTTTTTGAGCCAAACCAATAACCTACTGAATCTCCAAGAATAGCAGCAAAGCCCACAGTAATGGCTAAAATCGTAGTATTGAGAAGATCACTTCCTGTTTCTCCAAAAGTTTCACTGATAATCGTGGTGGAATAAATTCCAGAAATAAACAACAAGCTGTCCCCAGGCAAGAAGAATCCAAAGAATAATCCCGATTCTGCAAACACGATAAGAAGCACCAGCCAAAAACCGCCTAATTTAATGTAAAATTCGGGGTTTACTAAATCTTTCCAACTTTCAAAATGTTCCATAAAATCTAATAATCAACAAAGATAATTTATTTAAGAATATCAGCGGTAAAATTTTATATCGTTAAATCATGAGTTTCGTCACCTTGTCCTTCTGCCATTAGGAAAGATTTTAGGAAAGGAGTGATGTTGCCATTCATCACGGCATCCACATCGGAAGTCTCATAGCCAGAGCGAACATCTTTTACCAATTTGTAAGGATGCATCACATAGTTTCTAATCTGGCTGCCCCATTCTATTTTCATTTTTCCTGCTTCTATTTCGTTTCGCGCCTTGTTTCTTTCTTCCAATTCTATTTCGTAAAGCCTTGATTTTAAGAGCTGCATGGCTTTTTCTTTGTTTTGAAGCTGTGAACGGCTTTCAGAGTTTTCGATGATGATTCCCGTAGGGTGGTGGCGAAGTCGCACGGCAGTTTCTACTTTGTTTACATTCTGCCCTCCCGCACCGCTGGCTCTCATGGTTTCAAAAGTGATGTCGGATGGATTGATATTAATCTCAATAGTATCATCCACCAAAGGATAAACATAAACCGAAACAAAGCTGGTATGGCGTTTTGCGTTACTGTCAAAAGGAGAAATTCTCACCAAACGATGCACGCCGTTTTCACCTTTTAGATACCCGAAGGCAAATTCGCCATCTATCTCTAATGTCACCGTTTTCACACCCGCTACATCTCCTTCTTGGAAGTTGAGCTCTCGCACACTGTATCCCTGCTTTTCTGCCCACATGATGTACATTCTCATCAGCATAGATGCCCAGTCGCAGCTCTCTGTTCCACCAGCTCCAGCCGTGATTTGGAGGACAGCAGAAAGCTCATCTCCTTCGCTGGAAAGCATATTTTTAAATTCCAGATTTTCTATTTTTTCAAGAAGTTTTGGGAAGATGTCTTCTACTTCTTTTTCGCTGTCTGGGTCTTCTTTGGAAAATTCTACCAATACTTGTAAATCTTCAAATTCTTTATGGATTTCCTCATATTCTTCCACCCATTTCTTTTTGGAGCGGAGCTGTTTCAGGAATGCTTCGGCTTCTTTCGGGCTGTCCCAAAATTCTGGTGAAGCGGTTTTCTCATCATCATTGGATATTTCTACCTTTTTTCGCTCTATTTGAAGGTATTTGTATAAATCTTCTATTCGGGTCTGTGCGTCTTTTATTTGCTCGTTACTAATCACAAATTCAAATTTTTACAAAAATAATAGTTTTTTGGTGATTTTAGTAATAAAAATTTATTTTCCGTTAAAAGTATTCATCGTATTGGTAATTCCTGCAAAGACAAAGGAGAGGCAGGCATCTGCGAACTTATCAATTCTCTCTGGGAGTTTTTCATTTTCTTCCTCGCTCCATTCACCAATGACATAGTCTATCTGTCTGCCTTTTTCAAAATCGGAAGAAATCCCAAATCTTAGGCGGGCGTAGTTTTGGGTTTTTATCATTTCCTGAATGTTTTTCAGACCGTTGTGCCCAGCATCAGAACCCTTTGATTTTAGGCGTAAAGCACCGAAAGGCAGCGCCAAATCATCTGTCACGACGAGGATATTTTCCAAAGGAATGTTTTCTTTCTGCATCCAGAATTTTAGAGCATTTCCAGAGAGATTCACATAAGTGTCTGGTTTTAAAAGAATTACTTTTCTGCCTTTGTATTTTCCCTCGGCTGTCCATCCGTAGTTTGCAGAGCTGAATTTCGCTTCTATTTTTTCGGCAACTCTCTCCACGATTTTAAAACCGATGTTATGCCTTGTATTTTCGTATTTTTCGCCTTTGTTTCCTATTCCTAAAATTAAGTATTTCATTTTAATTTATTCTATGATGAAAATCGGAAGCAAAGATATAAATATGTTTTGTATCTTTGAGCGAGAAATTTAATGATTAAAAAAGAAAGTGTTAGTTTTTATTTTGGTGTTTGGATGATTTCGAAAATATTGAAAATCAAGTAAAACTAAAAAGTCCTCGCTTTTTTGTATATAATTAGTATAACCCATTTTTAGGACTTTGGTGGAAAATAAATTTTATTTTTTTATGAAAAAATTAGTTTTATCTATTTTGATGGGCATGTGCCTTTTGTCTTGTTCTAGTGATAGGAGTGATGATGGAAGTGTAAGTACATCAGTTACACTCCCTATAAAAATGGAAACTATGGATGAGGATGGGGAAAAGATTTATCTCAATTTATCTTATGATGGAGATAAATTAATAGAAAGTAATGGAAGATATGAAGAATCAGGTGATAAGATAAAATCTACTATTGTTTATAAAGGAGATAAAATAGTATCTATTAAAGAAGAAGATGGAGAAATCACAGAGTATGAATATAGAGAAGATGGAAAACTACTCTATTCTAAAAAAACAAATATAGATCCAGTAACTGGTTATGGTACAGAAACTTATAGATCTTATAGTTATGCAAGAAGTGGAGAAATAACTGTAAACCAGAGTTATAAAGTTAATAATGGTAGTCTTTTAAATGATACAATAAATAGTACTATTGTTTATACATTAAAAAATGGTAATATTTCTAAACGAGAAGAAAAAGCTACTAATGGGTATGGAAGTACTAATATTACAACAACTATATTTGAGTATGATGATAAAAAAACGCCATTTAGAAATGTAAGAGGTTTGTCTGCCTTGCATTTAGAAGAGGGGTACGCTGTGGGTACTAACAATGTTACTCGTATGGAGCAAACTATAAATGGTACTAAAAATGTAACCAATATTTCTTATGAGTATAATGCAGATGGCTATCCAACCAAAAGAATAGCAAGGCAATCATATACTAGAAGCATACCACCAGAAATGATAGATATCTATATTTATAATAGATAAAAATAAAAGCCTCCCTATTTTTGGGAGGTTTTTTTATAAAAAATATACTTGCTTAAACCAAAGTTCAAACACAGGGTCAAGCAACTCGTACGAGTTTTCTTCTTTATGGATTAAATCCTTCTGCAAAAGAATATTTCTATTTTTCGATACAGATGCCGAAGTTCCCATTTGGTATTTTTCCAAAGTGGATTTGGAAGAAAGTTGTTTTTCTTTTTTCACCAAAGCTTTTATAAAGTTAATCTGCGTATTGCTGAGTTCTTCTATAATCTGTTGGAAAAACGGAATGTTGCTTTGGATTAAACGAGATAACGCGTTTTTGAAAACCTCTTCTGTCACTTCTTTCTCCGTTTCGCTCCAGATATAGTAAGAGAACTGCTGAACATACCAAGAATGATTTTTCATCAAATCTGCTATTTTTTCTGCAAATTCTGCTGAAATTTTTTTATTGGTCTTGTGGAAATTCTCCATTATAAAAGGAATCCATTTTTCTTTTTTAATTTTTGGTAGCAGAAACAAGTCTCCGAAGCGGTAGAAGGGCTTGGAGGGTTTGCTGAAAATGTCAGTCATCATGTGTCTTTTGCTTCCATAGAGACAGTAGACCACATTTTTCTGCTGCTGCCATACAGATCGCATTTTCTTTTCTAAAGTTTCAAAATCATGATACTGGGCTAGGTTCTGAAATTCATCGATACAAATAATGAATTTTACGCCCTTTTTTTCTGCTAAAACTTCGGGTAAATTTAGAATTTCAAGGCTGTGTTTTTTAACTTCTTCCCAATCAAAAGAAAGACTAAAATCACTATCAGGCTGTATGCCGATGCTGATTTTAGGAATGAGATTTTTGAAAACTTCACGGGCATTATTTGTCCATTCTTCCCATTTTGTGGAACTTGCTTTGATGATTTCTCGTGCGAAAATTTCCAAAAATTCATGCTCTGAATTAGCCGAAAACAAGTCTATTTTTACGGTTTTGTAGTTGAGCTCTTCTCTGTTGATTTCTGCAATCGCCTTGGCAACCAATGAAGATTTCCCCCATCTTCTCGGTGAAATGATAATGGTATTTACACCGCTGATTAGGTTTTTTTTTAGTTTTTGTAGTTCCTCTTCTCTGTTAGTAAAAGCCTGAAGATTAACAATATGCCCAAAAGAAAAAGGTGATAATTCTCCCATAATTATAAAACTTCCATTTTGGTAACTTACCATTTAGTAACTTACCGTTTGGTGAGACAAAAATAATAAATAATTTTAATATACAATTATTAAATTTATGAATATTTGTAATTAATTCTATAATTCTAATGAAATTTAGAATATCTTTGCATAAATGTAGAAACATTTTGATACATGGAAAAACTTATTATTAAAAATTTCGGACCTATTTCAGATGTGGAAATAGAACTAAAAAAATATATTGTTTTAATAGGAGATACATCTACGGGGAAAAGTGTTATAGCTAAATTGATTTGTATTTTTCAGGAATGTTTGTTGATTGGAGTGAAAGATATAAAAAGTTTTAAGGATAAATTGGAAAAATATAATATACCTTATTTGAATGAAAACTCTATAATTGAATATCACTTTTTTGAGGAGTATTATGTTAAAATACATGGAGATATTCTATTAAATAATAATGTAATAAAGATAGGTGAGGAAAGTGTTTCAGAGTTTGACATATATATGGAAGAAGAGTTATCTAAAACATTAATAATAAAAGATTCTTTATTTCAAGTTTTAAATAATGAAGGGAAAAAACAATTGGAAGAAGTTATAGAAAAAACCAAAGATACTTTAGATATGCTACAAAATATGAGACCTTTATATATACCTGCAGAAAGAATATTTTTTTCAATGGTAGGAGATTCTCTTGCAGGTTTATGGGCTAATGAAATTAATATTTCTAAATTATATCTTCATTTCGCAAGGTATTATGAAGTGGCTAAAAATAATATTTCAAATTTAGAATATTCCGATTTGAAATTTGTTTATCATAGAGATAAAAATGATAAGCGAGAGTATATAAAATGTGGGGGAAAAGATATAGAAATTAGAAATGCTTCTAGTGGAATTCAGGCTATACTTCCTTTAGTTATTGTTTTAAGAGACTTATTAGATAAGAAAAAAGAAAAACCTCAAAAAGAAATGAGATTAAAAACTATATGTATAGAAGAGCCTGAAATTAGTTTATTTCCTAATCGGCAAAGAGGATTATTAGAACATATAGTTTCTATAATCAAAGAAATAAATTCAAGAGTAATTATAACGACTCATAGTCCATATATTTTATCTGTTTTTAATAATTTGATATTAGCTAATAATACAGCAATAGAGAAAAAGGAGAGAAAGAAAGATATAGAAAAAATTATAAGTGAAGATAAATGGATTGATTTTGAAGAAGTTTCTGCTTATGAAGTAAAAGAAGGAGGTGTAATATCATTACTTGATAAAGAATATAAGGGGATTGATGTAAATGCTATAGATGAGGTATCTGATAGAATTTCAGAAGATGTAGATAAACTGATTAGTATTAGATATGAAGGATAGTATAGAAAAAATGAAAACCAAGTTTCCAAATTGTTGTGATACTAAAAGAAATAAAGTTGCACAAGAAAATGGAAAAAAGTTTGAAATAAAATGTTCAGAAACATATTATTTAAAAGTTCATATAGATGATTGTCTTATATCTTGTAAACAAGTTAATAAATGTGACTATTTGTTTATTCGCGATTATGAATGTTTGCAAGGAGAGACAGAGTTTTATTTTGTAGAGTTGAAAGGGAGCGATATAAAAAAGGCTTTTGAACAAATTAAAGATACGATATCTTACATAAAAAGCAATCACATATCATCATTATCTAAAAATAAAATATTAGGATTTATAGTATCATCTAAAGTTCCCAGAGGAGGAGTGGATGTGACTAGAATGAAACTAGAGTTTAGTAAGAAATATGGAAGAGAGCCACTTAAAATACAATGTAAAAAGATTATTCATACTCCCTAGTCTATTGTAATAAAATTTGTTCTATTACATTAGTTACTTCCTCCACGCTTTCCATGTTGTCTTTTCGCATGAGCAGCTGGTTATTTTTCTCTTTCAGCTGGGCTTGGCTTGGGTTTTGTGTCAGATAATTCAGCAGGTGTTTGAATTTTTCACTTTGATAAAATTTGTCCTGTGGATTGTCTGGGAAATATCCTAAAAATACACCTTTTTTCATCACTATTTTCTCAAAACCTATCTCTGCGGCGAGCCATTTCAGCTCCACAGATTTCAGTAAATTCACGGCTTCTTCTGGTAGTTTTCCGAAGCGGTCTTCCAGCTCGTTTTGGAACTTTTCCAAATCCTGTTTGTTTTCTATTTCGGCCAATCTCTGGTAGAGGAGAAGCCTCTCCGAGGTGGAATCTACATAATGGTCAGGCAGCATCAGCTCAAAATCAGTGTCGATGTTCACTTCTTTTACTGATTTTAAAAGTTTTTTCCTGTCTTCTTCATTATTAAATAATTCCTCAAATGACTCATCATCCTGAAGCTCCTCCAAAGCCTCCTGCATAAGTTTTTGGTAAGTTTCAAAGCCCATTTCGTTGATAAATCCGCTCTGCTCTGCACCGAGTAAATCCCCAGCGCCACGGATTTCCAAGTCTTTCATCGCAATCTGGAATCCACTTCCCAAATCCGAAAACTGCTCTATCGCTTCCAGTCGTTTTCTAGCATCGGAGGTTATCATATCATACGGCGGCGTGATGAGGTAGCAAAAGGCCTTTCTGTCGCTTCTGCCCACACGGCCGCGCATCTGGTGGAGGTCTGCAATCCCGAATCTCTGAGCATCATTGATGAAAATAGTATTCGCATTCGGTACATCCACGCCGCTTTCTACGATGGTCGTAGAGATGAGAACATCATATTTCCCATCCATAAAGTCCAAAACTCTTTCTTCCAGCTCTTTTCCGTCCAGCTGTCCGTGTCCAGTGATGATTCTGGCATCAGGAACGAGCCTTTGGACAAGACCAGCGATTTCCTTTAAATTGTCAATTCTATTGTTAATGAAATACACCTGCCCATCTCTTTGAAGTTCGTAAGAGATGGCATCTCTCAGCGTTTCTTCATCGAAGCCTATCAGCTGGGTTTCCACAGGCTGTCGGTTCGGTGGCGGTGTTTTTATTACGGATAAATCCCTTGCTGCCATTAGCGAAAACTGTAATGTCCTTGGAATTGGCGTAGCAGTCAGGGTAAGTGTGTCTATGTTGGTTTTCAGGGTTTTAAGTTTGTCTTTTACATTTACTCCGAATTTATGCTCTTCATCAATGATTAAAAGCCCTAAATCCTTGAATTTCACTTTATCCGAAACCAGCTGATGCGTTCCTATCACAATGTCTATTTTACCGCTTTCCAAGCCTTCCAGCGTTTCTTTTTTCTGTTTTGCCGTTCGGAAACGATTGAGATAAGAAACATTGATAGGAAAATCTTTCAGCCTTTCCGTAAAACTCCTAAAATGCTGAAACGCCAAAATGGTCGTAGGAACCAGCACCGCCACCTGCTTGCCATCGGTCGCCGCTTTGAAGGCTGCACGGATAGCGACCTCTGTTTTTCCGAAACCTACATCACCGCAGATAAGTCTGTCCATAATGGTTTCTGCCTCCATGTCTTTTTTTACATCATGGGTCGCTTTCTCTTGGTCTGGCGTGTCTTCGTAGATGAAACTCGCTTCCAGCTCATCTTGCAGATAGGTGTCTGGCGAGAAGGCAAAACCTTTGGAGGTTTTTCTCTGTGCGTAGAGTTTTATTAGGTCAAAAGCTATTTGTTTTACTTTCGCTTTGGTCTTTTGTTTAAGGTTTTTCCAAGCAGGAGAGCCCAGTTTGGAAAGGGCGATTTCTTTGCCTTCCGAGCCGTTGTATTTTGAGATTTTGTGCAGAGAGTGAATGCTCACATACAGCAAGTCGCCGTTTTTATAAGAAAGCTTGAAACATTCCTGCGTTTTGCCGTCATTATTTACTTTGACCAGTCCCATGAATTTACCGATTCCGTGGTCTATGTGCGTGATGTAATCGCCGACTTGCAGCTGCATCAGGTCTTTTAAGGTCAAATGCTCAGACTTGGCGAAAGAATCTTTGGTTTTAAATCTTTGATAACGGTCAAAAATTTGATGGTCGGTATAAACCGCGATTTTATAACGACTATCCACAAAGCCCTCGTGAAGCTCTGACTGAAACGCCGTGAAAAGATGATTGACCGTATCTTGCTGGTGTTCAGTGGCTAGGGTTTCTATGATTTCTGTCAGTCTGTCTTTTTGTTTCTCGGAAGAAAAGGAAATCCAGACCTCGTAGCCTTCCTCTTTTTTGGTGATAAGATCCTCTATCAAAAGTTCAAAATTCTTATGAAAACTCGGCTGTGGAGTTTGGCTCAGCTGAATGATTTTTGATGAAGGACTATTTGAAAAATCAATGGTTCTAAATTTCTGAAAACATCTTGAAAACTCATCGCTGGAAAGAAACAGCTCGTGAGGCTCTCGGTGTTTGATGGTTTTGCTCAGTTTATCAAATTGATTTTGAGCCTTTTGGTAAAAGTTTTCAATTTTATCCAAACAAGAATAAGCGTTTTTGATGATAATCAAGCTATCCGAAGGCAGCAAGTCAAAAAACGGAACTTTCTCGCCTTGTGTGGAAAGATTGATATTGGAAACCAATTGAAACTCATCTACTTTCTCCACGGAAAGCTGGGTTTCTATGTCAAAAGTTTTGATGCTTTCTATTTCATTCCCGAAAAATGTGATTCGGAAAGGTTTTTCATTTGAGTAGGAAAAAATATCTACAATTCCGCCTCGAACGGCGAATTCACCAGGTTCGGAGACAAAATCTGTCAAATTAAAATGAAACTGATTGAGCAGTTCTTCCGTAAAATCAAAATCCAGTTTTTCGCCCGTTTTTATACGGTGAGAAATCATTTTGAAATCCTCTTTTTTCAGAACTTTTTCATTTAGAGCAGAGATATGAGCTACGATTATTTTTTGTTTATTGTTGAGATTCAGTTGGTTAATTACTTCTGTTCTCAAAACCAAATTGGCGTTTTTAGTCCGTTCCTCCTGATAAGGCTCTGTGTAGGAGTTGGGCAGGTGCAGGACATTTTCTTCGCCGACAAGTTCCTCCATTTCGGTGGTCGTGTAGTGGGAATCTTCCTTGTCATCGGTAATCAACAGAATGGTTTTTTGCTGACTCAGGAAAGCCTCAGCAGCGAGAATGCTCACGGCAGAACCTACTGCTCCTTTCACGGAAAGATGCTCGGTTTTTTCCCAATTTTGAAAAATCTCTTCTCCGAAATTTTGGTTTAAAAGTTTGGTTAATAGTGACTTGTCTATCGTTTGTAAGCTCATTTTTTAGTATAAATTAAATGACAAGAAGCGATTTCGGAATGGCTCCGAAATCGTTTCTCTATTGGTGCAAAGGTAAGATTATTTACCGAAAAAATCCTATCTCATGTAGTGTGCAAAGTACAAACAGCTTGTCTGTAAGTCTTTTACGGTTTGGGTTCGTTTGTAATGTTTTTTCAGCTCTGCGAAGTAAGTTCGGAATTTTTCTCTTTTTGTAAGATTCATTTGAGCTTCAAAAACTTTCACTTTTTCTGAATAATCTGGGTCAGAATAGTCGATATAAAAATTCTGATTGGCTTCCCATTGATAGAATTTCCCTTGCTCTGCGCTTGCCATTTGGAAAAGAATTCTGGCTTTTTGCTCTTTGTTTTTAGAGTGTTTTAGGGCTTTTTCGTAGTAGCCGATAGCAAGGTCAAAATTATCTGGTTCTATAAATCCGCTGTCGTAAAAGGTTTTGTAAGAGAAATCATATTTTCTCTCGTTTGCTTGTTCGTGGAAATGGAATTTAGGGCTGTTGCTGTTATTCATATCCAAAGTGAAAAGTTCACGGAAATATCCTAAAACAGAGGAGTTGTAGAGTAGGTTGCCGATGAGCTGATTGGCTTTCGCGCCTTTCACGGATTTTTCTTTTCCTATTTCTTCGAGCTGAATGAGGACTTGTGCAAGTTCTAACTTGTTCATTTTCTGTTTAATGAAAGGAAAGAGGCTGAGGTCTTCGGCTTTCATGGATACTTCCTGCGGGCTGTCAAAACTTTCCCAGACATTATGCCCGAAAACAAGGCTTGAAATACGGTTGTAGCCATCGTATTTATCTTTGAAATAGGCTGTTGCTTTCTCTTTATCATCACCACAATAATAGACATTGTTAATATAAATATCCTCAAAACTTCCTGCTTTTTCATAATGAGTTTTAGCCTTTTTAAAATCAGCCATACGCATCGCATGGTCGCCGTAGATTAGCTCAAAGAAAGCCTCTGCATTAATGTTTTTTATAGACCGCTCGATGATGAATTTTTCAAAGCTCGTTTTGTTCAGCTTTTTGTAAAAAGCTTCTATTTTCTTTGTCAAAGCGAGATTTGGGTAATATTGCAGGGCGTGGATGCTGTTATTTAGAAGGAATGATTTTGCGTCCTGCTGTTCTACGAAATATCGGTTGGCAATGATGTCAATGATAAAGTCCCTGGTGCTGAGGCTGTTGTACCAGCTGTTTTCATCTTTGCTGGGTTCTTCTCGTAGGATTTTGCCATATTTTTTCATTAGAATTTCCTCAAACGCTGGCGTTATTTTGGTTTGGGAAACGATTTCGTTCAGCATTTTCATTTTTTCTATCTGCTGGATATAGTCGGAATTGGTGGTTTTTATCTTATTTAAAACCAAATTGCTTCCGTTGAAATCTTTATTCAGAAAACGAAGATAGGCATCACTGAGTTCCCAGAAAACATCTTTGGAGGTTGCCTTTATTTCAGTAATTATCTTTCGTAAATCTTCAGAAAAATCGGTAGATTCTGTGTAGTAGCTTTCTGTTCTTACAGGAAGAAGTTTGTTTTGGCATTTATCCTTGTCCTTGCAGGAAGGATAAGCCATGAGGTAACTTCTCTCCAGCTCGTTAATCGCTCTGGCAGCGAGGACTTTTAGGATTTTAGAATCGGCATTGTTTTTCAGCATTTTCTGCATCAGCGGTACGGGATTGCTGTAGCCGTTGTAAGCCAAAAGGAAATACGCCATATTTTTTTCTTCGGCAGTTTTAGCCTTGCTGAGCAGTCCTTCGAAATCGCCTGAATTAGAGAATTTCATAGAAGTGTAGGAGCTTTGTTTCAAATCTCTGCTGTGGATGAAAACTTTGAAGAAATTCCAATTTGCAGCTTCTTTTTTACCTAAACCATTCTGTGCGCCCGCCATTTGCTGTAAGGCATAATAATAAATGGGCGACTTTAAATTCAGAGGAACGACCAAAGTTTCAAAATAATGAACAGCCTTTTGGAAGTTTCTCGTATAATGATTGAACCTTACGATTTGATAAGCATATCGTAGTTTTATTTCTTTGTTGGTAGATGTTTTGTAGGCGCTCAGCAGGTTTTCCATGGTTTTGGAATAGTTGAGCTGAGTGGCATTTTTTCTATTTTCATCAACATCGAAATAAAACGAATCTTCATCTGCAACAAAGTTAATCGCCATATAAGGTTCTAGTTCTTTGGCTTTGATGAGGTAGGTCAGTCCTTGTTTGTATTTATTAAAAAACTGAGCGCCGAGTTTTTTGCTTAAAACATGGGTGAGTTTCCCATGAGACCAGTCTTGAAGGTGTTTTAGACTGATAGTCTGCACGAGTGCCAAAGTTTCATCATAGGAGAGCTTGTTGTCAAAATATTTTTGCCAAGATTCTATATTTTCGCTTCGGAATTTATTTTGGCTTTCATAAAAAGGCGTATCATAGGCCAATAAAAAAGGTTCGTATTCAGGAGCGTGTATCATTTCCTGAGCGAACAGGTTGAAATATTCATAGTCTAAATTGACATCCGCGCAGGCATCTGCCTTATGAACAGCGAACAAAAGCGAGAGGGAAACAACAAGTTTTTTCATAATTCTATAAAGTATATTTTTCTACAAATTTACTATCCAGATGATAGTATACAATATTATAATGGTCTAATTTTTTATCCAAAAAATGTTTTACTTCGTCTAATTGGTTTTGGGAAATTTCCTCAATTTTGATTTTAAATCCTTTGCTGAGGTACACGCCAAAATAAAAATCATCTTCCAATACTTCAAATTCTGTTTTAGAAATCTTTTTAAAGTTTTTGTTTTGAGATAAATTATTTATCATCAGTGCGTTGATGAGTTTCTTTTTCCCGACATGATTGCTCACGATTCCCCAAGAGTATAAAGGAAGAGCAATGTCCATTTTTATGGGATATTCCTCAATGTTCATTAGATAATTTTTGAGTGTGGGAACATCTAAAATTGAATTTTTGGGCTGGTTTTCCAGTGGCGAATAAGTAGCATAGCACATTAGATAAACCTTTTCCACAGGCGGAAATCCTGTTTTTTCTTTGTTCTTTACTTGATGAAGCCGAAGGGTGCAGGTGATTTTTTGTTTTGAAATTTTTTTTAGTTCCTCTAAAAACAGGAAATAATCTTCTCTCGTTTGTTCCGTCCAGTCGCAGTCTATCTGTATTTCGGAAGTCAGGGAGAGTTTGTTTTCGTTTTTTATATTTTCTATAAGAGAAAGAGTATTTTTAGCAAGGGAATGGATTTCTTCTTTTTTGATTCCAAAAAAAGTTCGATTCGTTATGAAAATCACAGGCGTGAGAGGAAGGCTGCTTTTCTCCGAAAAATGAATTTTCCCAACAGGAGTAAATTTGCCATCTTTTTTATCAATATCAAAAAATCTGGTGTATATGGTCTGTGACTTAGATTTTTCTAAAGTTTTCTGCTCTTTTTTGTCTAGATTCCATTCTGTTCGCCAATAATAAAAAGAGTAAGAATGCTCCTTCGGGTTAGAACAACTAATGAATAAAATTAAAATAAAAATATGGAATAATTTCATAGATTTCAAAGTTAGAAAAAAATAATAAAATGCAGAAAAAAAACGACTTACAATTTGTGGATTCAAAAAAAAACCTTAAATTTGCACACTTATTTGGTGGGAAGATTGTGTTTATTTATAAATAAACTCTGTATAAACCACTGAATATGAGTGTAAAGAAAATAATTTAAATAAATTTTTAATTATACAATGTCAGGTATTATTGGTAAAAAAATCGGTATGACCTCTTTGTTTAACGAAGAAGGAAAAAACATTCCTTGTACAGTTATCCAAGCTGGTCCGTGCTCGGTTTTACAGGTCAGAACCGAAGAAGTTGATGGTTATTCAGCTATTCAATTAGGTTTCGATGACAAGAGTGAAAAGAATGTCGGAAAGGCATTAGCTGGTCATTTTAAAAAGGCTGGTTCTGCTCCTAAGGCGAAAATCGTAGAATTCCACAATGGGTTCGAAGATGTGAAATTAGGAGATGAAGTGAATGTAGATATCTTTGTAGAAGGAGAGTATGTGGATGTTACAGGAACTTCAAAAGGTAAAGGTTTCCAAGGTGTTGTTAAAAGACATGGTTTTGGTGGTGTAATGCAGCAGACTCATGGACAGCACAATAGATTGAGAGCTCCGGGTTCTATCGGTGCGGGTTCAGATCCATCAAGAGTTTTCAAAGGCTTGAGAATGGCTGGTAGAATGGGGGGTGAGCAGGTTACTGTTCAAAACCTTCAAGTGTTAAAAGTAGATAAAGAACAAAATCTTTTAATAGTAAAAGGTGCTGTTCCGGGAGCTAAAAATTCTTATGTAATTATCAGAAAATGGAATTAGTAGTATTAAATACATCAGGAAAAGAAACCGGAAGAAAAGTACAGTTAGACGATGCTATCTTTGGTATCGAGCCTAACCAGCACGCGGTTTACTTAGAAGTGAAACAATATCTTGCGGCTCAAAGACAAGGTACGCATAAGTCTAAAGAAAGAAGTGAAATCACTGCTTCTACTAAAAAATTGAAGAAACAGAAAGGTTCTGGTTCTGCAAGATACGGGGATATCAAGTCGCCTGTATTCAAAGGAGGAGGTAGAGTTTTCGGACCTAAGCCAAGAGATTATAGATTTAAATTAAATAAAGCATTAAAAAGATTAGCGAAAAAATCTGTTCTTTCTCAAAAAATGAGAGAAAATTCTATCAAAGTTTTAGAAGAGCTGAATTTCTCTGCTCCTAAAACAAAAGATTTTGTTAATGTAGTAAATGCTTTAGGTTTGGAAGGTAAGAAGTCATTGTTTATTCTTGCTGAAGCAAACAAGAATGTATTTTTATCTTCAAGAAACTTACCAAAAGCAAAAGTGATGAATTATAACGAAATTTCTTCTTATGATTTAATCAACGCTGGTCAGGTAGTATTCTTCGAAGGTGCAGTAGAGAAGTTTCAAGAAAATTTAAGAAAATAAATCATGTCAATCATTATTAAACCAATCATTTCGGAAAAAGCGACTTATCTTACAGATTTGAGAGGACAGTATTCTTTTTTAGTAGATACTAAAGCGAATAAAATCCAAATTAAAAATGCTGTAGAAGAAGCTTATGGTGTAAAGGTAGCAAATGTTAGGACTATGATTTATGCTCCTAAAGTTTCTATGAAATACACTAAAAAAGGTCTTCAAGTTGGTAAAACTAACAAGTTGAAGAAAGCAGTTATAGAACTTCAAGCAGGTGAAGTTATCGATGTTTTTGCAAATTAATAATTAATTATAAATAATAGTAATGTCTGTTAGAAAATTAAAACCTATCACCCCGGGACAGAGATTCAGAATTGTAAACAATTTTGATGAAATTACTACCAATAAGCCAGAGAAATCTTTGACTTTTGGTATTAAGAAATCAGGTGGGCGTAACAACACAGGTAAAATGACCATGCGTTACACCGGAGGTGGACACAAAAAGAAGTACAGAATCATTGACTTTAAAAGAAACAAATTTAATGTTGATGCTACTGTAAAAACTGTAGAGTATGATCCAAACAGAACAGCTTTTATCGCATTACTAGAGTATGCAGATGGAGAGAAGAGATATATCGTGGCTCCAGCTGGTATTAAAGTAGGACAAAAAGTAGTTTCTGGAGAAAATGTAGCTCCTGAAATAGGAAACGCTATGAAATTGAAGAACATTCCTTTGGGTTCAGTAATTTCTTGTATAGAAATGAAACCAGGACAAGGGGCGATTCTTGCGAGAAGTGCAGGTTCTTCAGCACAGTTGACTTCGAGAGATGGAAAATACGCTATCGTTAAATTGCCTTCAGGAGAATCAAGAATGATCTTGGTAGAGTGTATGGCAATGATAGGTTCAGTATCAAACTCGGATCATCAGCTTACAGTTTCTGGTAAAGCAGGTAGAAGCAGATGGTTGGGTAGAAGACCAAGAACTAGAGCGGTAGTTATGAACCCAGTAGATCACCCAATGGGTGGTGGTGAAGGTAGATCATCTGGTGGTCACCCAAGATCTAGAAACGGTAAACCAGCTAAAGGTTACAAGACTAGAAAGAAAAATAAAGTGTCTAACCGTTACATCGTATCTAAAAGAAAATAATTATGGCAAGATCACTTAAGAAAGGACCTTTTATTCACCATTCATTAGAGAAAAAGGTTCAAGCAAATATAGAGTCTGGTAAAAAGACAGTAATTAAAACATGGTCTAGAGCATCTATGATTTCTCCAGACATGGTAGGACAAACTATAGCAGTGCACAATGGGAAATCTTTTATCCCTGTATATATCACTGAAAATATGGTAGGTCATAAGTTAGGCGAATTTTCTCCGACAAGATCTTTCAGAGGTCACGCGGGTAATAAAAATAAAGGTAGCAGATAATAGTCATGGGAATAAGAAAACAAAACAGTGCATTAGCTAGAAAAGCAGCGAATAGAGATGTGGTAAAAGCATGTCTAAATGATTGTCCTTCTTCTCCAAGAAAAATGAGATTAGTTGCTGATATCATCCGTGGGGAAAATGTAGATAAAGCATTATATATCCTAAAATACTCTAAAAAAGAGGCTTCTAATAAGTTAGAAAAATTGTTGTTATCAGCAATTGCTAACTGGCAGGTGAAAAACCCTAACGCTGATGTAGAAGCAGCAAATCTTTTTGTAAAAGAGATTTATGTGGATAGTGCTAGACAATTAAAAAGATTGAGACCAGCACCACAAGGTAGAGGTTACAGAATTAGAAAAAGATCTAACCATGTGACTTTAATTTTAGGTAATAAATCAGAAAATCAATAATCAAGGTATGGGACAGAAGACAAATCCAATTGGTAATAGATTAGGAATCATTAGAGGTTGGGATTCTAACTGGTTTGGAGGAAATGATTATGGAGATAGAATCGCAGAAGACTATAAGATCAGAAGATACCTTGAGGCTAGATTATCTAAAGGTGGAATCTCTAGAATCTTTATAGAAAGAACATTAAAGTTAGTTACAGTTACAATCACTACAGCAAGACCAGGTTTAATCATTGGTAAAGGTGGTCAAGAGGTTGATAAATTAAAAGAAGAGTTAAAGAAAATCACTGATAAGGATATTCAAATTAACATCTTTGAAATTAAGAGACCAGAATTAGACGCTGTATTGGTTGCGGATAGCATTGCTAAGCAAATTGAAAACAGAATTTCTTACAGAAGAGCTGTTAAAATGGCTATCGCTGGTTCTATGAGAATGGGGGCAGAGGGAATAAAAGTTCAGATTTCTGGAAGATTGAATGGAGCTGAAATGGCAAGATCAGAATCTTTCAAAGAAGGAAGAATTCCTCTATCTACATTCAGAGCAGATATAGATTATCATATCGCAGAAGCACACACTACTTATGGTAGATTGGGTGTTAAAGTGTGGATTATGAAGGGTGAAGTATATGGTAAGAGAGAGCTTTCTCCACTTGTAGGGCAACCACAAAAGAAAGGGCCTGCATCAGGAGGAGGTAAAAAAAGAGAAAGAAAATAATTAATGAAATTTTAGGTTTGAAATTGAAAATTTTAAATGCCGTTACCTTTTAAAATCTAAAATTTAAAATCTAAGATCTAAAATTCTAAAATTATGTTACAACCAAAAAGAACCAAGTTCCGTCGTGTTCATAAAATGAAAATGAAAGGTAATGCTAACAGAGGAGCTCAGTTAGCTTATGGAACATTCGGAATTAAAGCCATGGAAGGTGCTTGGATCACTGCAAGACAGATTGAGGCGGCTCGTATCGCTGCTACAAGATATATGAAGAGAGAGGGACAACTATGGATTAAAATATTCCCAGATAAGCCAATTACTAAAAAACCAGCTGAAGTAAGGATGGGTAAAGGTAAAGGTGCTGTAGAATACTGGGTAGCTGTAGTAAAACCAGGAAGAGTAATGTTTGAAATCGGAGGAGTACCTTACGAAGTAGCAAAAGAGGCGTTAAGACTTGCTGCACAAAAACTTCCAGTAGTTACGAAGTTCATAGTAGCTAATGATTTTGTTCAACCACAATAAATCTCGAAATTATGAAACAAGCTGAAATTAAGAACTTAAGCGTAGAGGATATCAAGGCAAAATTAGTAGAGTTGAGAGCTACTTACAGCAAAACAAGATTGGCTCACAAAATTAGCCCAGTAGAAAATCCTATTCAAATCAGAGATTTAAGAAGAACAATCGCAAGACTTGAAACCGAGTTAACTAACAAACAATAATTTTCATTTTAAGCATGGAAAGAAATTTAAGAAAAGAAAGAATAGGAATAGTTTCGAGCAATAAAATGGAAAAAACCATTGTTGTTAGTGAAACTATGAGAATGAAACATCCTATGTACGGTAAATTCGTATTAAAAACGAAAAAATATACTGCACATGATGAGAACAACGAATGTAACGAAGGTGATACAGTTTTAATCCAAGAAACTAGACCTTTGAGTAAGAATAAGAGATGGAGATTAGTAAGAATTATAGAAAGAGCTAAGTAATGTTACAAACTGAATCAAGATTAAAAGTTGCTGATAACACTGGTGCTAAAGAAGTGCTAGTAATCAGAGTTCTAGGTGGTACTAGAAGAAGATATGCTTCTGTTGGTGATAAAATCGTAGTTACTATTAAAGATGCTACTCCATCAGGAAATGCAAAGAAAGGACAAGTGTCTAAGGCGGTTGTAGTAAGAACTAAAAAAGCTGTTCGCAGAAAAGATGGTTCATACATCAGTTTTGATGACAATGCTTGTGTTTTGCTCAATGCAGCGGGAGAAATGAGAGGAACTCGTGTTTTCGGGCCTGTTGCTAGAGAGTTGAGAGATAAAGAATATATGAAAGTAATTTCATTAGCCCCTGAAGTTTTATAAATTCTAGAAAGATGACAAAGTTAAAAATCAAAAAAGGAGATAATGTAATTGTTACAACAGGTAACAAAAACATTAAAGGTAAAACGGGTGAAGTTATTGCTGTAATTAAAGATAAAAATAGAGCTGTAGTTGCAGGTCTTAATATCGTAAAGAAGCATGTAAAGCCATCTGCGTCTAATCCACAAGGAGGAATTGTAGAAAAGGAAGCTTCAATCCATATTTCTAACTTAGCATTAGTAGATCCTAAAACAGGAAAAGCTACAAAAGTTGGATACAAAATGGAAGGAGATAAAAAAGTAAGATTTGCAAAAAAATCTGGTGAAATTTTATAAAAGACTAAAAGATGGAATACATAGCTAGACCCAAAAAATTATATAAAGAAAAAATTGTTCCAGCAATGATGGAAGAATTTGGGTATAAGTCTGTAATGCAAGTACCAAGATTAGAGAAAATCGTACTTTCTCAAGGTTTGGGAGATGCAGTACAAGATAAAAAGATTGTAGATTATGCGGTAGAAGAACTTACAGCAATTACTGGACAAAAAGCAGTAGGAACAATCTCTAAAAAAGATGAAGCTTCATTCAAATTGAGAAGAGGTGTTCCAATTGGAGCAAAAGTAACACTAAGAGCAGACAGAATGTACGAGTTTTTAGATAGACTTACATCTTCTGCACTACCAAGAATCAGAGATTTCAGTGGAATCAAAGCTGATGGTTTTGATGGAAGAGGTAACTACAACTTGGGTATTACCGAGCAGATTATCTTCCCTGAGATCGTGATTGATAAAGTGAAAAAAATCCAAGGTATGGATATTACTTTTGTGACTTCTGCTAAAACAGATAAAGAAGCTAAAGTTTTATTAACTCATTTCGGATTACCGTTTAAAAAGAACTAATCATGGCAAAGGAATCAATGAAAGCGCGTGAGCGCAAAAGAGAAGCACTAGTTGCTAAATATGCCGCTAAAAGAAAAGCTTTGAAAGAAGCGGGAGATTATGAAGCTCTACAAAAATTGCCTAAAAATGCTTCTCCAGTGAGATTGCACAACAGATGCAAACTTACAGGAAGACCAAGAGGGTATATGAGAATCTTCGGAATTTCGAGAGTTACTTTCAGAGAAATGGCAAACCAAGGACTTATCCCTGGTGTTAAAAAAGCAAGTTGGTAACAATTTTTAACAAATCGAGATAATTAAGTTGTAAAAATTGCAAAACTAATTATCATTAACCAATATTAAAAAAAAGAAAAATGGTAACAGATCCAATTTCAGATTTCCTAACTAGAGTAAGGAACGCACAAAGCGCAGGCCACAAAGTGGTGGAAATTCCTGCATCGAAAATTAAAAAGGAGATTACGAAAATCCTATTTGATCAAGGGTACATCTTGAACTATAAGTTTGAAGATAATGCTGTTCAAGGGACTATCAAAATCGCTTTGAAGTATGACAAGCAAACTAACAAACCAGCTATCAAGTCTATTCAGAGAGCTTCTAGACCTGGTTTGAGAAAATACGCTGGTTCAGATGAACTTCCAAGAGTATTGAACGGTTTGGGAATAGCTATTATCTCTACTTCTAAAGGAGTAATGACTGATAAAAAAGCAAGACAAGAGAAAGTAGGAGGTGAAGTAATCTGCTATGTATATTAATTTATAAATAGGAATAATGTCAAGAATTGGTAAATCAATTATAACAATCCCAGCAGGAGTTACAGTATCATTTTCTAATAATGTAGTAACTGTGAAAGGACCAAAAGGTGAACTTTCTCAAGAAATCACCAAAGGGATTACGATAGCACAAGAAGGTGCTGAACTAACAGTAAACAGACCATCTGATTCTAAAGAACATAGATCTCTTCATGGTCTTTATAGAGCACTAATCAACAATATGGTAGTTGGTGTTTCAGAAGGGTTTACAAAACAGTTAGAATTAGTAGGTGTAGGTTATAGAGCATCTCACTCAGGACAAAAACTGGAGTTGGCTCTAGGTTTCTCTCATGGTATTATAATGGAACTTCCAAAAGAAATCACATTAAATACTGAGACTGAAAAAGGTAAGAACCCAATCATCACTTTATCATCTCATGATAAACAATTATTGGGAATGGTGGTTGCAAAAATCAGATCATTTAGAAAACCTGAACCTTACAAAGGAAAAGGTGTGAGATTTGTAGGAGAAAATGTTAGAAGAAAAGCTGGTAAATCTGCTTAAAATTTAAGGAAATGGCATTAACAAAAGTAGAAAAAAGAAACAGAATAAAGAGAAGAGTAAGAGGGAAAATCTCCGGTACTCAGGCATCACCAAGATTATCTGTATATAAGAGTAATAAAGAAATTTATGCTCAGTTGATCGATGACAAAGAAGGTAAAACTTTAGTATTCGCTTCTTCTAGAGATAAAGAAGTAAACGCTAAAGGAACAAAAACTGAAGTAGCAGTAGCTGTAGGTAAAAGAATTGCTGAAAAAGCAAAAGCAGCAGGCTATGAAAAAGTAGTTTTTGATAGAAATGGTTTCGTATATCATGGAAGAATAAAAGCTCTTGCTGATGGTGCTAGAGAAGGAGGTCTTCAATTCTAATTTTAAAAGTATCGAAATATGTTAGGAATAGATAATATAGAAAGAGTAAAACCTGGAGGATTAGAATTAGTAGATCGTCTAGTTGCTGTGAACAGAGTAACCAAGGTAACCAAAGGAGGTCGTGCTTTCGGATTTTCTGCTATTGTTGTAGTAGGAAATGAAGATGGTGTGATTGGTCATGGTCTTGGTAAATCTAAAGAAGTTGCATCTGCAATTTCTAAAGCAGTAGAAGAAGCTAAGAAAAACTTAGTGAGAGTACCTGTAATCAATCATACGATTCCTCATCAAACATCTGCAAGATACGGAGGAGCTGATATCTTCCTAAGACCTGCATCTCACGGTACAGGACTTATCGCAGGGGGTGCGGTGAGAGCCGTTCTAGAATCTGCGGGAGTGCATGATGTATTGTCAAAATCTAAAGGTTCTTCTAACCCTCATAATGTGGTGAAAGCTACATTCAAGGCGTTGTTAGATATCAGGAGACCAGAGGAAATCGCAAGAATGAGAGGGATTTCTCTAAATAAAGTGTTCAACGGTTAATTTTTAAAGAAAAATGGCAACAATTAAAGTAAAACAAGTAAGAAGTGCTATTGGTAGAACTAAAACTCAAAAATTAACACTTGAGGCATTAGGTCTTAGAAAATTGAACCAAGTAGTAGAGCACGAAGCTACACCATCAATTTTAGGAATGGTAGCAGCAGTAAAACATTTAGTAGAAGTTCAAAAATAAAAATAATCTTAAAAGGTTTAATGCTGAGAGATTGGCATTAAATCTTTTGATTTGAATTTTAAATTTAAGACAATTATGAATTTAAGTAATATTAAACCAGCATCAGGAGCTACTCACAACTCTAAAAGATTAGGTAGAGGACAAGGTAGTGGTAAAGGAGGTACTTCTACAAGAGGTCACAAAGGTGCTAAATCAAGATCTGGTAACTCTACCAAAATAGGTTTTGAAGGAGGACAAATGCCTTTACAAAGAAGACTTCCAAAGTTTGGTTTCAATAATGTGAATAGAAAAGAATATAGAGCTATAAACTTGGATACTATTCAATCATTAATTGATGCTAAAAATTTAACTGAAATTACTAAAGAAGTTTTGGTTGAAAACGGATTGTCTTCTAAGAATGAATTAGTAAAAATTATGGGTAGAGGGGAACTAAAATCAGGAGTTTCTATTTCTGCAAATAAATTTACTAAATCTGCTGAGGAAGCAATAAACAAAGTAGGAGGTAAAGCAATCACTCTATAAAAAAAATAATGAAGAAAGGATTTATACAAACACTCAAAAACATTTGGAGTCTTGAAGAATTAAGAGAAAAAATATTATTTACTATTTCTCTTGTATTGGTGTATAGATTCGCATCATATATTTCCCTGCCTGCCATTAACTTGGACGAGGTAGGGAATCTTTTGCAGCATTACCAAAATCAAGGAGGCAGCAAACAAGGAACTGGTTTTTTGAGTTTGTTATCATCTTTTACAGGAGGTGCTTTTGGTAGGGCTTCTATATTGGCTTTAGGTATTATGCCATATATTTCAGCATCTATTATAGTTCAGTTAATGGGGATGCTAGTTCCATATTTTCAAAAACTACAGAAAGATGGAGAAAGTGGAAGAAATACTCTAAACCAAATAACAAGATGGCTTACAATAGGAGTATGTCTAGTTCAGGCTCCATTTTATCTAGGTACTATAACGAATGAGTTTTTACCATATGCACAGTTTAGAACTGCTTATTATGTAGAACCTGAATCTGTGATGTTCTGGTTACCTAGTATAGTAATTCTTGTAACAGGATCCTTGTTTTCTATGTGGCTGGGTGAGAAGATAACTGATAGAGGTATCGGTAACGGTATATCTATATTGATAATGGTGGGGATACTAGCAGATCTTCCTATGGCTTTTGTAGATGAAGTTACTCAGCAAACGAGTAAAGGAGGATTAGGTTCTATCATTATTTTAGTAGAAGTTTTATTCTGGTTATTAGTTATTGTTTTAGCGATATTGTTATCAGTTGCTGTAAGAAAGATACCAGTACAATATGTGAGCAGAGCTCATGCAAGAGGAGGGCATAACAGCGCTTTGACAGAGGGAGCTAGACAATGGATTCCTTTGAAAGTAAATGCAGCAGGTGTGATGCCTATCATTTTTGCGCAGGCAATCATGTTCATTCCTGGGTTATTGACTAAAGTAGATGAGACAAATACATTTTTAGCAGGCTTTAAAAATGTTTTTAGCTGGCAGTATAATGTTCTATTTGCATTGTTGATTATAATATTTTCTTTCTTTTACACAGCCATCTCAATTCCTACCCATCAAATGGCTGAGGAACTTAAAAGAAATGGCGGATTAATCCCTAAAATTAAACCAGGGAAAGAAACAGCAGATTATATAGATGATATTTTATCAAAAATAACTTTGCCAGGTTCGATTTTTTTAGCTATCTTTGCAGTCCTTCCAGCAATAGTTCATGGTACTTTTGTACAAACAGACAGATTTTCACTATTTTTTGGTGGAACATCATTGTTGATTATGGTGAGTGTAATATTGGATACAGTACAGCAAGTAAACACTTATCTTTTAAATCATCATTATGATGGATTGATGCAGTCAAAATTATCAAGAACAACAAAAAGGTAATAGGATATGGCAAAGCAAAAGCATATAGAACAGGATGGAGTAATAGTGGAGGCGTTATCAAACGCCATGTTCCGTGTCGAACTAGAAAATGGGCATGTTCTCATAGCACATATTTCTGGGAAGATGAGAATGCACTATATAAAGCTCTTGCCAGGTGATAAGGTGAAACTAGAACTTTCTCCATATGACTTGACTAAGGGAAGAATTACTTTTAGATACTAGAAGTATATTAGTTAGAATAAAATTAAGAATATAAGATGAAAGTTAGAGCATCAATTAAGAAAAGAAGTGCAGACTGCAAAATCGTAAGAAGAAAAGGCAGATTGTACATTATTAACAAAAAGAACCCTAAATTTAAACAAAGACAAGGCTAATTAAAATAGCATACAATTAAATTATGGCGAGAATTGCAGGTATAGATTTACCAAAAAACAAAAGAGGCGTAATAGGACTTACTTATATTTATGGAATAGGTAGAAGTACTGCGTCTGAGATTTTGAAAAACGCTGGAATCAGCGAAGATAAGAAAGTCAACGAATGGAATGACGACGAATTGGCTGCTATCAGAAATTATATCTCTGAAAATGTAAAAGTAGAAGGAGAGTTAAGATCTGAAGTTCAATTAAACATCAAGAGATTGATGGATATTGGATGCCAAAGAGGGATTCGTCATAGACTGGGATTACCTTTAAGAGGCCAAAGAACGAAAAACAACTCTAGAACTCGTAAAGGAAAGAGAAAAACTGTTGCTAACAAGAAAAAAGCAAGTAAATAATCGTTAGGAATTATGGCAAAACAAGCAAAAGTAGTTAAAAAAAGAAAAGTAAAAGTAGAGGCGATTGGAGAAGCGCATATTCAAGCTTCTTTCAATAATATTATTATCTCTTTGACCAATAAAAATGGAGAAGTGATATCTTGGGCTTCTGCAGGTAAAATGGGTTTTAGAGGCTCTAAGAAAAACACTCCGTTTGCAGCACAAGTGGCAGCAGAAAACTGTTCTCAGGTAGCTTATGAAGCAGGTTTGAGAAGAGTGAAAGTGTTTGTGAAAGGACCTGGTGCAGGTAGAGAATCTGCAATCAGATCTATTCATAATTCAGGAATAGAAGTGAGTGAAATAGTAGATGTTACACCTATTCCACACAACGGATGTAGACCACCAAAAAGAAGAAGAGTATAATAATAAAAATTTGGTATATCATTTTTAAATTTATAAGAATGTAGTATCAGATGTCAAATCTAAAATCATATGGCAAGATATATTGGACCTAAAACAAAAATTGCTAGAAAATTTGGTGTAGCAATTTATGGAGATGATAAAAGTTTTGAAAAAAGAAGAAATCAACCTCCAGGTCAACACGGACCAAATAAAAGAAGAGGAGCTAAAAAATCTGAATACGCAGTTCAGTTAGCCGAAAAACAAAAAGTAAAATATATCTATGGAATCTTAGAAAAACAATTTGCGAATATGTTTGATAAGGCTCATAGAAGTAAAGGTGTAACAGGTGAAGTTTTGTTACAACTTTGTGAATCTAGATTGGATAATGTTGTATATAGATTAGGTTTTGCTAAGACTAGAGCAGCTGCAAGACAATTGGTTTCACACAGACATATCACTGTAAATGGAGAATTGGTAAATATTCCATCATATTCTCTAAAAGCAGGAGATGTTGTTGCAGTAAGAGCTAAGTCTAAATCACTTGAAGTTGTAGCAGATGCATTAGCATCTAAATCAAACTATGAGTGGTTACAATATAACGACGAAAAGAAAGAAGGAGTATTTATTTCTACTCCTGAAAGATTACAGATTCCTGAAGATATCAAGGAACAGTTAATCGTTGAGTTATATTCTAAATAATTTTTTAATCAAATTCTTGCTCAACCCAATTTTATATGGCAATTTTACAATTCATAAAACCCGATAAAGTAATACTTCTAAACTCTACAGAAACTAGAGGTCAGTTTGAATTCAGACCGCTGGAACCTGGATTTGGAACGACTATCGGTAATGCTTTGAGGAGAGTCTTGTTATCTTCTCTCGAAGGATATGCTATTACATCTATTAAGATAGAAGGAGTAGAGCATGAGTTTTCAACAATTCCAGGAGTAATTGAAGATGTAACTGAAATAATCCTTAACCTTAAACAGTTAAGATTAAAGGCTACAACAGAAAATGCTCCTGCTGAACAAGTAAGTGTTAAAGTTTCTAATCAAACAACAGTAACTGCTGGGGATTTCTCTAAATTCATCAAAGGATTTGAAGTATTAAATCCAGATTTGGTTATCTGTAATATGGCAAAAAATGTGTCGTTTGATATTAAGTTTAATATAGATAAAGGTAGAGGATATGTTCCTTCTGAGCAAAATAAATTAAATAATGCTCCTATCGGAACTATCGCTATTGACTCTATTTATACACCTATTAAGAAGGTTCAGTATAGTGTTGAAAACTATCGTGTGGAGCAGAAAACAGACTACGAAAAACTAGTTTTGGACATAGAGACAGACGGTTCTATCTCTCCTCAAAATGCTTTGACAGAAGCTTCTAAGATATTGATTTATCACTTTATGTTATTCTCTGATGAAAGAATAACACTAGAGACAGAAGCTGTAAAAGCATCTATCCAATACGATGAAGAAACACTTCATATAAGACAATTATTGAAATCCAAGTTAGTAGATATGGATCTGTCTGTAAGAGCAATCAATTGTTTGAAAGCAGCAGAAGTAGAAACGCTTGGAGAATTGGTTTCATTCAGTAAGTCTGATTTGATGAAATTTAGAAATTTTGGTAAAAAATCGCTGACAGAATTAGAGGAATTAGTTCATTCTAAAGGTTTGAACTTCGGATTTGATGTTAGCAAATATAAATTAGACGCTGATAAATAATTTTATATCATGAGACACGGAAAGAAATTTAATCATTTAGGAAGAACTGCCTCTCATAGAAAAGCATTACTTTCCAATATGGCATGTTCTCTTATAGAACATAAAAGAATAAACACTACTGTAGCTAAAGCTAAAGCTCTTAGAGTGTATGTAGAACCTCTTTTGACTAAAGCAAAAGAAGATACTACACACAATAGAAGAACAGTATTCTCTTACCTTCAGAATAAAGAAGCAGTTACTGAATTATTCAGAACAATTGCTCCAAAAATCGCTGAAAGAAATGGAGGATATTGCAGAATCATCAAAACAGGATTTAGACTTGGAGATGGTGCTGATACAGCTATGATAGAGTTAGTTGATTTCAACGAACTATATAGTGCAAAATCAGATGCTAAGAAAACTACAAGAAGAAGTAGAAGATCTTCTTCTTCTAAAAAAGAAACTTCTGAAGCACCTGAAGTAAAAGCAGAGGAATCAGCTGAAAAAGCAGGAGAATAAGTTTTTTTACAACTAACTATAAAAAATAGTCCTTATCATTATTGGTAAGGACTATTTTAGTTTTAATAATATAAATAAAAAAAGAAGGAGACTTTATAAAGTCTCCTTTAACCAACTAAAGAACTCTCGCTGCCATACTAAGGCATTCTGAGGTTTTAGTACCCAATGGTTTTCATCTGGGAAGTATAGAAATTTAGATTTGATATTTTTAAGTCTAGCCACTTGGAAAGCCTGTTGTCCTTGTTCATAAGGAACTCTGAAATCCATATTTCCTTGGATAATCATTATTGGCGTATTCCAATTGTTTACATAGTTGCTAGGATTGAATTTAGTGTAGGATTTTGAGGAAGGATTGTCCCAAGGAGAACCTCCCATATCCCAATTTGCAAACCAAAGCTCTTCGGTAGTACCATACCAAGATTTAGTATCAAAAAGCCCATTGTGAGAAATGAAAGTTTTGAATCTATTTTGGTGGACTCCTGCCAGCATCAGTACAGAATAACCTCCGTAGCTAGCTCCCACAGCACCCATTCTGTCCTTGTCTATGTATGGAAGTTCTTTTGCAAAGTCTGCTGCAGATAGATAGTCTTGGATGGATTGTCCTCCCCAGTCTTGGCTGATTTGTTCATTCCATTTTGTTCCCCACCCTGGCATACCTCTACGGTTAGGAGCGATTACGATATAGTCATTAGCAGTCATCAGTGAGAAATTCCATCTCAGGCTGAAATATGGCGTAAGAGCAGACTGTGGTCCTCCCTGGCAGTATAAAAGAGCAGGATATTTTTTGTTTGGGTCAAAATTTGGTGGATAGTGGAACCATACTCCCATCTCCTTACCATCGGTAGTTTTTACCATTTTTAGTTCAGAATGACCTAATTTTAGTTTTTGGTAAAAATCAGCATTGACATCAGTTACCTGCTTCATTTTTCCATTTTTTAAATCCACAGAATAGAGTTCAGGGCTATGGAAAGCATCATTTCTATTCACTAAAAGTGAATTTTTATTTTGTGCAAAAACAGCATTTACATCAAAATCGCCCTTTGTAACTTGTTTTACGGTTTTGTTTTGATTAACAGTAAATAACTGCTTAGTTCCTCTGAAAGCAGCCGTGAAATAGATATTTTGAGAATCATTAGCCCAGAAGACATCTCCCGTTACGCTGTCATCCCAGTTTTTAGTAAGGTTGGTTTTACTTTTATTTCCCCAATCCATCACATAAATATCGTTTTTATCGGCTTCGTAGCCATCTCTTGCCATACTTTGCCAAAGTAGATATTTCCCATTTGGGCTGAATTTCGGGTTCAAATCATATCCCATCATTCCTTCTGTAAGGTTACTAGTTTTTTCTGTTGCCAGCTCGTATAGGAATATGTCCGTATTGGTGCTGACAGCATATTCTTTTCCAGTTTTTGCCTTAGTAACATAGATGATGTGTTTAGCATCAGGCGACCAAATGAAATCTTCCCCACCGCCGAAAGGCTTTTGAGGCGAGTCATAGGCTTTTCCTTCTAGTAAATCTTTGGCTGCGCTAGAATTTTCTTTAACACTAACTACGAAAATATGATTGTATTTCCCTGCATACCAAGTGTCCCAGTGGCGATGGTTTAGGTCTGTATAGACTTGTGCAGAGGAGTTAGGAACATCGCTGTATTTGTCTTTGCTGTAGATTTTTTCTAACTGAACTTCTCTACTAAAAGCCACTTTTTGTCCATCGGGAGAAACCTTAATATTTTGGGCATCTTTCCCAATGGTATAGAATTCTTTCCAAGATTTCCCATTGTCACTAGAACGGTAGATTTTTCCATCTTCAAGGGCATAAATTCCGTTTTTATCCCATTGGATAAAGGATTTTTTTCCTAAATCAAACGGAACACTTTGTGAGGAAGATGTGTTTAGCAAATAGGTTTTGTGAACATTTTTTTCTGTCTCCAAATCAGTCTGGCTGGTTCTGTAAACAACCAGTGAATGGTCTGGAGAAACTCCTTGAACGCTTATTTTCCTTAGCTTCCAGAGGGTTTCTGGTGTCATCACTTCCTGTGCGTTCATCAACAAAGGAGCGGCAATAGCTAATGCTGTATACTTTAAATTCATGAGATATGATTTTTAATGGGTTTAAAATTAACAAAAACTTTCAAAATATAAAATTTTTGTTAGTTTTGATGGGAAAAATCGAGAAAGGTATTTTTCTGAAAAAGAAACAATCAGAGAATTAGAAAAACTGAAACAATCAAGATTAAATAAAGGGCTCATTTCTGGATTTTGTCTTTTTTTGATGTTGAGATTTACTACCTTTGTGGCTAAAATTAGTAAAAATTATGTTTGAAAATAAAAATCAAGAACTTACACCTATTTCTGCATTGGGCGAATTTGGGCTTATAAAACATCTTACACAGTTTTTCCCTGTTGAGAACACCTCTACAGAATTGGGTGTAGGAGATGATGCAGCTATCATCAATGCCGAAGGGAAAAAAGTTCTTGTCAGCACAGATATGTTTACAGAGGGAGTGGATTTTAATTTAGGATATGTTCCTCTGAAACATCTGGGCTATAAGGTGGTAGTGGCGGGAATCAGTGATATTGTCGCTATGAATGCAGTTCCTACTCAGGTTATGATTTCGGTAGCTGTTTCTAATCGTTTCCCTGTGGAGGCTTTGGAGGAAATCTATGCGGGAGTTCAGTTGGCATGCCGACGATACAAGGTAGATTTAGTGGGCGGAGATACTACCAGTTCTCAAGCAGGATTAGTAATAAATGTCACCGCGGTAGGACTAGAAAGTTCTGAAAAAATCATCAACCGAAATGGAGTGAAACCGAATGATTTACTGGTAGTTACTGGTGATTTGGGAGGAGCATATATGGGCTTGCAGATTTTGGAGAGGGAGCATTCTGTTTATCTCAAAAATCCTAATATGCAGCCAGAGATGGAAGGGTATG
>CAUQKV010000003.1:0-111851 GCA_963518845.1 uncultured Flavobacteriaceae bacterium | reverse complement strand
GAGAGGGCAGAAAAAAAACTATAGCACTTCTGAAATTAAATTATAAATCAATCCTAAAAAACCATTTGAAAACCAAACATATAAGCAAGGAAGAGTATAAAAAAATGGTGAAATTCTTTAAGGAATATGTGAAAGAAGTAGAGGCATTTGATCCTGAATTAGTTAAGGTAGATGAGGTAAGAGATTATAAAGCAGATGTAGTAGATGTAGCAGATGTAGCAGAAGATACAGTATACCCTAAATACAATTCAGCCTACAAGACCATGCATATGGAGAAAAAACCGAATTTGGCTCTTGATGTTGCCTTGAAATCCGAAAACCTAAAACAAGCCATTCCGCAGTTCTGTAGCGATATCTATGGACAGGTTTCTGTTTTTGAAAACGAGGAATTACAGAAACAGTTGCTGCATTTCATGGGTCAGACATGTGATTTATACCTTTATCCGAAGGTGGACAATGTCTACTATGACGGCACGCTGGATGCTCTGCGAAGAAGTATCTTGGAGATAGAAAAACTCCGCCCTTCATTATCCAAAAAAGATTTGAAAAATCTGCGCACACTTATAGAAAATTTGGATTAACATATAATGATGAAAAGCCTTTTTTAGACAGATGTTGTTTGAAAAGGGCTTTTTTCGGTTTTAAATCGTTTGGAATTAAAGGAAATAAAAATTAACTTAGCAACTCAAAAAATTAATAAAAATGGACTTAAAAAAATCAATGCTCTACGAAGGAAAAGCCAAACAAATATTTGCCACAGAAAAGCCTGATGAGGTGGTTGTGAGATTTAAAGATGATGCTACAGCGTTCAATGCCCAAAAAAAAGGACAAGTGGACAAAAAAGGACAGATGAATAACGCCATCACTACGCTTATCTTTGAATATCTGAATGAAAAGGGAATTCCTACTCATTTCATCAAGCAGATAGATGACCGCGAACAGCTCGTTAAAAAGGTGAGTATCATTCCTTTGGAGGTGATTGTGAGAAACTATGTGGCGGGAAGTATGGCTCAGCGTTTGGGCGTGGAAGAAGGCACAAAATCGCCGATTACCATTTTTGACATCTGCTATAAAGATGATGCGCTGGGAGATCCGCTGATAAACGACTATCATGCTATATTTTTGGGCGCGGCGACGAGAGAGGAACTTGACAAAATGTATGCGCTGACAGCCAAAATCAATGAAATACTGATAGATTTATTTGATAAAATGAACATTATTTTGGTTGATTTTAAAATAGAACTTGGTAAAACACCAAATGGAGAAATCATCTTGGCGGACGAAATTTCGCCAGACACCTGCCGTCTTTGGGATAAAGACACTATGAAAAAGCTGGACAAAGACCGTTTCCGAAGAGATTTGGGTGAGGTGACCGAAGCATACGAAGAAATCTATAACCGCCTGAAAAAGGTGCTGAATAAATAAAAAATTCCCTCTTTTGAGGGATTTTTAGTTTTTCCTGAAAGTGGCTTGGATAAGAGATTGTGAATAAGTGAATTAGTGGAAATGCAAATTAAATTTTTTCTAAACTTAAAAAATCCTTAAATTTGGGCGATTTTTAGATAATCTTTTTAAATGATGAAAAAAAGTATTTTTAAGGGCGTTTTGGCATTGGTATTATTGGCTTCTTGCAGCAAGGATAAGATGATTTTAGATAGTATGAATGAGTACAATCTAGCTATGGAGACCAAAGGATACCACTTCGGAGATATGATTACTTTCCCAAAGGAAGTTACTGATAATGCGGAGAGTATAAGCATAAGTTTTGGGAACAAGGAAACAGCGATTTTGAAGATAGACCCAGCATTTTTTACATTGGGGGACAATGCCGTGACTATCAATGTGAGAACTAAATCAGGGGAAAATCTGTCCATAGATGCAGTTATTAATGTGCTTTCAAAAACTCCTGAAAAAGAGCTGACTTATGAGGTGGTGGCAGAATATCCGCATAATGCAGAAAATTTCGTTCAGGGCTTCGAGCTGGAGGGAAATACCATTTATGGAAGTAATGGGCAGACAGGGGAATCCAAGGTGATAAAATATACACTGGGCTCTACGACCAATACAGCAGAAACCAAACTCGATGATGAGTATTTTGGAGAGGGAAGCACCATAGTAGGGGATAAAATATATCAGCTTACTTGGCAGCACAGAAAGGGCTTTGTTTATGATAAAAAAAACCTTAAAAAACTATCAGAATTTAATTACCCTAGCAGACTTACTGAGGGCTGGGGGCTGACTTACGATGGGAAAAATCTCATTCTTTCTGATGGGACAAAGAATATCTATTTCATATCTCCAGACAATCTTCAGAAAATAGTGAAAACTATTTCCGTAGCAGGGCCATCAGAGATTTATGAAAAAATCAATGAGCTGGAATATCACGATGGATTTATCTACGCAAACATCTGGCAGCGACCATATATCCTAAAAATAAATCCAGAAAACGGTGAAGTAGTAGGCAAAATAGATTTGACAGAAATCAATAAAAAACACTCTACCGATGCTGATGATGTGCTGAATGGAATAGCATTTAAGGGTGATAATATGCTGATTACAGGAAAAAACTGGGATAAGATTTACGAAATAAAAGTAAAATAACAGCGTGTAGTTTAGGGTTTATTATAAAATTCATTTTTTTAAGAAAGAAAATATGCATATAGCAGTTACAGGAAATATAGGTGCAGGAAAAACTACACTTACGACCATGCTTGCCAAGCATTACGGCTGGAGCGCCCAGTTTGAGGATGTGGATCACAATCCCTATTTGGATGATTTTTATCAAGATATGTCAAAATGGTCTTTCGCTCTGCAGATTTACTTTTTGGGAAGTAGATTTAGGCAGGTTAAAGAGATTAGAGAGAGTGGGAAAAATATCATTCAGGATAGGACGATTTATGAAGATGCCTACATTTTCGCGGAAAATCTAAATGAGATGAACCTGCTTTCGGAGAGGGATTATCAGAATTATTCTTCTCTTTTTGAGCTGATGAAAGGGTTTGTTTCAGCACCAGATTTATTGATTTATCTTAGGGCGAATATTTCCACACTTACACGCCAGATAGCAAAACGAGGTAGGGACTATGAGACAGGAATAAGCATAGACTATCTCATGAGGCTTAATAATAAATATGAAAACTGGATAGGAAATTATAAAGAAGGAAAACTTTTGATTATCGATGTGAATGATTTGGATTTTGTAGAAAGAGAAGAGGATTTCGGATATATTTTGGATAGAATAGATGCCGAATTAAACGGTCTTTTTTAACATGAAAAAACTCTCAATTTTGAGAGTTTTTTGTTTTTAAATGATTTTTGCTTCTTTTAAAATTAGTTCAATATTTTTAAAAGTATTTGGGAGAACATCTGAGAGGATTTCATCTTTGGATTTCCATTCCACTTTTGTGATGCCTTCTTCTGTCTGTGGTGTAAGTTCTTTGTTATCAGTATTTTTCATCGAATACCAAAAAGTAGTTTTTAGAATCTGAGCATTGTTTTCTTTTTCCTTGTAGGTGTGATAAGTGGCTCCTACGAAATTCTGTAATTTCAGATTTTCTATTCCTGTTTCTTCTTCTACTTCCCTTACAGCCGCGTGTTCAAGGGATTCGTCAGGTTCTAGTTTTCCTTTTGGTAAATCCCATTTTCCCAGTCTATAGATGAAGAGAACTTTGTTTTCATCGTTTTTCACGATACCGCCCGCCGCTTCTATATTGGTGAAAGAATCATGGAAGTCATCCCAGATTTTATCGGGGTCTTCGCCGTAGAGGTTTACAGATTTACACGAAGAGTTTTCCAAGATATCCAGAGCCGTTTCTATGGTTGCAAAATCCTCATAAGTGATATTTTTTTCATCATCATTAGGAAGATTATTGATGGATAATTTTTTTTCATTGATAAAAACTTTATACATTTGCTGAATCTTTGAAGTTAATATTGCAAAAATATAAAAAATGAAATTAGAAGGAAGAAAAGTGATGGTAAATAAATCTACAAAAGATTTATTTGAAATGCTGAAAAAACCTGAAGACTATAAACATCTGATGCCAGAAAGCTTAGTTTCTTTTGAAACAACAGAAAATGGCTTTAAATTCGGTCTAAAAGGAATGCCCGAAATCGCACTGAAAATCTCAGAAATGGTGGAGGACAAGAAGGTGGTGCTTACATCAGGGAATCCTTCCTTGGATTTTGCTCTGACAGGGCAGATGGATGCAGTTTCTGAAAATAAATCCGAAGTTCAAATATTATTCGAAGGGCAGTTTAATCCATTTATTAAAATGATGGTAGAGAAGCCGTTACAGAGCTTTATAGATAATCTTACTGATAAGATTGAAGGGTTATAATGGATGAATTCTCAGGAAGGAAGTAAATATATAGCGCAGCATTTACCTGTTTTTCTAAACATGGTAGACAGAAAAATCCTCATCATCGGCGGTGGGGAATTGGCGTTTGAGCAGGTGCTTTATATCCTTGAAAATGCTCCCAATTCTGAGATTTTGGTGGTTGGGGAGCAGATAGATGATAGAATAGAGGAGCTTAGAGAGGTCTGTGCTAATCTATCTATCGCCCAAAAAACTTTTGAAAAAACGGATTTAGAAAATCAAGAATTGGTTTTCATAACCCTGAAAGATACTTTACAAACCAAACAAATCATAAAAGAAGCTAAAGATAGAGGAATCCTCATAAATGCGCCTCTTTATCCAGAGTATAATGATTTTTACATTCAAGTGAATGATGTTCAGTCTGCTGATATTCAGAACTATACAGGAAGTCATTGGAAGAAGATTGCATTTACAAGCATTGCTGCTTTTTTTATTCTGATACTGGGGAATATTTTAAATTTATTTATTTCTTATGATGAGTTTTCAACAGGGATAAAATGGCTTGTAGGAGAAATAGATGGGCTGTTTTATTGGATGATTCTCATAGGTTTCGTGGCTCAGCTTATAGATGGGCTTCTGGGAATGGGCTATGGACTTACTTCTACGGCGGCATTGCTCAGTGCGGGCGTTCCGCTTCCTGCCATTAGTGGTAGTATCCATACGGCAGAGATGTTTTCGAGTGGAGCATCTGGTCTAAGCCATTATAAATTTGGGAATGTGAATAAAAAACTCCTTAAATTCCTAATTATTCCAGGGGTGATAGGTGCGGTTTCAGGTGCGGTTTTATTGTCCATGTTTAGTTTAGAATATACCCATATCATCAAGCCGATACTTGCATTTTACACTTTTTTACTTGGAGTAAGAATTTTGGTAAGAGTTTTTGGAAAGAAAAAAGAAACTAAAAAACTGAAAAATGTAGGCTGGTTAGCGTTTTTTGGTGGTTTTTTGGACTCTTTTGCAGGTGGAGGCTGGGGACCTTTGGTAACAACTACACTCATTTCAAAAGGAAAAACGCCAAGATTTGTGATCGGAACAGTCAGTTTATCAGAGTTTTTTATTACATTTGCTAGTGCGCTTACATTTTTTGCTTTTTTAGGGCTGAGCCATTGGCAGGTTATTTTGGGGCTGGTTCTTGGTGGAATGCTGGCGGCACCTTTAGCAGCAAAACTGGCAGGAAAACTACCTACAAAAGCCATGTTTATAGGCGTGGGAGTGCTGGTCATCCTGTGGTCACTTAATATATTAGTTAAATCAATTTTATAAAAAATAAAATAACAATGCCGAATCCTCTTTTTTATGCTAAAATTCTTCTTTTTGGGGAGTATGGGATTATCGAAAATTCTCAGGGATTGACCCTGCCATACAGCTTTTATAAAGGTTGTTTCAAGTTTTCTGCTCTCGAATCAGAGTTTGAAAAAAAATCCAATGAATCTCTGAAAAAATATTGGGAATATTTAGCAGAATTAGAACTTCCAGAGCAGTTCAGATTAGATTTATCAGCTTTAAAGAAAGATATTGAAAATGGGTTATTTTTTGATTCTAATATTCCGCAGGGATATGGCGTGGGGAGTTCTGGGGCTTTGGTAGCGGCTATTTTTGACCGATATTCTGTAGTTCAGCATAAACCCGAAGAAATTGGGAAAAATGAATTGAAGGAACTGAAAAAAGTTTTCGGAGAGCTGGAAAGTTTCTTCCATGGCAAAAGTTCGGGAATAGACCCGCTAATCTGCTATATGAACCTGCCTATTTTGATAGAAAACAAGGAAAATGTGGGTAGAGTTGAAATTCCAGAAGAAAACGAAGGGAAAGGTGCGATTTTCCTTATCGATTCTGGCGTAGTGGGAGAAACAGGGCCTATGGTTCAGATTTTCTTTGAAAAATTGAAAAACGAAGGATTTAGAAAAACCCTGAAAGAGGAATTTATCAAGTATAATAATGCCTGCATTCAGTCCTTTTTGAATAAGGAAATGACACCGTTTTTTAAGAACATGAAAGCTCTTTCTAAATGGGCGTATGAGCATTTCCGTCCGATGATTCCAGATAGTGTTTTCAATGCATGGAAAAAGGGTCTGGATACCAATGCTTACTATCTCAAACTCTGTGGTAGTGGTGGTGGAGGTTATATTTTAGGCTTTACTAAGGATTATCAGAAAGCTGAAAAAATGCTGAAAGGTTTTCATAAAGAGTTGATTTACAGATTTTAAATAATTTCTGAATGAAAAACCTTTTTCTTCATAGGGCGATGCAGTTTGTCAGTCTGCTTTTGGGAGTGAGGATTTTTAGGCTGGTTTTTCTTACTTTTTCGCTTTATGTTTTTACTTTTTTTATCATTAAAACTGTTGATTTTACAGATGTTAAAATTCATGGAATTATCTTTTGTTCCTTGATGAGCATCGCTGCTGGCGGGCTGATAAATCAGTTTTATGATGAGGAAAAGGATAAAATCATTAAGCCTTTTCGAGCTAGATTACAGGCTTTTCTGAAGAAAAAATATTTCCTTTATTTTTATCTTATTTTGAATATTTTATCGCTGGGAATTTCGCTGTATCTCTCTTGGCGAATATTTTTGTATTTTATTGTTTATCAGTTTTTTATTTGGTTTTACAGCCATAAACTGAGCAAGATTTTACTGATAAATAATTTCACCTATGTGCTGCTCTCTGTTTATCCGTTTTTTGGGATATTAGTTTATTATCAGTACTTTACGATAGGGATTTTTCTCTTGTCGGCGTTTTTGTTCTTGTTCCTGCTGAGTATGGATATTATAAAGGATTTGCTTAGTCGGGAAGCCGATGAGGCTCTTGGTTATCAGACTTTTCCGATAGTTTATGGCGTTGGAAAAACATCTAAACTTGTGCAGGTGCTACTTTTATCGGCAGGTTTTCTTGCATTATTTATATTGACAAGTCAGGATTTGGGTCTGCATTCGTATTATTTTGGAGCTACGATTATTTTTCTTGTTTTTGTTTTGCTTTTATTAAGAAATCAAAGTAAGAAAAACTACTTTGTGGTGTCTATTTTACTGAAAATCTGGATTTTTGTAGGAGTTATTTCTATGCTGGTAAGCGGAATTTTTGTTTAAAACATTTTGAGTTTTCGTAGATTTTTTATCAAATCTTTGATTGCTCCTTTTGTTCCTACTTTTATGGAGTTTTCGGCTTTTCCTATGAGTCTGGCGTTACCTTTGTAGGTGTCATATTGGTTCTCCATTATCAGATTTCCATCGCTGTCGTAGAGTTTTAGGCTTACTAAAACCTGATTAGAAAACACATATTTACCAATACCTACTTTGAAGTATTTAACTTTTGGGACGATTATGGCTTCGGCATTGTTATTCTTTCCAACTTCCTTAATGTATTCAGTATCAACATTGTCATAGTCCATAGAACTATCCATTTGAACGGTTTTTATGTTGCCGCTATAAAGGCTCATTTGGTCAGTTACAGCGCTGAAAAACGCTTGGTTTGTTGGAGGTTTTATTTCTTCTATTTCAGGGAAAACAGCGGGCTGGAAGTAGATTATTTTTTTTACTTTACCTAATTTATAATTAGGTTTATAGCCTAATAATTTACTCCCAAAACTAGAACAGCCAGCCAAAACAAGCCCAGCTGCGATGCCCAATAGTATAAATTTTTTCCGATTCATATTCCGCACAAAGATACTTTAATTTATTTACAAAAATTAGCATAAAAAATTTTTTATTCTAAAAATAATTTTTACATTTGCAGCCTCATACATAATAATCATTTAAATAATATTGGAATGTATCTAACAAAAGAAGTAAAAGCAGAACTTTTCGCAAAACATGGAAAATCTGCGCAGGACACAGGAAGTGCTGAAGGGCAAATCGCTCTTTTCACATTTAGAATTAATCATTTATCTCAACACTTGAAATCTAACCACAAAGATTATGCTACTGAGAGATCACTAGTAAAATTGGTAGGTAAGAGAAAAAGACTTCTGGATTATCTTAAAAAGAAAGATATCAACAGATATAGAGCTATCATTGCAGAGCTTGGAATCAGAAAATAATAATTCAGATAACATAAAAAAGCAACTCAATATTTTGGGTTGCTTTTTTTATTTTTTAATAAAATGGTAAATTTTCCCTTAAAAAAACTTACCTTTGCACACGAAAATTAATAGAGTATTAACAATATGCCTGCCGAAAGAAGTGGCGCAGGTGTCCGAAAGTAGAAATTTCGGAGTAAAAATTAAATTTTATGAGTAATAAACCTCAAGCAATTACAGAAACTATCATACTGAAAGATGGTAGAGAAGTTACCATAGAAACTGGTAAATTAGCAAAACAAGCTGATGGTGCAGTAGTGGTAAAAATGGGCGGAACTATGCTTTTAGCAACTGTGGTAGCCGCAAAAGATGCAAACCCAGGAGTGGATTTCCTGCCTTTGACAGTAGATTATAGAGAAAAATTTTCCGCAGCAGGGCGTGTTCCAGGGAACTTTTTCAGAAGAGAGTCTAAGCCTTCTGATGATGAAGTATTGACAATGAGATTAGTGGACAGAGTGATGCGTCCGCTTTTCCCAGAGGATTTCCATGCGGAAGTGCAGGTAATGATTTCATTAATTTCCTACGATGGAAAAGTGATGCCAGATTCTTTGGCAGGTCTAGCAGCTTCAGCAGCGGTGGCTATTACAGATATACCTTTTAATGGACCTTTCTCAGAGGTTAGAGTGATTAAGAAAGATGGAGTTTTGAGCATTAATCCAAGCTGGGAAACTCTACAAAGTGGAGTGGAGTTAGACATTATGGTAGGAGCTTCTAAAGACTCAATCGTAATGGTAGAAGGGGAAATGGATGAAATCACCGAACAGGAAATGATAGAAGCTATTTCTTTCGCTCATGAAGAAATTAAAATCCAAATAGAAGCTCAGGAAAGATTGGCGGCAAGAATAGAAAAAGCTCAAACGAAGAGAGAATACTGCCACGAGACTCATGATGAAGAACTGAGAAAGGAAATCTGGGATTATGCTTACCAAAGATATTACGATATAGCAAAAGACCCATCTGCAAAGCACGAGAGAAGTGATAAATTCAGTGCAGTAGTGGATGAGTTCTTAGAAAAATATACAGAAGAAGAATTGGAAGAAAAAGAGGTTTTAGCAAAAACTTACTTCCATGATGTGCAGAAAGAGGCGGTTCGCCAGTTGATTTTAAATGAAAACATCCGTCTTGATGGTAGAAATAATCAGCAGATAAGACCTATTTGGTGTGAGGTGGATTACCTTCCAGCAGCCCACGGTTCTTCTATCTTTACAAGAGGGGAAACTCAGTCTTTGACTACGGTGACATTGGGTTCTCTATTGGATGCGAACAGAATAGATTCTGTGATTTCTCAGCATGATGAGAGATTCTTCCTTCATTATAATTTCCCTCCGTTCTCTACAGGGGAAGCGAGACCATTGAGAGGAACTTCCAGAAGAGAGATTGGACATGGTAATTTGGCTCAGAGAGCTTTAAAAGTGATGATTCCAGAGGAAACTCCATATACTATCAGAGTAGTTTCAGATATTTTAGAATCTAATGGTTCTTCTTCTATGGCAACGGTTTGTGCTGGGACAATGGCCTTGATGGATGCTGGTATTCAGATGAAAAAACCTGTTTCAGGAATAGCTATGGGACTGATTACGGATAAAGAATCTGGAAAATGGACAGTGCTTTCTGATATTTTAGGAGATGAAGACCACCTTGGAGATATGGACTTTAAGGTAACTGGAACTGCCGAGGGAATCACGGCTTGTCAGATGGATATCAAAATCCAAGGACTTACTATGGATATTATGGAAAAAGCCCTAATGCAGGCAAGAGATGGTAGAATGCATATTTTAGGCGAAATGCTGAAAACTATAGATAAGCCAAATGCAGATGTGAAACCACACGCTCCAAAACTTGTGATGATGGAGATTCCGAAAGATTTCATCGGTGCGGTAATCGGGCCTGGTGGTAAGATTATCCAGCAAATGCAGAAAGATACAGATACTGTAATTACGATAGAAGAGAGAGGAGAAATAGGACATATAGAGATTTCTGGAACGGATAGAGAAAAAATAAATGCAGCAGTGGCTCAGATTAACGAGATTACTTTTGTGCCTGTGATTGGCGAAGTTTATAAAGGTAAAGTCGTTAAAGTGATGGAGTTCGGAGCATTTATCCAGTTGGCTAAAGGAACAGAAGGTCTTCTTCATATCTCTGAAATAGCATGGGAAAGAACTGAAAAAGTACCATATAAAGAAGGTGATGAAGTAGAGGTGAAATTCATGGGCTATGATGACAGAAAGAAAATGAGACTTTCTAGAAAAGTTCTTTTACCAAAACCTCCAAAACCAGAAAAAAAAGAGGATAAAACAAACGATAAATAGTTTTAAACCAAAAACAAAAAACTCTCACTCTGATGAGAGTTTTTTATTAAATAATATATTTGATTATGGATTTACGAGACCAGCTGAAAAATCTTTTTCCAGACCATGTAGAGCAGGACTTTCAGGTGCCCGAAGAACAACACGAGCAGCGAGAACCGCTCATCTGCAAATACGAAAAAAAAGGGCGAAACGGAAAGCCTGTTACTTTGATAGAAGGCTTCGAAGGCAGTGAGGAGGAACTGAAAAATATTTCCAAAAAAATAAAAACTACTCTGGGAATTGGTGGTTCGGAGAAGGATGGCGTGATTATCATCCAAGGAGACAACCGCGATAAAATCATGAAAATTCTCTCTGATATGGGCTACAAAACCAAGAGAGTAGGAGGGTAGAGCCTTAGAAATGAACATTATCAGTAGGAAATCAATAAAATTCCTTACCTTTGGGAAGTTTAAATTTAAAATTAAATAAAAAAAAAGAAAATTATTATGGTAAATAAATTAGCAGCCTCAGAATTGGTTTTAAATCCAGATGGAAGTGTATATCACCTTAATCTTCAGCCAGAAGATATTGCAGAAAAAATTCTTTTGGTGGGTGACCCAGACCGTGTTCCGAAGGTTTCACAATACTTTGATAAAGTAGAGATTAAGAAAAATAAAAGAGAATTTTACACACATACAGGAACGCTCAGAGGAGAGAGAATCACGGTGATGTCTACGGGTATTGGTACGGAAAATATTGATATCGTGATGAATGAGCTGGATGCTTTGGTGAATATTGATTTGAAAAACAAAGAATTTAAATCCGAACACAAATCTTTGCAGTTGTTCCGTATGGGAACTTGTGGAAGTGTAAATCCTGATGTAGAGGTGGATAATATGCTGGTTACACAGAATGTGGTAGGTCTAGACGGACTTCTTCATTTTTACAAAGATTATCAGTTTGAGAATGAATTTAGCAAAAATTTCTTAGCGAAATTCCCATACGAAAAGATAAAACCAATGCTTTATTTCTCAGAATGGGCAGAGAGTCAGTATGAATATTTCAAAGATGCAAAATATGTAGGAAACACGGCAACTTTCCCAGGGTTTTATGCACCGCAGGGAAGACAGCTGAGGCTGAGAGCTGTGGATGACCAGTTTTTGGAAGTGTTGAATGATTTAGGAGTTACTAACTTTGAAATGGAAACTTCGGCTATCTATGGAATGTCTAAATTATTGGGACACAAGGCGATTACTATTAATAATGTAATTGCAAACAGAAGAAGAGGAGAGTTCGCAGCAGACCACCATAAATCTGAAAAAATGATGATAGAGTGGGTGCTGGAGAGAATAATTAAATAAGAAAAAAATAAAAACCAGAAAATCAAAGTATGAAATATGGAATTGAGGCGGCAAGTTTCTATGTGCCGTCGCTCTATTTGAATATCAATGAGTTAGCTGAAAATAGAGAAATAGATTCGGCTAAGTTAGAAAAAGGTCTTGGGCTTCACAAGATGGCTCTTCCCGATGTGCACGAAGATACGGCAACCTTCGCGGCGGAGGCTCTTCTGAAGCTCATAAAAGACTATAATATCCAGCCCAAAGATATTGCAAAGATTTATTTGGGGACGGAAAGCGCTTTGGATGCTGCAAAGCCTACGGCTACCTATGTGGTGCAAATGGTGGAACAGGTGCTGGGCGAGAGATGTTTTGGGAATTGTGATGTGGTGGATATGACTTTTGCCTGTATTGGTGGGGTGGATGCTTTGCAGACTTGTTTGGATTTTGTGAAAGTGAATCCCGATAAAAAAGCAGTGGTAATCGCTTCCGACTATGCAAAATATGAACTAAAATCAACTGGCGAGTATACGCAGGGCGCTGGCGCAGTGGCTTTATTGGTTTCAGCAGAACCGAATTTGCTGGAAATAGAAGGGAAATGGGGAGTAGCTACGGAGAGCGTTTTTGACTTCTTCAAACCAAGAAGAGAAATTGCTAAAGCTGACCTCAAAAACGCACCAGAAACAGCACCTGACAAAATGGAGATTTTCTCTGATGAACCAGTTTTTGACGGGCAGTATTCTAATCAATGCTACCAAAATAGAATTAGGGAAGCGTATGAGCATTACAAGGTTCAAAATTCTTTGGTGAAGCCTTATGAAAACTGGCATTATCTGATTTTTCACCTGCCTTATGCATTCCATGGAAAGAGGGTTTTCACAGAGTTGTACAGCATAGAAAACAACCTGCCCTACACGACTGATGAAGAGAAAAAAAACCTTGCTAAGTCTGAAGAATATTTGGATTTTATAAAACAAAAAATAGAGCCATCACAGAGAGCGAGCTCTGAGATAGGAAACCTCTATACCGCCTCTGTTTTCATGGCGCTGCTGTCTGCATTGCAGGTGTCTTTTGACAGGGAAGAGGAACTTTCTGGGAAGGAATTAGGCTTTTTGGCTTATGGAAGCGGTTCTAAATCCAAGGTTTTTTCAGGGAAAATAAATGAAAACTGGAAATCTGTTGTGGAAAAATGGCAGCTTTTTGAAACCCTTTGGAATAGAAAAGTGGTGGATTTTTCAACTTATGAAAAACTTCATAGAAAACAGCTGAAAACATCCGTAAATCCTAATTATAAAGGCTTTGGATTAGTAGAAATAGAGAGAGAAAATCCGCTTTCTTATGGAGCGAGAAAGTACCAATTCAAGGGATGAATTTAGATGAAATTTTATCTTGTTTTTCTGATAGGATTTTTCTCTTTTTCTTGTAAAGAGAAAAAAATAGAATTTTATCAATCCGAAACAATGAATTTGGTTTTGGTCAAAAATCTACCCAAAAATGATTCTTTGCTGAAAGAAGAACTAAAAAAATATCTAATAAGCCAAAAAATAGAGTATACAGAAATTTATGAATATTCATGGGATACAGAATATTTCTTGACCCATGAGGAAGATGATGGAGGACCTACAAGCTCACATTTTTTAGATTTACACCAAGAAGAAAGGGGAATTGCATATTTTTATAAGGAAAAATGTAAGAGTGATTCTCTTAAAACTATAGGAGTGATAAGATATTATGATAAGTATGGATATTTTTACCACCCAGATACTATTATAGGTAAGTGTAAATAAAAAATAATTGTCTCAAACAAAAAAAATAATTACTTTTGTCGAATGGAAAATTTCATTGTATCAGCGAGAAAATATCGTCCGCAGGAGTTTGACTCCGTTGTGGGGCAGTCTCATATTACGGATACATTGGAACATGCCATAGAGAATAATCAGCTTGCACAGGCACTGCTTTTCTGTGGGCCTCGTGGGGTGGGAAAAACCACTTGTGCAAGGATTTTAGCGAGAAAAATCAATGAAAAATCAGGAGCAACTGATGAAGAAGGTTTCGCGTTTAATATTTACGAATTAGATGCCGCATCTAATAACTCGGTGGATGATATTCGGCATTTGATAGACCAAGTGCGTTTTGCACCGCAGGTAGGGCAGTATAAGGTGTACATCATAGATGAGGTGCATATGCTCTCTCAGGCGGCTTTCAATGCTTTTCTGAAGACACTGGAAGAACCACCAGCTCACGCTATTTTTATTTTAGCGACTACGGAAAAACATAAGATTATCCCAACGATTCTTTCTCGTTGTCAAATCTATGATTTCAAGAGAATTACGATAGAGGATATCCAAAATCATTTAAAGAAAATAGCCGAAAAAGAAGGAATAGCTTACGAAGATGACGCCCTGTTTCTTATCGCCCAAAAGGCGGACGGAGCTTTGCGTGATGCATTGTCTATTTTTGATAGGTTGACTACTTTTTCGCAGAAGAATATTACCCTTGCAAATGCTGCTGAAATTCTCAATATATTGGATTATGACCAATATCTGCAAGTAGCTGATTTAGCGAAAGAAAACGATATTCCTGCTATTTTAGCGAAATTCGATGAGATTGTCAAAAAAGGTTTTGACCCGCATATCTTTATCGCTGGGCTTGGCAGTCATTTCAGAGATTTGATGCTGGCGCAGAACCCTTCCACTTTGGCTTTAATAGAAATAGGTGAAAATACCAAAGCAAAATACGCTGAGCAGAGCCAAAAATGGACAGCGCAACAGCTCATCAATGCGATAGAAATCTGCAATCATGCAGACATTAACTATAAAAATTCCAAAAATCCACGCCTTACGGTGGAGATTGCCCTCATGCAGCTTGCCAGCCTTACCGCTGTGGATATGGATAAAAAAAAAAGTTCTTAATACTGGTTCCGCCGTTTCGTGATGTAGAAAAACTACGAGAAACTGCTCCTAAAAAATCCGAAGTGCCAGCGCCGAAAACTCTTTCAACAGAGGAAATCACAAAATTAGAAGTAAAAAAAGCTGTCCAGCCAATAGGCAGAAATATAAAGGAATCTTCTGAATTTTCCATTAAAAAACATATGGAAAAGAAGGAGAAAGAAGACGAACTAAATCTTTTTTCCGAAACGGAAGAAATCCTTCCTGACCATCATTTCACGGAAACTGACCTGCAAACAGAATGGCGTAATTTCCTAAAAGACCTCTCGGTGAGTGATATAGTGGCGTATAATGCGATAAGCTCCTTCCAGCTTCGTAAAGCAGATGAAAATCAGATAGAAGTTTTGTATTCTTCAGATAGCGCAAAGCATGAATTTGAGAGAGTTCAGGCGGATTTTTTCAATCATTTTAAACATAAAGTAAATAATTTCAAAATAGAAATCCTCTACAAAGCAGACACCAGCCTGAAAAGGGAAGTGGTTACGAAGCGAAAAGTTTTTGATAAATTTGCTGAAATTAACCCAATTTTGAGGGATTTGGAAGATTTGATGAAATTTGATTTTTCTTAAAAAACTAAAAAATATTTTCTTGAAAAAAGGACTAATTATAAAATCAACAGGGAGCTGGTATCAGGTGCAAGAAATTGCAACAAACACCATCTATGAGGCGAGAATAAGAGGAAAATTTAAACTCCTGAAAACAAGGCTTACCAATCCGCTGGCGGTGGGAGATTTTGTGGAATTTGAATTGGAAAGTTCTGATGTCGCGTGGATTACAAAGATAGAACCAAGGAAAAATTATCTCATCCGAAAATCGGTCAATCTTTCCAAGGAAGCCCACATTATCGCTTCTAATATAGACACGGCGTGTTTTATTTTCACGCTAAAATTCCCTGAAACTTCACTCGGCTTTTTGGATCGTTTTTTGGTGTGCTGTGAGGCTTATAACATCCAGCCTTTGATTTTATTTAATAAAATAGATACGCTTAGTGCCGAAGAATTGGAACTTTTGGAAGACCTCCAGCAGCTTTATCAAAATATAGGTTATGAAACCCTGAAAATTTCTTCTGTTTCAGGAGAAAATATAGAAACCTTGAAAAACCTTTTGAAAGATAAAGTTTCGGTGTTTTTTGGGCATTCGGGAAGTGGAAAATCTACTTTGGTGAATACGCTAGAACCGACACTTGATTTGAAAACAGGCGAAATATCGGAGGCGCACCTCAAAGGGAAGCATACGACTACTTTTGCGCAGATGCATTTTTGGAGTTTTGGCGGAAGTGTTATTGACACGCCAGGGGTGCGAGAGTTTGCGATGGTGGATATAGAAAAAGAGGAAATTCAGCATTTTTTTCCAGAAATATTTGAAGAAGGGAAGAACTGCAAGTTTCATAACTGTCTGCATATCAATGAGCCAAAATGCTCTGTTATAGCCCAATTAGAGGAAGGGGAAATTTTGGAATCGAGATATTTGACTTATTTAAAATTGATGGAAGAAGCGGAAGAAAATAACTAATTATAAATTAAAATTTAAAAAAATGAGATACACAGAAGAACAATACAAAGCAAAATTTGAAGAGACTGATTCAGTAGGCTGGGATGCTATAGATGAGGCTTTATTGAAGGTATATCCTGAGCAGGAACCTCGCCATTATGGACCTGTTTTAAAATTTATGCTCGGAGGGGAAGATCCGCTTGATGGTATTAGTATTTATGATAATGAGGAGCAAATTTTTCATCGGCATATAGTATCATACGGGATGAGTGACTTGTATTACTCGCCTGAAAGTGCTGAAAATGAATTTAGTGGATGGGGCTTTGAGTTTACTTTTCGTGTAGTTCCTTTTGAAGCTGATAAGGATTCGGATGGAGCTAAAAATGAACCCTATTGGGCGATGAATGTGATGCAGAATTTGGCTCGCTATGTATTTGAAAGCAAAAAATGGTTTGAAGCCTATCATTTTATTCCAGCCAATGGGCCTATTCGTTTGGAGTGTGATACTAAATTAGTAGGAATGGTATTTGCGCCAGACCCACAGCTTGGCACGATAGAAACACCTCATGGCGAGGTTGCCTTTTTGCAGATGGTGGGCATTACCCAAGAGGAATTGGACTGGCTTTGGGAAGACCCGAAAACCAGCAGAGTAGAGGAGCTTGTCAATAAAATGAGAGAAGATAATCCGATGCTCATCACAGATTTAAAAAGGGAAAAATCATATGTTTGATTTAATTTGTCAGACTAATAATTTTTTGCTATCTTGGGGCGTTATCTATAAAGTTTTTTAATTTTGCACGATAAATAAATGTTTATGAAGGTAGAAGAATTATCCAATATATTACCTCAATTACCCATAGAAGAGGCTTTGGCTTTGTTGGTTGAAAAATTTCCTAAAAAAGTAGTTTTTTCTACGAGTTTTGGTATGGAAGACCAGATAATCACAGATTATATTTTTAAGAATAATCTTCCGATAGATATTTTCACGATAGACACAGGGCGAATGTTCTATGAAACCTATGACACTTGGGTAAATACCAATGAAAAATACAATGTGCTTATTCCTGCTTATTATGCTGATAATCACAGAATAGAGGAATATGTGAGAAAGCATGGAGTTAATGGATTTTACAAATCTGTAGAGCTGAGAAAAGAGCATGATTACATAAAAAAAGTGGAACCTCTGAAAAGGGCTTTGGAAGGATATGAAGTCTGGATAACGGGAATCAGAGCGGAGCAGTCTCCACACAGACAGCAGATGCCGATGGTGGAATGGGATGAAGGGAATAAAATTATCAAGTTTCATCCTCTATTGCATTGGAAAACAGGAGAGCTTTTACCATTTTTGAAAGAACGCCAAATCCCTTACAATCCGCTCCATGAGCAGGGCTATGTAAGTATAGGCGACCAGCCGATGACACGCCCAATAAAAGAAGGCGAAGATATCCGAGCAGGACGCTGGTGGTGGGAGAATGAAGATAAGAAAGAGTGCGGACTGCACTGGAATGAAGAGAAGAAATAAGCATTTTATTTGTTGATTGTTTAAAATTAAAAAGATATACTATGAGTAATCATAAGGATAGGACTTTAGATTATCTCGACCAGTTGGAATCTGAGTCGATTCATATATTTCGTGAAGTGGCAGGGCAGTTTGAGAAACCTGCATTGCTGTTTAGTGGTGGTAAGGACTCTATAGTTTTGGTGCATTTGGCTTTGAAGGCTTTTCGTCCGTGCAAATTTCCGTTTCCGTTGGTGCATATTGATACAGGGCATAATTTCCCTGAAGCACTAGAATTTCGTGATAATTTAGTAAAAAAATTGGGCGAAAAACTCATTGTCAGAAAAGTAGAAGATACGATAAAAAGTAAAGGACTTACCGAGCCAAAAGGAAAATTTGCCAGCAGAAATGCATTGCAGAGTTATACGCTTTTGGACACGATAGAAGAATTTGAGTTTGATGCTTGTATCGGTGGAGCGCGCCGTGATGAGGAAAAAGCCCGTGCTAAGGAAAGAATTTTCTCTGTTCGAGATGATTTCGGAGGCTGGGACCCAAAACTTCAGCGCCCAGAATTATGGCATACTTATAACGGAAAAATCCACAAAGGAGAAAATGTGCGTGTTTTCCCTATCAGCAACTGGACAGAGCTGGATGTTTGGAACTACATTCGCCGAGAAAAAATAGAACTTCCTTCGGTTTATTTCTCTCACGAAAGAGAAGTGATTGACCACCAAGGACAGCTGATAGCAGTTTCTCCATACATCCAAATTGATGAAAATGATGTGATTTTGAAAAAGAAAGTTCGCTATCGTACCGTGGGAGATATGACTTGTACTGCGGCGGTGGAGTCTGAGGCTTACATCATAGATGATATTATCAATGAAATTACAGCAACTCGTACCAGCGAGAGAGGAGAAACGCGTATTGATGATAAAATATCAGAAGCAGCAATGGAGGACAGAAAGAAAAACGGGTATTTTTAACTCTAGTTGTTTATTGATGAAAGATAAGATAAGTATACCAGAGGAAGTATTAAAAGCCTTTACAAATAAAGAATATTTATTTTTAAAAGAGATATATGATTTTATTTTATCTCAAAATAAAAGTATTATAGGTACCCAATATAAAGATATGGCATCTTTTACAGCGGGAGTGAGAGGGTATATAGAGAGACATTCTTCTGATTCTGATGTATATGGAGGAAAAGAGGATTTGTTTTATTCTGTTTTAGGAAAAGGAAAGGGGTTGTGGGGAATAAGAAAAAATAGAGGTTTAGAAATGCATTTAGAAACAGATAAGAAGGCTGAGACAAATATAAGATTAACACAATCTGAGTTTCGAAATAAAATGCTTAAGCAATTTGAAAAAAGGTGTGTAATTACAGGAATAGATATACCATCTTTATTGGTGGCAAGCCATATAAAGCCATGGAGTAAGTCAGATAAAAGAGAAAAAATGGATGAAGACAATGGATTACTATTATCAGTTCATATGGATGTGTTATTTGATAAAGGATTAATAAGCTTTGATTCTTCAGGTAATATGGTCTATTTAGATAATATAATTAAGGATTTATTGATCTATAATTTTAAGAATGTGAAGCAAAAATTGGATGAAAAATATTTGACAAAAAATAGATTAGAGTATTTAGAGTGGCATTTCAATTATCATAAAAAAGACAAATGGATATATTAAGATTTTTAACGGCAGGAAGTGTAGATGACGGAAAGAGTACCCTCATTGGAAGACTTCTCTACGACAGCAAAAATATACTAGTAGACCAGCTGGAAGCCATCGAAAGAAGCACAAAAAATCGTGAGGATGGAGAGGTGGATTTAGCTCTTTTGACCGATGGACTTCGTGCAGAAAGAGAGCAGGGAATCACCATCGATGTGGCGTATAAATATTTCTCCACACCGAAGAGAAAATTCATCATCGCTGATGCACCAGGGCATATCCAGTACACACGAAACATGGTGACAGGAGCGTCCAATGCTGATTTGATTATCATTTTGGTGGATGCCAGAAACGGCGTGATAGAGCAGACAAAAAGACACTCTATCATTGCTTCACTCTTGAACATTCCACATGTGGTGGTGGCGATAAATAAAATGGACTTGGTGGATTATTCCGAAGAAAAGTTCAATGAGATTGTAAAAGAATACGAAAAAGTTGCCCATTCATTAGCTTTAAAGGATGTTAAATTCATTCCTATCAGTGCGAAGGATGGTGACAATGTAGTAGATAAATCCGAAAAAATGCCTTGGTATAAAGGTTCTGCGCTGCTAAATCTTTTGGAAACGGTAGAGCTTCAGACTTCTCTAAATCATGTGAATGGAAGATTCCCAGTGCAGTTGGTTCTTCGTCCGCAGGTGGATGAACTTCATGATTACAGAGGCTATGCAGGGAAAGTGGAAAGCGGAGTTTTCGCGGTGAATGACAAGGTAAAAATCTATCCATCCAATATAGAAACTACCATAAAAGCTATAGAAGTCGGCGGGAAAGAAGTTCAGGAATGTTTCGCTCCACAGAGTGCTGTGCTTCATCTGGCTGATGATATAGACATTAGCCGAGGAGATTTGATAGCGAAAGAAGATAATTTGCTGAAAACAGGACAAGATATCGAGGCGCTTGTGTGCTGGATGGATGAAAAACCTTTGACTATCGGGACTAAATACCTGCTTCAGCATAACAGCAAAACAGTAATCGCTATGGTGAAGGAAATCTGCTACCGACTGGATGTAAATACCCTTGAAAAGGAGATGACTCCAGCCAATGCAGGACTAAACGAGGTGGTAGAAGTTCTACTGAAAACCTCTGCGCCGCTGAGTTATGACAGCTATCAAAGCATCCGCGAAAATGGAAGTGCTATCTTGATAGACCAAACTAGTTTTGTGACGGTGGGAGCAGTTTTGTTTAAATAAAATAGTTAAAACCAGATAAAATAAATCCTCTTCGTATGAAGAGGATTTATTTTTAATTTTTATAAAAAGCCTATTTGTCGGGCATTTTTTTGGGGTTGATTTCGCCAGAGTTGTTGTAGAAGGTATATTCTGTAAAATCATCTTTGGCAACCATTCCATTTGCCGCTACGAAGACATTCCCTTCTTTATCAGAAATAAAAACCGAATCTTTGGTGTACATCTGTTTATTTCTCTTGTCCCAGTAGATGGATTTCATCACGAAAGTCTGTCCCTCGCTATTGGTCACTTTCACTCCGCCTTTGGCTTCATAGTATTCTTTTTTTTCTATGAATTTAGCATAATTCGCCTTTAGAGTTCCAGGAATATCAGGATTTTTTTTGTCATAAAATTCAAGGTAAATACCCTTTTTTGCTTCTATATATGGAGTGTCTATGAATTCATATTCCTCTAAAATAGGCGCTTTGAATCTTATTTTCACAAAACCAGAATCTTTTTGTAGAATGTTTGAATTATAAATAATTCTGGAAGGGAAATTTTTATTCTTGTCTCTATTGACCTCGGTAAGGTCTTCTTCACAAGAATGCAAAACAAAAAATATAGCTACGGAAAAAACAGCAACTATATTTTTTTTGTATTTATTTATTTGAAATTTCATAAAAAGAAAAAACTAGTCAAAGTATTGTTTTTCAAACCATTTGTTGGCAAAGTTTATACCAATGGTGAAATTCAAGAAATTTTCTCTGATTAAGTTATTTTGAACGGTTCCTCTTCGTCCTAACTCAATACCTAAATCCAAGGTGCTAAGTCTGGTGACATTGCTTTTTTGGAAAGGGAAAGATGCCCCGAATGAAAGCCCATATTGGTTGATATTCGTGCCTTGTACATTCAGATGACCTTTTTCATAGAAAGCCCCATAACGGTAGGTAACTCTTGAAAAATAATTTCTAAAATTATTGTAGTTAGGAAGATACCAGCCCCCTACAGATACTCTGTAAGCATTGTCATAGCTGTAAGATAGATAGCGTAGAGACTCTGCATTTTTCCCACTTTTGTAGTCAAACTGACCAGACACAAACCATTTAGCATCATGCCCGAATCCTACACCGAGGGATAATTTCTGCGGAATAGTATTGCTTGTGTTTTTGGATTCTTGTGCTACAATATCTTCATTAGACTTAGTAGTCCCATTTAGATAATAGGTGCTGTTTGTGTAAGTTGATTTAAAATCCGAAGTATTCCCAAAAGTATAAGAAGCCCCGAAAGTCAGTTTTTTATTATTTTTAAGTTTTTTCTGATAAACAGAACCTAATGTGAAATTAAAACTTGTAACACTTGATTCGTTTTCTATATTGCTTACCAAAGTAGTGTTTTCATAGGCTGTTTCTTGAACATCAGAAATTCTCCCAAAGTATAGATTGTTGGACAAACCTACTGAAAAACTAGGTGTAATGGAATACCCAACTCCAAGCTGAACAAGATTGATACCGCCATCACCATGGAAATTTTGGACACCAGCAGTTCCATCTGGTAGAGATGTACTCTGTGTAATGCTGTAATCTTTTGAACTATATGGCTGATATCCTATCCCTAATTTTACCTTTTTAGAAAGAGGAAAAGCTAAGGAAATTCCTGAAAGATAGGAGGAATGTTTGCTATATTTATTCCCATTATATCCAGATTTAAAATATTGGTTTTCGTTAGTCCCATGAAATCTTAGGGAAGTGATTTCCAAATTCTGGTTTGCTGCAGGGTTTTGAAAATTAAATTGATTGTTAAAATCCCAAACATAAGCAGTAGAAATCCCGCCCATAGACCGAGTTTCCACAGAGTTATCATATTTGATATCTCCGATTCCGTAGGCTGCATAAGGAGAGTTTCCGATATTCTGAGCTGCTGCATGTGAACCTAATGCTGCCACAAAAATTGAAACGACAATTTTCTTCATTCTTTATTTTTAAAATATTGCAAATATCTTAATTAATAATGAAAATCAAAAATTTATTTAATGTTAAAATATGTTATTTCTGTTAAAATAGAAAAATTCCCTCCAAAAATACTATCTTTGGGCTATGAATTGGACTCAAATAATAGGACAAAAAAAACTGATAGAAATTCTTCAAGATTCCATCAACAAAGACAGAGTAGCTCACGCTCAGTTATTTGTAGGCGAGGAAGGCTATGGCGGGCTTCCTTTGGTTTTAGCCTATGTGCAGGAGCTTTTTAGAAGAGAGAACGAACATTCTGCTCCAAAGGTGGAAACGCTTAACCATGTTGATTTGCACTTTAGTTTTCCTGTTTTTACTAAAAATAATAACTCGCTGAGTAAGAACTTTTTTCAGGAATGGCGGGAGATGATTTTGGCCAATCCTTATATATCTATTCATGATTGGGGAGAGGTTTTAGATGGGAATAAACAGTTACTTATTTCTGTGGATGAGGTGGAGGAATGGGGAAAGATTTTTAGCCTAAAAAGTTATGAAGGAGGAACGAAAATCCTTATTGTATGGGGGATAGATAAGATGAATGCTTCAGCAGCGAATAAATTTTTGAAGTTTTTGGAAGAACCACCAGAAAAAACAAAAATCTTCCTATTGACCAATAGTATAGAAAATATTTTACAGACCATTTTGTCTCGTTGTCAGATAATAGAAGTTCCAAGAATAGAGGACGAAGAGATTCAAAATGCGCTGCTCAGCCTTTATGAAATCTCCGAAGAGCAGGCAAGAGAAATAGCCTATCAGTCGCAGGGAAATTTTAATGTTGCTCAAAAAATAGCTGAGAAAGGCAGGTTAGATGATGATTTTGAGGAGTTATTCATCACTTGGGTGAGAAATGCTTTTCAGGCGAAGAAAAAGCCAGTCGTTCTGCGGGAAATTATCCATTGGGCACGCGCAATATCCGAGTGGAATAGGGATAAACAGAAGGATTTTTTGAATTATTGTTTGGAAATGTTCCGTCTGGCTTTGATTCAAAATTATGGAGCAGAAGGGTTGGTTTATAAGAAACTCACTAAAAATAATTTTAATTGGGATGCCTTTTCTACATACATCCAAGGAGCGAATATAGAGCTGATTTTAGATGAAATCAACTTGGCAGATTTGCATATTCAAAGAAATGCCAACTCTAAAATTGTTTGGACAGATTTAGGAATAAAATTGATAAGATATATTCATAAAGGATATTAAACTAAAAAAAACCTCTTTCTAAAAAGAGGTTTTTTTAATTTTATAAAAGTCCGAAACTAAGCTTCTTCAGATTTAACTTCTTCTTTTTTAGCAGGAGCTGCAGGAGCATCAGATACTACATCAAATTCGTATTCATGCTCTACATCTCTGTGAAGTCTGATTTTAGCAGAGAATTTTCCTAATCTCTTGATAGAGTTACCAGGGATTCTGATATATTTTTTATCAACATTTACTCCAGCGTTTGCAAGAGCTTCAGCTAGGTTGATATTGTTGATAGAACCGAATAATCTATCTCCAGCACCTACTTTAGCAGCGATAGAAACAGTAGTTTTTTTCAATTGTTCTACGATGCTCTTCGCAGCAGCGATTAGTTTAGCTTCTTCTTCTTTTCTTGCTTCTAGTGTAGCAGCAAGTTCTGCTCTGTTTTTAGGTGTAGCCAAAACTGCTAATCCTTGTGGAATAAGGAAGTTTCTAGCATAACCTGGTTTTACTGATACTGTATCGAATTCTAGTCCTAAATTCTCTACATCTTTTTTTAGAATGATTTCCATTTTGTTGTTGTCCGTTTTGCGTTAGAATTATTTTAATAAATCAGCAACATAAGGCATTAATGCAAGGTGTCTTGCTCTCTTAATAGCTGCAGAAACTTTTCTTTGGTATTTTAAAGAAGTTCCTGTGTATCTTCTTGGTAAAATTTTACCTTGTTCGTTTACGAATTGTAGAAGGAAGTTAGTATCCTTGTAATCTACATATTTGATTCCATATTTTCTAAATCTACAGTATTTTTTATCAGATTTAGTATTGATATCCAGCGGAGTAAGGAATTTTACTTCAGATTCTCCTCCTGCTGCGGCTTGTTGTGCCATTTCATCTATTGCCATTTGAATAAATTTTTAAAGGGTTAATAAATTAAGCTTTTTGAGATTTTAGTTTAGCTCTTCTTGTAACAGCGTATTCTACTGCGTGTTTGTCAAGTTTAGTAGTAAGGTAACGGATTACTCTTTCATCTCTCTTGAAAGCTAATTCTAGGTCAGCTACTACTGCTCCTTCTCCTTTGAACTCTATCAAAGTGTAGAATCCATTTTTCTTTAATTGGATAGGGTAAGCTAATTTTCTAAGTCCCCAGTTTTCTTTTGCTACAATTTCACAATTGTGCTCCTTTAAAAGGTCTTCAAATTTTCTCACTGCTTCCTCCACCTGAGAATCAGATAGAACGGGAGTTAAAATGAAAACAGTTTCATAATGATTCATAATGTTGAAATATTTATTTAATTAGTTTGCAAAATTATTGCTTTTTTTTGAACTGTGCAAATTCATTGTTAAATTTAATCATAAATAATTATGAATAGATACATTATTTAGTTCATAAAAATAAACCAGCCTTCTTTTGAAGGCTGGCTGTTGGTTAATGGATGATTATTTAAAATCTTTATCCGTTGCTTTATTGATTTCGTAGGATTTTACCTCAAAGTTCATTTCTATACCTCCCATATTTTGGCTGATTTTGAAAGGTGATTTTACTCCTGAAACCTCTTTGTAATCAGAGTAGTAAGTAGGAACTATGACTTCTTGTCCTTGCATTTTCTGTGTTTGGGATTCACCTACTTTTAGCCCAGTTTTTACGCTGTAGAAGTAAGTTTTATTTCCTTTTTTCACAGCGTAAGCATCCTCTCCGTTTATGTTTTCAATGCCTCTTAATGTCGTATTTTTAGCATTGAAATCCAGCTCTGGGAAGATTTCTTTATTTGCAGCCAACTCTTCTTTTAGTTCTGCTGGCAGTGGTTGTTTTTGTCCCTGTACCATCATGTAGCCGTCTTTACCATCGAAAACGATTTTCTGTATAGTCTGTCCCATCATTTTCATTTCTACAGATGTTTTTCCTCCTTTTGCATATAAAATTGCAGTTTCTATGGTCATCCCTTGTGTAGTGGCAGAAGCGTTCATCTGTAATGAATTGATTTTCTCTACATTTACTTTTCCTCCGATAGTAGTGATGTATTTCTGTCCGATGGATTCAGCGGTAACGCCCGCAGCTATTTTCTTTGTTTCTGGTTTGGAAGCGGGATTCGCAAATTTGTCAAAGTATTTCACAGGATAGCCTAACTTCTCTAAACCTTCTGCGATTTCAGCACCTTTTCCAGCCACGAAAATTCTACTTTGGTTAGGAAGGATATTGGCTTTTGCAGCAGCAGAAACATCAGCAGTAGTCACTTTATCTATGGATTTCAGATAGTTGGTATAGAAATCAGCAGGAAGGCTGTAAAGTCTTTCATTAAGAGCAAACCTTGCGATAGTTTCAGGTTTTTCTAATGACATGATGAACTCTCCTTTTAGTTTTGCTTTTGCATTGGCTAATTCCTCTGGTTTTATTTGAGAAATACCTTTTAATTCGTTCATGAATTCTACTACGGCTTTGTCCGTTACTTCGTTTCTTACGCTTGCGTTAGCTGTGAAACTAGGGCTGTATTTGCTTGTAGAAAGGCGAGAATAAGCTCCATAAGTATAGCCATTTTTTTCACGAAGATTCATGAATAATCTAGCTTCTCCACCGCCACCAAGGATGTAGTTGGCAATCACTCCACTGAAATACTGCGGGTCTTTCATTTGGAGAGTGGAGATATTTCCTACACGGATAACAGACTGTACAGCCGTAGGCACATCTACGATGTTGATTTCCGTAGTAGGCAGGTTTTTAGTAGGTTCTACCGCAGCGAATTTAGTTCCAGATTTTTTCCATTTTCCGAATTCTTTTTCTACTAATTTTTTGATTTCGGAAGTTTTTACATCTCCTACAATCACCAAATAAGCATTGTCTGGCGCATAGTATTTTTTATAAAAATCCTGAACATCTTTCAGCTGGATTCTGTTGATGCTTTCTTCTGTTACAAATTCACCAAGAGCCGTGTTTTTACCATAAGTAAGCGCATTATCAACTCGTCTAGCGATTTCACCAGCATCTTTTTCTTTTGTCTTTAATCCCTCGATGGTTCTTTCTTTGGATTTATTCACTTCCTCCGCAGAGAATTTTGGATTGATAATAGCATCTGCCATCAGACTGATAACCTGCGTAGAGTATTTAGAAAGGGTATTGGCTCCTGCTCCTTCTGAAGAAAAACTAAGATATGCTCCTAAGAAATCAATTTTTTTGTTGAATTCTTCTTTGCTTAGTTTAGTAGTTCCCATGCCAAGCTGGTCAGCCATGATTTCTCCAACACCTACAATATTTCCTTCATAAACAGGAGGTCTGTCTATAGTAAGACGGATATTTACTCTTGGAAGTTTGTTGTTTTCTACTACCAATACAGTAAGTCCGTTTTTAAGTTTAAAAGTGCTGGGCTTTGCAATGTTGATAGCAGGTGTAGGGCCTGGTTTAGGCATTGCATTGATGTCAATATTTTGTGCATAGACCATTCCAGAAAATAGGAATGCAGCCGCGATATATTTAATGTTCTTCATTGGTCAATTATTTTTTAGGTAAGTAGTTAATGATAGCTCTTTGGTTGCTGTTTAGGTATTTTTTAGCAGCATTTCTCAAATCTTCTCTCGTGATAGAGCGATAGATGTTGATTTCTTCGTTAATCAAGTTGGTGTTTCCTTTTAGTAAATAACTGTCTGCTAATGTGTTAGCAATACCTTCCACAGAAGAGTTAGCATTTACGAAATCGTTTTCCACTTGGTTTTGAAGTTTTTGATAATCTTCCTCTGAGATTAAATCAGTCTGAAGTTTTTTGATTTCAGCATCGATGTCTTTTTTCAAAACATCTTTTGAAGTATTTCCCATAGGAATAGCAAAGAAAGCAAAGATACTATGGTCTACCAATCCAAGGTTGAACGCCTCTACAGCCAATGCTTTTTTCTCATTATCTACTAGTTTTTTATAAAGAACAGAAGATTTACCTTTGCTTAGGTAGCTTCCCAGCATGCTTAGGATGTAGGCATCTCTCTCGTTTCCAGCAGGTGTTCTGTAAGCGAAGATATAGGCAGGGATCTGGGTGTTAGCATCATATATCGTTTCCTCAAACTCTTGCGTAATAGGAGTTTCTTTAGGGAAATTACGAGTAATAGGCGTTCCTTTTGGGATGCTGCCGAAATATTCGTTAATCCATTTTTTAGTCTGCTCTGGTTTGATGTCTCCAGCGACTACCAAAGTGGCATTGTTAGGAATGTAATATTTCTTAAAGAAAGCATTAAATTCTTCTAATTTTGCTGAATTTAAATCCTCCATAGAACCGATAACAGTTCCTTTGTAAGGGTGTTTTTTGAACAAAGTAGTAAGAATAGCATTGAAAAGCCCACCGTAAGGCTGGTTGTCCATTCTTAGCCTTTTTTCTTCTTTTACTACTTCTCTCTGAGTATCTACTCCAATCTGATTGATAACAGGGTGTCTTAGTCTTTCTGCTTCCATCCAAAGCCCGAGCTGTTCATTGTTAGAAGGGAAAGTTTCATAGTAATAAGTGCGGTCAGGGTCTGTGTTAGCGTTGTTAGAACCTCCATTAGCAGATACTATTTTGAACCACTCGCCTCGTTTGATGTTTTTAGTTCCTTCAAATAAAAGGTGCTCAAAAAAGTGCGCGAAACCAGTTCTCCCAGCCGCTTCATCCTTTGCACCCACATGATACATTACCGAAGTGGTCACCACAGGAGCAGAATTGTCTTGGTGTAAAATCACATGTAACCCGTTTGGCAAATCATATTCTTCAAACTTGATTTGCTGCGCATTAAACAGCATTGCGAAAGAAGCTGCCATTGCGATTGATAGAAATCTTTTTCTCATAAAAATTTAAATTTTACTCTATTAGTATAAAAAATCACGAAATGTTACAAAATTAACAAAATTTTTTATTAAAAAGTGTTTTTCTTTCATAATCCAAAAAAATAATTAGAAAAATAAAAGAAAAAATAGTTTAAATTTGTGGGCTTAATTTGTTCAAAAATATGGATTACCTAAAAGGATTAAATAATGCTCAATATGAAGCCGTGACCTCTCTGCAAGGGCCTCTGATGGTGCTTGCTGGAGCAGGGTCTGGGAAAACTCGTGTTCTTACGATGCGTATAGCACATCTGATAACCAATGGAGCGGATCCTTTTAATATTCTGGCGCTTACTTTTACCAATAAGGCTGCCCGAGAGATGAAAGAGCGTATCGCAAAGGTGGTAGGAAATAGCGATGCTAAAAGCCTTTGGATGGGTACTTTTCACTCTGTTTTCGCGCGGATTTTGAGGAGTGAAGCTCATTATCTTGGTTTTCCGTCTAATTTTACTATTTATGACACCCAAGACTCTCTCAATGTACTGAAAAAAGTCCTTAAAGAGATGAATATAGATTCTGAACTGTATAAACCAAAGAAAGTACAGGGTAGAATTTCTCAGTATAAAAACAATCTGATTACAGTAAAAGCCTATTATAACAATCCAGAGCTGATGGAAGCCGATGAACGGGCTAATATGAAGCTGATGGGGCAGATTTATCAGAAATATGTAGAAACCTGTTTTAAGAACGGGGCGATGGATTTTGATGATTTGTTATTGAAAACCAATGAATTACTTACGAGATTTCCAGAAGTTTTAGCGAAATATCAGGATAGATTTCGGTATATTCTGGTGGATGAGTATCAGGATACGAACCACTCTCAGTATCTGATAGTGAAGGCTTTAGCATCTAAATTTGAAAATATATGCGTGGTAGGGGATGATGCGCAGTCTATCTACTCTTTCCGTGGGGCTAATATTCAGAATATTTTGAATTTTAAAAAGGATTATCCCGATGCGAAAATCGTTTCATTGGAGCAGAATTACCGCTCTACACAGAATATCGTAAATGCAGCTAATGATTTGATTTCCAAAAATATAAATCAGTTTGAGAAAAATGTATTCAGTGATAACGAAATCGGAGAAAAGATAAAAGTCTACCGCTCTCTATCTGATGCAGATGAGGCGAACTTTGTGGCAGGAAATATCTGGGAACAGCATAATTTTAATCAGAAAAAATTTAATGATTTTGCGATTTTGTATCGTACAAACTCCCAGACCAGAGCCTTCGAAGATGCTTTGAGAAGGAAAAATATTCCTTACCGAGTGTATGGCGGATTATCTTTTTATCAAAGAAAAGAAATAAAGGATTTGCTGGCGTATCTCAGACTTTTGGTTAATGAAAATGATTCGGAAGCTTTGCTTAGAATTATCAATTATCCGATGCGTGGGATAGGAGAGACTACGCAGAATAAACTCATTGTTTATGCCGATTCGATAGGGCAGTCTATTGCTAATGTGCTGGATGCTCTGCCGTTTCACGCACCGAATTTAGGAGTAAATAATTCGGCTTTAACTAAATTGAATGATTTCTGGCAGATGATAAAGGCTTTCCAAGTGATGCTGAAAACAGAAAATGTCTATCAAGTAGCGATGGAAGTGGCTAAAAAGAGTGGTTTGATAAAATCTTTGAAAGAAGACCAAACACCAGAAGGAATCTCACGAGTGGAAAATATTCACGAATTGATGAACTCCATGCAGGGGTTTATAGATGAACAGCAGCAGCTGGAAGATGGCGATCCAAGTTTGTCTAATTTCCTTGAAAACATAGCCTTATCTGCTGATACACAGGAGAATGATGAGGAAGGTGATAAAGTCTCTCTGATGACGATACACCTTTCCAAAGGGCTGGAATTTCCTATTGTCTACATCGTAGGGCTGGAAGAAGGTCTGTTCCCTAGTTTTATGAGTTCTAACTCCCGTGAGGAGCTGGAAGAGGAACGCAGGTTGTTCTATGTAGCTCTTACAAGAGCTGAAAAACAGGCGTTTTTCTCTTATGCTGTTTCGCGTTTTCAGTGGGGAAAAATCACGGATTCGGAGCCGAGCCGTTTTCTCAGTGAAGTAGATACAGATTATTTGGATTTTATCAATCCTATGGTGGAAAACAGGGGGATTAATCGTTCTGGGCTGTCATCTAGTATTTTTGATGATACGCCGAGCATGCCGAGGGCTTTCCAAAAGAAAGAACCAAAGAAAAAACTTTCTTCTACCGATGAACAAAAATTACCAGAACAGCCTATTAAAAGGAATTTGACTCCTGTTTCATCTGCGAAAATAAATACTCCTGACAGCAGTCAGTCCCAAGATATAGAAGTAGGGGACAGAGTAAGGCATAATCGTTTCGGAGTGGGAGAAGTGCTGTTTTTGGATGGAACAGACCCTAATAATGTGAAAGCAAAAATAAAATTTGCTACAGAAGGCGAAAAGAACTTGATTTTGAAATTTGCCAAATTGGAAAAAATAAATTAGAAAAATGCTTAAAAAAGTCAATAAAATAGCAGTTTTGACCTCTGGTGGAGATGCGCCAGGGATGAATGCAGCCATTAGGGCAGTGGTGCGTACATGTTCCTATCATGATGTGGAGGTTTTGGGGATTTATCGTGGTTTCCAAGGAATGATAGAGGATGATTTTGTGGAGCTAAATGCCCGTAGTGTCCGCAATATTATAAACAAAGGCGGAACTTTCCTAAAATCAGCCCGTTCAGAAGGTTTTAGAACGAAAGAGGGCAGGGAGAATGCTTATAAGAACTTGACTAATAATGGAGTAGAGGCTTTGGTGGTGATTGGCGGTGATGGAACCTTTACAGGAGCGTTGTCTTTTAGTCAAGAATTTGGTTTTCCTGTGATGGGAATTCCTGGAACGATAGATAATGACATCTATGGGACTACACATACTATCGGCTACGATACGGCGTTAAATACCGTAGTGGATGCCATTGACAAAATAAGGGATACCGCGAGTTCTCACAATAGAATGTTTTTCGTGGAAGTGATGGGGCGAGACTCAGGTTTTATTGCGCTAAATTCAGGAATTGGAGGAGGAGCAGAGCGAATTATAATTCCAGAAAAAAATATTCCAGCGGAAGTTTTGCTTGAAGATATTGACAGAGGAAAACGAAGAGGGAAAACTTCCAATATTATAGTGGTGGCAGAGGGAAATACAGCAGGAAAGGCGGTGTTTGAGCTTAAAGAATATGTAGAGCAGAAACGCCCTGAATATGATATTAGAGTTTCTGTGCTGGGGCACATGCAGAGAGGTGGGACTCCTACCTGTTATGACCGAGTTTTGGCAACAAGAATGGGCGTAAAAGCGGTGGAATCCCTGCTAGAAGGGAAGTCACAGTATATGGTGGGAATTAACAATGATAGAATGGAACTTATCCCACTAGAAAAAGCCGTGAAAGAGAATGATGAGAGTAAAATAGATAAAGACCTTATCAGAATCACGGATATTATGAGTATGTAGAAATTAAGATAAAGAATGAACTGGGAGTTTGGGAGTTACCGATATTTTGGGCTGCTGTTGGTTTTACTGATGGCAGCGTATCTGCTTTGGGATTTTTCAAAATGGAGAAAAAAGAAACAGGATTTTTTTGCGGAAAGCAGGTTTCAGAAACATATTTTTGGTGAAAAATCAAGGTTTTCAAGAGTTTTGGTTTTGTGCTATGTTATGTCTTTTTTGCTCTTGATTTTGTCTTTTGTGGATATTGTGAAGAATGAAAAAACAGAGATGAGCGCGGAGAAAGCCTCATCAGATGTGATATTTTTGGTGGATATTTCTAATTCTATGAATTCCAATGATATAGAACCTTCAAGGCTGGAACAAGCCAAATTGATTTTAAATAAAACCTTAAACCAGCTCGGTGAAGAGCGAGTGGGAATAGTGGTTTTTGCTGGTGAAGCCCGAACGATGATGCCTCTGACTACGGATTATTCCTCGGTGGATATTTATTTGGAAAACCTTAGTTCAGATTTGATAAAAAGGCAGGGAACGGATTTTCTTTTAGCAATGGAAGAAACCGAAAAGAAGCTGAAAAAAGGCACATCAGGATTGAAAAAAGTTATTTTAATCAGCGATGGGGAAGACAATGAAGGAAACCACGATGCGGCAGTGAATTTAGCCCAGAAAAATAATATTGCAGTGACCAGTGTGGGGATAGGCACGGAGGAAGGTGGTGCGATACCAGAGCTTCAGTTTAATCTTTATCAAGACTATAAAAAAGATGAGGACGGGAATACAATCATCACTAAAAGAGAAACGCAGGCTCTCAAAACCATTTCCGAGAAAACGGGAGGGGTGTATATAGATGGAAATAGCGTAGAAAGAGCAGCAAATGAGATTATAAAAGACATAAAATCAAGTCAAAAAGATGGCGGTAAAGCCAGTAAAATAAGCATTCTGAATAAGGAGCATTACTACCAGTGGTTTTTGGCTGGGGCTTTGGTTTTGCTTCTTCTGATATACTTTTTGAATCCCAAAAGAGATTTGAATATATAGCATAAAGACCTAATTTTTAGCAATTTTTAACACAAAACAGCTTCTTTTTTAACAAAAGAAAGTTTACTTTTGCCTAATAAATATATGGCAAGAGTTTTATTAGTTCTATATAGTTTGGTTTTTGTGATGCAGGTCTCTGCACAGGTGAGCAGTGATGTTCATACACATAGAGGGAACCAAAGTTTTGAGAAAGGAGACTTTGATGATGCGTCGTATCATTATCTGAAAACCCTGCAGGATAAGTCAGAAGACTTCAGGGCGCAATACAATCTGGGAAACACATTATACAAGAAAAACCAATATTCTGATGCAGTTTCTACCTATCAAAAAGCATTGAAAAACGCAAAAACCAAAGAGCAAAAAACAGCTACTCTGTATAATTTGGGTAACGCTTATTTCAAAAATAAACAGCAAAAAGAGGCTGTAGATTCTTATAAAAAAGCCCTAAAACTAGACCCAAATAATCAAACCATCTTAAAAAATTTGCAAATCGCTCTGCAGAAAAAGGATTCCAAGCAACAACAGCAGGAACAAGACCAGCAACAATCTCAACAACAGCAACAAAATAACGAACAAAATAAAGAGGAAAAAGAAAATCCTATGGATATGTATGCTCCAGAAAATGATAAATTTAGAAAAGAGCAGCAAGATAGCAAACAGCAAGAGGATAATTCTAACAAAGAAGAACCTAATCAGCCAAAGGAACTGGAAAAAGAACTATTACGATACATAGAAGAACGGGAACGAAACACAGCTAAAAGGGCTCTGGGAAAGCAGGGATATGCCCAGCCGCAGAGCAATCGTAAAGATTGGTAATGAGACTGAAAGCTTACATATTATTATTTATTTTGCCTATATTTGGATATGGACAAGTAACTCTTTTGTCCGAAACAGATACCAAAGAATACCAAGTAAGGGAACCGTTTAATTTAAGCATCGGACTTGAAATTATCGGCGAAAACTATCAGCAGCAGTCGCCTGTGAGACTTCCAGACTTATCAAAATTTGAAATCCTCGGAAACGCTACAGAATCTGTAGCAGCCATAGACCCAGAAACAGGAAATGTGGTAAGGCAAGTTCTTTATCATCTTATTTTACAGCCTAAACACGCAGGAAAAACGAGAATAGGAAGTGCATTGGTGCAGGTAAGTGGAAAAACATACAAGTCTGAGCCATTTGAGATTTTGGTGAGAGATGGGAAACGAAAAAATGACACATGGGGTAGAAGTGTTTCTATGGTGATGGAGGTTTTGGATAAGGAAGTTTATGAAAATCAGCCAGTTAATGTGGTTTTAAAACTAAAAGCAAATCCTCATAATTATCAAGATTTTAGAAAAGTAAATCATATAAAACTTCCTCAGAATACAAAAAAAATCCATACTGTAAATCTAAAGAGAGAAGATATAGAGATAGATAAAAGTGATGAAATGGCAATGCAGGTAATAGCCTCATTCGTGGTTGTCCCAGAGAAGGAAGGGAATTTCATCGTATCTCCCGCAACTGCCCTTTTTAATGAAGAAAGAATATTATCCAATCTGCTTAGAATTCATGTGAAAAAACTTCCTGAAGGCGCACCGAGCAGTTTCAAGAATGCGGTAGGAAAGTTTGATTTAAAAGTAGAAATTCCAAAAGAAGAGGTGGAAGTTAATCAACCTATGGATGTCTTTGTGAAGCTGAAAGGAAAAGGAAATCTTGCGGACATAGAGCTTCCAAAAATCGTAAAATCAAATGATTATACAATCCTTAAACCGACTCAAAAAATAGATATTAAAGAATCTGAATTTTCTGGTGAGAAAACAGACCACTATGTGATTATCCCTAAAAAAGAAGGCGAAATTACTATTCACTACGAAAATTTTGCTTATTTTGATATTGATGAAAAACAATATCAGACCATAGATTCAGACAATATAAAAATATTATCATTGTCCAAAGATGCTATGGATTCTCCGAAATCCACTCTAAATAAAGTAATGGATGATACAGGGCATATCCTAAAAAAAGTAAATCTCCTGCCAGTTTCGGAAGAGGAAGATGAAGCGGAAACCTTTGATTTTGGGAAATTAGCAGGAATAGGACTTCTTGTGTTTGGTTCTCTTTTGGCGATTTATTTCTTTACATTTAGAAAAAAGAAGCCTAAACAATGGAATAATGTACAATCAGACAATAAAATAACGACCATAGCCGAAACCGAAGAATTATTAAAGGAAAATATTTCTATTGGGAAAGAATACTATTTCGGAGCAATAAAAAATGCGGTGGACAAAGGAGATTCTGCAAGTTTCTTTGAAAATTACCAAGAACTCCACGAAGAGGCTGAAAATCAAATAAAAAGGCTGAAAAACCAAGCTGTGTTAGAGTTTTTAGAAGAAACAGAAAATGCTGATTTTGTGCAGGATTTTGAGAAATTTAGAAATAAAATTCAAGAAGCAAAATACGCTCCTGTTCATGGGGATTTATATGAATTCTATAATGACATCGTCAAATTTTACACTAAAATTATGGAATAGTTAAAAAATATTCATATTTTTGAGAAATTTTTAAAAACTAATCTATGCTGGAAGCTATCTCATTTGACGAAATTATCACATGTTTTTTGGTTTTATTTGCCATTATTGATGCTATTGGTTCTATTCCTATTTTTGTGAGTTTAAGGAAAAAATTTGGAAAAATAGAATCTGAAAAAGCAACCATTGTAGCTACAGGGATTATGCTCTCTTTTTTATTTTTGGGAGATAAATTATTGAAAGTCATAGGATTGGATATCAATTCTTTTGCTATCGCGGGTGCTTTCGTTGTTTTCATCATTGCATTAGAAATGATATTGGGCATAGATATTCATAAAAACGAAGAAATGCAAGCTGCTTCTATCATTCCTATCGCGTTTCCTTTGGTGGCGGGAGCAGGTTCTCTTACAGCAACGCTTTCGCTTCGTGCAAATCATCATGTTATCAATATTGTCATTGCTATTTTGCTCAACATGCTATTTGTTTATATTATTTTAAAATCATCTGACTTTTTGTCCAAAAAAATAAACGAAGGGACACTTATGGTTCTCAAAAAAGCATTTGGCATAATTTTGTTGGCAATCTCCATTAAAATGTTTATGGCTAATTTAGTTCAGCTGATAAACACTTTTTCTAACCAAATAAATTAAAATAAATGGAACAGACTAATAGAGTAGAAGAATTTTATAAAAAACTGAGAATCAATTTAGAAGAACAACATAATTTTCCAGAGAATTATCTCTATAAATTCATTCTCATCAACGACAGCGAGAAACTTGCTGAGATTTACAGAATATTTGACGGCTTAGAATACAGCATCACGACTAATGAAAGCAGCAATGCTAAATACATAAGCTGTAGTATTTCCTGCTTCGTTTTGGATGCAGACCATGTAATCCAACTTTACAAAGAAGTGGCAAAAATAGACGGAGTTATCATGCTGTAAATCCTCAGAAAAACCCATTGTTTAGAACCAAGTTATTTATTATCTTTGTTTAAAAATAAAAAATAATGGAAAATCTAAACAATGAAAATCAAGAAAATCAGGAACAGAAAAACGATGAGATAAAAATTTCTAAAAGGTCTCTGTATATCGCTTTTTCTATCATAGGAGCGCTGATTTTGGGAGTGAGTGGATATTTTGTTTTCTTTGGTAAAAACAAGGATGCAGAAAAAGTGGTTTCTCAGAATGATTCAGCCCTAGTGAACAAAGATTCAGCAAATGTAGCTAAAAAAGATTCATTATCAGGTGATTATGAGGGCGAATATGACCCGTATACTTTGTATAAAGTAATCAGTAATACTCTTACCCTGCCAAATGGTCAAAAACTGAATTTTGGTGATGAAGTGTATTTGGATGAGGAAAAATCCTCTTCTGGAAACAGCATTATCTATCTGAATAATCCGCATAAAGTCCCTAGTACCAAGCAGTATCCTATTTCAGTAGATGATGAGAATTTGATAGACGCTTATAGTTTTACGGAGTTTAAAAATAGTTTTTCGCTTCCTCCGTTTTCCTCACTTCCTCCTGGGGTGAAGAAAGTGATTCTGGATGCTGATGGCTATCATGATGGTAGAACTTATAATGTTACTCAGAATGCAGACCGTGCCAAATCTACACTCAGCACAGGGGATTTTGATGGGGATGGGGTGAAGGATTATGCCGTAATTTTGGATGATAATGAAGGGCAGGTGAGCAGATTGGTTATCATTAGTATAAACAAAGTCACTAAAAAGCCTTATGTGAGTTTTGCGGAGAATTATAATGACAAGCTGAAACTAAAATCCTTTTCTAAAGGAGCATCTATCTATATGAATAGCTCTTCTTTCATAAAAGCTCCTCGTGATGGGGTTCTTATCAGCAATGAAGTAGGAGGTTTGGTTGTAATCTATGATACTAATGCTCAGAAATATAAAACCTATGAGCAGCAGCCAATCGCCACAGCGGATTCAGACTATGTAGAAGAATAATTTTTACAGATTTTATATTAAAATAAAAACTAACCTCCATTTTTTGGAGGTTAGTTTTTTTATTGTGTTTTATGTTTTTAATTAGAATTGTAAGTAAATAGGCATTACTTGTTCCGCAGATTTGAAATATCCATAAAGAATCAAAAACAGGAAGAAAACCAAGATATAGACCACCATAGGAATGGTTTTGGTTCTTGCGATTACTTTATCAGCCAGATTATCAGGAACTAAATGTAAAACCATCGCTGCTAAAATCATCCATACCACGCCTTTGTAATTATCATAAAAAGGACCAAATACGCTGATATCAAAGTTGTTAAAGATTTGATAAATCATCGTTTTAGCGATTTCTAAATCTTCAGCTTTGAAGAAAATCCAAGCAAAACAAACAAAATGGAAAGTCAAAATACCAGATATGATTTTGTAAATTCGGCTTTGGTTAAAGCCTGAAAAGCTTTTGTCTGTTAGCAGCATCCATATTTTATGAATCCCAAGTCCCACGCCATGGATAGCTCCCCAGATGATGAAATTCCAGCTGGCTCCGTGCCAAAATCCTCCCAAAAGCATGGTAGTCAATAGGTTAAAGTTGGCCGCAATTCCGCTAGTTTTTCTTGTGATTAAGGCTGGAATTATAAAAATCAATAATAAAACTGCAGAAACCAATGCTGCCCAAAGATTGGATAAGTGGAACAGTTCTACTCCCATGATGAAAGAACCCACTAGGAATCCTCCCACAAAAATGAAAGAAGCCACAGAGAAATTTCTGTTTCCTCCTAATGGAATGTAAAGATAGTCTTTCAGCCATCTAGATAGCGAAATATGCCATCTTCTCCAGAATTCTGTAATGTTTAAACTTTGGTATGGCGACATGAAGTTAGGAGGGATTTTGAAGCCAAGCCAAAGCGCGATACCTATGGCAATCTCACTATAACCACTAAAATCACAATAAATCACCATCGCATAGCCATAGACTGCCATCAGGTTTTCTACACCCGTGTGCAGCGCAGGATTATCAAACATATAATCCACCATGTTTAGGGTGATGTAGTCTGATATGACCAGTTTTTTAATCAGCCCCGAAATAATTAAGAAAAACCCTTTTGCGAAGTCGCGTTCCGAAATCACATACGGCTCATTAATCTGTGGAACGAAATCATGCGCACGAACGATAGGTCCCATCATTAGTTTTGGGAAAAATGCCAAGAACAAAAGATAATCAGAAAATTTATTTGCTGGCTTAAATTCTCCACGATAAACATCTACCGTATAGCTGAGATTTTCAAAAGTATAAAACGAAATTCCTATCGGAAGAATGAGGTTCAAAGGATTGAAATTGGTATCAAATAGAGAATTAGAAATCTCGATAAAGAAATCCGTATATTTAAAATAGAAAAGCATTCCGAGGTTAAATAAAATACTCAGAACAAGCAGAAATTTTTTCCTGCTTTGGTTTTTTTCTCTATAAATAGCATTGGATAAAAAGAAATCCACCACTGCTGAAACCAATACCAGACCAACAAACCAGCCACTAGCCTTATAGAAAAAATAAAGTGAAAAAATGCAGAATACATACCTGCGGGCTTTGTGATGATTTCTTAAAGCAAAGAATAATAAAATAAATAGCGTGAAAAAATACACGAAAAAACCATTGTTAAACAGCAACGGGTTTTTACTATCATATAGAAACTGCTTTAGGAAAGCGTTCCAGTCAAATGTTGCAAAAAATTCTTGTAATGGTTTCATTTATTTTCGTTTGTATTTTTTGTAGTCTTGGATGATTGCGTTGTATATTTTTTCGGCTAAAACCTCTGCACCTTTTCCATTCGGGTGGATGTAGTCTTTATTTGCCAATGGCGGGCTTTGTGTAGCCCATCTTACGATAGAGTTTTCTCCGCCCATGGATTCGAATTGGTTATAGAATGCCATTTTATTATCAAAAGCAAGTTTCGCTTGAGTTTGTATCAGATTAGGAATACCGATAGCCGTTTTGTATTCTCCGCCATATCTAAAAGCCCTGTCAGCAGTACTTACCAGCAAGAAATCAGTTTTAGGAAAGGCTTTTCGCATTTTGCTCAATATAGGCTGCATCATTTTTTCATAATGAGAATAGTTGGTATCTTTTGGTCTAAATAAAAGATTTACACCATACTGAAATACAATCAAATCATAAGGATTGGCTTCCTGAATAGATTTCAAGAAATCCTCATTTATTTTGCTCAATTCCACACCTGTGATTCCTCGGAAAGAGAAATTATCCAAAATTATCCCGTTTTCAGATTCAAAACCAACTCCGAATATTGGTAATGAAGATGTTTTAGATCTTATTTTTAGGATGTTATCGGTATTATCAGCTAATATTTTTCTATTAACCAAATGATTTCCCTGTAATGTGTGTTCCATTCCATCTATCTCTATTTCAGCGCCTTCTGTCTTTCCGTAGAGAATATATTTTTGAATAGGTAAAGTGCCATCTGTGAGGGTTCTGTCTTGGTAGGTTCCACTTCCTGCGCCTCTGAAAGTATGCCCAGAGATGTACATATTTTGTGCTTTAGGAGTCATGAAATTCGTGCTTTCCCAGCCTGTTCCAGAAATTCTAGCAGTCTGGCGGAACTGTGCTACATTAGAATGCATCGGCAGAAAACCAACACCCTGCCCACCAAATTCCTGCTGTAGAAGTTTTCTCAATGTTTGGGTAATGAGATCGCCCTCTATCATACTGTCTCCAAAGTAAGCGATACGGATTTTGCCTTTTCCTGTGTTTTTTAGTTCAGTTAATTTCTGTGCTAAAATAGGCAAAGCAACCACGCTGTCTCCTTTGTGAAAATTAGTGATAAATTCAGGTTTTTTATACAGTTCAAAATCCTCTTGTGCAGCTTCTTTAGCAGGTTTTTCTGCTGTTTTTCCTGCGATAGCAGATTCTCCACTTGCATTTTGTTCTTCTTCTGATTTTTTAAAAATATCAGAAACCAAATTTATTTTATCAAAAGCTTCAAACTTCCAGCCATATACATATGATAGGATAGATGCTGACAGATACACCAAAAAACAGGAGGTAACCAAGATTACCACCCTGTGAATTCTATTATTATTCAAAATAATTTTTTTTATTACAACGAAGCGCAAATTTATTTATTTTGCATAAACCGAACAAATTTTAAATAAAAAAAGCTGTCTGAATTTTCAGACAGCTTGTGTTTTTAAGATAAATTAAATTTTTCGATAATCATTTTGACTCTTTTTTTCCATTCTACAGGCTGGGTAGAATATCCCGCTGCGGCTATGGCTTTCACCCATTGAGCTGTATCTTTGATACCTTTTAGATCTGAGTAGTATTTTTTTCTTGAGAGAATCTGACAGAAAGCCTCGTAGCTTTCTCTTGTGGAATCAAAACTTTTGTATTTTGATTTTGTTACTGTATTCTTACCTACAATTCCGAAATGGTTGTTGTAAGTTTTAGCTCCTTTACTTGTCCCGCCGCCTGTCTCTACGAAGGCTACAGCTAGGATAACTCCACTTGGTATTCCGTACTTTTCGGATAACTCTTCTGCTAGCTGCTCATTAGTTGTGATGTAGTTGTGTTTTTTTTGTTGAGCATTTGCTGAAACAGAAAATAATGTTAAAACCAAACTCATGATTACTACTTTCAAATAATTAATTTCGTTTTTCATATCATTTAAATTTGGTTGCAAAATTACGCATAAAAATAGAAATGCCTAATTTTTAACAATTTATAACACTGAAAACGGCATATTGTTTTATATTTAGTTAAAAAAATGTTAAAGTCTTTTATTTTTTTGGATAATAAATAAAACAAACCAAATGAAAAGACAAGGCAGCAACCAAGCCAAGCCATAGGAGGCAAGAGGAAGATAGTCATGAATAGGCTGAAAGCTATCAAAACCGATGGCTATCATAAAATCTGGTATTGCAAATATCCCAGCAACTAATGTAACTCCTCTGAAAATAGAAACCGAAGTCCAGCTCTCTGGAACGAAATTGAGCAAAATTAGAGCCATGATGACAGGATAAATCAGCACAAGCACAGGAACAGCAATAGAAACGATGTTTTCTACGCCTGTCTGTCCCACGAAAACGCCTAAAATACACGAAAATACCACTACCAGCTTGTAGACCATTTCAGAATTTCCGAAAATGTTTTTCATGAAATCTGCCGCTCCCGTAATGATACCGACAGCAGTAGTGAAACAAGCAATGCTGACACTCACACTTAGTAAAGTTTTCCCGATGTCGCCTAGAATATGCCAGCTTACCTTCGAAAGAACTTCTGAACGGGAAATATCATCCGATGGGAAATGAACTTTTAGCACCGCTCCTGTATAGATAAAGCCTGAATAAATGATGAATAGCGCCAGACCGCTTATCAATCCTGCATAGATGGTAAGCCTTCTTTTTTGTGAAAAGTCTAGTGAATCATCCATATTTAGAGAAGTGATGATTACTGCACCTATGATGATGGAGGCCATTCCGTCAAAGGTCTGATAGCCCTCTAAAAGCCCTAACGAAAAGGGTTTTTCTAAATTTGATTTTGGGATTTCGTTATCAACGAAAAATACTGCTCCTAAAATGATAGTTAAAATGATTATCAATAGGATAGGAGTGAGATATTCGCCCAAAATGTCCAGTATCTTGCCTCGGTTGAAACAAAGATACATTACCAGCGAAAAATAAATAACTCCAAACCATAGAGAAGAAATCTCGATGCTGTCCTTTACAGAAAGTTCGTAAGCTACTGATGCTGTGCGCGGTATAGGAAAAGAAAGACAAATGCCATAAATCAAAATTCCTATAACTAACGCAAACAGTGGATGCACCTTTTTCCCGAAATCTATTACAGTTCCCTGTATTTTTGCTTGTGCAATAATGCCCATAAGAGGAATCAAAACGCCAGAAATACCAAATGCAATCGCTACAACATCCCAAGAATCGGCAGCCTTGATGCCCAAAAGCGGCGGCAGAATGAAATTACCTCCACCAAATATCATAGAAAACATAGCGAAAGAGGTAATTAGGATTTTTTGAATTGACAACTTCTTCTTCATTTTTCTTCTTATTTTTGAAGCAAGTGACAAAAATAGTATTTATTTATTAAATATTAGTTCATTTTATAAAAATTTTGTTAAAAATATTTTTTGAGTAAAAATAAAATAAACAGGCAGGAGCCCATCTATATTATTGTGTTTATCAGAGAATTGTATTTTATTTATAGTAAAAACAATGTATTTAGAGTATTATCAATCTCTGTGGATGTATCTTATCGTAATATGTATCTTGTAAAAGTATATTTAAGGCTATCTTCTTCATAGATATTATAATGATTTGAAATGTATAGAGAATCTCCATAAATAATGTATCTACCTCCCATTGGTCCATCTTTATCAATAGAATATTCTTGCTTTGTTTTTTTATTTCTTATATATGGATAATGTACCCATGCCAATTGAGGATCTTGTTTAGTATAGTATTCATACTTTTTAGGATTATTAGTTTCTTGGAAGTCTTGAAATCTTTCTTCATCTTCTTCTCCAAGTTTCATTGCTTCTCCATAAAATACCCTTTCTTTAACTTTTGAAGGTAAATCTTTGTAATTTATAATTGTTTTCTCTAATTCAAGAGTGCTAATAGTTTTTGTCTTATTATTACATGCTGTAAGGCTTAATAATATGGCTAATAGAAATTTTTTATTTTTCATTATTTTGTCTTTTTTATTTTAGAAGAGCAGGCGGGTCGTATTCTCTGTCTGTCAGTATTTTATCTGTTATTGTGTCCAATATCGTTTCTCTCACGAGATATTCTTTTTCTTTTCCATCATTGAAAAATACCAATATTGAAGAAATCTTTTGTTGTTTTGTGTAAAATATTGCTGCACCTCTTCTCAGTCGGTATTGTTTAGACTTTATAAAGTCAGACTCTCCCATCATTTGTTTCTCGCCACTTTCATAGTATTCAATATCATAATAATGGTTAGGTTCTTTTTGTAATGTAGAAACACTTTTTATAGAACCTGTCGGGTAAAACTCGGTTGCTTTTTGGGTTATCTCATTTTTATTATAAAGTATTTCCCAAATTAGCATATCTCCATCATATGTTTTAGAACTTACCAAAGTATCATTTTTGAATTTTTTTTCTACTTTATAGCCATCAATATTATCAATTTCTATTCTGTCTTTTTTCTTGCAAGAAATCAAAACTAAACTTAATACTAAAATTATAATTTTATTCATAATATATTTAATCTGTTATGCAAATAATCGTATGATTATCAAACGATTAAATGCAATGAGCGATTTAGGACAAAAATACGCAAAAATATCAGAATATTACAAACAGATAATATTTTGGTTTTTAGGTAAATACAAACTTTTACGAGTTAAAAAGAAGCAAAATTATATTTTCTGCCGTATCTTCCTTACCTTTGTATTTTATTTATAAATGCAATGGCAGAGCGAGAAATAAACATCAAAAAAGAAATTTTTGTAAAAAATGCACATCTCAATAACTTGAAACATATAGATGTCTGCATCCCGAAAAACAAGCTGGTGGTCATCACAGGAGTTTCTGGTTCAGGGAAATCTTCTTTGGCTTTTGATACCATCTATGCCGAGGGACAGCGCCGATATGTGGAGAGTCTAAGCTCGTATGCAAGGCAGTTTTTAGGTAAATTAGAAAAACCCAAAGTAGATGATATCAAGGGACTTGCGCCCTCCATTGCCATTCAGCAGAAAGTCATTTCCTCCAATCCTCGCTCCACAGTGGGCACCTCTACAGAGATTTATGACTATCTGAAACTGCTTTTCGCAAGGATAGGGCGTACTTTTTCGCCTGTTTCAGGGCGGGAGGTAAGGAAAGACAGCGTTTCTGATGTGATAGATTTTATCCAGAAAAACGAAGGGAAAACCTACACGCTCCGCTCACCGCTGCATTATGAAACAGATACCTTTAAAAATACACTGAACACCTTAAAGCTTTCAGGATTTACCCGCTTGGAAATCAATGGAAATACGGCAAGTATAGAGGATTTGGAAGCGTTTAATTTCGTTCCTGAAAAAGGGATGGACATTCATCTCATCATAGACCGATTTTTGTATGAAGATGATGAAAGTTTCCTCCAAAGGCTGGCAGATTCTATCCAGATTGCATTCTACGAAGGGCGAGGTTATTGTTCTTTGAAAGATGCTGATACAGAAAAGGTTACTAATTTTTCTAATAAATTCGAATTAGATGGAATAGAGTTTTTAGAACCGAATATTCATTTTTTCAGTTTTAATAATCCATATGGCGCCTGTCCTTCCTGTGAGGGCTATGGCAAGGTTATCGGTATTGATGAAGATCTGGTAATTCCGAATAAAAAATTATCCATTTTTGAGGATGCAGTTGCCTGCTGGAAAGGAGATACCATGAAAGAATGGAAAGGGATGTTTATAAAAAAAGCAAAAGATTTTCCTATTCATAAGCCTTATTTTCAGCTGGATAAAGAGCAAAAAAAACTCCTTTGGCAGGGAAATGGTGATGCAGATTTTCCTTGTATCAATCATTTTTTCAAAATGCTGGAGGACAATCTCTATAAAATCCAATACCGAGTGATGCTTTCCCGCTATCGTGGGAAAACCACCTGCCCAGTCTGTGAAGGGCTGAGGCTGAGAGAGGAGGCATCTTGGGTAAAAATAGATGGACACAGTATTCAGACTTTGGTGGATTTGCCATTGGATGAGCTTTTGCCACTGGTCAAAAACCTTAAATTAACTCCCCATGAGCAGGAAATCGCAAAGAGACTTCTCTATGAAATCACTACGCGATTAGAGTTTTTGCTCAAAGTGGGACTCGGATATTTGACCTTGAATAGAACTTCCAATACGCTTTCTGGTGGAGAAAGCCAGAGGATTAACCTTGCTACCAGTCTTGGAAGCTCGTTGGTTGGTTCCATCTACATATTGGATGAGCCAAGTATTGGTCTGCACTCTCGCGATACAGAAAACCTGATAGAAGTCCTTAAAAACCTTCGTGATTTGGGGAATACGGTAATTGTCGTAGAGCACGATGAGGATATCATGAGAGCGGCGGATTTCATCATAGATATCGGCCCTGAGGCAGGTTTCTTAGGAGGAGAGCTGGTTTTTGCGGGAAATTTTGAAGAGTTAAAAAAATCCGATACGCTTACAGCCCAGTATCTTACAGGAAAATTAGAAATAAAAATTCCTGAAAAGCGCAGAAAATCAAAGGAATTTATCAAAATCAAAGGCGCTAGACAAAACAATCTGAAAAACATAGATTTGGACATTCCGCTGGAGAGTTTTGTGGTAATATCAGGCGTTTCTGGTAGCGGGAAATCTACCCTTATGAAGGAGGTTTTGGCGAATGAAATACAGATTCAGCTCGGAATGGGCGGTAAAAAAGGAGATTATGACAGCGTGGAGTTTCCTTCTTCTTTGGTTAAAAATATAGAACTCATAGACCAAAACTCAATCGGGAAATCCTCTCGTTCCAATCCTGTTACTTATCTTAAAGCCTATGATGATATTCGTGATTTGTTCGCAAAACAAAAGGCTGCTGCCATACAAGGGCTGAAGCCAAAGCATTTCTCGTTCAATGTAGATGGTGGAAGATGTGATGAATGTAAAGGCGAAGGAGTAATTACCGTGTCCATGCAGTTTATGGCGGATATAGAATTGGTGTGCGAGCATTGTAAGGGAAGTCGTTTTAAATCAGAAGTTTTAGAAGTGAAATACCATGAAAAAAACATTTCTGAAATTCTTCATCTCACTGTAGATGATGCCGTCCAGTTTTTTACTGAAAGCGGCGATAAGAAAATAGTAACCAAACTAAAACCTTTGCAGGATGTAGGTTTGGGATATCTTCAGCTGGGACAAAGTTCATCCACATTATCGGGCGGAGAAGCGCAGAGGATAAAACTAGCTTCCTTCTTGGTAAAAGGTGTAACCACGGAGAAAACTTTATTTATATTTGATGAGCCATCCACGGGGCTTCATTTTCATGATATTAGCAAACTTATGGTTTCCTTGCAGTCGCTCATCGATCTTGGGCATTCTGTCATCGTGATAGAGCATCAGCCTGATATCATAAAATGTGCAGATTGGATAATAGATGTAGGGCCAGAGGCAGGGAAGCACGGCGGCGAGATTGTTTTTGTTGGAACGCCAGAGGAATTAGCGAAAAACAAGAAATCCCAAACCGCAAGATTTATTAAGGAAAAATTATAAAAGTGAATTTAGTCTAATATTTTCACAGCTTTTTTGTCTTCGCCAATGGCTACCAAGCTGAATTCTCCAAGGACACACAGTTCTCGGCGCTCGGCGTACATCTCTTCGGAGAAGACCTCTACGCTTACTTTTAGGCTGGTGTTTCCTATGGATTTTATCTTCCCGATGAACTCCACTAGTGAACTTTCTGGCACAGGTTTTCGGAATTCTGTGTGGTCGCAAGCCTTTATTACAAAGGCTTTTCGCGCAAATCTCGTTGCGGTGATGAATGCCGTCTCTACCATCTGCTCCATGATAGCGCCGCCGAACATGGTTTCGTGGTGGTTGGCTATTTTAGGGAAAACCACTTTGAAAATTCTGGTTTCTGCATTTTGTATTTTTTCTTCTAAATTCATTTTTTAGTGGTGGTTTTTGGTTTAAAATTAAACAAAAATCTTATTAAAATGAGATGAAAACACCGCCTGTAAGCACTGTGTAGTGTTTTCGAATAGGGACAATCGGTTTTGTAAGAATGGTATTTTGGTAAGAAAGCCATATTCCGAAGTGCTTCGTTACGGAATGCTTTACATCTATACTATACGCGATGCGCGGGCTTTTGATGTTGCTGTCAGGTCTGAAATGCGTGTATCCGCTGGTAATTATATTCCATTTTTCACCAAAATTAAACTTAAAACTCGCAAATACCTGCCCTTTTATGCTTCTTTGCTGCTCTATCTTGTCCATATCTTGTGGGTTTGGATTGGGAACGCCTTTGTAGTTCCATTTTTCATATTCGTAGAAGAGACCTATTCCTGTGGAAAGTGTTACTTTACTCGTACGGAAGATTCTATAGCGAGACTGGAGACCTCCCGCGGTGCGTATTTTCAGCCCTCGGCTGGGCGCCCAGACTGCTTCCGCGAAAGGATAGAGCTCTATAGCTGGTCTCACCAAATAGCGGTATTCGGTGTGGATGTGACCGCTGCTCACATTCAGTTTTTTGCCATAAGTGGAGAATTCCATCTGGTTGATAATCGTGATATACTTCTTTTTGTTGAGCAAGAAGTTGATATTTGCATTATTTTTAAAGTTAAAAACATTTTCTTTCTCCGTTTTGAAGTTGAGTTCTGGAGCGATGGTTCCCTGCACTGTCCGTGTAGAATCTATCGTATTTGCAATGCTTTCCGTGAAGATAATCTGCGAAAACAAGGGTAGAGAAGCCAAAATTAATGATAATAAAAGCAGTCTTTTCATTATAAAATAAATTTTTTCAGCGCGAATATAATATTTTTCTTAGTATTCCTTCTTTTCGAGAGAATATTCGCCGTAGGAATGCGCCAAAGGATTGAAATCATATGGGTCTATTTCTTCCATTAGCAGGGGTCTCATGTCTTTTACTTTCTTTTTAGAAGTTTCTTTCTTTCCGTTTTCATCCGTGTAAGTGAAATGGTGCATTTTGGTGGAAAAATTGGTGCTGGTGATTGATTCCTCGTGGGTTGCCCTGTGGAGAGAAGAACTTTCGTGTCCTATCAGCTCAAATCGGTTGTTCTGATAGCGGAAAACATAGGTGTCATTGCTTACCCACCAGCTGCCCGCGCTGTAGAAGAAGTAAAACTTGAACCAAATCGTGCCATTTTTTTTGATTTCCATATCCAGAAAAGGCTCATCTAATGAAGAGTTTTGGTCTCCATTGATGATAAAATTATTATTTTGAAGAGCCAAATGGTATCCGCCGCCCTTTTTCCCAAAGGTGATGCCGAGAATTCTGTAGGAATATTCTTTATTCATGAAATCATCAGGGATTTTGTATTTTTCTTTGCTTTCTAGTATGAAAACATAATCCGTGATGCCGTCCTTGTTGATGTCGCCATTTACACTGCCCATCAGTTCCCAGCCTTTTGGGATAAACTGGTCTAAATTGGCAACTTCTTTTTTCAGTTTAGGGTAATCTTCAAGACAGTCTTCAAAGCAATCTTGCGCTGAAATTAGCCCTGAAACAAATAAAATTAGCAGTAGTAATAATTTTTTTCTCATGATTTTAATATTTTAAATTTATTGTTTCATTTCTTTTGCTAAGAATTTTCCTGTTATGGATTTCTTGTTTTTGATGATTTCTTCGGGTGTTCCTTCGGCTACAATTTTTCCGCCGTTTTTTCCGCCTTCTGGACCGATGTCTATAATGTGGTCAGCGAGTTTTATCACATCCAGATTGTGCTCTATGATGATGAATGAGTTTCCTAAATCCACCAGCCTGTTGATAGCGTCCATCAGTATCTTTACATCCTCAAAATGTAGCCCTGTGGTAGGCTCATCCAAGATGTAGAGTGTGTTTCCTGTTTGTTTTTTGGAGAGTTCTGTGGCGAGTTTTATTCTCTGCGCTTCTCCACCCGAAAGCGTGGTAGACTGCTGTCCCAGCGAAATGTATCCTAGCCCGACTTCCTGCAAGGTTTTCACTTTGTTGTAGATTTTTGGGATAGGCTGGAAGAATTCCACTGCTTCATCTATGGTCATTTCCAAGACATCAGAAATAGACTTGCCTTTGTATCTTACTTCCAGAGTTTCCCTGTTAAAACGCTTTCCATTGCAGGTTTCGCAGTGGACATACACATCTGGGAGGAAATTCATTTCTATGACTTTCAGTCCGCCGCCTTGGCAGGTTTCGCATCTTCCTCCTTTTACATTAAAGGAAAATCTTCCTGGTTTGTAGCCTCGTATTTTCGCCTCTGGAAGCTCGGAAAAGAGCGTTCTGATATCTCCGAAAACACCTGTATAAGTGGCAGGGTTGGAGCGTGGCGTTCTTCCGATAGGTGTCTGGTCTACATCTACTATTTTGTCAATGTTTTCCAGCCCTTCTATCGATTTATAGGGTAGAGGTTCCTGCACGGCACGATAGAAATGCTTGTTGAGAATAGGGTAGAGCGTTCCATTGATAAGGGAGGATTTCCCACTTCCAGAGATACCCGTAACGACCACTAATTTGCCCAAAGGAATTTCCAGATTTACATTTTTCAGGTTGTTTCCTGTGGCTCCTTTTAGCAGTAGCGAATTTCCGTTGCCGTGTCTTCGCTCTTTTGGGATTTCTATTTTCCTTTTTCCTGTGATGTAGTCAGCGGTAATGGTGTCGGCCTTTAATAAATCTTTTGGTTTTCCCTGCCAAAGGACTTCACCGCCGTGTTTTCCTGCTCTAGGGCCGATGTCTAGGATTTCATCCGCTTCTAAAATCATGTCTTTGTCATGCTCCACCACTAAAACCGAATTTCCGATGTCGCGGAGGTTTTTCAGGGAATTGATAAGTCTTTCATTGTCTCGCTGATGAAGTCCGATGCTCGGTTCATCCAAGATATAAAGCACATTTACCAGCTGGGAGCCTATCTGTGTAGCCAGACGGATTCGCTGGGATTCGCCGCCAGAGAGGGTTTTAGAGCTTCTGCTGAGGCTGAGGTATTCCAAACCGACATCTAGTAGAAATCTCAGTCTGGATTTTATTTCTTTTAGGATTTCGTAGGCGATGATTTTATTTTTATCGGAGAAAGTATTTTCTACATCATTTAGCCAGTCCATCAGGTCGGAAAGGCTCAACGCAGCCACTTCAGCGATGTTTTTTCCATCGATTTTAAAACTTAGGCTTGATGCCTGAAGCCTTGCGCCGTTGCACTCTGGGCAGATTTGTTCCACCGTGAAATCGCGTTCTATCTGTGTGGCTCCGTAGTTTTCTTTGTCTTCGATGATTTGCTCCAAATGGGAAATCAATCCGTCAAATTCTATTTTTATCTTTTTGCTGATTCCAGCGTGTTTCAGTTCGCGGGTTTCTTGCAGGTGAATGCCGTTGTAGATGTAGTCCAGCGCCTCTGGAGAGATTTTCTCAAAAGGCGTGTCCAGACTCTGTCCATAAAGCTCTAAAATACTGCTAATCTGCGCCAAAACCCATTTGCTGAATTTATAAGTTTCCAAAGGTTTCAAAGCGCCTGCGGAGATGGATAGTTTTGGGTTTTCTACGAAGAAATCGGTGTTGATTTTCTTAATCATTCCAAGTCCCTTGCAGTGCGGACAACTTCCCTTCGGAGAATTGAAAGAAAAAGTGTTCGGCTCTGGCTGTGCGAGGGAAAGCCCTGTGTCTTCGTCCATCAGGTTTTTAGAGAAATATTCTATTTCATCCGAACCGAATTTCTGTATTCCGATGACACCTTCGCCCATGTCTAAAGCCGTGCGGAGGGATTTCTCCATACGGGATTCGGTGGCGCTTTCGCCGATAATCCAGCGGTCTATAACGATGTCTATATCGTGGTTTTTGTATCGGTCAAGTTTTAAATCATATTCAATGTCTTGCAGCTGCCCATCAATCCGAGCTTGGCTATAGCCTTTCTTTGCCATCTGCACGAAAAGTTCGTGGTAGTGTCCCTTTCTTGCGCGGATTACAGGAGCAGTGAGCAGGACTTTTTCGTCTTTGTAGTTGGATTTTATCGCTTCTAAAATCTGCTCTTCCGTGTAGCTGACCAGCTTTCTGCCAGTGGTGAGTGAGTAGGCATCTGAAACCCGCGCAAAGAGCAGCCTTAGGAAGTCGTAAAGCTCTGTAACGGTGCCTACCGTGGAGCGGGGATTTTTGTTGGTGGTTTTCTGTTCGATGGCGATGACAGGGGAGAGTCCTTCTATCTTGTCCACATCAGGGCGTTCCAGACCACCCAAAAACTGGCGGGCATAGGCAGAGAAAGTCTCAATGTAGCGGCGCTGTCCTTCGGCGAAGATGGTGTCAAACGCGAGGGAAGATTTTCCGCTGCCAGAAAGCCCAGTGATTACTACCAGCTGGTTTCGGGGGATTTTGACATCGATGTTTTTCAGGTTGTGTTCGCGTGCTCCGTAGATTTCTATATATTCGTTTTGCTCCTTTTTCGGCTTTGACATTCTTATTAAATTTAATAATCCTACAAATTTACAACAAAATTATGCTACTCTGCGATGAAAATTTAATTATCTTTGGGAACAATAATCAGCGGAAATAGGAAAGAAAATAAAAATAAGATATGCAAAATATAAAAAATAGTAAAGTAAGTGTGTTTATAAAAGTTCTTCTTTTATTTGTGATTTTGTATGGATGTTCAGCGCAGAGTAAAAGAAATTCAGAAAATAATTTAGCCTTTGAATTGTGTGAAATATATGGAATAGACCAAGGAATAAGACAAGAAGGAATAGTTATAGATAAAAAATCAAATATTAAAATAGATTCTCTAAACTTCCAGAGAGTAATAAATTTTATAAATAAAAATGGATATCCTAACAAAGATAATATAGGAACATATATTAATGAAAAATGTGTCAAAGGAGCTGCTACAGTTGTTTTGCTCCATAATCCTCAACATATTGTAAATAATAAAGAAAATAGAGATATTTTAATAAAGGAAGTAAAAAAAGGAAATATGAAAGAAGAAACATTATTATTAATAATGGATAAATATTATTGGCATATAAGTAAAGGAAAAAAAGTCTATATGGGGTCTAAATTTGGGAAACCCTGTATAAAAGACAGAGCAAAAAGTGATTCATTGAGAAAGACTATTTCACTGCCTCCTTTGAAAACAGAAGATTTTAAAACCTGTGAAGAATGATGAAGAATAGCAGGGTTTGGCTATGTATGTCATCGGTTTTTGCGATGATATTATAGATTGTTTTACAGGAGCTGGTTTTGAGTTATTTGGTATTTAAAATAAATTTTAAGAAAAGTAATTCAAGTAAATGAGAAAAAAATAAGATATGCAAAAGGTAAAAAGTAGTAAAGTAAGTGCATTTATAAAAGTTCTTCTTTTATCTGTGGTTTTGTATGGGTGTTCGGCACAGAGTAAAAGAAATTCAAAAAATAATTTAGCCTTTGAATTGTGTGCAATGTATGGTCTTGACCAAGGAATTCGTAATTATGATATTAAGTTTAATAGGAGTGAAATCATGCCTAAAATAGATTCGGCTAATTTTTATCGCCTTATTACTATTATCAAAGAAAATGGATATCCTAACCCTAAAAATGTAGGGAAAAGAAATTTGAAAGACCAAGAGTGTGTCGGATTAGCGGCTGTTGCTATTCTTCTTCATAATCCACACCGAGTGGCTAAAGAAGATGAGGTTAGAAATCTTCTTCTTCAAGAAGTAGAAAAAGGAAATATGAAAAGAGAGTTTTTGGCTGCAGTCCTTGATAAATATTATTGGTCTAAAAAAGGAAATAATAGAAGGGTTTATTATGGGACTCAATTTGGGAAACCCTGTATAAAAGACAGAGCGAAAAGTGATTCATTGAGAAAGGCTATTTCACTGCCTCCTTTGAAAACAGAAGATTTTAAAAACTGTGAAGAATGATGAAGAATAGCAGGGTTTGGCTATGTATGTCATCGGTTTTTGCGATAATATTATATATTGTCTTGCAGGAGCTGGTTTTGAGTTTTTTAAATAGCTATTTTCCAGCGAGAAGGGATATTGCTTTTGGGGTAGCAGTATATTATAATAAATTTGTTTTCAGTATTGTTTTGGTTTTATCGGCTTTTATTTGGTTGATGATTGGAAATAAGGCGATTAGGATGCTGTTTTTGTCCTTAATATTTCTGATATATTTTATGTTTTGGTGGTATCCATCAATATCAGTGTATCCTTATAGAATATCTTTATTATTAGGATGTTCAATGTTTTTTTATATTGGTTTTCATCTATATATTTGGTATTCATTGAAAAATGAAAAATAAAATCATGAGAAAATACCTTGTAATAGGGCTTACATTTATTTTAGCAGGATGTAGTAAAGCTCCTAATGAAATTTTTAAGGATAAAGATATTGAGAAGTTATTTATTCTTTATTGTGATGAGGTTATAAATAGTGATATGAAGGATAGTAATAATATTTTTATTTATACTAATGAAGGTAATTGTAATGCTGATAGTTGTTCAATATCATTTTTAAATACTAAAACTATTGATGAGAATAACGAAAAGTATGGAAAGTTTTCATACAAAGGTTTGAATATTTATGTAGATAGTAGGATTTCTAAAAATATATTAGAACTGGAAAGTTATAATGGTCAATTACCTAAAACAAACGAAGAAAATTTTTTCCCACGAGAATTTATAGAAATGTGGATTCACATAAAAAAAGATAAAATTAGATATATAAAAATCAATTTTAAAGAAAGTAATCCAAATAAATGGGAAGAGATAAATAGATAAAAAAATCCATCACATTTTGTGATGGATTTTATATGGCTTTCTTACCAGATTTTGATTCTGTTTTCTGGTTTTTTATAGAGTTTGTCTCCTTCTTTTACATTAAATGCCTTGTAGAAAGCATCTACATTGATAAGCGGAGCGAAAGCTCTGTAGAACCCTGGTGAGTGTGGGTCTGTTTTCACTTGGTTGATGAGGTACTGTTCTGTAGATTTAGTTCTCCAGATAGTAGCCCAGCTTAGGAAAAATCTTTGCTCTTGGGTATAGCCGCTGATGACACCTGGATTTTTTCTTTCTTTTAGATACATTTGAAGGGCATCGTAGGCGATAGCAACTCCACCTAAATCCGCGATGTTTTCACCGCTGGTAAATACACCATTCACGAAACTTCCTTTTACAGGTTCGTATTTGCTGTACTGCTCAGCAAGTTGTTTTACTTTGATGTCAAAATTCTTACGGTCTTGCTCTGTCCACCAATTGTTGAGGTTTCCATCTCCATCGAAACGAGCTCCTCCGTCATCGAATCCGTGAGAAATCTCGTGTCCGATAACCGCTCCTATTCCTCCGAAATTGACCGCTGGGTCAGCTTTGAAATCAAAGAAAGGCGCTTGTAGAATAGCCGCAGGGAATACGATTTCGTTGTTCGTAGGGCTGTAGTAGGCGTTTACCGTTTGAGGCGGCATTCCCCATTTTTCTTTATCTACAGGTTTTCCTACTTTTTCTAGGCTTTTCTCGTAGCTCCATTCAGCTACATTTTTTAAGTTAGAATAAAGCGAAGCCCCATTTTTAGGCGATTCTACTACGAGTTTAGAGTAATCTTCCCATTTGTTCGGGTAGGCTACTTTTACAGAGAATTTGTGTAACTTGTCCAGAGCTTTGGTTTTTGTTTCGCTGGACATCCATTCTAGTTCGCTGATGTGCTTGTGGTAAGCCTTTTTCAGGTAACCTATGAGGATTTCCATTTCTTGTTTAGCCTCTGGAGAGAAGTATTTTTGTACATATAATTTTCCGAAAGCCTCACCTAGAACACCATTGATTAGGCTAAGAGCTCTCTTGTCCATAGCTCTTTGCTCTTTTTGTCCTTGTAGATATTTGCTGTAAAAATCAAAGTTGATTTTATCCAATCTCTGGTCAAGGCTCGATGCGCTTCCAGAAAGAAGGCGAAGTTTTAGATAATCTTTGATTAGAGCGATATTATTACTATTGATGAATTTATCAAGGTTTTGGTAATATTTCAGCTCGGATAGAATCACTCGGTCTGTATTTACGCCAGCTTCTTTCAAGTAGTTAGCCAGATTTACATTTTTTACCAATTTAGAAAGTTCAGTCGTAGTTTTTGGATTGTATCGCTTGTTAGCATCTCTTCCTTCCTCGTTGGTTAGGATAGTTTTTGCTAAACTCTTTTCAAAATCTACGATTTTCTGCGCTGTAGCATCAGCATTTTTGTAGCCTAAAATCTGCAATAGAGAAGCTACATATTTCTTGTATTCAGCGATAGTTTTAGTGTTCGCTTCATTTTCTTTTTGGTAATAATCTTTTCCTAAACCTAAACGAGGCCCACCAAGATAAACAGCGTTCATTTTAGAATTTTTGAGGTCTGTATAAACGCTCCATCCGTATAGCGGGTTGTCCCCTATTCTCACTGCTCCTATAAGGTAGTTTTGAAGGTCTTTCAGGTTTCTGATAGAGTTTATCTCTTCTAAATCCTTTTCGATAGGTTTGATGCCATCTGCGTTACGCTTGTCCATATCCATGTATGTAGCATACAAATCCTGAATCTGCTGTCCCTCAGTTCCTTTTTGGTAGTTTTCAGAAAGGATGTTTTTTAGGATTTTTAGTGAATTTTCATCAGTTTTTTCTCTCAATTCTTGGAAAGAACCCCAAGTAGATTTGTCAGCAGGAATTACAGCAGTTTTCATCCATCCGCCATTTACATAGTTGTAGAAATCATCTTGCGGACGCACGGAAGTATCCATCAAATCAAGGGCAATCCCATGGTCATGCTGCTGGGCATGAGCGTGGTTTTCTTCTTTTTTCACCTCCATTACTTTTTGTTCTGTTGCATTTTTCTGCGTGGTGCAGGAAGTAAGGAAATAAGCTCCTGCTAAAAGCGAAATGCCTAATGATGTAATTTTCATAATATAAATTTAAGTTAATTATTATTTAGTTATAAAATATGTCTTTCTGCCCTGTAGGAGCTTCTTGTAAGAGGCGAACTCTCTACATGCCTGAATCCCAGATTTTCCGCGAAAACTCTATACTCTTCAAACTCTTCTAGAGGGATAAATCTTTTCACAGGCAGGTGTTTTTTACTCGGCTGTAGATACTGCCCAATGGTGATTACATCCACATTAGCATTTTTGATATCTTCTATGGTTTGGAAAACTTCATCTCTTTCTTCACCCAGCCCCAGCATGATTCCTGTTTTTGTTCTTCGCTGTCCTGAGTCTTTGAGGTATTTTAGTACATCTAGGCTTCTTTCATATTTAGCCTGAATTCTCACTTCTCGTGTCAGTCTTTTCACGGTTTCCATATTGTGCGAAATGACTTCTGGCGCCACTTCTATCATTCTGTCAAGGTGTCTTGTAATTCCTTGGAAATCAGGAATAAGGGTTTCTAGTGTGGTTTCAGGAGAAATTCTCCTCACGGCATTCACTGTTTCTGCCCAAAGAATAGAGCCCATATCTTTCAAATCATCTCTGTCTACGGAGGTGATAACAGCATGTTTTATTTTCATTAGTTTGATGGAGCGGGCTATTTTTTCTGGCTCTTCCCAGTTTACATCCAGTGGCTTCCCAGTCTTTACTCCACAAAAACCACACGAACGAGTGCATATATTCCCTAAAATCATAAAGGTAGCCGTTCCTTCGCCCCAGCAGTCTCCCATATTTGGGCAGGAACCGCTCTGGCAGATGGTGTTCAGCTTATATTTATCAACCAATGAGCGGAGTTCTCGGTAGTTTTTTCCTGTTGGGAGTTTTACCCTTATCCACTTGGGTTTATTGGTTATGGTGTTTGTCTCGGAAACCTCTTTGTTCATTGTTTTTTATTCGTTTTTTAATAATTCGGCTAATATTTTTTTTGCTCTCATTATCCTCACTTTCGTATTTGCAACCGAAATATTCAGAGTTTCTGCAATTTCTTTTATGCTTTTTTCCTCGAAGAATCTTAGCTCTATGATTTTCCTGTATTGGGCATCCATGGAAGCTATTGTGCTGACGATATGCTGCTGCTGTTGTTTGGAAATCAATAATTCCTCTGGAGATTTTTCAAATTCGTTTTTAACATCTTTAAAATCATCTGTAAAGACTTCCTCTCTTGATTTTTTTCGCCAATAGTCTATTACTGAATTTTGTGCGATGGTCAAAATCCAAGTCTTAAACTGAAAATTCTCATCATAAAGGTTCAGTTTAGTTAATATCTTCGCGAAAACAGCCACCGTAAGCTCATCTGCGATGGTTCTGTCCTGCACTTTTTTCAATACAAAACTGAAAACATCATCCCAAAAATAGTTAATTAACTTGGTCTGTGCTTTTTGGCTCCCACTTTGGATTTGAGTAATGGTATCAACTAATTCTTTATCCTTCAAAAAAAACATATTTGAGACAAATATAATAAAAAGATTGCATTTTTAATGATTTTTGGCTTGTATTGTAATAAAAATGATAATTTTCAATTTTAATTCATAATATAATTGTTGATTAACAGTATTTTATAAATTTTTTGAAATAAAAATGCGAATTTTGTTTTGCTGTTCTACGATTTTTATTTATATTTGCAAACCAATTGTTAAGGATAATATCCTTTGGCCCTATAACTCAGTTGGTTAGAGTAGCTGACTCATAATCAGCAAGTCCTTGGTTCGAGCCCAAGTGGGGCCACTCTAATTTATAAAGCGCTTTCAAAGAAAATTTGAGAGTGTTTTTTTATTTTTGATATTTGAGTAATATGAAGTAATTTGTTTCGTAAAGTGAAAATAATTCCTTAATTTAGGAGTATGAAAAACATGCAATCTTTGCTATTGATGCTTCTTATCTTCCTTGCTGTTGGTGGAGTGAATGCAGTTTTAGGACTTTTGGTTTTTTCTTATGCACTGATTTCTGAGTTTTGGTTTGTAATTTTATATAGTGTTTCTATCCCTATTTTAGCAGTGCTTTTTAGTAAAATCAAATTTCCAAATATTATTTATAGATTGGGGGGATTGAGTTTAATAGTTGGTTTTTTAGGATTCTTTTATGTGGTATTTTACTCAATTTTTGTTGAAAAAATAGAAGAGAAAATTCTTTATCTATTTGTGAGTATAGCCAGTACAGGAATGATTATCATTTTTCCTTTTTTCAAGGGAGAAAGAATTAAATAAAAGTTAGATTTTCAGTCTGTTTTATTCTTTGGTAAATTAAAAATTTATTATTTTTTACTAAAAAACCCATAAAACATTTAAAATAAATACTTTATGGGTTATGGTGAACGCGGAAGGAGTCGAACCCTCAACCTCCAGAGCCGTAATCTGGCGCTCTATCCAATTGAGCTACGCGTCCTGAATTTTAGTTTTGCAAATATAATACTTTTTTGCTTTCTTTGAACTATGAAATGGAAAAAAATATTATACATCATCAGTTTTTTTGTGGTGTTGTCCTGTAAGAAATCTGATAACCAATCAATTAAATCTTGGGAAGTGATTTCTGAAAATGTTCAATATAGTGAGCAAAATGACAAATTTTTATTAAAATCTAGAAAATTTGAGTATTCTTTTGAAAAAAATGAACTGCCTTTTTCCAAAGTGGTTTTGCTTAATAACAGCCTTTTGGGATATTTTTTAGAACTTGAGCAGGAAGAAAAAATAGTAGGAATTTCTGGAGTGCAGTATGTTTATTCAGATGAAATTCAGCAACTTATAGAAAAAAATAAAATTCAGAATGTAGGTTCTGACCAAAAATATGATATTGAAAAAATTCTTGAACTAAAACCGGATGTGATTTTCACGAATTACATAGAAACTTTTGAAAATACATATAAAATCCTACAAAATAACGGAATAAAAATCATTTTTTTAGATGAATATTTGGAGGAAACGCCTTTAGATAAAGCGGCTTATTTAAAGCTGTTTGGGAAGCTTTTAGGAGAGGAAAAACGGGCGGAAGAAATTTATACTAAAATCAAAAATGATTATGAAAGCATAAAACAAAAAGCACAGAAGTTGCCCAACAAACCGAAAGTTTTAGCTAATGAAATGTATGGAAACCACTGGTATATAGCTGGTGGGAAAACTTTTTTGGCGAATTATCTAAAAGATGCAGGGGCGGACTATATTTTCAAGGAAAATCAAGAAAAAAAATCTGTGCCGATTAGTTTTGAAGAAGTTTTTGTGAAGTCTAAAAATGCTGAATTTTGGGTAAATGCGGGCAATTATAGAACGAAAAAAGAACTATTGGCTATGAATGCTATTTATGAAAAACTGGATGTTTATCAGAAAGGGAAAATTTTTGGGATGAATAAAAGAAGGAGAGGAATGGCAAATGATATTTTTGAGAGTGGAGCTGTTCGTGCAGATTTGGTTTTAAGGGATTATGTGAAGATTTTTCACCCAGAAATTTTATCCAAAGATACCTTGGTCTACATGCAGGAAATAAAATAATCACCATCAGCGTTTAAAATATAATAAAATTTTAAGATGAAAAATAGTTTTTGCTTTTTATTAGTATTGTTTTTTCAGAGTTTTTTTTCTCAAGATATTTCTAAAAAACTAGATCAAGCGACCAAAAGTTTCTTGAATGAACCAGAGATGTATTCAGCGAATCTTTCTTTCTATGTAGCCGATGAACAGGGGAATTTTATTTATGAATATCAAGGGAATAAGGGACTTTCTACGGCGAGTACACAGAAGGTTTTTACGGCAATGGCGGCTTTGGAGATGCTTGGGAAAGATTTTCGATACACTACCAAAGTATCTTATACAGGGAATATAGAGGAAGGCAGGCTGTCAGGAGATTTGATAGTAAGTTCCAATGGTGACCCTACACTCGGCAGCTGGCGATATACAGGCTATAAACCTGAGGATTTTCAAAATAAAGTGATACAAGCCATTAAGTCATTGGGAATCTATAAGATAGGAGGGAATTTGATAATAGATGATAGCTATTTTGATATTCAAACTATCCCTGGGGGCTGGCCTTGGAATGATATAGGAAATTATTATGGAGCGGGAGTTTGGGGAGTGAACTGGCGTGAAAATCAGTTTGATATGCATATAATTGGAGGGGCTAATGCAGGGGCTTCTACATCTTTCAAGAAAATTGTAAATCTTCCAGAGCAGGTAAAATGGGTAAACGAAACCCAATCGGCAGGGAAGGAAACAGGGGATAGGAGCATCATCTACATGGCGCCGTATTCGGAGGTAGCCTATATCAATGGGACTCTTCCTAGTGGAAAGACGACCATAGTTTCTGGTTCTGTCCCAAATCCACCTATGCAGCTTGGTTTAGAAATGTATAATTGGCTTTCAAACAATGATATAGAACTTAAAGGAAAAGTGATTTCTGCTTCACAGCTTTTGATAGAAGGGAAGGAGTATAGACCTTTACAAGGGAAAGAAATTTTGGTGCATTATTCTCCTACGATGGACAAAATAGTCTATTGGTTCATGAGAAAAAGTGTGAATCTGTACGGAGAAACCCTTGTAAAAACTTTTGGAAAGGTTAAAAATGATAATTCTTCCTTTTCAAATGGTGTGAAAATCCTCAAAGATTTTTGGAAAAGTAAAGGAATCCAAGCGCCGATGATAAATTTCGCTGACGGAAGCGGACTTTCGCCACAGAACTATGCCTCTGCAAGAGCAGAAGTTCAGGCTCTTATTTGGGGTAAAAAACAAAGTTGGTTCCCTATATTTGAAGAATCCATGCCTCTGTATAACGGTATGAAAATGAAGAGCGGAACGATAAAAGATGCCAAAGCCTATGCAGGATACCACACATCAAAAGAGGGTAAAAAATATGTCTTTGCGGTGATAGTGAATAACTACTATGAAAGTAATGTAAATGCAAAATTGTTTAAACTTTTAGATATATTGAAATAAAAATGAGGTATCTCACTTCATCATTTGTCCGTTGGCTTATATTTTTGTTTCTCACTCTTGCGGTGGTGGTTTTGGCTGCTTCTTCTACCATGCTGATAGACAGGCTGAAAAAACAAGAAATTCAGAGGATAGAGGTCATCGCTACGGCTATGAAATTCATGCAGGATGAGCATATCAACGACCCTGAAACACTGGAGCTGATTTTGGCTGTTTTAAAGGATAATAACTCTATTCCCATCATTCTGACAGATGAAAACTATGAGCCTATTTTAGCCGAGGGAACTTATAGAAATATTCCAGATGAAATCGTAGAAGACCCTAAAAAACTCAATGCTTTGATTCAAAAAATGGGAAGAACTTACAAGCCTTTCCTTATCACAATGCCCAATGGCAAGAATCAGTATGTATTTTATTCAAACTCCCTTTTTCTGGATAGATTGGACTATTATCCTATAATTTTAGCAGGTTTGATAGGCGGGTATTTGTTGGTTTGTTTTTGGTTTTTTAGAACGATAAAGAGAACGGATGAAAACTATCTCTGGGCAGGGTTGGCAAAGGAAACAGCGCATCAGATAGGAACACCTCTTTCTTCGATGATTGGCTGGGTGGAAATCTTAAAAATAGAAAATGCTGATAACGAGGGAGTTTTGGAAATAGAAAAAGATGTAAAACGACTGATGGTAATTTCTGAAAGATTTTCTAAAATAGGGTCTGTTCCAGAGCTGAACGACCTCAATTTATCAGAAACGATTCAAACGAATTTTGATTATTTAAAAACGAGAATTTCGAGCCAAGTGGATTTTGTGCTGTATCTTCCAGAGCGGGAAGTTCTCATTCCACACAGCAGGATTTTGATGAGCTGGGTGATAGAAAATTTAGTAAAAAATGCCGTAGATGCTATGAAAGGCAAAGGGCGATTGGTAATTTCGCTCGTGGAGAAAGATAACCAAATCTATATAGATTTTAAGGATAATGGCTGCGGTATGACAAATTCCCAAATCAGAAAAGTCTTTAACCCAGGGTTTTCGACCAAGAAAAGAGGCTGGGGGCTGGGGCTTTCTTTGGCAAAAAGGGTGATTAATGAATACCATGGCGGAGATCTGCGCATAGTTTCTTCCGAGGTTGGGAAAGGAACGACTTTTAGAATTAATTTATCAAATAATAAATAAATGAAATCAAATTTGAGTTTGAAGCTTTTTTTGGCTTTTGAGCGCTATTTTATTGAAAATGATGAAGTTATCTCATTGGATAAATCATCAGAATTTACAGATGTCATTGCAGGAATAGGTTTTCTTCCGCAAGATATGTCTGAAAATTCAGATTTTAAGAAAAAAATATTAAAAAAATATGGTTTTTCTTCAGCGACAGCTTTGGCAGAGGATTTTAGGAAGCGAGTTCTAAATTTTGATGAACCTATTCCGGAAAATTTTGAAAAAGATGGAATAGGGTATGTTTATACGGTTATTTCTGGATATGATGTTTTCTATAACCGTATGTATATGTTTGGAATTCATTGTTTTAATGGTGATTTTAATGTCACTTATTATGATTTAGAAAATGATGCAGAGACTGGGGATTATTATGAAGAGCATGAACTTTATTCACAGGCGAAAGGCTACCGATGGCTGGATCCAGAGAGCGATTACTATGAAGATGTTTTGGCGTGGGAAGCGCTGAATAAATTAGCAACGGATATTTATTTTCATTTGGAGGATAAATTAGATGTAAAACTAGATATAGAGCCTATTCCAGCGGAGGAAAAAGTAACGTCTACTCAGGAACATTTGGCAAAATTTTTAGCTTTTTGTGGAGTGGAGCAAGAGGTAATAGATGAAAACAAAGAAAGATTATTAAAGACTTTAGAAGAATATACACCTGATGAATACGAGGGCGTATCGGAAGCCATGGCTGAAATGATGGAATATACTCATAAAATCCAAAGGGCAGAACCTGTGATAGAAATTATAAGAGAATATGGTGTCTGCCGTTCTTCTGACTGGAAATTTTATGCAGAAGAATTGGAAGAATATATTTTGGATTTAGCTGATTTTTCTGACTGGAAATGGGAATATCCCGCAGATACTTATAGTGCAGATTTGTTCCCGTATATGAGAAAACAGCTTTCCCAATATCATCTTTGGTTGTGCCATCTGGATGAAGGAGCAGATGCGTATTTATTTCTGCTGTTTTCAGAAAAAGATATGCCAGAAATTATGAAACTGGCAAGAAGAATACTAGACTTACCGCTAAAAGCGTATTTTAAATAAAGAAAATAGAAATAAATTAACTTCGGGAAATTGGATTTTTTATCCTTTCCCGAATTCTTTTTCCCATTCTTCAGCAGCTTCTGAAAGGGTTTGGTAGAACTCCTCTCCGTATTTTCGGATAAGTGGTTTTTTTAGGAATTGATAGACTTTTACGCCCAATTCTTTCCCTAAAGTGCAGGCATCAGAGCAGATATCCCATTCATGGTAGTTAATCGCAGAAAAATTAGAATATTCCGTGATACGAATAGGGTAGAGGTGGCAGGAAATAGGCTTCTGCCAGTCGATAACGCCGTCTTCATAGGCTTTTTCTATGGCGCATTTGGTGTAGCCTTTTTCATCAAAAATCACATAGGCGCATTCTGCATTATTCACCAAAGGAGTAACCAAATCTCCTTCAAAATCAAGCGTATATGTGCCTTGCTCCTCGATAGCTTGGATTCCTTCTGGGCGGAGATAAGGCTTTATTTTAGGATAAATCTCATCTAATATTTTGGTTTCATCTTCATCAAGAGGAGCACCTGCATCACCCTCCACACAGCAGATTCCCTTGCATTTAGCAAGATTGCACACGAATTCTTCAGAAAATAAATCCTCAGAAATTAGTTTATCATCTATTTGAATCATATTAAATCAATAAAATTAGGGTTAAATTTGTCCAAAAGACAAGAAATTATAATAATCCAAAGTCCCAGCTCCTGAAGCCAAGGGTATTTTATAAACCTTAAAAATCGGCTCAGGATAATGCTAATAGGGAATATAACCAGCAGCAGATATTCTCTGTGAGAGCCCATGTAAAAGACCAAAATCAAGATTTGAACCAATAAAAATGACAACAAGAAAGCGTATTTAAATTTACTAGTAGGGCTTTTTTTATTCAAATTCATAAAATGATCTCCCACCGCCAAAATACACATTACTAAAATGGGAATTAAGGTGTAAAAAGAAGAAAAATCTGTAATCATTTCATTGGAAATCAGTGGAATATAGTCTTCTGTAAAGACATCTATTTCAAGAACATACATCAAGCACAAATATCCAGAAATTACCATAAGACATCCCAAAATAAGCTGGAAAATATTTAGAAATATTTTGTCTGATTTGGTGATGATGTGGATAATTACGAAAATAAAAAGCGTCCAAGTCGTCGGCAAGAAAATATAACTGACACCCAGAATGCTACCGACCAAAAGGAAAGAATCACTTCTGATTTTATCATTTTCACTAGTGAAGAAAAATAATAAAATAGAACTCGTAAATAGCGCCATAGAAATCCCTACATCTAGATTTCCATCATAAAATGAAAAAATAAAAATAGAGTACAGGAACAGCGGCAGGTGAGTTTTTCTATTTAGCAAAATTTTATTAAACAAAACATAGCCCAGAGCCAGCCCCGCAAAGGCTATAGTGGTAGAGAAAATGTTAGAAAATTTAATTTCTAAATCGTTTGAAACTAAAATAAAAAGTAATAAAGCTCCTATGTAAGTAGGAACTGAAAATAAATTGGTTCTCTTTGATAACAAACGAAACATTTCTTCTATTTTTTGCTTTCTAAATCAGCCACATATTCCTTGATAAGCTGGTCATTGCTTCTTGGGCAGATGAGCAGAGCCTCCTCCGTATCTATCACTATATAGTCTGTAAGTCCATCGACAACAGCAGTTTTTTCAGGGTTTTTGAGTCTGATGATATTTCCTTTTGCGTTATAAACATTGCAGTTCTTGGAGATGGTATTGTTATTTTCATCTCGCTCAGCATTTTCAAAAACAGAAGTCCAAGTTCCCAAATCAGACCAGCCCAAGTCAGCAGGAATTACATAGACATTATCGGCTTTTTCCAAAATTCCGTTGTCTATGGATATTTTCTCTACATTAGGATAAATTTCCTCTATGTATGGCGCTTCTTTTTCGGTGTTATATGCCTCTGTTTTAAATTGTTCTGCCATTTTTGGAAGATAGTTTTCAAAGGCTTTTTGGATAGATTTCACATTCCAGATGAAAATTCCAGCATTCCAAAGATATTCTTTCGTTGCTAAGAATTTTTCTGCTGTTTCTAAATTAGGCTTTTCAGTGAAAGTTTTTACTTTGCATATTTCAGCAGACTTTTCTTCTGAAAACTGAATGTAGCCATAGCCTGTGTCAGGGCGCGTAGGCTGTATCCCGAGCGTAATGAGATAGTCATTCTGGCTCGCCTTTTCAAAAGCAAATTCTATCTTTTCACAGAAAGTTTTTTCTTTTAAAATTAGATGGTCTGCGGGTAGTACAACGATGTTAGCATTTGGGTTTATTTTTGCTATTTTGTTGGTTATGTAGATGTTACAGGCCGCAGTATTTCTCATCATAGGTTCTCCGATGATGTTTTTCTTGTCAAGTTCAGGAATTTGAGCTGATGTCAGTTCTAAATATTCCTTATTGGTTACCACAAAAATATTTTCCACAGGGACAACTTGCTTTATCCGCTCAAAGGTCTGCTGTATCATGGTCTTTCCTGTTCCCAAGATATCATGGAACTGTTTAGGAAATTTAGCCGTACTCATAGGCCAAAAACGGCTTCCGATGCCGCCCGCCATTATCACACAATAGTTATTATTTGGATTCATTTTCTTTCGTTAGTTGTTATTTTGTTCGCTCCACTCTCGCACAGGATTTGAATAAATACATCCTCCCTGTACTGAGATTTTTGCAAAGGTAACGCTTTTTCTTCTTTTCTTCTATCTGGTAAATGTCTGTTTGATAAATAAATTTTTCTCCAATGGGCAAATCCTCCACATAGGCTTTATTATCAGAGTGTTCACTGTCAAAATATTTTACCAGCTCTGGACTAGACATGAAATTGGCTTTCGGATTTTTAGCAAAATTTAAAATCAAAGGTCTCAGCTCTTCGGAATAAATTGAGAGACTTTCCAAAAGCATTTTCTGAAAGGTCATCTTCCATTCTTTTCCATGTGGAAGAATATTTTTCTTTTCATGAAAAGCCACTAAATGGGCGATTTCATGCGTAAAGACAAAGAAAAAAAGCTCTGGTTCCAGCGTTCCATTGATGGTTATTTGGTGGGAGTTATTAGGCATTGATTTATAATCTCCTAACTTGCTGTGCCTGCTTTTTGTAACTTTGATATGGCACATATGCCCTTCCAGCCATTTTTTTAGGTAGGGCATGCTGTTTGGAGGCAAAAATCTTTCTAATAACTCGGTAGACATCTCAAAATCAATTAAATAAATCTCCTATCACCCCATCTTCTGGAATATCTGTTTCTTCCTGCTGTACAGGTTCTTCTTCCTCCTCTTCCTTCGGTTCTGGAATTGTGATATTTATGGATTTTATTTTCTCTTTCACGAACTGATTTCCCATTGCTTTTATCCCTTTTATGGAGATAAAGTCATCAATATCAATGGTTTCTGGCTCTTTTTCCTTTCCGTTTTTATCTTTTGCAAAGATAATTTCTGCCGTGCAGCCATCGCTGGTTCCCACGAATTCTATGAAGGATTTAGGATGCTCACTCGGCATAAAGTTCTGAATATTAGCTGTGTTTTCTAATAAAAATCGTTTGATGAAATAAATATCCTTTTCGCCGTCATAATAGATGCACGAAACAGCCTGTTCTGGATGCCATTTTTCCAAAATCAGATAATCATCATCAAAACGATTCATCAGGTCAAATGAAATCAGTTTTGCTTCTCCTTTTGTATTGATAGTCAGTATTTTATCATCTCCTTTAAAGCTGCCGAGTAGAACTCCTCTGCCTTCCACATTCAGTCTTCTTACGCTCTCATCAAACCAAATTTTTCTCGGAGCCAGCGTAGAGATGCCTTCTTCTTTTAGTTCTATTTTTTTAACGGAATATTTCGTTACGAGATTTCCTTTGGAATCACGCCCTTTTATCGCTAAATCAGAGAAATCTATATCGATTCTGTTTTTTCTGATTCTTGCACTAGGTTTTAGTAAAACACTAATGATTTCGGCCTCTCCGTTTGGATTTGCAGAAAAATACAGCACTTCTGAGCCTTTTACATCCGAAGCAAGTTTGTATTCATTATTTCGGATAACTCCCGTTACTGAGAACCTTTTCATGTAATATGGGCCGTCTTTTCCCTCGCGGTAGACCATGTTATAAACGGTTCGTTTGTCGTTCTTTTTCCATACGCCCACATGCAGAATATCTTTTCCGATGAAGGTTTTTGCTTCCACTTTGGTAACCTGCATTGTTCCATCTTTTCGGAAAGTGATGATGTCGTCCAAATCCGAACAGTCAAAAACATATTCATCTTTTTTGAGCGAAGTTCCGATGAATCCTTCGACTCTGTTGATGTAGAATTTTTCGTTTGCTACCGCTACATTGGTCGCATCTATATTATCAAAAACACGAATTTCCGTACGGCGAGGCTTGTCTTTTCCATACTTTTTCTGGATGTTTTGGAAATAATTGATGGCATAATCCACCAAGTTTTCCAAATCATGTTTCACCTGCTCCATTCTGTCCTCCAGTGCAGCGATGTTTTCCAGCGCTTTATCTCTATCATAGCGCGAAATTCTCATGAAAGGAAGCTCTGTCAGTCGGGCAATGTCCTCCGTAACTACCTCACGCATAAGGTTTTTAATGAATGGTTTTAAAGCTTTATCAATCGCCGAATAAACTTCCTCTTTGCTGGTTTTACCTTTGATTTCTTGGTAAATTTCATTCTCGATGAAGATTTTTTCTAAACTCGCAAAATGCCATTTTTCTTGAAGTTCGTGCAGTTCTATTTCCAGCTCTTTTTTCAGAAGAGAAACCGTGTGGTCTGTGTTGTATTTCAGAATTTCCGAAACAGAAAGGAACATCGGCTTGTCTCCCACGATTACGCAGGCGTTCGGAGAAATAGAAACCTCGCAGTCCGTGAAAGCATAGAGGGCGTCTATCATCATGTCTGGCGAAACATCATTAGCCAGTAAGATGTTGATTTCTACTTCATCAGAAGTATTGTCCTCTATTTTTTTGATTTTGATTTTGCCCTTTTCATTAGCCTTTAAAATGCTGTCAATCAGGTCACCTGTATTTTTAGAAAAAGGCAGTTCCGTGATGCATAGAGTATTTTTGTCTTTTTGAATAATTCTGGCTCTTGCACGGATTTTTCCGCCTCGTTTTCCATCGTTATAGTTGGAAACATCCAGAAGTCCAGCCGTAAGGAAATCAGGGTAAAGCTGGAAACTTTTTCCTTTTAGATAAAGAATAGAAGCATCCAGTAACTCATTGAAATTGTGAGGCATAATCTTAGTAGAAAGCCCCACACCGATACCTTCCACGCCCTGCGCAAGGAGCAGTGGGAACTTCACAGGAAGGTCCACAGGCTCGTTGTTTCTTCCATCATAGGATTTTACCCATTCCGTAGTTTTAGGGTTAAAAACCACCTCCAAAGCGAAAGGCGTGAGCCTCGCTTCGATGTATCTTGCTGCCGCTGCCGAGTCTCCTGTGTAGATGTTTCCCCAGTTTCCCTGAGTGTCTATCAGGAGTTCTTTCTGACCAATCTGCACCATGGCATCCGTGATGGAGGCATCTCCATGCGGGTGGTATTTCATGGTATTTCCCACGATGTTTGCTACCTTGTTGTATCTTCCATCTTCCAGCTCGCGCATAGAGTGCATGATACGGCGCTGAACGGGCTTAAAACCATCATAAACAGATGGAATGGCACGGTCCAAAATTACATAAGAGGCGTAATCAAGAAACCAGTCTTGATAAAGCCCAGATATTTTTTTTAGAATTTCTTCTTTATGTTCGTTTTCTTGCATTTATTTTGTGTTTATCAGTCTGATATTTTGGTCGTTTAACTTGGTTTGAAGCCATTTTTTCAGCTTTTCTTCATCCAGCTTCTCTTTTTCTTTGATTTGGTAAATGACAGTATTTTCTTGTTTACGAGAATCTTTTTCGTAACTGTTTAGTTTTCCGATAGATATGTTTTCTATCTCTGGGAAAATGATTCTGAGTTCTTTGATGAGCTGTCGGTCATCAAATTTGTATTCATTCAGTTCCGCAGTAAGATTTTGGATGATGATATCTTTTTCAGAGAAATCCTTATTTTGCTGGTTGATTTCCGCTAAAATTTCACTTTTTAGATTAGATGAATTATTTTTTATCAGGAGTTTTGTATCCTTGATTTCATAAGTGTCAGAAAGTTTTTTGTTAAGCGCTTGAATTTCAATGCTGTCCATGCGTTGATTTAGTAAAACCAATTCTATGGTTTTTGGCGTATCATTTTGATTTATTTTCTTATAAATCACCGTGTGCCCTCTGTCTGTAAATTCGTTTTTGATGAAATTTTCTACATTTTTTGTGTATTTATTATCACTAATGAGACGGTAAGCCAAGAAAATACTTGGAACAATCATAATAGTAAACAAAATATAGATGGAATATTTTACTTTTCTGTCAAATTTTTTATCCTGAGTAGAAACAGGTTTGTATTTAAGGAATTTAACAATAGTAAATGTAGCAATGGCGATGAAGAAGCAGTTGATAGAGTATAAATATAAAGCTCCAGCAAAAAATTTAAAATTAAAAGTTGCCAGTCCAAACCCCGCCGTACAAAGAGGCGGCATAAGCGCTGTGGCAATAGCTACCCCAGGTATAGGGTTTCCTTTTTCTACACGGGTGATAGAAATTATTCCTACAATTCCACCAATGAAAGCAATCAAAACATCATAAATATTAGGTGATGTTCTGGCTAAAATCTCAGACTGAGCCTCTTTAAAGGGACTGAGAGTAAAGTAAATCGCAGAGACTAAAAGGCTTACGATAGTGGCGGTGAGCAGGTTTTTTCCTGATTTTTTTAGAAGAGTTAAATCATAAATGGCAAGGGCAACCCCAATTCCTACGATAGGTCCCATAAGTGGAGAAATCAGCATGGCGCCGATAATCACAGCTGTGGAATTGACATTCAGACCAATAGATGCAATGAATATAGCACAAGCCAAAATCCAAAGATTAGCACCTTTGAATGAAATGTTTTTTAAGACATCTTGTAAAACCTTGTCTTGTTTTTCTTCTCCCTCGTGTAAGTTAAATAAATTATGTTGTTTCATACTATCTATCGTTGTTATCGCTGTTTTCTTTGTTGGCTTTTATTGTTCGTTGTAAAGAAAGTTTCAAATCCCTTATTTCACTGCTTGTAAGGTAGGAAATATCGTACTTTAGGATACTTTCTTTGTGTTTTTTACTCGTGATTTTTATATATAATCTTTTGAATAACAATGCGTTTACGATTTCAAAGGAAACAAGTTTGTATTTTGGAAATTCATCTTTTGCTTCTTTCCCTAAAAATGGAATGATAGAGTGGTTTTTGAAGTTAAGCGCTTCTCCATCACTATCGTATTCAAATATTTGGCGGCCTCTCAAGAAAATAATCACCAACCCTGAAACTCCTATGAATAAAAGAGAAACACTCGCCATTTTCCCAAAAACAGGTAGTTTGATGATGTTCAAAAAAGTCATTCCTCCACCTATTATCGTGAAGAGGAGAAAAAAGGTTAGTAAAAAATTGTATATAGGTGCTTTTTTTCTGTTGCTTAATCTCATGATACAAAAATAAATTGTTGATATTAAATTTTACTCTGTTATTGCTTCTTCTACTACCAAGTTTTCAAGGATAAAATTCTGTCTATCAGGCGTGTTTTTTCCCATATAGAACTCCAAAAGCTGGTCTATTGTGGTGTCTTTACCCACCACCACAGGCTCAAGGCGAATGTCTTTCCCGATGAAGTGTTTGAACTCTTCTGGCGAAATCTCTCCAAGCCCTTTAAATCTCGTAATTTCAGGGTTTTTTCCTAAATCTTCCAAAGCCTTTATTCGCTCTGCTTCAGTGTAGCAGTAGCGGGTTTCTTTTTTGTTTCTTACTCTAAACAAAGGTGTTTGGAGAATGTACAGGTGTCCATTTTTAATCACATCAGGGAAAAACTGAAGGAAGAAAGTAATCATCAGAAGTCTGATGTGCATACCATCTACATCAGCATCGGTAGCGATGATGACTTGATTGTATCTTAAATCTTCTAAGCTTTCTTCGATATTTAGAGCGGCTTGTAAAAGGTTAAACTCCTCGTTTTCATACACTACTTTTTTGGTTAGTCCGTAGCAGTTGAGAGGTTTTCCTTTTAGCGAAAATACAGCCTGAGTTTCCACATCTCTACTCTTTGTGATAGAGCCAGATGCAGAGTCTCCCTCTGTTATAAAGATTTGAGTTTCAGTCTTTCTGGCTGCCTTTTGGTCATTGTAATGCTGTCGGCAGTCTCTTAGTTTTTTATTGTGTAGTGAAACTTTTTTGGCTCTTTCTCTTGCTAATTTTTGAATTCCTGAAAGTTCTTTTCTTTCCCTTTCAGAAACTAATATTTTACGGTGAATAGCATCGGCAATTTCTGGATTTTTATGAAGGAAATTGTCCAGTTTGCTCTTCATATAATTATTGACAAAAGTTCGGATGGTTTCCAGCTCGTTGCCATTCGCGTCCTGTCCCATAGTGGTGGAGCCTAATTTGGTTTTGGTCTGAGACTCAAAAACAGGATTTCCCACATTGATGTACACCGCACCGATGATGGATTTTCTAATATCCGCAGCCTCAAAATTTTTCCCAAAAAACTCTTTGATAGTCTTTACAAAAGCCTCCTTAAAGGCATTAAGGTGAGTTCCTCCCTGCGAGGTGTATTGTCCATTGACAAATGAAAAATAGGTTTCTGACTGGGATTTATCCGAATGGGTAATCGCTATCTCCATGTCTTCATCCTTTATGTGGATGATAGGGTAGAGGATTTCGCCGTCTATTTCTTCTTCTAATAGGTCTTTCAGCCCGTTTTCAGATTCGAAAACAGAGTCGTTATAATAGATTTTTAGTCCTAAATTTAGATAAGTATAATTACGAAGCATACGCTCCACATATTCATTTCTAAATTTATAATTTAGGAAAATAGTACTGTCAGGAATGAAGCTAACCTCCGTTCCGTTTTTTTCGGTGGTGTCCGTTTCCTCCGTTACTTCCACTAGTTTACCTTCATGAAACTGAGCAGATCTGGTTTTTCCATCTCGCACAGATTTTACTTGGAAAAAAGTAGAAAGGAAATTGACCGCCTTGGTTCCTACACCATTGAGACCGATGGATTTTTTAAAGGCGCCGTCATCGTATTTCCCACCAGTATTCATTTTGGAAACTACATCTACGATTTTTCCCAAAGGAATTCCTCGCCCATAATCACGGACAGTGACTTTTCCATCATTGATTTTAACATCTATTCTCTTCCCAAATTTCATTCGGAATTCATCAATAGAGTTATCCAGAACCTCTTTTAATAAGATATAAATCCCATCATCCGCCGCGGAGCCATCTCCCAGTTTACCGATGTACATCCCTGGACGGAGGCGCACATGCTCGCGAGGTTCGAGGGTTCTGATGTTGTCTTCTGTATAGTTTATCTGTTGTGGCATGTCTTTCATAAAGTTTCCAAAAAAGTGTAGCGACAAAGATAATAAAATATGGCTTTAAAGAAAAAACCATTGTGATAAAAAGAAAAAACCACCCAAAATATTGAGTGGTTTTGTTAGATTATTTTGTGGAAGTTTTGTTCCATGAAGGGTAGAAAGAACATTTTTGATAACGCTTATCTATTGATATAAAAGTATCAGGAAGCTGTTCTTTAGCCCATTTTTCCAGCATTTCGTTTTTCTTCTTGTTGAGAGCCATATTCTTCACTCTTTCAAAATCAGTAGCAAGGTCTACTTGGTGAGCAGGAATGACATCTTCTATTTTTATGAATATTACAGCTTTTTTTCTATTGTGCTCATCTTCAAATACATCTGTGATGTCTCCTTTGTTATAACCTGCAATGTGGTAAGAGATAGAAGGAGAAAGGTTTAGTTTTTCTTGTTTGTAGCCTCCATCTTCGCCAAGGATTATCCCTGCATTGTATTTTGTGCTTTTGTCATCAGAATACTTTGTGGCAGCTTCTTTGAAAGTGATTTTTCCGTTTATGATTCTTTTTCGGATGTCTTCCATTTCTTTTTTAGCTGCTTCTATTTCCTCTGCGTTTGGAGTATTTTTTATAAGGATATGTCTAGCATCGTATATTTTTCCTGATTTTTTCACAAGCTGGATGATATGATATCCATATTCTGTTTCCACAGGGTCTGATATTTCGCCTTCTTGTAGGTTAAGAGCTGCCGCCTCGAAGGGTTTTACCATTGTTCCTTTAGAAACATTTTTGTAAAGCCCGCCATTGGGTGCTGAGCTTTCATCCTCGGAGTAGATTCTAGCCTGAGTTTCAAAGTCCTCTCCGTTTAGGATATCTTGTTTGATTTTCTTTAGTTTGTCTATAATCTCTTGTCTGTGCTTGTCATTTAGTTTAGGATACATCACGATTTGAGACAAGATGATTTCCTCTTTTACCTCTGGTAATTGGTATTTGTAAGTGTTATAGAAATCCGTTACTTCACTCGGTGTAATATCTGCTTTTTCGGTAATTCTAGCAAATTTACTTTGTCCGTAGTAGCTGTCAGAATCTATTTTCTCTATCATGTTCTTCATTTCAGCCGAATTTCTGAACTTATATGTGTCCAGCATTGCTTTTTCAGAAGGGAACTGACCAAGGATTTGGTTGTATTTATTATTAACCTGTTCTTTTATTTCCTTGCTTCTGTTTGGGATTAGAGTATCTTTTTTTGCATGATATACTAGAAGTCTGTTATTTAGTAAGCTTTCTACAACTTCACAATTATCACCAGAAATCTTCTCACCCATTTGTTTAGCGTGGTTTTCTTGCTCTGTAATGTCTGATTCTAGAACAATTTCATTTCCAATCACCGCAGCGATACCATCCACTAGCTGCCCTTTTTTCAGCTGTGCATTTATTTGAGTGGATAATAGTACAATTCCCAGCAGTAATGCCTTTTTGATATTTTTTATCATATTTTTACTAAAATTAGTTTTACAAAATTAAATTTCTTTGTGAGAAAATCTAAATTTTTTATTATAATTATTTCTTAAATTTTCAAATCTACCTCAAAAGTAGTAAGTTCTTGGAATTTTTTGATTCTTTGTTTCAGAATCATAGGAGAGACTTCCAAAAGTCTTTCTGTTCCAAATTTTTCTACAGTGAAAGAAGCCATCGCAGAGCCTACTATCACAGCTGTTTTCATATTTTCAAAGGAAATACTTTTTGTGGCTGCCAGATGTGCTGCAAAACCTCCTGCGAAAGTATCTCCAGCTCCTGTAGGGTCAAAAACTTCCTCCAAAGGCAGGGCAGGAATAGCGAAAACTTTTCCTTCACTGAATAATAATGCTCCGTGCTCACCTTTTTTGATAATGACATATTTAGGACCCATTTTATGGATTTTTTGAGCGGCTTTTGGTAAGGAATATTCTCCAGAAAGCTGTCGCGCCTCTTCATCATTTATCGTGATGACATCAGATTTAGCAATGACCTCCATCAGTAAATCCCAAGTGTGGTTCATCCAAAAATTCATAGTGTCCAGAATCACCAGTTTAGGGCGACAAGACATACCGTTTAGAACTGACAGCTGTGTGCTAGGGTGAAGATTTCCTAAAAGTAGGATGTCATAGTTTTTACAATGTTCAGGAATTTTTGGCTCAAATTTTTCTAAAACATTCAGTTCCGTAGCCATAGTATCTCTGGAATTCAGGTCATTATGATACTTTCCTGCCCAGAAAAAAGTTTTTTCATTAGGGAAAATTTCTATTCCTTCTATATTGATATTTCTGTCTGTCAATAAATCCAAATATTCCTGTGGAAAATCTCCACCAACTACAGAAACTAAGCTGACATTAGCATTTAAAACGGAAGCGGAAAGCCCTATATAAGTAGCCGCGCCGCCTAGGATTTTATCTGTTTTTCCAAAAGGAGTTTCAATAGCATCAAAAGCTACAGTTCCTACTGCCAAAAGATTCATTTGATTGTAAGTGTATGTATTTTAGTTATTTATGTTTCCACTCGAAGGATTCTATCATGTGCATCAAGTCTTTCTTGATGTATTCTACCGCAGGTTGCAGAGAGTCTGGTCTTGGTCTAGATTTAAAGTATAAATTAGCCGTTACAAAATGACGAGTGCTGTCCGTGATATAGATTTGGATATTAGACGCAGACTGTCCTTTTAGTTCATAAAAGTTCCCAAAAACTCTTTTTTCTGGATAAGAAAAAGATTTAGTATCTATTGCAGAAGCTCTGATGGTGTGTTCATAGACCATTTTTTCTACTTCTTTTATATGTAGATTAAAATCATTTTTAATAGGAAAATAGGTTACAAAAATATTGGCTCTCATTGTAGGATAGACTACATTGTACCAGCAAGCCTGCTTTGCTTGGTGTATTTTTGCAAAGTCTGAATGCTCAAATGAAAACGAACATTCCGAAGAGAATGGAACATATTTAGCCTCTGGATACTCTAGTCTCAGTTCTCCCTTTGGTTTGGGCTGAACATCACTACTACACGAAACGAGAAAAGTAAGTATAAAGCTTAAAAATAAATATCTAAACATTCCGCAAAAATAAGAATTTATATCAAATAAGAAAGAGTAGAAATAAATAAAGTAATTTAGAATGATTAAAAATAAATAAAAAAGTATAAATTTGTAAATTCAAATTTAAAAATGTATCAAAGAAATGAAGACAGCATCAATTTATCAAGATTTAGAATTTAATGAAAATAAGCCAGCAATAAAGGCGATTTTGGAGACAGATTTTACAAAAGAAATCAGAATCCTGATGCGAGAAAACCAAGAAATGAAAGAGCACCAGACGCCTTTTCCCATTGTGGTAGAATTGCTGGAGGGAGAAATTATTTTTGGTGTAGAAGGGCAGAATTACGAAGTTAAAAAAGGAGATTTATTGACTTTGTCAGGAGGTGTTCCACATAATCTCATTGCGAAAAAAGAAAGCGTTATTCGTTTGACGCTTAGTAAGTTAGATTCATCCAAGAGAGTGGAGGGCGTTGCTGAAAAATCCTAAATCATGAGCAAAGAACAAAATATGAACACCAGCCAAGGTCATTGGATTTTGGCAAAAATGGGCAAACGAGTGCTGCGCCCAGGAGGGAAGGAGCTGAGTATGAAGATGATAGAGGGTCTGAATATCAGCCCGAATGATGATGTGGTGGAGTTTGCACCAGGATTGGGATTTACAGCAGGAATTACACTTGGTAAAAATCCTAAAAGCTATACAGGAGTGGAACTGAATGAGGAAGCGGCAGGAATTCTCAAAAACAGGCTGAAAGGAAAGGATTTTAGAATTATAATTGGAAATGCGGCAGAGTCCACTTTGGAGAGTAATAGTGTGGATAAAGTCTATGGAGAGGCGATGCTTACAATGCATGCAGACCACAGAAAATCGGAAATTATCCGTGAAGCCTACCGAATTCTGAAACCTGGTGGATTCTACGGAATTCATGAACTTGGGCTGACACCAGATGAGATACCAACGGAGAAAAAAGCCGAAATCCAAAAGGAATTGGCATTAGCAATAAAGGTCAATGCCCGTCCATTAACCGTTTCCGAATGGACAGAGCTTTTAGAAAAGGAAGGATTTTCTGTTGTGAAAATAGAAACCAATCCAATGCATCTATTAGAACCGAAAAGAATGATAGATGACGAAGGATTTTTCAGAGCGCTGAAAATAGCCTTTAATATTTTGACAAATCCAACAGCGAGAAAAAGGATTTTAGCGATGCGAAAAGTCTTTCGTGAAAATGCCCAAAATCTCAATGCAGTTGCAATCATCGCTCAAAAAAAATAAAAAACTTAGAGATTTTTTTATTATCTTTGTTTTGTAAAAACCAAATTTAAAATTTATGAAAAATCTGTTTATTATAAGTGCGATGTTTTGCTTATTTGGAGGTGCGATGAATCAAGCTAAAGCATGCTCTCCTTCAAAACCCACTCTTGCTAGTATGATAGAGAGTTATAATGCAGGGGCGTTTTTACTTGTACAAGGATATTTTGAACCTCCGAAAGAAGGGATTTTTTCCTCCAATTTTGTAGTTACCCGCTCCTCTGACCCTTCTATAAAAGTAGGAGAATCCTACAATGTCTATGAGTATGGACCTTTTGGGAGTATGTGCGAAATGTATGAAATGGAGAGTAGTGTGGATCGTGATAAAACAGGAAAAAATAAGCCAAGACTGCTTTTTGTCTATAAAGATAGAAGTAAAAAAGGTAAGTTGGTAACACCTATTTTTTGGGATGAAGGTCTAAGCATAAAAGGAGAAAAAATAGAATACGAAGACAAAGATTATGATGAAAAGCAAAAGTATGTAACTTATCAATATTCAGCTTCTTTGTCAAATTTATGGAAACAGGTTTTAGCAGGAGGAAAATTAAAATTTGAAAGGAAAAAAAGATAACTTAGAAATTAAGAAGTTTTTAAATTTAATGAAACAAAAAGCCTATGAAAATAGGCTTTTTTAGTTTTCTTTTGTTTGGTTTTTGTTAAGAGTTGTATAATATCCTCCCTTAGACAAAAGCTCTTGATGAGTGCCGATTTCTACAATTTTCCCTTGGTGCATTACGATGATTTTATCTGCTTTTTCTATCGTGGAGAGCCTGTGCGCGATGATGATGGAAGTCCTGTTTTTAGTGATTTTTTCCGTTGCTTTTTGAATTAGTTTTTCGGATTCGTGGTCTATGGAAGAGGTCGCCTCATCTAGAATGAGAATTTTCGGATTAGCTAAATAAGCCCTTAGGAAAGATAGTAACTGTCTCTGTCCTAGCGAGATAGAAGAACCTCTTTCGCTTACGATGAAATGATACCCATTGGGCAGTTTTTCTATAAAATCATTGACTTCTATTTCTTCCGCTGCCTTTTTTATTTCATCTAATGTGATATTTTTATTCCCTAATGTAAGGTTTTCTGCAATGCTTTCTTGGAATAGGAAAACATCTTGTAGAACCACGCCTATCTGGCTTCTGTAGTGGTATAGCTCGTAATCGTAGATATCGGTATCATCTACTAAAATTTGTCCATCGGTAATATCGTAAAGCCTTGTAATTAGGCTTATTATAGTGGATTTTCCTGCGCCAGTAGCACCTACAATGGCCACGGTTTCACCTGGATTTACAGTGAAGTTGATTCCTTTCAGGACTTGCTGCTTTTCATCATAGGCGAATTTTACATTTCTAAACTCTATTTTTCCTTCCAAAGATTCTTTTTTGATGGTTCCTTTGTTTGGAGTAAGGTTTTCTTGCTCGTTCATGATTTTTAGAACTCGCTCGGCTCCTACCAGCCCTCTTTGGATATTGTTAAATCTATCGGCTATCTGTCGTAATGGTCTGACTAATAATGAAATAAACTGAATGAAAGCGATGATATCTCCTGCGCCCACTTCTTGACCATTGATAACATTATAACCCGCATAGACCAAGATAGTACCGATGAATAGCGAGGCGAGTAAATCCACAACGGGAAAGAAAAGCGAAAAGTAAAATACCGTTTTTAGTAAGGCATTTTTCAGTTCTATATTGATTTTGTCAAACTTATTAAACTCTGCTTTCTGTCTGTTAAATACTTGGATAATGGACATTCCAGCCAGTCTTTCCTGCACGAAGCTGTTTTGGACAGAAGTAAGATTTCGTTCTGTGGAAAAAGAAACTTTTAGTTTTTTCTGAAAAAATCTTGTGATAAGATACATCAGAGGAAGCATCAGCAGGACAATGTAGCTGAGTTCCTTATTCACCATAAACATAGTTCCGATGACCATCATCACACGCAGAACATCACCAAAAACCATCAGAAAACCATCTGTATAGACCACCGCTACGGTTTCTACATCTCCCACGGCACGAGTGACCAAGTTCCCAATCGGAGTTTTGTCAAAAAATGAAGTTTTGAAATGAATCAGCTTTGCATAAAGGCGTTCACGGATGTCCCGAATCACCGATTGAGCAATGAAATTAGAAAGATAATACAGCATCACCTGTAAAAAAGTTTCCAAAAGAACCAGTCCTAATAGTAGATAAATCCCGTTCATCAGCTCTGTTCGGCTTTTCTCTTTGATGATGACCAGATCCACTATTTCTTTGGTAAGAATAGGGCGGTAGGTGGAAATAAAGGCTACCGCAAGGGAAATAAGCAAAGTGATGATGAACCACTTTTTAAATTTCAACCCGATGAAAAATAATTTTTTTATGATAGTGCTGTTGCTCATATTTTGTGTAAAATGTAAATAAAATTATAACTCCTTATTGCTCAGGTATTTATAATGATTCCAAAGCAACCTAATCTCGTGATAGTCAAAATCATCTGGGAGGATTTCTTTCCATTCATTCAGGCTGTTTTGCGGCTGAGCATTAAAAGTTTTCTCAAAAATACTTATTTTCTCAGAACTTATAATTCTGGTTAAATCTAAAACGCCCTGATCAGCGAATTTAGCCAAATGTCCTACGATGGTGCTGGGCGCGAGGGCTCTTTCCTTGGCTATTTCATCGATGTTTTTGCCTTCTTCAAAGAGTTTGTAGGTGATGATGTGAGTTGGAATTTTTGCGATTTTTGTGCTGATTTTCTCATCTTTATCAGTGTCAAATAACTCGGTTTCTAAGAGTTTCGTTAATTTCAAATCATTTAAATAATCTTCCGTATCACTCAGCCAGATTTTGAGAAATTCATTATGTTCTTTAAGGCCTTTTTCGTTTTTTGTCTCGGAATAAAATTGTTTCAAAGGCTCAAAAACTTGGTCTTTTATTTTCTCAAAGAAAAAATGGACTCCGCCTTTTGCCTTCTTTTCTATTTCCTGCCATTCTTCTTGTCCGTGTGTGAATTTGGTCGCTTTTTGAAGCAGTATTTTCTCAAATTTTTCACAAACTTTTATTAATTCTTTTATGTTGGTTTTCAGTGAGATATATAGAGTTTGAGTTTTCTCTTCGCTGAGTTTCTTTGAGCTTTTCGCAATATCATACCAATCTTCCAGAGATTGTAAGAACCAGCCGCAATCGGTGTATTTCAGGACTTTTTTGATGCTGTAATGGTATTTTTCAGCCTCTATGATTTGTTCTATTTTGTCATTTGCTTTTGTATCTTCTTGAAAATGAGATATTCTATCATCTTTGAAGATAACCGAAGGCGTGATTTTGGATTTTAGATAAATCCCTTCCAAAGTTCTGCATCGGGAAAGCGCCACATAGACCTGCCCAGAGGTGAAACTCTGTCCAGCATCTATGATAAGCCTGTCAAAAGTGAGCCCTTGGCTTTTGTGGATGGTAACTGCCCACGCCAAACGGATAGGCAGCTGCTCAAAGCTTCCTGTGACTTCTTCTTTTATCTGTTTGTCCTCTCCCAGAGTGTATTTTTTCTGTTCCCAGACTTCTTTTTTTATTTCCAGTTCCTCATCGCTTCCATCCAGAATTGCGAAAACTTTATCTTCTGTGAGGCGGGATATTTCGGCGAGTTTGCCGTTGTAATATTTTCTGTCGCCAGAGGTATCATTTCGGATAAACATCACCTGCGCGCCGACTTTCAGTTCCAAAGTTTCGTCATTTGGAAACATATTTTCCTTAAAATCTCCGAAAACAGAAGCGTTATAGAAAAAAGAAGGCGTTTTTAACTTGCTGATTTTCTTTTGGTTAATACTGTCCGCCATTTTGTTATGCGAACAGAGATGAACGAAAGCTTCTCCATTAGGTTCAAAATCAGGGAAATACCTTTCGTTTAATTTATTGAAATCCACCAATTTGCTGTTTCCATCACGAATCGCATTCAGCAGGTCTAAAAATTCTTTGTCTTTTTGTCTAAAAACCTCGGTCAGCTCTATCGTGAGCAAATCCATTTCCTCCAAAGCCTTAGCATTAAAGAAGAAAGGAGAGGAGTAGTACCGCTGAAGGATATATTCGCTGTCTTCCCGAATAACAGGCGGAAGCTGGAATAAATCTCCCACGAAAAGCAACTGCACACCTCCGAATTTCTGCTGATTTCTTCTGGATGTTCTGAGGGCAAAATCCATCATATCTAGGACATCAGCTCTGAGCATAGAGACCTCGTCTATGATGATGATTTCCACCTCGCGCAGGAGTTTTAGTTTGTCTTTTCTGTATTTGAAATGAGGGAGCAGGTCTGAAATGTTATTAGCAATATTAGCATCTATCCTGTCTACTGTAGGGACAAAGGGTCTGAGAGGCAGCCCAAACATAGAGTGGATGGTGACACCGCCGGCATTGATAGCAGCGATGCCTGTGGGAGCCACTATGATATGATTTTTACGAGATTTTTTCACGAAATCATTCAGGAAGGTGGTTTTTCCTGTTCCCGCCCTTCCTGTAAGGAAAACATTACGATTGGTATTTTCTATTAAATCAAATAAATGCTCATTCATCGGCTCGTGTGGTGTATTTTGCTAAAAACAAAACGAATAGAAATTGGTTCTATTCGTTGAATTTCTAATGAAATTTATTATTGCCTTTATAAACAATCACTTCTGCATTCTTTTCTTTGACCAAATCTACGAAATTGATAAAATGTTTCGTCTGGTTATGCAGGTTTAGGGCATCTTGGCTTTCCCAAGTTTCACTCATGATAAAATGCCCTTCGGTATCTATATCTTCTATCAGATTGTACTTGATGCAACCTTTTTCTTTTCGACTTTCTTCTACCAAAACTTTTAAGCTGTCAAGGATTTCGGATACTTGTTCAGCTTTGAATTTTATCAATGCAATTACTTCTAGATTCTTCATAAAGAAAAAATTTTATCTTCCACAAAGATACTAATTATCTAGGAATTTCTATATTTTCTAAAATTTGTCTGATGATTTCATCTGTGGTAAGTCCTTCCATTTCTCGCTCAGGAGAAACCATTACACGATGGCGAAGCACTGCATAGCTGGCTTCTTTTATGTCCTCTGGAGTTACGAAATCTCTTCCTCTTATCGCTGCGAAAGCTTTGGAAGCCGTAAGAAGAGCCAAACTCGCTCTCGGTGAAGCGCCTAAATATAGGAATTGGTTTTCACGAGTGTTGATAACCAGTTTCGCGATGTATTCTATCAAATGAGGTTCTACAATAATCTCTTTTACAAGGTTTTGGAATCTTTTCAGCTGTTCGCCTGAGATTACGGTATTGATGGCTACTGTTTTGTCCGAAGATTTGTCTTGATGCTGGTTTTGGATAATGGTAATTTCCTGCTCCAGATTAGGATAGCCCACATTTATTTTAAATAAAAATCTGTCTAGCTGAGCTTCAGGAAGTCGGTAAGTTCCCTCTTGTTCTATCGGGTTTTGGGTAGCCACTACCAAGAAAGGAAGTTCCATAGGATAGCGCGTTCCGTCCATTGTGATTTGTCTTTCCTCCATCACCTCAAAAAGTGCCGCCTGAGTTTTTGCAGGAGAACGGTTAATCTCATCTATAAGGATAAAATTAGAAAAAATAGGTCCTTTTTTGAACTCAAATTCAGAGGTTTTCACATTGAAAACAGATGTTCCCAAAATGTCCGAAGGCATAAGGTCTGGCGTGAACTGTATTCTGCTGAAATCCACAGAGATAGTCTTGGCAAGGAGTTTGGCTGTGATGGTTTTTGCCACTCCTGGGACACCCTCTATCAGGACATGCCCGTTAGAAAGAAGGGCAGCGAGAAGATGCTCTATCATGCTCTCTTGTCCTACGATGACTTTTCCTATTTCGGCTTTTATTTTTTCTAAACTTTCGCGGAGTTCCGTCATATCTATTCTTGACTGGAACTGTGTAGCTGGAGTTTCTGGGTGTTCATTTTCTATATTTTCCATTTTTTATGATTTTAAAATTTTATCTAAAACTTCGTTTATTTTCGCTAAATCAGAGTGTTTTACTTGAATATGCTGATTTTGTATTTTGTTTATTAAATCAACGGCTTCCCGTATCAGCTCTATGTTTTTCCCTGTTTTTAGGTGTAATTTTTTGATGAAATTATCATCCAGATGCTGGGTATCAATCATTAAATCCAATCTTACTTTGTTGAGGAAATATTGGATTTTTTTCAAGGCCATGTCATGTGGTGTTCCCTCTTGTAGATAGAGGTTTCCGATACTTTTCACGAACTCTACGGACTTGTTTTTCAGAGGTTCTATGATAGGAACGATTCTCTGTTTTCTTCTAATATTAAATAGCGCAAAAAGCAGTAATCCCACCAGTAGCAGCTGCCATGCATGTCTGAGATTATCATTCTGAAGGATAAATCTCAGCGGCGACTGGGATTCTCTTTTTTTATTGTAATTTTCTGTAAACCAAACAGTTTTGTTATTTGGAAGGTATGAAAATATATTTTCTACATACTTATGTCCTTCGGGTTTTAGGAGGTAATAATTGGTCAGAATAAGCGGCTCCGAATGAAGATAAAAATTACCTTTTCCAAAAGGAACTTGGATGAAATTAAAACTTACTTTCTTCCCATCTTTTTCGATGTAACCTAAAATTTTCTGACCAGAGTTTATTTCTTTAAAACCTGTTCCAGAAGGCTCTTTATCTATTAGGATGCTGTTTTTCATTTTTTTATCTAATAGATGGAAAGTCAGCTTTTTATCTTCATCAATGTCATTCAGATATTCGTAAGATACATCTATGGTGTCAGGGAGGGAGTAGAAAACTTTATTGATAACCAATACATTAGCGCCTTTTTCTGTTTGTTCTAAGATTTTTTTCCAAGACTCATCATCAAAATGTTTATTGAAAACCAGAATGTTATGAGCAGGAAGGTTAGGATTTTGTTTGTAATAATTAAACGGCGATTCCTCCACACGCTCTACATTTTTGAGAAGCCCATTTACTTCTTGGTTGAAAACATACAGGCCAAAGGGAGTTTTCTTATGGATGTCAAAATTTTTCCGCCAGTCTATGACCTCGGTTTTATTGACTTCTAGCAGTCCCAATATCACCAAAACGATGACAAGTATTATTCCATAAATTCTAAATGTTTTGTTCATTCAGTCTATATTTTTTCATGAAAAACCGCCCATTTTTCTTTCATCTGGTGGTAGGAATTTTCATCAATTTCAAATTCGCCATACCATACATAATCAAAGATTTTAGTAGCATCTCGGAATTTTCCTTGCAGTTGTTTTTCTTTGATTTCGCTCATGTAGTCTCGGTTGGTTTTTTCAGGATTCCATTCTATGATGTTTTTGTCCGCTAATATCTTTAAAATCCAAAGAAACTGATACCTTACCGCATATCTGAAATCACCATTTCTTTCATAGCCTTTGATGCTTTCCTGAAAGTTGATTTCATGGATGTTTTCATGAAGTTCATTCACTTCTATATTGATTTTTTTGTTTTTCTTTCCAAGGAAGAAGCTGCCCTCTTTTGAGATAAGGAATTTTATCAAGAAATAAAGCACAAAACCTATGATGATAATGGCTAAAAATCTCATTATGCTTTCCGCGAAATCAAAAGGTTTATTAGAATTGATACTTCCAAAAATAGATTCTAAAAGTTCTATGAATTTTCTTTGCAGCTTTTCCCAGAGAGATTCTCTTGGTTTGGTAGCGGTATAGTCATATTCTTTGGACTGATACTTGTTTTTATAGTTTTCTGGAAAAGTTTTAGGGAAAATTACATCATCGGTTTCCTTTATGGAGTTCAGTAAAGAATCCATTTTCCGCTCCTCATAGGCATTATTATCTAATATCTCCTCTGGAACATCATCTAGTTCTATTTCATCTGTTGAAGCTTGTCCGTGAAAAAGCCCTAAACTGCCGAAGAAAATTAAAAGTGCAACAAACTTAAATCTCATTCCGTCCAATAGTTTCGATTTCAGATAAATCCATTTTTCTATGAAGGTCAGTGCGGTTGTCATAGTACATCAGTCCAGCATTTACATAAATCAAATTATTCGCTAAAAAACTAATGAACATCACCACTGCATAAATGATAATCAATACAAAAGCTGTCCCGCTGCCACTATCTGAATCATATGCATCTCCTACACTCAAGGCCCCTAATATAGTGAAAAACATAGGGATAAAGGTAAATATAGAGATTACCGTTTGTATGATAAAATATGTAACTACTGTAGAGCCCCAATATTTCCAAAAAGGTGATTTTCCTTCTCTGTTCGGATAGTTAAACTGAGCAGAGATAGCATAGGAAAGAGAACCAAAGAAGCCTCGTTCCGTGTGGAAATAATCAAACAGAAGGAAATTGATAGTATTCATCACGATAGGAGCCAAAAAGAAAATCAAAATCAGTCCTATCAGTAAGAAAACCAATAAGAAACTAATACCAAAAACGATCACAACCAAAGGAAGAATGATAAACAATAATCCTAAAAATAAGATAAGAATTTTCCCTGCATTTTTCTTCAGGTCGTTCAGTATTTCATCGGTTTTGATGTCTGTACTTCCCGTTTCGCTGACTCTTTTCATGTATAGCACTGGGAAACAGTAATTGATAATAGCCGCTGCCAAAAACAATATGAAAATCAGCGATGTTATTAAAATCAAAGTTCCTATATTCTCCTCAAAATATTCCTCAAAATATCGACTTTGCCCTTCCATATTAGAACCAAACATCTGAGAAAAAAACTCGCGGTAGCCCACTACTGCCAGCACCATCATCAGTATCAGTATCAGCCCGTTTATCAAGAAATAATTCTTAAAATAGTTCTTTCCATAGATTTTGAAGAACGCAAAAGAATCGGAAATCAAACCACCGAAATCTCTTCTTTTATAAAATTCAAACATTGTTTTTTAATTTTTTATTAACATAATAAGGATACACAAAATAATAAAAACTAATGAACGCCAGCATTCCCAAAATCAAAACAGAATTGAAAATCTCGTTCATTTTCAAAGCATAGCGGGTAACGAACCCCTCTAAAATTCCTGCAATAATAGTAAAAGGAATGGTGCTGACAAATATTTTGATGGCATTTTTTGCTCCTATTTTAAAGGAATTAAACCTAGAATAAGTTTTCGGAAACAAAATAGAACTCCCTAACATAAGCCCTGCCATAGCCTCTACGACCATACTGAAAATCTCAAAAACTCCATGAATCCAGATGCCTCTCATACTATCCTCCAAAGCCCCATGCTGATAGAAAAAATACTGAAAAGCCCCCAGCATAATGCAGTTATATAAGAAATAAAGCAGTGTCCCCAGTCCTGCGAAAACTCCTAAAATAAATAAATAAGCGCCCACACGGAGGTTGTTTAGGATAATGGCAACAGCACTCCCAAAATTGGAGCCCTGCTGATAAACGCCCACAGCATTGCCTTTTTCTATGTTTTCTATGGTCATATTTACATAGCCTTCCCCTAAAATAAGCTCCACAAATGTAGTGTCATAATGAGCCGAGAGAATGCCTATCCCTGTGAAAATCAAGAAGAAACAAAAGGCGTAAAGCAAAAATTTATAATTTTCATACACCAAAAGAGGAACTTCCGTTTTGAAGAAGTATAAAAGCCTGTTTTGCTCTATTCTCTTGGTTTTGTAGATTTTTTGAAAAATCTGGCTGGAGAGGTGGTTTAGATAAATAGTGGTGTTACTTTTCGGGTAATAAGTCTGCGAAAAAGACAAATCATTGACCAAGTTTATATACAAAGAAGATAGGTCATCTGGATTTTTTTTAATTTTTCCATCAATAACCTGCTCTATTTCCAACCATTTTTCTTTATTTTGCCTAATAAAAAAAACTTCTCTCATAATTCGGCTAAATTAGTAAAAATATGTCTAAAATTGCAATAAATACATCACAAAATGTAAATATTAATTTTAATATTGCTAGTATAGGAGATAGAATATTGGCTTTTTTCATTGATATGATTATCAAAGCAGCCTATATGATTGCGCTTTTTGTCATTCTATTCAAAGTTTTAAGTGTAGATAATGTATTTAAAAATTGGGATGATTGGACTGTGATGGCTTTTTTTGGGATAATTACCCTGCCGATTCATCTTTATACTTTGGTCTGTGAGACCCTGATGGAGGGACAGACTTTTGGAAAGAAAATAATGAAAATCAGAGTGGTAAAAATAGATGGATATCAGGCGAGTTTTGGGGATTATTTTGTGCGCTGGATTTTTAGAATTGTAGATGTTTTTTCTAGCGGGGGAGTAGTGGGGATTATCACGGTTATTGTCTCTAAAAACAATCAAAGATTCGGAGGAATGGTCTCTGGAACAGCAGTAATTTCACTTAAAAATAAAATCAATATTTCTCATACTATTTTAGAAAACCTTCAGCAGGATTATGTTCCTGATTTTCCGCAAGTTGTGCTGTTGTCTGATAATGACATGAGGATTATAAAATCTAATTATCAAAAGGCTGTATTGACCTATGACAAGATTATTTTGCATCAGTTATCTAATAAAATAAAAGAAATTCTTAAACTGGAAATAGACCACAGGGAACTTACCGAAAAGCAGTTTATAGATAAGATTATCAAAGATTATAACTACTATACAGGGAAAGAGTAATTTTCTAAATTTATATCTTGCAAAATCAAAAAAATCGTATTATATTTGTCTCGCATTAGTCAATAATTTTGAAAATGTTATCAAGAAAGGTGGAGAGATTAGACTCTGTGAAACCTTAGCAACCCTCCAAATACTCACGGAGAAGGTGCTAAATTCTACTCGCTGAATGAGGGAGATAACGAACACTACATTTTTCAATAAAGTAGCATTTTCAAGGATAAAAAATAAAATAAAATTGGAAAGTTCGCTGCTTAATCATCTTAAAATAGATAATTTCACTACTCAAAGTGGAGCGTTTTACACTGATTTCCCGCTGAGCTACCAAGTCTTTGGGCAAAAACTGCATACAGCGCCTGTTATTTTGGTCAATCACGCCCTTACAGGAAACTCTAATGTGGCAGGAGAAAAAGGCTGGTGGAAAACCCTCGTGGGGTATGGGAGTGTAATAGATTTACAAAAATATACCGTTGTCTGCTTTAATGTGGCAGGGAATGGCTATGATGGTTTTTTCATTGACAATTATAAAAACTTTACCGCAAAAGACATGGCGAGGCTTTTCGTTTTGGGGTTGGAAAACCTTGGGATAAAGGAACTTTATGCTTTGGTGGGAGGTTCTGTCGGTGGGTCTATCGCTTGGGAAATGCTTTGTATAGCGCCTTATTTGGCTAAAAAATTCATTCCTGTGGCTACGGATTATAAGACGACAGACTGGCTACATTCACAGTGTCTGGTGCAGGAATTTCTGATCGAAAGCGAAGACAGACCACTCGAAAAAGCCCGTATTCATGCGATGCTCAACTATCGTACGCCAGAGTCTCTTAACCAGAGGTTTAAGAGGGAACAGGACGACCAAAAGAATATTCTAAAATCTCACGACTGGCTCAATTATCATGGAACAGCCTTGGATAATAGGTTTGATATAAAGGCGTATCGGCTTATGAATCAGCTCCTTAAAACCATTGATGCCAAGGAAGAAGATTTGCTTAAAATCAATTCGGAAATACATCTCATAGGCGTGGATTCGGATTTGCACTATCCTGCTTTTGAGATTAGAAATTCTTATGATTTTCTGAAAAATAATGGTAAAGATGTGTATCATCACGAGATAAAATCCATCCACGGGCATGATGCTTTTTTGATGGAATATGAACAGCTAAACAAAATTTTAGGTAAAATTTTTTAAAAATCAACACGATATAATATGGAAGAAAATAATGTAATCACGATTTACAAAAATAAAGCGATAGTTAATTTCGAAGGGAGAGATTTCTTAGGGCAGATAGGGATAGATTCTCGTATTTTTAATGCTTTACAAGGAGCGGGAGTCAGTGTAGGGGTGATTTCTCAGCAGGCGATAGAAAACGGAATTTCTGTTTTGGTGGATGAACATCAGGCAGAAACAGCGGTGGAAAGTCTTAGAAAAGAATTTGAAAAGGAACTGAAAAGCGGAATCGTTAGTCAGATTTATAGCATTGATAATCTGGCTGTTATAGGATTGGTAACGGACAATTTCCAAAAGATTCTTTCGGAATTACAAAAAAATAAAATATTCCCTCTGCTTCTCAATCAGGTAGCATCAGCAGGAAGAGTTAATTTGGTAGTTTCTGACAATCAGGTAGATAAGGTAAAAAATATCGTAGAAACTGAGATTTTTGGGAAGGTGAAAACTGTGCATTTGGTGCTGGTAGGGCATGGAAATGTGGGCAGTACGCTGATAGAGCAAATTTTGGATTCTTCATATGATATTCAAAACAGAAAGCGTATTCATTTGAAAATCATTGCGATAGCAAATTCTAAAAATATAGTGTTCAATAAAGGTGGTTTTGGTAGCGACTGGCGACAAAAAGTGCTTTTTGGCAGCTCGGAAAACACATTGCAGGATTTGTTTCAGTTTGTAAAAGAAAATCAGTTTGAAAACTTGGTTTTAGTCGATAATACTGCGAGTAAAGATTTCGTAAAGAATTATCCGACTTTTGTGGAAAATGGTTTTGACATCGTTTCTTCCAATAAGATTTTCAATACATTACCGATACAGGAATACAGAAATCTGCGAAAAACTTTGGATAAAAACAAGAAAAGATATCTCTATGAAACCAATGTGGGAGCAGGGCTGCCGCTGATAGACACGATAAAACTTCTCCATCTTTCAGGAGAAAATATCACAAGAATAAAAGGGGTTTTTTCGGGGTCGCTCAGCTATATTTTTAATAACTTTTCGGTGCGCGATGAAAAATTCTCTACCATTGTTAAAGAAGCTATGGATAAAGGATTTACGGAGCCAGACCCTCGTGAGGATTTGAGCGGAAATGATGTTGCCAGAAAACTGCTTATTTTGGCGAGGGAATTAGATTTAATCAATGAATTCAGCGATATCAATATCCAAAACCTTATCCCAGAGAATTTGGGAGAAATAGACAAAGATGAGTTTATTTCCAGATTGGGAGAGCTGGATGCTGAATATCAGTCGGTTAAGGAAAATAAAGAGCTAAATCATGTGCTTCGCTATGTGGGAGATTTGCATGGAGATTTGAGCCAAGACAAAGGGATTTTGGATGTGAAACTGGTGTCTGTTCCTGCAAGTTCGGCGCTTGGACAGCTGAAAGGTTCGGATTCTATTTTTGAAATTTATACAGAGAGTTACGGAGAAAACCCAATAGTTATCATGGGAGCAGGGGCAGGTGCGAAAGTGACTGCAAGAGGAGTTTTCGGTGACATATTGCGACTTTGTTAATATTTATCGGTATTTGTATAAATTAAAAGCTGCAGTGAAAGTAAAGCCTCTGAAATTGGAATTCCTTGAAAAAGGTATGGAATAGCCTATGTGTGTTTGGATTAAATTAAAAAGAGAAAATCCTAATCTAGGCTGTATGGACTGGGTATTTAGCGAAATTCCAGCTCCTCCTATTATGAAATACATTTCTGCACCTATTTCTGGTATTACTTTTAGTTTTGAATTTTCAGTGCCGAAATGGGTTCCTGCATAGAGGGTGCAGCCTCCATAATAAGCCTTTGTGCTATAGGAAATTCCTCCAAATACAAAATTATGAGACTTATTGGTATGAGTGTAGGCAAATCTAGCGCCCAATTCTTCCTGAGCAAAAACGAACATAGGAAGCAAAAACAAAAGCAAAAGAAATTTTTTCATTAGTAATAAATTATCATTACGAATGTACGAAAATAAATTAAAAGCAGTAAATTTGGCTAAAGAAAAATAGGATTTAAAAAACTTAAAAAATGAAAGAAATTCTTGAAAGAATAGAAAAGCAAATCAATATTTTGCAAGAAAAATATAAGGATGATTTTTTTGAATATCAATTAAATGATGGAGCGACTGATGAGGATTTTGAAAGGTTGGAAGAAGTCTTAGGATACGCTCTGCCAGAGGATTTTAAGGAAATCTACCGCATTCATAATGGAGAAAAAGAAGGCTATTGTCTAATGGGGGAAGAGTGGCTCTCTATCGATAGAATTATAGATGAATATAAAATCTGGAAAGAATTATATGATGATGGTGATTTTTCAGAAGATGGTAAAGACTATGGCTGCAGCCCAGAAGAAGGGATAAAACCTGATTTTTGGTGGAATCCCAAATGGATTTCTCTGACAGCCGATGGAGGAGGTAACGGTAAAATGATAGACCTAGACCCTTCAAAAGAAGGAAAACGAGGACAGGTAATCCAAATGTGGCATGATGATGCAGATCGCAGTATAGAAGCGCAATCTCTGAAAGATTTTTTTGAGAAATATGCACAAGATTTAGAAAAAGGACTCTATGTGATACATCCAGATTATGGAATTATCCTAAAAGAAGATTTGGATGAAGATGAGCTGGCAGAGCTGGAAGGAAAGTAGAATTTAATAAATACTTATTTAAATGAACACGGAGGAAAGGAAAAAACAAGAAGATGACTTTTTAGAAGAGAATAGTGTTAGTATTTTCGAGTATAAGGATTTTATTCGCAGTTTCCCATATAAAAAACAATCATTTCTTATAGAAAGAAAAAATTGGGGTGAAATTATATCTAATCATGATCATTTAGAAAAAATTTTTTCTACTTATGGAAATGGTAAAAAGGTAAGATTAAATAGAGAAAAGCTTTTTGAAGATGCTAAATCAACAGAAGAGTTTATTTTTAAAGTGCTGCTATGGGGATATCCAACCAAAGGAAGGGGAAACAATATAAAAATACTGCTGGAAAAAGAGAATTTGGAAGAATTAAAAATAATTTTAGAAAAGTATAAAAATAATAATGTTTCAACAGAAGAACTAGTTGGAGATGTTTCAAAAATAAAAGGATTATGGATATCTACAATGTCTAAATTTTTATATTTTCTAAATGCTAAAATAGACGGTTTTAAAGCGCTTATTCTAGATAACCAAATTCTGAATGTGATTAATAGAAAAAGAATATTAGAATTAGATCAATTATCTACATTAACCAGAGAAAAAGCTGTTAAAGAGTATTCTAGGTATTTAGAGAAAATGAGTGAACTTTCAAAGGAGCTGGAATGTGAGCCAGATCAGATTGAAATTTTCTTATTTTCGTTTGGAAAGAATGTATCATAAAAAAACAATAAAAAACATGGAAAACAATAAACAAAATTTCGAAACACTTGCTATTCGTACACAGACAGAAAGAACTCAGTATGATGAGCATTCGGTGCCGTTATACCTTACATCAAGTTTTATTTTTGAAGATGCAGAGGATATGCGAGCGAGTTTCGCGGAGGAAAAACCAAAGAACCTTTACAGTAGATTTACCAACCCGAATGTAACAGAATTTGTCGATAAAATCGCCAAAATGGAAGGCGCTGAAACGGGCTACGCTTTTGCTACGGGAATGGCGGCAATATATAGCACATTGGCATCTCTGCTTTCGGCTGGCGACCATATACTCAGCTGTCGTTCGGTGTTTGGTTCTACACATACACTTTTTACGAAATACTTTCCGAAGTGGAATATCAATACCACTTATTTCGAAGCACATGAGGAAGATATAGAAAAATACATCCGCCCAGAGACCAAGATTCTTTATCTGGAAACTCCTACCAATCCTGCGATAGAGGTTTTGGATTTGGAGAAAATGGGAAAAATCGCCAAGAAACATAATTTGCTTTTCGTGGTGGATAATTGTTTTGCTACGCCATACATCCAGCAGCCTATAAAATATGGAGCTGATATTGTGGTGCATTCGGCTACGAAACTTATTGATGGACAGGGAAGAGTTCTTGGCGGTGTCGCTGTGGGTAGAGCGGATTTGATTCGTGAAATTTATCTTTTTGCGAGAAATACAGGGCCTGCAATGTCGCCATTTAACGCTTGGATTTTATCTAAATCATTAGAAACATTAGCTCTAAGAGTAGAGAAACACTGCGAAAATGCGCTGAAAGTAGCGGAGTTTTTAGAACAACATCCTAATGTAGAATTTGTAAAATATCCGTTTTTAAAATCACACCCAAACTATGAAGTTGCCAAAAAGCAAATGAAATTGGGCGGAAGCATCGTAGCATTCCAAGTGAAAGGCGGTGTAGAAGGCGGAAGAAATTTCTTAAACAAAATAAAAATGTGCTCATTATCAGCCAATCTGGGCGATACTAGAACCATAGTAACCCACCCAGCTTCCACTACGCATTCTAAACTGAGCGAAGAAGAAAGAAATGAAGTGGGCATCACAGCAGGGCTGGTTCGCTGCTCGATAGGGCTGGAAAATGTAGAAGATATTATTGCAGATTTGAAACAGGCTTTGGAGTAAATTTTAAAATAAAAATAGATATGACAAGATTAACAAAAAAAATTAGTTTATTTTTAATATTGAATATTATTCTTATTTCGTGTAATTTAGGATACGAAATAAAGGAAGGTAAGGTCTACTATAAGTGGATACATGGCGGCAATATGTCCAAAGAAATCACTCTTGTAGAAGATGCTGATGCAGAAACATTTGAAGTTATAAAAAATGATGTAGATCTTCATTTAGGTAAGGATAAAAATTATGTGTTTTTGGAACTTGCTAAGCTGAAAGCAGACCCTGCTACTTTTGAGCAGATTAAGAAGTATTATTGGCGAGATAAAGACAGTGTGTATATGCTTCGGTATTATGATGGTCTAGATAACAATGTGGTAAAGGGAGCTGACCCTAAAACTTTTCAAGTGATAAAAGATAATTGGGGGCGTGATAAGAAAGGAGTTTATCATATTTACGATCAATTGAAAAATGTAGATCCAAAAAAATTCATAGCAATAGATGAAGATTGGGGAAAAGACGATAAATACTATTATCATAATAAGGAGAGAATGGATTCTTTGGATTATAAAACAGCAGAAATCGTGAGTCCATATTACATCAAAGACCAATACAGAGTTTTTTGTCGTAATAAAATTGTAAAAGGAGCTAATCCTAAGACCTTTAAAGCTTTAGATACTGGTATCCATGGATATGATGACAAGTATATATTTGAATTTGAAAGGAACGAAGGCCCTATTACAGAAGAATATAAAAAAATATATATGGATGCGAACAAAAAGAAATAAACATGAATTTATTGGATAAAATTTTCGGAAAAAAGGAGAGGAAATCAGTCACTATTCATGTTGATAAAGAGAATTTTAAGATAAATGGAAAAGTTTTTTCTTTTCCGTTTTTATATTCTGATTTAAAAGAAATTTTGGGCGAGCCTACCCGTATTCAAATGAGTGATGGCAAGGCTGATGAGGACGGCTATGTGCTTCCTTCGCGCTACTCTTGGGATGATTTAGGGATTGATGCTTTGGAGAAGTTCCAAGGAAAGGTAGTGGAACTGAATCTGCAGATTTCAAAAACCAAGCCTTATCCATTTTCTCCTGAAAATCCTTTTTCTGGAGAATTTTTGATTGATGGAAAACCTTATCAAGAGGCGATTAAAATCAAAAAAGAGGATTATCTTTTTGTTGAGTTTAATGTTGGTAAAATGGAGATTTCTGTCCGTATAGCCAGCGAAAAAGAAGAAAACTGCCAGCTACAGGAAATCATGAGTGTCTGTATTTGTCAGACCGAACCAAAGCTTAAATCTAAAAAGAAAAATCCATATAAATTTAAAAAGGAAAAAGGCGAAGTTGTTGATTTTAAGGATTTTAATTTTAAATTATTGGTTATAGAAGAACTGATGTATAATCAGGATTTACTAAAACCAAAATTTGATATTTATGATTTTGTAGAATACACAGAGCGGGCGATAAATCCAGATGAAGAGGGCTATGAGCCTATTCCAGAAGCTTTGGAATATTTCCGAAATTTGGAAATTCCTAAAAAATGGACAGAAAAAATCACAGAACTTTATCAAGATGGAGGAAATGAAATCTACATGCAGATTTCTCCGCAGTGGGATGGCGAGGATGAGATTTATAATGTTCAGTCTTTTGACGATGTAGAAAATTTTCCTCGATTAAAGAGAATAACCGCTTTTAATATCAATGATGAAGTGTGTGAATTTTTGAAGAATAAAGGAATAGAAATAGGGAACTAATATTTAAATAAAATAAATTTGAAAAATACAAAACAACTAAATGATGCATTGGAGCATCGGATTTTGATTCTGGATGGAGCCATGGGAACCATGATTCAGAAGTATAATCTTACCGAAGAAGACTATCGTGGCGAGCAGTTTCGTGATTGGGCATATCCCGTGAAAGGGAATAATGATATGCTGTCCATCACTAAACCTAGTGTGATAGATGAAATCCACAGACAATATTTGGAGGCTGGGGCAGACATTATAGAGACCAATACTTTTTCCAGCACGACCATCGCGATGGCGGACTATCATATGGAGGATTTCGTTTATCAGCTCAACTATGAATCTGCAAAACTTGCCCGAAAAGCCTGTGATGATTACACTGCTAAAACTCCAGACAAACCGAGATTTGTGGCAGGTTCCATCGGGCCGACCAATAAAACAGCCAGCCTCAGCCCAGATGTGAATGACCCAGGTTACAGAGCTATTACCTTTGATGAACTTAGAAAAGCTTATAAACAGCAGGCAGAGGCGTTATTAGATGGCGGTGCTGATATTCTCTTGGTGGAAACTATTTTTGACACGCTCAATGCAAAGGCGGCTCTTTTTGCGATTGATGAAATTCAGGAGGAGAGAGGAATCCGCATTCCTACGATGGTTTCAGGGACTATTACCGATGCCTCTGGGCGTACCTTGAGCGGGCAAACGGCGGAGGCTTTCCTTATTTCGGTTTCTCATTTGGATTTGTTGAGCATTGGGTTTAATTGTGCTTTGGGTGCAAAACAGCTTGTTCCTTATTTAGAGGCTATTGCTCCACAAACTCGTTTTAGGATTTCCGCACACCCAAATGCTGGGCTTCCTAATGCTTTTGGGCAGTATGATGAAACGCCTGAACAGATGGCGGAGCAGATAAAAGAGTATCTGGATAAAGGATTGATAAACATTATTGGTGGTTGCTGTGGTACTACGCCAGAGCATATAAAGGCTCTTTCAGACCTTGCAAAAGACTATAAACCAAGAAAAAACACTTAAAAAGTGTTAAAAAATCATAAAATAAATATGTTATTTCAAAATAAAATGTATATTTGCACCATTAATTCATAAAATTAGTTTAGAAATGAAGAAGATTTTCTTATCAGTAATGTTAGCAGGTGCTGCAGTAGCAGCTAATGCACAGAGTGTTAGCAGTATTAGCAACAGTAAATTTTTTGATAACTGGCAAGTAGGTGTGAATGTAGGAGGATACACTCCAACTACAAGACATCCTTTCTTTAAGTCTACAAGACTTAACTTCGGTGTAGAAGTAGGAAAACAAATTTCTCCTAGCTTCCGTCTTAGTGCAGATGGTGTTGCTTATATTAATGATAATGTAGATGGGTATCGTAACCCATTGCTTATTGAGTATACTAATGTAGCTATGTTAGGTAACTTTAACCTTAGCAACATCTTCGCTGGATACAAAGGAGCTCCTCGTACATTTGAAGTAGAAGCTTTCGCTGGACCAGGATGGTTACACGCTTACAATCCAGGTAGAAACGATAATAATTTAATGACTGTTAAGTTTGGTGCTAATTTCTTGCTTAACTTAGGTTCTTCTAAAGCTTGGGCTGTTAAGCTTAGTCCATCAATCCTATACGGTTTGACACCTGCAGATCAGCAAGAACATAGCCTTAACAATAATGCTTCTTTAACACAAGCAAGCTTAGGAATTGTTTACAGATTTAAAGGAAGCAACGGAGCTCACCACATCACTGCGGCTCAAGCGCCTGCTGCACCAGTAGTAGAAGATAAGTCTGGACCACTTCGTGAAGAATTGAGAGATGCTAAAAAGCGTATCCACGAATTAGAAGAAGAATTAGCTGAAGCTCGTAACAGAAAACCAGAAGTAGTAGAAGTAGAAACTGAAGTAGTAAAAACTAAGAGAACTTTAGAATCTGTAGTTACTTTCGCACAAGGAAAAACTATCATCGCTCCTTCTCAACAGCCGAATGTAGCTAGAATCGCTACTTATTTGAAGAAATATCCTAACAGTAAAGTTGTTATCAAAGGATTTGCTTCACCAGAAGGAAGTATCGAAGTTAACGAAAGAATCGCTAAAGCTCGTGCAGAAGCAGTTAAAGCTGTTCTTGTTAAACAATACAAAATTGATGGAGATCGTATCGTAGCAGAAGGAGAAGGTATTGGTCACATGTTCTCAGAACCAGATTGGAACAGAGTAAGTATTGCTACTATCAAAGAATAATTTAAAATTGTTCAATGTTTCATAACAAATAGGAAGGTAAATTTTTACCTTCCTATTTTTTTATGTTTTTTAAAAAACTTACCTTTGGATTTTTATAATTTTAACTGAAAATAACCATACATGAGATATTTAAAACTTTCAGGGCTTGAGCCGCTCATAATTACGCCAGAATCTAATTTTGTGAATGTAGGAGAACGAACGAATGTAGCAGGGTCAAAAAAATTTTTGAGGCTGATAGGGGAAGGGAATTTTACAGAGGCTTTAGAAATTGCCCGAAATCAAGTAGAAGGAGGAGCCCAGATTTTGGATGTAAATATGGATGACGGGCTGATAGATGGGAAAGCCTCGATGGTGAAATTTCTCAATCTCATAGCTTCAGAGCCTGATATTGCTCGTATTCCGATTATGATAGACTCTTCCCGATGGGAGATTTTAGAAGCTGGTCTGCAGGTGGTTCAGGGGAAATCGGTGGTAAATTCCATCAGTTTAAAAGAGGGAGAAGAGGAGTTTATCCGCCAAGCGAAAATTATAAAAAGATACGGAGCGGCGGTTATTGTAATGGCTTTCGATGAAGTGAGCCAAGCCGATAATTACCAGCGAAGAATAGAAATAGCAGAGCGTTCGTATAAAATCTTGGTGGACAAGGTAGGTTTCTCGCCAGAAGATATTATTTTTGACCTTAATATTTTCCCTGTGGCTACGGGAATGGAGGAGCATAGACGAAATGCTATTGATTTTATAGAAGCGACAAGGTGGGTTCGCCAGAATCTTCCATATGTGTCTGTGAGTGGCGGGGTTTCTAATGTTTCGTTTTCGTTTAGAGGAAATGATGCGGTGCGGGAAGCGATGCACTCGGTATTTCTATATCACGCCATAAAAGCAGGGATGAATATGGGAATTGTAAACCCTACCATGCTTGAAGTTTATGATGAAATCCCAAAAGACCTTTTGGAGCTGGTAGAAGATGTGATACTAGACCGAAGAGATGATGCCACAGAACGCCTGTTAGACTATTCTGAAAAAGTAAAATCAGTCAAAAAAGAAAAAATAGAAGACCTGTCTTGGCGCGAACAGCCTTTGCAGGAACGCATCACCTATTCACTAGTAAAAGGTGTGGATAAATTCATCGAGGAAGATATGGAAGCGGCTTTGAAGGAAGCTCGGCGACCGCTGGATGTCATAGAAATCAACCTGATGACTGGGATGAGCGTGGTGGGAGACCTTTTCGGAAGTGGAAAAATGTTTCTTCCGCAAGTGGTAAAATCTGCAAGGGTGATGAAACGCGCTGTGGCTTATTTGGAACCTTTTATAGAAGCAGAAAAAGACACTTCCAAACCTTCTAATGGTAAAATTCTTTTGGCGACGGTGAAAGGCGATGTTCATGATATTGGTAAAAATATCGTGGGTGTGGTGCTAGCGTGTAACAACTACGAAATTATAGACTTAGGCGTGATGGTGCCTTGTGAAAAAATCATTCAGACAGCGATAGAACAAAAGGTGGATATCATCGGGCTGAGTGGTTTGATTACGCCGAGTCTGGATGAAATGGAATATGTAGCATCTGAATTAGACAGACAAAATCTGGATTTTCCGCTGCTTATAGGGGGAGCTACAACTTCCAAAGCTCATACCGCTGTGAAAATTGCGCCAAAATACCGCAATACAGTGGTACATGGCGGAGATGCTTCGCGAACAGTGAACATAGTAAATTCACTATTGAGCGAAGAAAGATCTGCTGAATACAAAAAAGAGCTTAAGAAAGAATATGATGAGTTTAGGGAGAAATTTTTGGCACGACAGACAGACAAAGAATATGTATCCATAGAGGAAGCGAGAGAAAAGAAATTTAAAATAGACTGGGAAAATGAAACCATCATTAAACCTAAAAAATTAGGAATTACAGTGATTGAAAATCAGGATTTCCGTGAGCTTCTTCCTTTTGTGGATTGGTCTCCATTTTTCCGAAGCTGGGATTTGCATGGAAGATTCCCAAATATTTTAGAAGATGAAAAAGTAGGAGAGCAGGCTCGTGAGCTTTGGGCTGATGCACAGGTGATTTTAGATAAAATTCTAAACGAAAAATTACTTAAAGCCAAGGCTATTTTTGGGCTTTTCCCAGCCAATTCTAACGACCGAGATGATATTATTTTAGATAAAGATGGGGAAGAATTTGTTTTCCGAACACTTCGTCAGCAGCTGAAAAAATCAGCAGGAAAGGAGTATTTCGCCTTGTCGGACTTTATAGCGCCGCAAAGCACTGGGAAACAAGACTATATAGGTGCTTTCGCAGTGACGGCTGGTTTTGGTACGGATGAATTGGTGAAATATTATGAAGCTCAAAATGATGACTATTCTACCATCATGGCGAAGGCTCTAGCGGATAGGTTTGCGGAGGCGTTTGCGGAATTTCTGCATTGGAAAGTGAGAAAAGAATACTGGGGATATGCAGCGGATGAGAGCCTTAGCAATGAGGAGTTGATAGATGAGGAGTATAAAGGTATCCGCCCTGCGCCAGGCTATCCAGCATGTCCAGACCATTTGGAAAGGGCTACCATTTGGGAACTTCTGAAAGTGAAAGAGACTATCGGTATAGAGCTGATGGATGCTGGTCTGGCGATGTATCCTACGGCGGCGGTTTCGGGGTATTATTTCGCTAATGCAAAGGCAAAATATTTCGGAGTTGGTAAAATCTGTGAAGACCAGCTGAAAGACTATACCGAAAGAAAGGGCGTAGATGAGGAATTTGCTAGAAAATGGCTGAGTCCTATTTTGGCAGGAAAACAAAGTATTTAGAGCAAGTTTGAGTTAGGAATGAGAAAGAGTTTGTATGCATTATTCTTATTATTAGGAATAAATGTTTGGGGACAAGAGCAGGAAATAGAGCCTATCAATACGGACAGACCAGACCAAAACATAATTTATCTGCTGGGTTGAAATGCCTATTAACCAACGATTTACAATTAGACGCCATAGCTGGATTTTCTGTTTTTAAATCGGAATCAGATAATTTCGTAGCTTTGGGCGTAGCGTATAGATTTAAAAATAAACAACAAAATAGACAATCATGAAAGTAACAGAACACATAGAAAAAGCCAATGGCAAGACCCTTTTTTCGTTTGAGATTTTACCACCACTTAAAGGACAGAATATCAATTTGTTTTTTGATGCTATAGACCCTCTTTTGGAGTATAATCCTAGTTTTATTAATGTGACTTATCACAGAGAAGAATACGAATATGTAGAACATGAAAATGGGCTATTGGAAAGGAGAGTGGTGAGAAAGCGCCCAGGAACAGTGGGTATCTGCGCAGCAATTCAGAACAGATATCATATAGATGCTATTCCGCATATCTTGTGTGGAGGCTTTAATAGAGAGGAAACGGAGAATTTCCTGATAGATTTGGATTTCTTGGAGATAGATAATGTGATGGCTCTTCGTGGTGATGTGATGAAGTCTGAGACTTATTTTAAGCCAGAGAAAAACGGAAACGCCCACGCTTCTGAATTGGTTCATCAAATCAAACAAATGAACGATGGGATTTATCTTGACCATAATATAGAACTGCCATCGCCGACCAATTTCTGCATCGGCGTTGCGGGTTATCCAGAAAAACATATGGAGGCGGCGAGTCTGCATCAGGATGTATTAAATCTAAAGAAAAAACAAGAAGCAGGAGCGGACTATGTGGTGACACAGATGTTTTTTGATAATCAAAAATTCTTTGAATTCGTGGATAAATGCAGGGAAGAAGGCATCACTATTCCGATAATCCCAGGGCTGAAGCCTATCACTGCAAAAAGCCAGTTGAGCATGCTCCCATATCGTTTTAAGGTGGATTTGCCAGATGATTTGGTGATTGAGATTACAAAATGTAAAACTGCTGCTGATATAAAACAAGTAGGAATAGAATGGTGTACAGCTCAGAGTAAAGAGCTGAAAGAAAGGGGTGTTCCTGCACTGCATTATTACTCTATGGGGCGCAGTGAGGGGGTGAAGCAGATAGTAAATGAAGTTTTTTAAGAAAAAGTTTAAATAAGGAAGTTCAGTTTTATGGGACTTTTTTATTTTGTGTTTAAATATTTAAAAATTATATTTATATCTAAATATAGAAGTGTTGGAAGATTTATAATTTTATGTTTAGTTTTTTTTCTTGAAAAAATAAAGTTTTTTTTGATGCATAATGTAATTAAAATTTTATCTTTGCAACACTTAATAACATATTTATGAGCGTACTCAAATTAATTCATAATAATACTAAAACCATTGGGGATTTACCAGCTTTGTCTTTTAGGGAAAATGAAGTTTGGAAAACAAAGAACTGGAGGGAGTTTGGAGAGGATTTAGCCCAAATTTCTAATGCTCTTATCAGCCTTGGAATGGGGGCAGGAGACAGGCTAGCGATTTTTTCTGATAATTCCAAAGACTGGGTTTTGGTGGATTTTGCCAATCAGTCGTTAGGGGCTATTACAGTGCCTATCTACGCTACAAATAGCAAGGAACAGGTGGAATTTATCCTAAGACAAACAGAAATAAAGGTAATTTTGGTAGGAGCAGAGAAGCAGCTGGAGATTGTTAGAGAAATCAAACAAAATTCAGAATTTGCTGATTTGCAGGTGATTTCTTCTGTTCAGTTGGAAAATCCTACAGAGCACGAATACTACCTTCCTAAATGGAAAGATGCTTATGATAAAGAATTCCAATACAAGGATATAGATATAAACAGCACAGCTACAATACTTTATACCTCTGGGACGACAGGGACGCCGAAGGGAGTGGTGCTTGCGCATAAGAATTTTTATGCAGTGATTAAAGCACATAAAGAGTTCTTTAATATAGAGAATCTTCATAACAAGGTTTCTATGGCGTTTTTGCCACTAAGTCATATTTTTGAGCGTGGATGGTCTACTTTCGTTTTTGCAATGGGGGGACATGTGGCGGTTTTAGACAATCCAAAAGATGTTTCGCAGGCTTTGAAAGAAGTGAAACCTTGGGCAATGTGTTCGGTGCCGAGACTTTATGAGAAAATTTATCAAGTGTTGCTTAATAAAATAGAAAGTTCTAGCAGTCTGAAACAAGAATTTTTCCGTAGAGCCCTCAGAATAGGCGTAAAACACTCGGAAAGAGTAAGAAAAGGAGAGAAAATTCCGTTTTTATTAGGATTAAAATATAAATTTTATTCAGCTCTAGTCTTTAAGAAAATCAGAAATGAACTTGGTGGAAACCTCAACTTTATGCCTGTGGGTGGAGCAATGCTGAAAAAAGAAATTTCAGAGTTTTTCGCTGCTATAGGAATGCCTATAATATTAGGATATGGGCTGTCTGAGACTTGTGCTACGGTTACAGCGTATCCGAAAGTGAATTTCGTTCACGGAAGTGTGGGAGTTCCGCTACCAGGGGTTGAAATAAAGATAGGAGAAGAAAATGAGATTCTGGTGAAGTATGACGGAGTGATGAAGGAATACTACAAAAATCCAGAGGAAACAGCGAAAGTTTTTACTGCGGATGGATATTTCCGAACAGGAGATGCAGGGCGTATCGATGAGGATGGAAATCTTTATATAGTGGATAGAATAAAGGATCTGATGAAGACTTCCAATGGGAAATACATCGCGCCGCAGTCTATAGAAATCCCATTGCAGACGCATCCGAGCATTTCACAAGCGCTTGTAGTAGCTGAAGGGAAACCGTATGTGACTTCGTTCATCGTTCCTAATTTTGAGGCGCTTTCTCAGGAGTTAGTAGAGTTTAAGGATTATCTTAAACTGAACCTTGCAGAAAAAATGAAACTCTTGGAAATGCCGAATATAAAAGAGAAATTCCAAAAAATAATAGCAGAGGTGCAGAAAGGGCAATCTTCCTATGAGCACATTAAAAAATTCATGCTGCTTCCAGAGGAATTTACTATCGAAAAGGGAGAGCTTACTCCTACTTTGAAAATTAAAAGAAAAGTAGTGATGGACAAGCTTCGCCACGAAATAGAGCGAATTTATAAAGATTAGTTTTAAAATATTGTTTATTATTAAGAAGAACTTTTGTCAGTAATGATGAAAGTTCTTTGTATTTTTAGTCATGATTTTATTTTTTGAAATTGATAAATAAGACAATTTGTCATTCTTTGCTTCGAAAATAGTAATGGTATAAATATTGACAAAATCAAAGTGTAAAAATTAAAATAATTATTAATAAAAAAGAATATAAAATATTATGAGCAAAATTATAGGAATTGACTTAGGAACAACAAATTCATGTGTGGCAGTAATGGAGGGTAAAGACCCAGTAGTAATCCCAAATGCAGAAGGAAAAAGAACAACACCTTCTATCGTAGCATTTACAGAGGATGGCGAAAGAAAAGTGGGAGACCCAGCTAAAAGACAGGCGGTAACAAACCCAAAGAAAACCGTTTACTCTATCAAGAGATTCATAGGAACACAGTTCTCAAAAGATAAAGAGGAAATCTCAAGAGTTCCGTATGAAGTGGTGGCTGGACCAAATGATACTGTAAAAGTAAAAATAGACGATAGAGAATACACAACACAAGAAATCTCTGCAATGATTCTTCAAAAAATGAAGAAAACGGCTGAAGATTACCTTGGACAGGAGGTTTCAAGAGCGGTAATTACCGTGCCAGCTTACTTTAATGATGCACAAAGACAAGCAACTAAAGAAGCAGGAGAAATCGCAGGTCTTAAAGTAGAAAGAATCATCAACGAACCTACGGCAGCAGCTTTGGCTTACGGATTAGATAAAGTAGGTAAAAAAGACATGAATGTAGTAGTGTTTGACTGTGGTGGAGGTACGCATGATGTCTCTGTATTAGAGATGTATGAAGTGGATGGAAATGCTTCTTTCGAAGTGAAAGCTACGGATGGAGATACTCACCTTGGAGGAGATGACTTTGATAATGTAATCATCGACTGGATGGCAGAGGAGTTTAAAAACGAAGAAGGTGTAGATTTAAAAGCTGACCCTATCGCACTTCAAAGATTGAAAGAAGCGGCTGAAAAAGCAAAAGTGGAACTTTCTTCTTCTACACAAACGGAAATCAACCTTCCGTACATCACAGCTACGGCTTCTGGACCAAAACACTTGGTGAAAACTTTGACAAGAGCGAAGTTTGAACAATTGGCTCACAACCTTATCGAGAGAACGATAGAGCCTTGTAAATCAGCTTTAGCTAACGCAGGAATGAGCGTTTCTGATATTGATGAAATTATCTTAGTAGGTGGTTCTACCAGAATTCCAGCAATTCAGGAAGCGGTAGAGAAATTCTTCGGAAAAGCGCCATCTAAAGGAGTAAACCCAGATGAAGTAGTGGCTATCGGTGCGGCTATCCAAGGGGGAGTTCTTACAGGAGATGTGAACAATGTATTGCTATTAGATGTTACACCGCTTTCTCTCGGAATTGAGACTATGGGGTCTGTATTTACAAAACTAATCGAAGCAAATACGACTATCCCTACAAGAAAATCAGAGGTGTTCTCTACAGCGGCGGACAATCAGCCAGCGGTTACCATCAGAGTAGGACAAGGGGAAAGACCAATGTTTAATGACAATAAAGAAATCGGTAGATTTGACTTGGTAGATATTCCACCAGCGCCAAGAGGTGTTCCACAAATCGAAGTTACTTTCGATATAGATGCTAATGGTATCCTTAGCGTTTCTGCAAAGGACAAAGGAACAGGAAAAGAGCAGTCTATCAAAATTCAGGCAAGCTCTGGACTTTCTGAAGCGGAAATCGAAAGAATGAAAAAAGAAGCTGAAGAAAACGCTTCTGCCGATGCGAAGAAAAAAGAAGATGCAGAAGTAATAAACAAAGCTGATGGATTGATTTTCCAAACTGAAAAACAACTGAAAGAATTTGGAGACAAGCTTTCTGCAGACAAAAAAGCTGGAATAGAAACAGCATTAGCAGAGTTGAAAACAGCTTATGAAACAAAAAATGTAGAGGAAATCAAGCCTAAAACAGAAGCATTAGATGCAGCGTGGATGGCAGCCTCTGAAGAACTCTACAAAGCTCAAGCCGAAGCACAGCCAAATGCAGGTGCATCAGGCAGTCAGCAGCAAGGCGGAGACAATGTCCAAGATGCAGACTTCGAAGAAGTGAAGTAGTGGTGAGCCACCACAGGCAATAAATTTAACAATAAATAAGCCCTCAGCAAAAAAAACTTTCTGTTGAGGGCTTTTATTCTAAACTTAAAATTAAATTAGATGAGTTTGTTTTCAGAACGATATGGCTATACAAAGCCCTCAGATGTATTTATTCGCGAGAGGATTACCCCTGAAATACAGAATGCCATATGTAATTGTTATGATAGTTTGTATAATAGGATTGGTCAACAGGTTGAGATATATTTATGGAAATACTTTTTAAATGAACGGCAAGATGCATATAACTCTTATTGTGATGTTGCAAAGAATTATATAGAAGGAAAAAAAAATTTTTGGTATAGAAAATTAGATTTAATAGAATTTACAATTAAATACTTATATGGAATATATTCTTATCAGCGTATGATAGATACTTTCGTTGAAAATTTAAATTCAGAATTCAAAAGATTAAACTTTGCGTATCGTATAATTAATAAAGAAATTGTAGAAATTACATCAGAAGAGGAAATAAATACAATACAAAATGCTTTGTCTAATTCTAAAGATAACATTAAAATGCATTTAAGTAAAGCTTTGGAATTGTATGCGCAGCGCCCAATACCAGATTCCCAAAACTCAATAAAAGAATCTATCTCAGCTGTGGAGGCTTACTGTCGTGAAAAAACAGGAGAGAATACATTAGGAAAATCCTTAAAAAAGCTTGAAGATTCAGGTATCATAATACCAAATAATTTGAGAACTGCTTTTGAGAAATTATATGTTTATACTAATGACCCAGCAGTAGGTATTCGCCATGCTTTAATGGAGAAAAGTGATAATTGTACTCCTACTGAGGAGGAAGCATATTTTATGTTAGTCTCTTGTAGTACTTTTATTAATTATTTGCAGAGAAAATATGATTAAATCCTTTTCTCATTTCCTAAAAACTCCATACGAGTTTACTGGAGTTTTTTATCAAAACTTTAAAAAGTTATAGAATAAACAGTTTTTTCATAGAAAATTCCTTCCTCCCAATTTGGGAGGAAGGAATTTTTTTTGGTAAAAATAGACTCAGAAAACAAGTAGTTTTTTTGTAGTTTGGAGAGGTGGGGAGCGCGGGGAAAATTTTTAGTATATTTGTCTTATTTTTTATCAAAAATAATTACCCTATGCACGAAAGCAAACATATAGAATATAAGCAAAAAATAACACCCGAGTTAGAAAAAGAAGTAGTAGCATTTCTTAATTCTAATGAGGGAGGTGTTATCTACATTGGGATTGATAAGGTGGGGAAAATCGTGGGGGTAGAAAATACTGATGAGGAACAACTATTGCTGAAAGACCGATTCAAACATAATATTTTGCCCTCTTGTATGGGGCTTTTTGATATTGCTTTGGAAAGGAATGAGGATAAGAATATTTTGAAAATCATCGTGGCAGGAGGCTATGAAAAGCCTTATTATGTAAAGAAATATGGGCTTTCGGAAAAAGGTGTTTTTATTCGTGTAGGGAGCAGTGCAGAGCCGATGCCTACTCGCCAAATTGAACAGCTTTTCAGTAAACGAACTAGAAATTCTATCGGAAAAATAAAATCTCCAAAACAAGATTTACGATTTCAGCAGTTGCAGATTTATTATCAATCCACTGGAAAGCTTCTTAATGAACAATTTGCTAAAAATCTGGAACTTCTTACTGAGGATAATCAATATAATTATGTAGCGTATTTGCTTAATGATGTGAATGGAATTTCGGTAAAAGTAGCAAAGTATTCAGGGACAAATCAAGTGGATTTGATTGAGAATGAAGAATATGGTTATGAATCTTTGATAAAAGCAACTAAGCAGGTTTTGGATAAACTCAACCTTGAAAATAGGACACTAACCAAAATAACCTCAAAAGAGCGAGAAGAAAAGAAACTTTGGGACTCGATAGCCTTACGAGAAGCTGTTATCAATGCCTTTGTGCATAATGATTACACACGAGAAGTAGCGCCAAAATTTGAGATTTTTAGAGATAGATTGGTCATTACATCGTATGGAGGTCTTCCCGAAGGGCTTTCACAAGAGGAATTTTTTGCAGGTTTTTCTGTCCCAAGAAATAAGGAGTTGATGCGGATTTATAAGGACTTAGAATTGGTGGAGCAGTTGGGTTCTGGTGTACCAAGAATTTTACAAGTCTATCCCAAGGAATATTTTAAATTTTCAGAAAATTTTTTGCAGATTATTTTACCAGCAGAAGAGGATGTTACCCCGCAAGTTACCCCGCAAGTCACTCCGCAAGTCACTCCGCAAGTTGAGAATTTGTTAAGAATTTTTGAAGGAACTCATTATAGGAGTGAATTGCAGGAAAAATTAAATTTATCAGATAGAGAGTATTTTAGAAAAAAATATCTTAAACCTGCTATTGAAGAAGGTTTGATAGCTCTTACGATACCCGATAAGCCTACAAGTGCTAATCAAAAATATTACTTAACAGAAAAAGGAAAAAAACTAATAATAACAATTAAAAATAAATAGAAATAAAATATGGAAAATATAATTGAAAATTTTTCAGTAGAAAGTATTAAGAATTATTTTTGGAATAAACTTTCTGATTTTAAACAAGAAGAAGAAGATTTTTCGGAAATTTTGAAAGAAAATGAAGCTTTTTCTGATTTAGAAAAATTAGGAGAAGTAGAACTTTTTGATGGCAAAGATATCCTCTTTTTTGCGTGTAAATCAGAGAAAGATTTATCAGAGCGGTCAGGGAAGAAAATACAGTATGATATTGCTAAACGCTTGATGCAACAAGAAATGAAAGATAGTGCTATCGCTATTTTTTATGATGACAAAGGTGATTTTCGTTTTTCATTTATTCGTAGAAATTATGGTGGAGATGAAAAATTTTCTTCATGGAAACGATATTCCTATTTTGTTTCTAAAAATCAAACGAATAAAACTTTTTTAGATAGAATAAAAAATGCTGACTTTTCTTCTTTGAAGAAAATTCAAGAGGCGTTTTCAGTGGAAAAACTTACTAAAGATTTTTATAATGATCTTTTCAAATGGTTTTCTTGGACACTCACAGAGGAGGTTGGGGTTACTTTTCCTAATGATACTAGAACATCTAATGATGACAAAGAAAAATTAGAAGAAAAAATTATTCGTCTAATCACTCGTGTATTATTTGTTTGGTTTATTAAACATAAAGGGTTGGTTCCAGATGAGTTATTTAATATTGAAAAATTAAAAACATTACTAAAAAACTTTGATGAAAAATCAACGGAAAATGGTAATTACTATAATGCTATTTTGCAAAACCTATTTTTCGCAACGCTCAATAAACCCGTGAAGGAACGAAGGTTTGCTACATTAAAAAGCAGTAGAGATATTAAGACCTTATATCGTTATGCTGAGATGTTTTCCATTTCTGAGGAAGAGGTTTTGAAACTTTTTGAAAAAATACCATTCTTAAATGGTGGACTTTTTGAGTGTTTGGATAAAGAACTTAGTACTGATGGAGTAAAATATCATTTGGATGGTTTTTCTAGAAATGCTAGTAAATCAGCCAATGGAAATTTTTCACATCGAGCTTTTATTCCAAATTGTGTATTTTTTGGAGATGCTGAAAAAGAAGGGCTTATACCTTTACTTAGTCGTTATAATTTTACTATTGAGGAGAACTCTTCGCAGGAGACCCAAGTGGCTCTTGATCCAGAACTTTTAGGTAATGTTTTTGAAAACTTGTTAGGAGCATTTAATGAGGAGACTAGAGAATCTGCTCGTAAGGAATCAGGAAGTTTTTATACACCTCGTGAAATTGTAGATTTTATGGTAGATGAGAGTTTGAAGGCATATCTTAATGCTGAAAATGAAGAGGAAAAAGTATTTATAGAAATTTTATTTTCGGAAAATTCTGCTGAAAATGATGATTTTTTACATGAAAATAAAGATTTATGTCAAAAATTTTCAGAGAAATTTAAGAATATTAAAATTATAGACCCTGCTTGTGGTTCAGGAGCTTTTCCGATGGGGATTTTAAGTCGAATGGTAGAGCTTTTAGATAGATTAGATGTAGAAAATCAGAAATCGCATTATGATTTGAAATTAGAACTTATCAAGAATTGTATTTTTGGTATTGATATTCAGAGTATTGCGGTTCAGATTAGTAAACTTAGGTTTTTCATTTCGCTTATTGTAGAGCAGGAGAAAATGGATTTTTCCAAAGAGAACTATGGGGTACATACTCTTCCAAATTTAGAAACGAAATTTGTAGCAGCTAACTCATTAGTTGGCATTCAGAAAAATATGGACGATGAGGATAGCCGAATAGTTTTGCATAATGAAGAGAAATTGAGAGAATTACAAAAGAAGTTGTTAGAAATTAGAAAATCTCACTTTTATGCTAAATCTAAAACCGAAAAGCAAAAGTTACGAGATGAAGATGAAAAAATCCGTTTCGAGATAGTCTCATATCTTACAACAACTGATAAGGAGAAGATAGATAAAAATGAAAAGGAAATAGAAATATTACGAAAAAAGAGGAAAAATTATGAAAAAGAAAATTGGGTAGAAGATGCTTCATCAGGAATTCAGGGATCTTTGTTTGATGAAGAAAATTATAAAAAAACTTTTTTTCAGAAAGATATTAATCAGCCAGAAAGAGATAAAATAGATAAGCAGATAAGAATTTTAAGAAGAGAGATTGCTTTTGAAGAAAAGAAAGGTATGCATAGTAGTACTGAAGATACTATGAAAAAACTTGCCCAATGGAATCCGTACGACCAAAATGCTACTTCGGAGTTTTTTGATATGGAATGGATGTTTGGTGTGGAAGATGGTTTTGATATTGTAATTGGTAATCCACCATATATTTCTACTAAGGGAATCTCGCTGGATAGTAAAAAAGTTTTAGAAGAACAATTTGGTTTTGTAGATGACACTTATAATCATTTCTTTTTCAAAGGAAGTGAACTGCTTAAAGAAGGTGGAGTGATAAGTTATATCACACCAAAAACTTTTTGGACTACACAGACAAAACGAAACCTTAGAGATTTAATTTTATCTAAACAAATTAATTATATATTTGATACAGCAAATCCATTTGAATCTGCAATGGTGGATACTTGTATTACTTCGTTTTTAAAAATGGAGAATCAAAATAAAGAAATTAGATTTTTGGATGGAAGTAAAGATTTGAAAAATCCTATAGGATATGAAATCAATCAGCAGATTTTTATTGATACACAAAATTCAGTTATTTTTAAACCTACAGCATATAATCTGAAAATTCATTCTATTTATGGTAAAAAAGTAAAAGAACTTTACGAAAAATGGTGGGATAAAATTTCAACTAGTAAAAATATTACTAAAAATGAAAAAGAATTAGAAGAGTATCGTAATAGTTTGAAAGCAGGTGATATTGCTTTGTTAGGATGTTTAACAGAAGGAGGGCAAGGGCTTGCTACAGCAAATAATGGAAAATATATTGCGGTGCGAAAATCTACCAAATGGGTGGATAATATTTTAAAATCACGCCCTAAAAAATTGGCAGAAGCAGTGAGTAAAAAGAATATAAAAGATGAACGATTACCGCAAAATGGTAATTATGTAGAATTTCTTAATAATTTATCAGAAAAGGAAATAGCTATGCTTTTTGATGAATTGAAAGAGAAATATGGGCGTGATATTTTTGGACAAGGCTATATTTATAAGCTTATTGATGATAGTGAAATAGCAGATGTAGATACCCTTACACAAGATGAAAAAGAAAATGGTATAGATACTAGTAAAAAATATTATGTACCTTATGACAAAGGAGATAAAGATGGTAATCGTTGGTATCTAGAAACCCCCTTTGCAATTGCTTGGAGCAAGGAAAATGTCGGGTTTCTTAAAACAAATTCAGGAAAAAAAGGGCAGGGAATGCCCGTTGTTAGAAATCCACAGTATTACTTTAAGGAGGGCTTTTGTTATTCAGACATAAACACAACATACTTAAAATGTAGAATAAAAT
>CAUQKV010000002.1:0-134737 GCA_963518845.1 uncultured Flavobacteriaceae bacterium | reverse complement strand
TAGATACCCACGATTTCATTACAGCGCAAAGCAGGGATAAAATAGGAAAAATAGGAAAACTATTCCAGAGTGAAATTAATATTCTTAAAAAGTTTGATGAAATTTGGACTTATTCTGTGGAAGAGGAGTATATTTTTGGGCAGTTTACAGATAAAAAAATTACACTTATTCCTATTTCTTTTCCTTTCTGCCCTACAGAAGATAAAGAAAATTATAAGTATGACTTGATTTTCGTAGGGAGTCAAAATCCTCATAATATAATGGGTATCAAATGGTTTGAAAAGGAAGTGTTGCCTTTTTTAGAAGATACTAAAGTGCATATTATAGGTAAAATTTGTAAGGTGGTTCCTGACCATCCTAACTTCGTAAAACATGGTATGGTAGATGATATAGAAGATTTTTATCAAAACGCTAAAATTGCTATTTGCCCTATGCTTTCAGGAACAGGAATTAAAATAAAAGTTTTGGAAGCATTATCCCATTCATTACCTGTGGTAACCAACCGTAGAGGAGTTGATGGACTTCTTAACAAAACCTTAAATGGTTGTATTGTAGAAAATACAGGTAAAGATTTTGCGGAAGCAATTCTAAAACTCTTGCGCGATAAATCTTTTTATATAGAAAAGAAAAAAGAAGCTAAGAAATATTTCTTAGAAAATCATTCTTTCGAAAAAGAGAAAAAAGTATTAGATAATATTTTCTTAACAAAATGAAAAAAATCCTTATAGACTTAGAGCGCCTCCGTTATCCTAATTCAGGAATTGCTAATGTTTTCCGAAACTTAGCAAAAGGATTGCAGACACTTGATTCTGAATATATGTTCCACTATTTTGGGACTAAAACAGAATTACAAAAAATAGATACATCTCTACCCATCATTGAATGGAAAAGATGGCATAAATTTTATGAGAATTTCAGCTCAAAATTTGATATTGTACACACAAGCCACCAACTTTCATCTTATTTTCATAAAAAATATCAAAAATCCATCAAAATTCTTACGCTTCATGATTTGAATTTTCTATATGAAGATTTGAGTACCAGCAAAAGAAATAAAATGCTCAAAAAAGTAAATAATAATCTAAAAAACATGGATTATTTAGTATGTATTTCTGATTTTGTGAAAGAAGATGTGTTGAAAAATAAAAATATTCTTGCATTAGATAATATCAAAGAAATTTTTGTTATTCATAATGGAATTGATTTTCCCGAACAAAAGGACTATTCTTTGGGGAAATATGAGTTTTTAAAACAAAAAAAATATATTCTCAATATAGGCGTTCTATTTGCTAAAAAAAATCAGAAAAAACTCGTAGAGATGCTTCCTTATATTAGCGAAAATTTGGTTTTGGTATCCTCTGGCGAAAAAGAGCCTTATGCCACCGAAGTAAGGGATACAGTTGAAAAACTAAATCTGCAAAACCGAGTTCATTTTTTGAAAAATATCAGTGAAGAAGAAAAATACGCACTAATACAAAATTGTCAGGCAATGTGCCACCCCTCTATTGCAGAGGGTTTCGGAATTCCTCCTATTGAAGCAATGGCTTTTGGAAAGCCCGTATTTCTGAGTAAATACACTAGCCTTCCTGAAATTGGAGGAAATGTAGCTTTTTATTTTGATAGCCTTGAACCACAGCAGATGGCAGAAACTTATCAAAAAGAGATGATAGAATTTAATAATTCTCCCACAGAAAACAGCCAAAAACTTAAAGACTGGGCATCTCAGTTTGAATATAAAAAAATGGCTCAAAATTATCTCAGTCTTTATAAAAAGATTTTAGAACACTAATTTTTTGACCCTACTTGTTTAATTTAACCTTATATTTGTTGCCCTAAACGACTAAAATCAAACAATGGGACAGAAATTAGAGGTAAGATACGGGCTGTTCATGGCGGTGTCCATGGTGGTCGGACAGATGGTAGGTTCTGGTATTTTCTTCAAAGTAGATGATGTTTTGGCCTCCACCAATGGCAATGTTTATGCAGGTGTGATGGGCTTTATCATTGTGGGAATCAGTGTAGTTTTTTCAGCGGCGTCTATGGCCAATTATGCCATTTTCTCTCCAAAAGAAGGCGGAATCCTGCATTATGTGGATTTTCGCTATGGGAAAAGAGCTGCGGCTTATGTGGGCTGGGTTTATTTCATTATGTTTTTGCCTTTGTTAGCAGGAGTATTACTCGCTGTATCAGGCATTTACATCTCACACCTTTTTGCCGAGTTTATTGATTTTGAACCTAATTTCCTGCATTATTCACTGATAGGCTGGTGCAATGGAGTTATATTTTTATTCCTTAATATTTTCAGACCAAAATCCAGCGGTGTTTTTTTACAATTAACAGCGGTTTTAAAGCTGTTTCCGCTCATTTTCATTGCTGCTTTTGGAATTATAAGCCTTGTAGGAAATGATACAGAAATGCTAAATCAATCTGAAAATCAAGCGGTAATTTCTTCTAACGAAACTAACTTTTGGCTTTTAGTGGGAGCAAGTTTCATTCCTATCGCCTTTTCTATGGATGGGTGGTATATCGCGATGCAAATTTCTGGAGAAATCAAAAACTCACAGAAAAACCTCCCAAAAGCCTTAATATCAGGAACTTTGATAGTATTGGTGGTTTATGTTTTTTATTATTTAGGAATTGTCTCCAAAATGAGCAGCGATGAAATACGACAGCTGGGCGACACCTACATCATAGAATTTTCTAGAAAGATTTCTACTGAAGCAGGAGCGATAATCATACAGCTATTCATAATCATCTCTGTATTAGGGACTTGCAATGGGCTTGTTCTCGCAAATACCCGTGCTCCTTACCAATTCTACAATTTGGAGTATTCTAAAAAATTTCTGAATTTAGGCAATATCAGTAAAAGAACTGGAATGCCCGTAAATAGCGCTTTGGTAGGCTTCGGGCTGATGAGTATTTATCTTTTAATTTTTTATTTATCTAATACCAATCCATTCCTAAAAGAACTGAATTACGACATATCGGCTATTCCGATTCTGTTTATTTATGTGGTTAATTTTTGTTTGTATTTAGGACTTTTCAAATTGTTTAGAGAGCATTTACTAAAAAACAAAACCCTGAAATGCACCATGCTGCTTTTCGCTATTGTAGGAACTTGTGTAGTTTTAGCAGGGACACTTTCTTCTCCTAATGGATTGTCCTATTTAGTAATCGCCATGCTCTTTATCTTACTTGGAAAATTAGGCGTAAAGTAAATAAAGTAAAAAATAAAAACACTACTAAAAATTTAGTAGTGTTTTTATTTAGTGAAATTCATAATCTTTATCCATCACAAAAGTCTCCATGAACTTGGTTGTGTAGTTTCCAGCTAGGAAATCAGGATTGTCCATCAGTTGTCTATGGAAAGGAATAGTGGTTTTCACTCCTTCTATATAAAACTCATCCAAAGACCTTTTCATCTTAGCAATAGCCTCCTCTCTAGTCTGTGCTGTGATGATGAGTTTGGCTATCATAGAGTCATAGTTCGGTGGAATCGTATAGCCAGCATACACATGCGTATCCACTCTCACGCCATGTCCGCCAGGGATATTTAGCTGAGTAATTTTCCCAGGTGCAGGTCTAAAATCAGAATACGGATCTTCCGCATTGATTCTACATTCTATAGAATATAATTTTGGATAATAGTTCTTTCCTAGTATTTTTTCTCCTGCTGCTAGTAAAATCTGCTCACGGATAAGGTCATAATCTATAACCTGCTCTGTGATAGGGTGTTCCACCTGAATACGAGTATTCATCTCCATAAAATAGAAGTTTCTGTGTTTATCAACCAAAAATTCTATCGTTCCTACTCCTTCATATCCAATATATTCAGCTGCTTTTACAGCGGCATTTCCCATTTTTTCACGAAGCTCATCCGTCATAAAAGGAGACGGCGTTTCTTCTATCAATTTTTGATTTCTTCTCTGGATAGAGCAGTCTCTTTCTGATAAATGACAAGCCTTTCCATATCTGTCTCCAGCAATTTGGAATTCTATGTGTCTCGGCTCTTCTATCAGTTTTTCCATGTACATTCCACCATTCCCGAAAGCTGCTAAAGCCTCTTGAATAGTAGAATCCCAGCTTTCTCTAAGCTCTTCTTTGCTCCAGATGGCACGCATCCCTTTACCTCCACCACCTGCAGTAGCTTTTATCATTACAGGATAGCCGATTTCTTCAGCAATTTTTTCAGCTTCTTCTAGAGATTCTACAAGTCCATCAGACCCAGGAACGCAAGGAATTCCAGCCGCTTTCATTGTTGCTTTCGCAGTGGCTTTGTCTCCCATTTTTTCTATCTGCTCTGGTGTAGCACCGATGAATTTTATTCCATTTTTCTGACAAATTCTAGAAAAATTAGCATTTTCAGCCAAAAATCCATAGCCAGGGTGAATGGCATCTGCATTCGTAATTTCTGCAGCTGCAATGATGTTAGGAATTTTCAGATAAGAATCCTTACTCGCCGCAGGACCTATACATACCGCTTCATCCGCAAATCTTACATGCAGACTGTCTTTATCCGCGATTGAGTAGACTGCTACTGTTTTGATTCCCATCTCTTTACAAGTTCTGAGAATTCTCATCGCAATCTCTCCACGATTGGCAATTAATATCTTTTTAAACATTGTTTTTCTGTTTATCAATTACAATAAATAGAGTAATTTATGATGGGTCTACTAAGAATAATGGCTGATCGTACTCTACAGGAGATGCATCATCCACCAAAATTTTTACGATTTTTCCACTCACTTCAGACTCTATCTGATTGAATAACTTCATAGCTTCTACAACACAAACCACTGTTCCTTCTGTGATTTCGCTTCCTACACTCACGAAAGGTTCTTTGTCTGGAGCTGGTTTTCTATAGAAAGTACCAATGATAGGAGATTTTATTGTAATATATTTACCATTTTCTGCAGATTCTGCTGAGTTTGCAGAAGTTTCCTCCTCTGGCTGTGCAACAGGAGTAGCATTTACCACTGGTTGAACTTGTGTCATCTGTGGCGTTGTCACCACCGTACCAAATGTATGATTGGTAATATTGATTTCAAAATCCTTAGTTTTGTATTTCACTCCAGCTACATCAGCCTTTGAAACAAATTTAATAAGGTTTTGTAAGTCTTTAATATCCATAAAAAATAATTTTATTATTCAAATATAGTAAATAAACACAAAAAACCATTCACTTTTGTAAAAAGAATGGTTCTATATTTCTACCGTGATTTTTGGGTATTTTACCAAAAACCTATCGTTATTCTGCAGATTCTACTTCTTTTTCAAGAACTACTTTACCTCTGTAGTAAAGTTTTCCTTCATGCCAGTGAGCTCTGTGATATAGGTGTAATTCACCTGTTGTAGCATCTTTTGCCAATTGAGGAACTACTGCTTTGTAGTGAGTTCTTCTTTTATCTCTTCTTGTAGATGACTGTCTTCTTTTAGGATGTGCCATTTCTAATAATTTTTAGCTTTTTATATTAACTTTTATTTTCTCAATTTATTCAACGCTTCCCATCTTGGATCTATTTCTTCATCATCGGCTTTTTCTTCATTTATTTTAGGACTGAATTTATCCAGCAAGTCTTGGAATTCTTCGTTTTCTAATGCAGCAGGAGATACTTTTTTCATAGGAATAGCAAGAACCACTGCTTCGTAGGTAAACTGAGCGATATTGAACTCGCTATAGTGATGAGGAATTGTAATAATATCTTCATTACTATCATCATATTCTTCTCCGAACTTTACCAAGAATTTTATTTCATTGTTTATTGGATACTGGAATTTTTCATTGCTGATATCACAAGTCAAATCCACTGTTCCCGAAACAGAAATTACAAAATCCAAAAAAGTAGAATGTTTTTCAAGTAAAACTTTACTAACTATTTTGGCATTTTCAAATTCTTCTTCAGCCTCAAATAAATCAAAGAACCGCTGATCAACACAGAATTCAAACTCATGTTTTCCTTGCTTTAGACCAGAAAAACTGATGTCATAGTTTCTATATTTGTCCATAATAGGTTTGCAAAAGTACTTTTTTTTTCTAAAACAACAAAATTATCTATCAAAAAAAGTTACTTTCTTTTAAATTTCAATAACAAAACATTGTCTTTATACAACTCCAAAGAGGTTTCACTGATTACATATTTATTCACTTTTTCAAGTAAATTCAGATAATCTTCTTCCACAGAGATGTTATCACAAAGCATTCGTGTTGCTCCTATACTTTTTACTTGAAAAGTTCCTTTTGGGTTTGTAATTAATTCCGAAAAATAATTATTACACCCAGAAAAACCTGATACTCTGCCCTTTGCTATTTCTAGAGTAATTCCAGAGTTTGTCTTAGAATTTTCCTCTAAAACCCAACTAGTATTGTTCAACTGCACACTTTCTTTTTTCCCTGCAACAGATGCGTTGGAACAAGATAATGACAAGACAAGCACGGCTGTTAGTGAAATTATTTTTTTCATAATTTGTGTATTTATGAGCGGAGTTCCGCATTAAACTGTTTCTTGAAAACATTCACCAAAGATTCCATTACCTGCGCTATCTCCTTCTCCTCCATCGTTTTTTCTTCATTCAAAAGTTCAAAACTCAATGCGTAAGATTTCTTATCCTCTGGAAGATTCTTCCCTTCATACACATCAAACAAATTGATGTTCTTCAAGAATGGAGATTTATTGTTTTTAGCAGCATTATAGAGCTGTGTATATAGTACAGATTTGTCTACTAACAACGCCAAATCCCTTCTTGTTTTATTAAATTTAGGAATGTCTTTGAAACGTAAATTCTCTGTATTACGAAGATTTTGACATTCTTCAAGTTCTATTTCTGCATAGAAAGCTTCTTGTTCTATGTCAAATTTTTTCAGCATTTTCGGACTTACTTTTCCGAGCCTTGCAACGGTTTTTCCTTCAACTGAAAATTCTATCGCATCGGAAAAACGACCATCCTGCAATGGTTTTTCAACAATATCAAAATTCAACTTACTTAAAACAAGAGAAACATACGCTTTTAGATGATAAAAACTTGTGTTTCCTTTCGGAAGAAGCCAGTTTTCAGAATGATTTCTTCCCGAAACTAAAATCGCCAGCTGTTTTCTCTCCTCGTATTTTTCCTTTTTATGATAAATTTTTCCTAACTCGAAAAACTTAATATCCGCATTTTTTCTGTTGATATTATAAACAGCATTATCCAAAAGTCCTTCCAGCAAAGATTTTCTCATAAACGCCAAATCATTGCTCAATGGATTTAGCAGTTTCACAGCATCCGTTTCATCTTCCACCGAAGTAAGGGAATTGTTCATCACCTCATAAAATCCATTCGCCTGAAGCGCCCTTACCCACTCGTTTTCTAATCCATCTTGGTCATCAAAACTCAATTTCACTGGCGTAAAGGAAATTTTCTGCGGAGCATCTATCTTATTATACCCATAAATTCTAAGGATTTCCTCTATCACATCTATCTCTCTGGTAACATCCGCTCTGTAATTCGGCACCAAAAGCTCCAATCCATCAGCAATTTCGTTAAGAGGCTCTATTTCCAAAGATTTCAAAATTTCTTTAACTTTTCCTCTATGGATTTTTATTCCTAAAATTTGATCCAATTTAGAATATCTAAAAATCACATTATGAGGTTTTATTTTTTCAGGATAATGCTCTATATAATCCCCTACCAATGTTGCTCCTGTCAATTCCTGTAACAATTTCACTGCCAAGGAAATAGTAGTTTTAGTATTATTAGGATCTACTCCTCTCTCAAAACGGAAAGAAGCATCAGTATTTAGTCCGTGGAATTTAGCCCCTTTACGAACAGCAACAGGATTAAAGTAAGCACTTTCCAAGAAAATAGACTGTGTCTGCTCGGAAACTCCGCTGTCCAGCCCACCAAAAACCCCAGCAATACAAAGCGGTTTCTGGTTTCCATCTTTTATCATGATTTCCTCTCCGTTCAGTGTTCTCTCAACTCCGTCCAGTGTGGTGAATTTCGTTCCTTTCGGGCTGTTTCCTACCGTTATTTTATTTCCTCCAATTTTATCTAAATCAAAAGCATGAAGCGGCTGTCCATAAGCATGAAGAATGTAGTTGGTAACATCCACCACATTATTTATTGGTGAAAGTCCTATCGCTTTCAACCTGTTTTTCAGCCATTCTGGAGATTCTCCTACTTTTATATTTTTCAAAACAGCACCAATGTATCTCGGCGCCAAATCATTATTTTCTACTTCAACAGAAAAATTATGCTCTCCTTCTGATTCAGCGGCGTAAGTTTCCATTTTAACAAGTTTAGAATCTATTCCATTACAAGTCAAAAATGCGTGTAAATCTCTCGCTACACCATAATGCGAAATCGCATCGGTTCTATTAGGTGTCAGCCCTATTTCATAAACTTCATCTTGCTGAATATCAAAATAATCCGCCAAAGGTTTTCCTACTTCATAAGTTTCATCCAAAACCATAATTCCATCATGGCTGTTGCCCAAATCTATCTCATCCTCTGCACAAATCATCCCTTCTGAAACCTCGCCTCTGATTTTAGTTCTGTTAATCGTAAAAGAACCTCCGTTTTTATCAAACAAAGTTGTCCCTACCACAGCCACCGCAACTATCTGTCCTGCAGCCACATTAGGAGCTCCACAGACGATATTTAGAATTGTAGCATTTCCTACATCTACAGTGGTTTTACTTAGTTTATCGGCGTTTGGATGTTTTTCACAAGTTAAAACCTTACCTACAACGATGCCTTCCAAACTTCCTTTGATAGTTTCAAATTTATCTATCCCCTCTACTTCCAAACCTATATCCGTGAGGTAAGTTCCTATTTTTTCTGAATTTAAATCTGTACTAATGTAATCTTTAAGCCAATTATTTGAAATCTTCATTGAAATATAAATATTAAAAAAGGAGATGCAAAGGTCTTTTACTCTACATCTCGTTTATTTTCATTTTGTTAATTTAAACCTATTACTGGCATTGACAGCATGAGTATTTGCTCTTCCTCATCCAGTCCGTCCGCTGGTTCTACAATCCCTGGTCTATTCGCTTGGGACATTCTCATGATAATATCCTCCGAATCTAGAACCGCTATCATTTCTGTCAGAAATTTTGAACTATATCCTATATTGATATCCTCTCCTGAGTAGTCACATGGTATCTGCATTTCTGCTTTATTCGCATATTCTGTATCTTCTGCATGAAGGTAAAGAATATTTCCTGACAACTTAAATCTTACCTGACTGGTAGATTTGCTAGCAAAAATAGAAGCCCTTTTGATAGAACTTAATAGAAGTGTTCTGTTTATAGTCAGCACATTAGGATTTTCCTTAGGAATTACTGCATTATAATTAGGATATTTTCCATCTATCAAACGACAAATCCATACATGCTCCTTGAAGGAAAACTTCGCCATGTTTTCATTAAACTCTATAACCACCTCATCATCTGAACTTGTCAGAATATTTTTAAAGATACTCAGTGGTTTTTTAGGCATAATGAACTCCATCGGCTCACTATTTTTAATGTCTGTTCTTTTATAAACCACCAATCTATGAGAATCCGTTGCTACAAAATTAGCCTCCTCTTCTCCAAACTGGAAAAATACTCCTGTCATCACAGGACGAAGCGTATCATTACTTGTCGCGAAAAGTGTTTTAGAAAGAGCTTCCGCAAGAACTCCTGATGAAATAGTAACTTTTTGTGAAGAACTAAACTCAGCCAATTCAGGATATTCCTCTGCATTGTCCAACGCTATGAAATAGTTATCCTTCTCATCTAAAATTTCCAAAAGCCCTCCTCCATTTTCATTTGGTTTCACCAAAAAAGTAAGAGGCTGATCACCAAATGTTTTTATCGCATCCTGGAACATCTTAGCAGGAACTGCTATTTTGCCATTACTCTCTGACTTAACCGCCAAAGATGTCAAAAGAGTAGTCTCTCCGTCTGATGCTGTGATTTTAAGCAAATTATTTTCTAACTCAAAAAGAAAATTCTCCAATATCGGCCTAGATTGTGAACTAGATATCACACCACTTACCGTATTTAAAGCTTTTTGTAACTCGCCACTTGTGACAATAAATTTCATAATAATAACTAATTGAGCAGACAAAGGTAATAATTTATCAGTAAAAAATAAAATTTATTTAATTTATTTCGGTTTAGAAATCTAAATAGCAGCCCATTGAGACCGCTATTTAAATATTTAATTTATGAGAACTTGTTTTACTTTTTCTATTTTCGCTTCCAGTTCCTTTTTCTTTTCTTCATCGATTATTCCTCTTTCAAAATCAAAATTTTCAGAAAAATTTGGAAGAGAAAAATCCTCTATCACATCGCCTCCATTGTATGGGAATCTTGCCTTTGCGGTTTCCAAGATTGTAAGACCTCCTCGCGGACCTGGAGCCGTAGCCGTAAGGAAAACTTTTTTATCACCAAAAGCACTTCTGTTTGGAATTCTTGATATCCAATCAAAAATATTTTTGAAAGCTGTTGAATAAGAACCATTATATTCCGCCAAGGAAATAATAAGCAAATCTGCTCCATCTATTTTCGCCGCAAAATCTTCTGCCAGCTTAGGAACACCACCGCTCACCTCTCTGTCTATGCTGTAAATAGGCATCTCATAATCGTTAATGTCAAGAAGTTCTACATCATGCCCTTCAAATTTACTTGAAATATAAGAAACCAACTGTTTATTGATAGAGTTGGAATGATTACTTGCTGCAAATGCTAATATTTTCATATTTTTATTTTTTAAAATTTATGAAGCAAAAGTATAAGTTTTTATTTTATTGAAAATTGATTTATGTTAATAAAGACAAAAGACCATCAAAAATTGACAGCCTTTTGTTTTAAACTTATGAAAAGATTATTTTATTCATCATCTTCATCGTCTGCTCCTGCAGCACCTGCATTTTTCATCGCATTTCTAGACATCTTCACAGCTGCGATTACGGCATTGTCTGGATGTAAGAATGTGTACGCATCATTTTTGATATCTCCCACATAAATTTTGTTACCAATTTTAAGTGGAGTCACATCTACCACGATTTCATCTGGTAAATTAGCAGGAACTGCTTTTAATTTCAGTTTTCTGAATGATTGTCTAAGAACACCACCCGCTACAACACCTTTAGCACGACCTGTAATTTTCACAGGAACTTCCATTACTACTGGTTTGTCAGCACTCAATTGGTAGAAATCCACATGAAGGATTCTGTCTGTAATTGGGTGAAACTGAATGTCTTGTAATACTGCTGGAATAGTCTGTCCACCTACCTCAATAGATACCGTGTGTGCCTCAGGAGTGTAAACCAAGTTTTTGAAAGATTTCTCTTCTGTAGAGAAATGTAATGGTTCTTTACCTCCATAAACAACACAAGGAACTAATTCAGCATCGCGTAGAGCTTTTGTAGATTTTTTACCCACGCTTTCTCTTTTCTGTCCTTGAATTGTAATAGATTTCATTTTATAAAAAATTTAATTATTTTAAAATATAAACTTGTCATTGATGGATTTCTTGTTATGAACAAGATTCATCACATCTGCAAATAACGGGGCGCAAGATAGCACTTTTATTTTAGATGACAAATTGTTTTTAAGAGGAATTGAATCTGTGATGATAATTTCCTGCAATTTAGACTTCTCTATATTCTCATAAGCCTTTCCAGAAAGCACTCCGTGAGTAGCGATAGCTCTTACACTTTTTGCTCCTCTCTCCATGATGATATCCGCAGCCTTGCAGAGTGTTCCTGCTGTATCCACCATATCATCCACCAAAATCACATTTCTATCTTCTACATTACCAATGAGGGTCATTTCTGCCACTTCATTCGCTTTCTTTCTCTCTTTGTAGCAAATGGTAACTTCTGCTCCTAAATGGTTTGCATAGTTTTTAGCTCTTTTAGCTCCTCCCATATCAGGCGATGCTATAGTCAAATTATCCAAATTCAAAGAGTTAATATACTCCACAAAAATAGCCGATGCATAAAGATGGTCTACTGGAATTTCGAAAAAACCTTGAATCTGGTCTGCATGCAAATCCATAGTCATCACTCTAGTTGCTCCCGCTGTTGTTAGAAGATTTGCAACCAATTTCGCGCCTATCGGAGCTCTCGGTTTGTCTTTTCTGTCTTGTCTTGCTAGACCAAAATATGGAAGAACCACCGTAATATTCTTTGCAGAAGCTCTTTTAGCCGCATCTATCATAAGGAGAAGCTCTAAAAGATTATCCGCTGGAGGAAATGTAGAACCTATTAAAAAGACCCTTCCACCTCTTACAGACTGGTCTAAAACAGGCTCAAATTCACCATCACTAAACTCTTGAAAATTGATTTTTCCTAGTTCCTGCCCATAATAATGAGCAATTTTTTCAGCTAACTGTCTACTGGTTCTAGTGCTGAATAAATAAGATGTTTGAGAAGCCATTGTTTAATTTGAGTTTTTTGAGAGCTGCAAATTTAATAAAAATAAAACCACTTGAAAAATATCAAGCGGTTTTTATTTAACTTATAAAAAAGTTATGGAAACTTCACTCCCGAATAGTTATTTGGATTTACTTGGCGTAAGTTGGATTTATATTTAGCATTGATAGCTTTGATAAATTCATTAGCAATCACCGCATATCCCTTTCCTGTAAGGTGTACGCCATCCAGTGAAAACGAACCTCCTGTAACGAATGTAGTGGAATAATTCACTCCATTGTACTGAATTCCAGAGTTTTTGCCCAGCTCTACCATTTTAGCATTAGCATCTACAAAAGCCAATCCATAAGCCTCTGCTAAAGCCTTTATTTGAGTATTATAAGCATTAGTCGCTGTCTGAACCTGCGCTACTTCTGATTTCGTCAATACATATTTATCTTCCAAAGGATAAGTAATTCCTAGTTTATTAAATTGCTCAGAAACTCCAGTTACTTTAGAATTGATAACAGGTTTTGTAGATAATAATATCAAATCTTCACTCGTAGTGTGACGAGCCTGTCCATAGGTAATCCCAATGAAAGCCGCCTCAGCAGCAGAAACACCATTTCTTGTCAAAGCCGCCGTGATTTGAGCTGATAAATCAGTCAAAGTTTCATCTTTTATCAATAATGGATTTTGCCCAACTACCAATGTTTTCAATCTATCTCCTTGCCCCAAAGCAGTCAAAACAGGTTTTAATCTTCCTACCAACTGAGTATTCAATGCTGTAGCATAAGCTTCATCCAATGGAACAGCATTATACGGAATCGTTGTAAAGAAAGGAATAGAAGTCACATTCGGGATGTTTGCTATCACCCCTTTAGTTGCTCCCACTGATTTCATCCCTTCTAAAACAGCTTTGATAGACCCCGCTAAAACATTAGGGTCTGTAATGTCATTAGAAGAATATGTTCTTGGATTGGTGTTTCCTGTTTGGTTCGTTCCTACCCCTCCTGAAGTCGCATAAGAAAGCACATCATTATTTCCTATCCAAAGAGAGAAAAATGTAGGATTCTGAGCCATCGCATCCTCTAAAACACTCGCTGTAGAAGAAGACGCAAATCTCACGAAATATGGGTTTGCTGTTCCTGTTGTCAGCCCAGCCATGTTTCCATAGCCATTCGCCACCAAATGGAAAGACTTAGCACCAGGCACTCCCATATTATTGTATGTTCCTGTCAATCTATCTAATGTACTAACAGCCGTAGAATACACTGGAGTCAATGCTCCATTCACCACTTGAAGAGTTAATTTTCCTTTAAACCCTGGTATATTAGCGAAACCACCGATATTATCTGGCACTAAAGGTTGAGTAAATGTTCCTCCTCCTGCTTTTTGCATCTGCTCTGCAATCATCGCAGGATAAGACTCCAGCTGCCCGTCTAAATACACTGTCCCATCTCTATATCCAGAAGTCAAGGAATTTCCAAGAGCTACATATTTACTAAAATCTGCTTCTCCGCTAGTTACCGCGATATCCGCCACATCGGTTTCAAAATCAGTTTTACAACTTGTAACTGACAAAACAGCCAAAACGGCCATTGATGATATAAATACTTTTTTCATGATTTCAAATTAAAAAGGGTTATAAGATAATCCAAGACCGAAATATGCTGCTTTGGATTTCAACTGTCCATAAAATCCTAAATTATCATTCATACTATTTCTTCTCTTCATAAATGCATATCCTCCAGAAATATCAACATTAAATTTATTAAACTTCAGCCCAATACCAGCCGTTATAACATTATTATCAAAAGATGGAGTTTCTGGAATGAAATCCTTATCCTCATATGGAGACTGGTCATAGTAATATCCTAAACGCCCAGCAATCATGTCAGTAAACTGATACTGTGTTCCAAAACGCCAAGTCTGTGTATTCTTAAAGTTTTTAAGATTTTTTAATACTGTTTTATCTTTTTGATTTCCTATAAGTGCGTTTTCAAAATCAAGTGTCAAAGCATCATAGCGAGACCATCCTGTATAGTTAAAATCCGCTGAAACCTGCCATTTTGGAGTGATTCTATATGTAGCTCCTATCGTATATTCTTCTACTAATGGAAGTTCTGCTTTAAATTTATCCTGACCATTAGTATCTACTTTCAATGCTGAATACAATGCCGAAGACACATTAAAACTCACAACACCATCATTAGCCTTCACAATTACAGGCGAACGGTATGCAACACTTACATCAAGCTTATCCGTTGGTCTAAAATAGAATCCCAATCCTAGACCATGCCCACTAGCTTTATCGTCTTTTAGGTTTAAACTACCATTAAATTTATTAAGTTTCTTATCCCAGTCCACTTGTCCTTTTACATACATATAGCTCAGACCCACTGACATCCAATCCGCCATCTTCACAGAAACTGCAGGTTGGAAGAAATAACTCTTCAAACTCATTTTAGTCACGATTTCATCTCCTGTCCATTTTTCTGGCCACTGAACCGTACTTCCGAAAGGCGTAGTAAAACTAAATCCCACAGAAACATTATCCACCACCTTATACGCTACAGCCGCATAAATAGGCGTTCCCAAAGGATTTTCGGTAGAATAAGTCTCTCCTGTGTCTAGATTTTGGTATGTCACTTTACTTGCCACTCCAAAACCACCAGCTACCACACTCAGTTTACTTGGAATGAAAGACATCCCTGCTGGATTAAAAAAAGCTACACTCGCATCCTCTGCATGGGCACTCGTGTGCGCCATAGCCAACTGCTTCACTCCCTGTAGCGATACTCTGAACCCTCCTGCATAAGCTAAGGTTCCCGCCAATAATGTTATTGGTAACAAAATTTTTCTCATGTTTCTCGTTTTCACTTTTATTTTGAAGGTGCAAATATAAAAATATTATTTCTTTAATTTTAAACATTTTTTCAAAAACAATATTTGTTTGAATTTTAAAACAATATTAAATATCTTTAAATTAAAGAATTAAAACCAAATTAAATTTAACAAATCCAACATTGTTTAAATTTAAACAATGATTTAATTTATCAATTGGTCAAAAAAAATCTCTATCTTTGGTTTTCAAATAGATTAAAAATGCCTGATTTTTTGCATCCAGATAAAGAGAATTACTCCTCCGAAGAACTTTCACAAGAGGAAAAAATCCGCCCGCAGAGCTTCAAAGATTTTGCAGGACAGAGAAAAACACTAGACAACCTAGAAGTGTTCGTTGCCGCCGCCAAAAACAGAGGAACGGCATTAGACCACACGCTTCTGCACGGGCCTCCTGGGCTTGGGAAAACCACACTTTCGCATATCATCGCCAACGAACTGGGCGTAAACTGCAAAGTAACCTCTGGCCCTGTGCTCGACAAACCAGGCAGTCTGGCAGGAATCCTGACTAATTTAGAGGAAAACGATGTTCTTTTCATCGATGAAATCCATCGTCTATCGCCCATCGTAGAGGAATATCTATATTCTGCGATGGAGGATTTTAAAATCGACATCATGCTGGAAACAGGCCCTAATGCCCGTTCTGTTCAGATTGGACTAAATCCATTTACTCTAATCGGAGCAACGACCCGAAGCGGAATGCTTACCAAGCCCATGCTGGCAAGATTTGGGATTCAGAGCAGATTGGAATACTATAATGTGGAGCTTTTGGGAATGATTATCGAGCGAAGCGCAAGAGTTCTGGGCGTTCCTATTTATGAAAACGCTGCCCTTGAAATCGCACGAAGAAGCCGAGGAACACCGAGAATAGCCAACGCCCTGCTCCGCCGAGTGAGGGATTTTGCGGAGATAAAAGGCAATGGAGAGATTGACCTTAACATCGCTAAATTTGCCCTTAATTCACTTAATGTCGATGAATATGGACTTGATGACATGGACAATAAAATCATGCGGGTAATGATAGAAAATTTCAAAGGGAAACCCGTGGGAATATCCGCGCTAGCTACTTCTATTGGAGAAAATGCCGAAACCTTGGAAGAGGTGTATGAACCCTACCTCATTCAGGAAGGATTCATCATCCGAACACCGCGAGGAAGGGAAGTTACCGAAAAAGCCTACCGACATTTGGGCATTTCACAACCAAAAAATTTAGGCGAACTTTTTTAACTAATATATTAAATATGAAATATTTACTAATTCTTGCCCTACTCTGCGGAGGGACAGCACAAAGCCAAATCAAAAATTTTTACCCTAAAAAAGTGGTAAAGCCTGACCTCAGCGCAAAAAGAGAAAAGGAAATCAACCGACAAAATGAACTTTTACAGAAGAAAGCTCCCACGGCTTCAGAGCAAAAAGAACTAAATATCCTCCTTGAAAAATATGGCGAAGTAGTGGAAAACGCTTGGGACATCATCGATAGCGGGTGCAGCTGGTACTGCGGCGGTGGAAATTACAAAATAAAGGCTTCATCATCACTTGGAGATTCCTACAAAGCCGAATTTGCAAATGATTTAAGCTACAAGACCGCTTGGGTAGAAGGCAAAAAAGATGAGGGCATCGGCGAATATTTAGAATATTATTTCAAAAATGACAGCCCTAGGATTACAGAAATTATTATTTCTAATGGATACATGAAATCCGAAGAAACATGGAAAAATAACAACCGTGTGAAAAAATTAAAACTCTATGTAAATGGTGTTCCTTTCGGAATTTTAAATTTAAAAGATAGCCGAACCGATCAATATTTCTCAGTGGGAACACTCGGTCACAACAAAAACGGAACAGATTTGGTTTTAAAATTTGAAATATTAGAAGTCTACAAAGGAAGCAAATATAATGACACCGCGATTACAGAAATATATTTCGATGGGATAGATGTACACTAATTTTCTCATTTAAAAACAACAAAAAAGCAACCCTAAAATAGAGTTGCTTTTTTTATTTTTATCTTTTATTATTCTCCAAAGATGTAACTTACCCCTGCACTCAAGATATGCTGAGATTTTTTTCTATACACATTCGGGTTTCCTGTCCAAGATTCTACAAGGTCTGGATAAACACTAGACAAACCGAAATCATAACGAGCAAGTATCTCGAATTTTCTGTTTATACTATATCCTACACCTCCTGATAAAGCAAAATCGAAACCTCTTGCTTTACCCATCTTTTCTTTCACATAAAGAGGGCTAGATGGATTCTCAACTTTTTGATTAAGCAAGAAAGCAAATCTAGGTCCTGCAAATGCAAATAAAGAATGTCTTCCTTCTGTGAAATATCCTTTAAAATAAATAGGAACACTGATATAGTTGTTCGCATAAAGTGTAGAGCCTTCTCCTTTTTCACCTGCTGACAAATATTCTACCTGTGGCTGAATATAAAACTGATTTTCAAAATCTAATGGGATCAATGCTAAAAGCCCTCCATAGAATGAATATCTTGCCGCAGAAGGGTTATGGGCATTTCTTACTCTGGAATAGTTAGGTCCTCCTATCACCCCTATTCTAGTATTTTCCAACTGTAAAGAAAGCTGTGCTGACATAAGGCTTGAAAACACCAAAAAACTTCCTAATAATAGTTTTTTCATAATTTTTTATTTTTATTTAACAATTTTATTTTTTCTAATTCAAAGTACAAAAGTAACATTTTTTTATTATCCTTGTATCAATCGAGTAATTTTTACTTGTTTTTTGTAATATTCCTTGGCTTCCTCCGCTGGTGCTCCGAAATAAGTTTTACCTTTTTTCAAATCTTTTGAAACCCCCGAAGTTGCTAAAATAACCACTTCATCTTCTACTGTAATGTCAGAGGAAACTCCTACCTGCCCCCAGATGGTAACATCATTACCTATATTACAACATCCCGCAATCCCAACCTGTGATGCAATCAGACATCTCTTTCCAATGATAGTATCGTGTCCTATCTGGATTTGATTATCCATCTTTGTTCCTTCTCCTATAATTGTAGTATCTGTAACACCTCTGTCTATAGTGCAGTTCGCTCCTATTTCCACCTCATCTTCTAAAACTACCTTTCCTACAGAAAGCATCTTGATATATCCTGTTAGCAGTTTTCTGTAATAAAACGCATCTCCTCCAAGAACTGTCCCAGACTGGATAATACAGCGATTTCCTATCTTAGTTCTATCGCCTATCACCACATTTGGCATGATGATGCATTCTTCTCCTATCTCCACATCATTTCCTATGACTACAGAAGAATGAATCTGGCTGTTTTTCCCTATTTTTACATTTTCTCCGCAAGTTTTAAATGTCTGTATTGGAGTGAAATGAGCATTGATTTTATTAAAATCTCTAAATGGGTCATCCGAAACCAAAAGAGCTTTTCCCTGTGGACAATCAACTTCTTTGTCAATGAGAATAACTGTCGCCTCAGAATTTAAAGCCTTTTCATAATATTTAGGATGATTTACAAAAACAATCTCTCCCGATTTTACTCTATGAATTTCGTTCGTTCCAGAAATAGGAAAATCATCTGCTCCAATGTATTTAGCATCGATAATTTCTGCTATTTGTTTTAATGTCTGAACTTTAGGAAATTTCATAGTAGTTATATAAATTTATTTAACTCTCTCTAAATAAGAGCCGTCTTCTGTATTTACTTTAATCTTATCTCCTGGCTCTATGAATAGCGGAACCAAAACTCTAGCGCCTGTTTCTACTATACAGTTTTTCAAGGCGTTAGTTGCTGTGTTTCCTTTCACACCTGGGTCTGCTTCTGTCACTTCCAAAAATACTGTTGCAGGAAGTTCAGCAGAAAGAGGCGTTTCATCTGATTCTTTCAAAATTACAGTGATTTCCTCTCCAGCCTTCATAAACTGAGCGTTTTCTATCATTTCTTTATTTAGATAGATTTGAGAAAAATCTTCATTGTTCATGAAATGATATCCATTCTCATCATCATAAAGATACTGGAATTTACGCGTAATTACTTTAACTTCATCGATTTTATGACCAGCTGAAAAAGTATTGTCTAATACTTTTCCATTCGTTACTGATTTTAATTTTGTTCTTACGAAAGCTGGACCTTTCCCTGGTTTTACATGAAGGAATTCTATTACCTTATAAATATCATGGTTAAACTCTATACAAAGTCCTTTTCTAATATCAGCTGTTGTTGCCATTTTTTATTCTAATTATTTTTAATCTTGATTATCTTCTTCCTCTTTTTTCGTGCTGCCGCCTCTGATGATTCCTCTCTGAGATGACTGTATAAATTGCACAATTTCGTCTCTTTCTGGCGTAGACAATACTTCTTTTTCTACATATGCCAATGCTTGAGATACATTCATTCCCATTTGGAAAATCACTCTATAAATGGACTGAATCTCCAAAATTTTCTCATTAGAAATTCCTCTTCTTCTAAGCCCAACCGAGTTGATTCCTGCATAAACAGGCGGTTCTCCTCCTACTTTGACATAAGGCGGAATATCTTTTCTAACCAAAGAACCTCCCGCTGTGATTACATGTTTCCCTATTCTAGAGAACTGATGCACAGCACTCAATCCACCAATGATAGCATAATCGCCTATTTCCACATGTCCACCTATCGCACATCCATTTACTATAATGGCATTATCACCGACAACACAGTCATGAGCAATATGAGATGTAGCCATGATTAGACAATTATTCCCAATTTTAGTATATCCTAAAGCCTTGGTTCCTCTATTAACCGTTACACATTCTCTAATGGTCGTATTATCACCAATGATAACTTGTGATTCCTCTCCATCAAACTTCAAATCTTGTGGTATCGCAGCAATGACAGTTCCTGGAAAAATTCTGCAGTTCTTACCAATTCTTGCTCCATTCATAATGGTAACATTAGAACCTATCCATGTTCCTTCCCCTATTTCCACATCCGCTGCTATGGTGGTAAATGGGTCTACGGTAACATTTTGTCCAATTTTCGCTCTTGGGTCTACTGCTGTAAGCTGATGAATCATTTAGTCTATTTTTGTTTTTGCTACTTGAGCCATTAGTTCTGCTTCCACCACTACATTATCGCCTACATAGCCATACCCCTGCATGTGTACTATTCCCCTACGGATAGGAGCTAACAACTCTAATTTAAAGACAAGTGTATCCCCTGGGATTACTTTCTTTTTGAATTTAACATTATCTATTTTCACAAAATATGTAGAATAGTTCTCTGGATCTGGGACACTTGAGAGCACCAAAATCCCCCCAATCTGTGCCATTGCTTCTATCTGTAAAACTCCTGGCATCACAGGTTCTTTCGGGAAATGTCCTACAAAGAACGGTTCGTTCATTGTGATATTTTTCAGCCCTACGATATGATTATCAGACAGTTCTAAAATCTTGTCTATCAACAAGAACGGAGGTCTGTGCGGCAATAATCTCATAATGCCATTGATATCATAAATAGGCTCTTTACTCAAATCAAAATTTGGAACATTTTTCTTCTTTTGAGCTTTGTATATTTTATTTAGTTTTTTAGCAAACTCTGTATTTATGTAATGTCCTGGTTTATTAGCAATTACCTTTCCTTTTAATCTTACTCCTGTCAATGCCAAGTCACCGATAACATCCAATAATTTATGACGAGCTGCCTCGTTTGGATAGTTTAAAGTCAAGTTATTCAAAACTCCATTTGGCTGAATGGAAACATCATCTTTTCCAAAAGCTTTTTTAAGTTTTTCAGCTGTTTCAGGAGTCAATTCTTTATCTACATAAACAATCGCATTAGAAATATCTCCACCTTTGATTAGACCTGCATCCAAAAGCATTTCTAATTCATGTAAAAAACTAAATGTTCTAGCAGAAGAAATTTCATTTTTGAAATCAGAAATATTCTTCAAAACAGCATTCTGAGTTCCTAAAACATTAGTCCCAAAATCCACCATCGTAGTTACTTCATAAGTATCCGCTGGGATAATGGTAATCTCAGAACCAGTCTGTGGGTCAGTGAAACTAACAACCTCTGTAACAGCAAAATACTCTCTCGGCTGCTCCTGCTCCACCACTCCTGCTTTCTCTATAGCTTCTACAAAAAACTTGGATGAGCCATCCATAATAGGAGGTTCTGCATTATTCATCTCCAAGATAGCATTATCCACATCCATCCCCACTAATGCCGCCAAAACATGCTCACATGTGTAGATTTTAACTCCAGATTTTTCTAATGTAGTTCCTCTATCAGTAGAAACCACATAGTTAGCATCTGCTTCTATTTGTGGATTTCCCTCTAAGTCTGTTCTTACGAACACATACCCTGTATTTTCCTTAGCAGGTTTGATGGTTAGGGTCACTTCTTTCCCTGTATGAAGACCTATTCCTGATAGGGAAACTTCTCCTTTTAAAGTTTTTTGTTTATCACTCATTAGTTTTATCTTTTGAGTTATTTTCTAATTGATTTATTCTTTTTACTATTTCTGTCAAGTTTCTGAAATGCACATAGTTTCTTCGGTAATCTCCTGCATCTATGGCTGGCGCTCCATACAGTGCCTCGCCATCTTTTACATTCTTATTTACACCGCTCTGTGCTTGTATTTTTACTTGATTTCCTATGTTGATATGTCCTACAATTCCCACTTGACCACCGATCATATTCCAATTGCCAATGGTAGTAGAACCTGCAATTCCTGCCTGCGCAGCAATCACATTATTTTTCCCAATTTTCACATTGTGTGCGATTTGGATAAGGTTGTCTATTTTAGTCCCTTCTCCTATAATGGTAGAACCTATGGTAGCTCTGTCAATACTACAGTTAGAGCCTATTTCCACATTGTTTTCTATGATTACATTTCCCAACTGTGGGATTTTGTCATATCCGTTTGGTGTAGGCTGAAAACCGAATCCATCTCCTCCTACCACAGTATTAGAATGGACAACACAATTTTCTCCAATGATACAGCCGTCATAGATTTTCGCACCGCTGTCTATTTTAGAGTTTTTACCGATTTTCACATTTTTACCAATGAAAACCTGAGGAGCAAGCTGGACACCATCACCAATTACCGCTTTTTCTGAAATATAAGTGAACGCTCCTACATAAACATCCTCTCCCAAAACAGCCGTTTCATGGATGAAACTCTGCGCTTCTATTCCTTTTTTCTTTTCGGTCATCTGCTGATAAAGATTCATCAAAACCTGAAACGCAAGATATGCATCTTCCACTTCTATGATGACTGGCTTGTAATTTTCTTCTTTCAAAAGATTTTTCGAAACAATAAGCACAGAACTCTCTGTAGAGTGTAGAAAATGTGCAAATTTTTCATTTGCAATAAAAGACAAATGTCCATGCCTTCCCTCTTCTATAGGGGAAAATCCATGAACTTTTATTCCTTGGTCTCCAATTACTTTTCCTTTGATAAGACCTGCAATTTCAGCAGCTGTAAACTCCATAATCGTGCAAAGATAAGAAAAATCCTATTAGTATAATAAAAATTTATATTTGTTTATATTTTTAACATAAAAAATCATGAAATCTCCTTTGGAAAGGACAAAATATATCTCGTTGTTTTTTCATTGATATTCATCGATAAAATCTGGCTTCCTGCCTGTTCCAATGCTACTTTTTCCATATCATTTCGCAGGAGATAGATAGGCTGTTTGGTTTTATCATAAGGCAGTAGACTTCTTTCAATATTATCCACGAGTAAATCTCCGTTTTCTATCCCAAAATACAAATTAGTTTCCCTTATTTTCTCCCTTACCAAATCATCCGAAAAAGGCGTAGAAGAGTAAATGATTTTAGGAAACTTTCTGTTAATCACCGTTTTACAAAGATACGAAAGTACAAAATCTTCATGATTTTTCCATGATTTGATGGCTTGCAGCACATCCGTATCATCCAACTCCATAAATCTCGCTATATCTTCCTCCGTAGCCTGTGTAGAACTCTCTCTATACAAGAAATATTTGAGGTTTTCAGAAGCCTCCACTTTTACATTTTGCGAAACCAATGTTTTGGCTCTGTTCATTATTTTTATCAATAAATTTTCTGCCAACACCGCCGCTTTATGATAATAAACCTGCCAATACATGAACATTCTCGCCACGAGATAATGCTCAATGGAATAAATTCCTTTTTCATCCAAAACCAGCTCATCATCAAGGACATTCAGAGTTGATAAAATCCGCTGTGTATTGATATTCCCTTCCGAAACTCCCGTGTAGAAGCTGTCTCTTTTGAGGTAATCGAGCCTGTCCACATCAAGCTGTGAGGAAATCAATTGATTAAAAAATTTACGATGATATTTTCCCTGAAACATCTGTATCGCAATCGTAAGTTCGCCCGAAAACTCCTCGTTCAACTGCTCCATCAGAAGAAGGGAAAGTTTTTCGTGATGCCAGTTGTCCATCAGTATATTTTCCAAAGCATGAGAAAAAGGCCCATGTCCCACATCATGAAGCAGGACAGCCAGCATCGCTCCCTTTTCCTCTTCCGTAGAAATTTTCATGTCTTTTTGTTTCAGAATTTCTAGTGCATTAAACATCAAATGCATCGCGCCTATCGCATGATGAAAACGAGTGTGGGTAGCTCCTGGGAAAATCAAACTCAGCAGTCCCGTTTGAGAAATCCTTCTCAATCTCTGGAAACAGCGATGCTCCATGATATCAAAAATAATTTCATACGGGATTTTTATAAATCCATGAACTGGATCATTGATGATTTTCAACTTATTAGCCATAAAAAGATTTTATCGTGTAAAATTATAAAAAAACTTTAACCAAACATTAACATTTCATTGGTATAATTTTAATATTTTTTCTCCATACTTTTGGAAACAGAAAATTAGTGGAAAAAATTATGTCAAAAATACTTTGGGTAGATGATGAGATAGAGATGCTGAAGCCACACATTGTTTTCTTGGAAAGCAAAGGTTACAGTGTTACTCCTATCAACAATGTGAATGAGGCCTTGGAACTGATAGAGGAAAACAGTTTCGCACTCGTTCTTCTTGACGAAAGTATGCCTGGCATATCTGGCTTAGAAGCCATTCCAATGATTAAAAACTTGGACAGCTCCATCAAAATAGTGATGGTAACGAAAAATGAAGAGGAACACATCATGGAGCAGGCTATAGGTTCACAAATTGCAGATTATATTCTAAAACCAGTGAACCCAAATCAAGTTCTACTTTCACTAAAGAAAAATCTTGAGCAAGATACTTTGGTAGAACAGCAGACTATTTCTGAATATCAGCAGGAGTTCAGAAATCTGAGCATGGAACTTTCCAATCTTCATAATTATGAAGACTGGGCAGAATATTATAAGAAAATCCTTAATTGGGAGATAAAATTTGATAAGGTTTTTGATAGTGAGTTTTCAGAATTGCTTCAAAATCAAAAAGAAGAAGCAAATATCCAATTTGCTAAATTCATAGAAAACAACTACGAACATTGGCTTAACTCAAATGACAAGCCTCTGATGAACCACACCCTTTTCAAGGAAAAAGTAAAACCAGAGATAGAAAAAGACAAAGTTCTTCTTTTGGTGATAGATAACTTGAGATATGACCAATGGAAAGTAGTAGAACCTCTTTTCACTAAGTTTTACAATAAAACTTCGGAAGAGTATCTGTACAGTATCTTACCAACGGCGACTCAGTATGCTAGAAATTCTTTCTTCGCAGGGCTGTTGCCTTTGGAAATAGAAAAAAGATTTCCAGATAAATGGTTCAATGACAATGAAGATGGGAACAAAAATGAATTTGAATTTGATTTCCTAAAAGACCAAATGAAAAGACTCGGTCTGCAAGGGAAAAGTTCAAAATATATTAAGATATTAAACGCTGATTTTGAGCGAAAAATATTAGAAGATTTTAATCAGCACAAAAACAATGATTTATTGGTGATTGTTTATAACTTTATAGACATTCTTTCTCACGCGAAAACCGATAACACCATTGTAGATCAGCTAATTAGAGATGATAAAACATTCCGTTCATTAACATACAATTGGTTTGAAAATTCATCTCTTATCAAAATCATCAAACTGGCAGCAGAAAACGGCTTTAAGCTGGTGATAACTACTGACCATGGAATGATTTATGTAAGAAAACCAAGCAAAGTGGTGGGTGATAGAGAAACCTCTACCAACATAAGATATAAAACAGGAAAAAGTCTAACCTATGAAGACAAAGATGTCTGGGCGATTACAAATCCTGAAAAGCTATTCCTTCCGAAAGGAAATGTGAGCAGTAAATATATCTTTGCGAAGAACAATTTATTCTTTGCTTACCCTAAAAATTACAACCATTTTGTGAATTATTATAAAGACACCTATCAGCACGGAGGGATTTCCCTAGAAGAGATTATCATCCCATTCTGTGTGTTAGAACCAAAGTAGTTTTAGTTTTTTCATTATATTTTATTTATTTTAGACGAAATCGGATATCCAAGGATATCCGATTTGTTTTTTCTACAAAAGCTGTGTAAGAGCATAAATCACCAGCCCTACCATACCACCTACCAAAGTCCCATTGATTCGGATAAACTGCAAATCTTTCCCTACTTCCATTTCCAGCTTTTGGCTCAGCTCCTTTCCTTCCCAATTTTTGACTGTATCACTGATAAAATCTCCTATTTTTGTTTTATTTCTCAATGCAAATCTATAAGCTGTCTTCTGAAACCAAGCATCCAGTTTTTTCTGAAACTCTTCATTAGTTTTAAATTCGCTAATCTGCTTATTTACATTATCTTGCAGGAGTTTAGAAATTTCATTTTCCCATTCAGAAGAATTCAGTTTTTCAGCAAAATCATAGAGCTGTGTGGTCATTTCCTGCCTTACAGAATGTGCTTCATCTCTGGTAATTTTCATTACAAATTCCTGCAAACCTTCCACCACCTTTTCCGAAATCGCTTCTCTGATGAAAGATGGAATAAGCGGCGGAAACTGATTGTCTATTTCTCTCCGAACTATATTTTGGTTTTCAGAGATATAAATTTCTATTTTCTCAAAAAGCTGGCTAAATAATTTCTGATGTTTTCCCTTGTCCAAAAATTCTACAAGCATCTGGCTGGCTATCACATTCAAAGACATTTCCTTTATGATGTTTTCTATTTTTTCAGAAGTGGTTTCTTTGGAAAGCCATTCTACCATATATTTAGATACCATAATATTCTCAATATGAGAACGAATTTGCTTTGATTTTAAAAAATTCTCTACAACAAACCCTCCCAAATTATTTCCGATATCCACCTTTCGCTCTTCTATCAAATTAGTGTGCGGAATGGGCAGTCCCATTGGCTTTTGGAATAATGCCGTTACCGCAAACCAGTCGGCAAGAGCTCCCACCATAGCAGCCTCGGAAAAAGCCTTCACATAGCCTATAAAGGAAAGTTCGGAATGTTTTTTCTGCAAAAACACCATACTTATGTAGATGACAAACATCAAGACAAGAAGCCCTGTCGCCAAGTTTTTATGAAATTGTAATTGTTTTTCTCTCTGATTCATGTTTTTATATCTTTATTAAAAAAACTCAGCACAAAATCTTGCACTGAGCGTTTGTTTATTTCGTAAAGAGCAGTTCGCGGTATTTGGTCATCGGCCAAAGCTCATCATCCACCATCATTTCTAATGCATCTGATGCTTCTCGTATTTTTGAGAAAAGCGGCTTCACTTCCTGACAAAATGCCTCTGCTTGTTTCTGATTGTCCTCTATGGCTTTCGCTCTTTGTTTGGCATCCAAAAGTTCATCCACGCCTATTTTTATCTGGTGGACATTATGAGAAATCCTCTCAATGAGATTCATCTGCTCTTTCGCCAAAGGTTTAAAGTCTATTTCGCCGTAGATTTCTTTCAGCCCTTTTACATTGTCTATCAATCTGTTCTGATATTTCAATGCTGATGGAATGATGTGGTTTCTCGCGACATCTGCCAGCACTTTTGCCTCTATTCCTACGATATTGCTGTATTTTTCTAATTTGATTTCATTTCTTGCCTCTATTTCACGCTGAGTGTAGATTCCCATTTCTTCATACATACTGATGAATTTCGGGTCTAATTCTCTTTTCAAAGCCTCTGGCGTGGTTTTTAGATTGCTGAGTCCTCGTTTTTTGGCTTCTTTTACCCAGTCTTCGGAATAGCCGTCCCCTTCGAACATTATATTTTTAGACTGCTTAATGTATTCTCTCAGTACATTAAAAATAGCCTCATCTTTTTTCAGTCCTTTTTCTTCTATCAAAGCATCTACTTCCTTTTTAAAGACACGAAGCTGTTTTGCCATAATGGAATTCATGATGGTCATCGCCTCTGCGCAGTTCGCTGAAGAACCGACCGCTCGTATCTCAAATTTATTCCCAGTGAAAGCAAATGGTGAAGTTCGGTTTCTATCTGTGTTGTCCAGCAGAATTTCAGGGATTTTGCCGACTACATTTAGTTTTAAATCATATTTTTCATCAGCGCTGAGTTTCCCCTCGCTCACTTTTTCCAATTCCTCCAAAACTCCATAAAGCTGAGAACCGATAAACACAGAAATAATCGCTGGCGGCGCCTCATTCGCTCCCAGACGATAGTCATTCCCCGCAGTAGCAATCCCTGCACGAAGAAGGTCTGCATATTCGTTCACCGCCTTAATCACATTTACAAAAAATGTCAAAAACTGAAGATTTTTTTTCGGGTTTTTCCCAGGGCTCAGCAGGTTTTCGCCTGTATTGGTAGAGAGCGACCAGTTGTTATGCTTTCCACTTCCATTGACTCCCGCAAATGGTTTTTCATGGAAAAGTATATGAAAATGATGCTTATGCGCTATTCTCGCCATCAAATCCATCAATAGGGAATTGTGGTCAACTGCCACATTCGCTTCCTCAAACATTGGCGCAAGCTCGTATTGATTGGGTGCATTTTCATTATGTCTTGTAGATACAGGAATGCCCAGTTTCACGCATTCTATCTCTAATTCCTTCATGAAGTTCATCACACGGGTAGGAATAGAACCAAAATAATGGTCTTCCAGCTGCTGCCCTTTCGCTGGCGAGTGCCCTAAAAGAGTTTTTCCTGTCATCAAAAGGTCTGGTCTGGTCTTAAAAAGAGCCGAATCTACAAGGAAATATTCCTGTTCCCAGCCAAGTGTAGCCGTAACTTTGGTTACATTTTTATCAAAATACTGACAAACTTCCGTAGCTGCCTCATCCACAGCGTGTAATGCTCTCAAAAGAGGAGCTTTGTAGTCTAATGTTTCACCTGTATAGGAAATAAAAATAGAAGGAATACAAAGGGTAGTTCCCATAATAAATGCGGGAGAAGTAGGGTCCCATGCGGTATATCCTCTCGCCTCAAAGGTATTTCTAATTCCTCCATTAGGAAAAGATGAAGCGTCTGGCTCCTGCTGAATAAGGTTTGCCCCATTAAAACGCTCCATAGCTTTGCCCTCACCTATCGGCGTGAAAAAAGTATCGTGTTTTTCTGCGGTAGTTCCTGTCAACGGCTGAAACCAATGCGTGTAGTGAGTAACACCCTTGGTCATCGCCCAGTTTTTCATACCGAGAGCCACTTGGTCTGCTACTGACCTTTGGATTTTAGTTCCGTTCTTTATGGCATCCATCACGGCTGTAAAAGCCTCTTTGGTCAAAAACTCACGCATTTTCTCTTCGGAAAATACATTTTCACAGAATAATTCTGATAATTTGGGCGGAGTTTCCACAAAATTATCTTTTCTATAATTGATAAAAGGTAATTTCTCTAATGCACTAAACCTTAATATTGACATAAGTGTATGTTTTTATAGGGCAAAGTTAATAAAAATATTATTTTTCTCATTAACACCCCCTTAAAAAAATACCCTTTATAAAAATTTTAGAAAATATTCTTGTTTTTTAAATCAAACTATTTCTATCCTCATAGTTTAGCCTAAAAAACATAGCAGTCATTATAGAAAATGCCAAAAGGGAACTTCCCCCATAACTGAAATAAGGCAGCGGAATCCCCACCGTAGGGAACAGCCCCATAACCATCCCTACATTTATAGCAAAGTGCATCATCAAAATCGATGCAAAACAATATCCGAAAACTCTATTGAACACAGGCTTTTGGCGTTCGGCCAAGAAATAAATCCGCCCTATATACACTGCATAAAGAAGTACCAAAACAGAACTCCCCACGAAGCCCCACTCCTCACCGACGGTACAGAAAATATAATCCGTACGCTGCTCCGGCACGAAATGCCCCTGAGTAACAGAGCCTTCCTTGTAGCCCTTCCCAAGAAGTCCGCCAGAACCTATCGCAGTTTTAGAGTAAAGCAAATTGTACCCTGCCGTATCACGGAACGCTTTTTCTCCTTTAAACAAAACCTCTATCCTTTCTCTCTGGTGCTTCGGGAGTTTTTCCATTACTTTAGGCGCACCAAAACTTATTCCTGCAAGTATACCAACACTCACTACAAGTGTAAAAATCGTACTAAAACTGAATCGAATTCCACTAAAATAAACTCCTAATAAGGTCAAAAGCACGATTGCACTTACAATATATAAAGGTTCAAAAACCAATGACAATAGAAATACTCCTACCACCAAAAAACCAGCTGTAAAGAGCCATCCACTAAGTCCTTCACGATACAGAGCAATGACAAACGCCATGAAAACCATCAATGAACCAACATCTGGCTGCAACAACACCAAAAGCCCAGGAATACCGATAATAGCAAAGGCAGTCAATAATGACCTTCCGTTTTTCATGCTGAAATCAGGATTTCCTACATAAGAAGACATCATAAGGGCAATGGCTATTTTCACAAATTCCACTGGCTGCAAACTTATCGGCCCAAACACATACCAGTTCCTCTGTCCGTTGATTTCTTTCCCTAAAGGAAAAAGCCCAACGAGCAAAACAACCGCAACAATATAAAAAAACGGCGCCAAACTCTCAAAAACACTTCCACGGACAAACAAAATCATCATCATAACAAACAATGAGATACCAAACCAAACCGCCTGTTTTATACCGCTATCTGTACTTACACTATACACATTAGCGATACCAAACAAAACGATAAGGATGTAGAGCAGCAGCCCTATTTTGTCTAATCCTTCAGCCCATCTCATATCTATTATGGTGTTTTTTGAGTTTGTTTATTTTTATTATCTATTGCTTTATTTTTTTCGTTCAGCAGTTTCAGACTGTCTTGTATCTTTTTCATTGCAAGAGAATCTGGCTTAGGAGGTTCGTATTTTCCTATTTTTTTCAAATGAACTACCCATTGTCTGTTATATTCAGCCATGAAACTCGCTCCTGTCAGCCTTTTATAAAGATGCTCTCGTTTCAGCTCTCCTAAAAGATATTTTTCGGCTATCACCGTGCAGGCAGGTCCCGCCCAAGTTGCCCCAAAACCAGCATGCTCCATCACCGCTGCTACTACTATTTTAGGATTGTCAGCTGGTGCTATCATGGTGTAGATAGAGTTGTCTTTCCCCTGTGGCACCTGCGCTGTTCCTGTTTTTGCCAGCTGAGTAAAGTCATTTGATTTCAAAGCTCGCCCTGTTCCCCTTAAAACTACAGCTTCCATTCCTCTTATCACTGGTTCAAAATGTTTAGGGTCTACTAATGTCTGATTTTTTACTTTAAATCTCTTGTCTGGATTAGGTTTTCCGTCAATAGATTTTACAATATGTGGTGTGTAATACCAACCTCTATTCGCAATAGCGGCTGTAAAATTAGCGATTTGTATAGGTGTTAAAAGGATTTCGCCCTGTCCCATTCCATTGAAAACAGCTTGGAGTGGTTTCCAATTTTTACCATATTTCTTTTCATAAAATTTTCCATCTGGTATCAGCCCCTTTGACCCAACCGCCAAATCATTATTTAAAAACTGTCCAAGTCCAAAACTATGCATGATTTTCGCCCATTCATCTGCTCCTTTGCTTGGATTTCCTGGGTATTTATTGAGCATTGCTAAATAAGCATAAGAGAAATAACAGTTACTAGAAACTTGGATCGATGGTATAAGAGGGTCTGCGCCTCCGTGCCCTTTGATTCTAACGCCAGAAACATTGAACCCACCACCACAAGGGAAAATCGTAGTAGGAGTCATCACGCCCATCTGCATAGCGGAAAGCGCTGTAACAAGTTTAAAGGTAGAACCTGGTGGATAAGCCGCCTGAATAGAGCGGTCAAACATCGGCTTATTCATACTATCCATCTGTAGGCGGTATAGATTTTTTGTTTTTTCTGGACCTGTAAATAGATTTGGGTCTATATCTGGACCTGTGGCCATAGCAAGGATTTCGCCGTTATTTGGGTCTATTGCTACTATTGCTCCTCGCTTATTTACCAACATTTCCTGAGCCATTCTTTGGAGGTCGTAGTCTATTGTCAAAACCAAATCCTTCCCAGAAATCATCTCCTTGTCCAGTTCTCCGTTTTTATATGAACCTATATTCCGAAGTTTGATATCTTTCTGAATATATTTCATCCCTTTTTTGCCTCGGAGCACCTTTTCATAGGCTTTTTCTATACCGCTCATCCCCGCTATATCTCCAGGAAGATAGTATAGAGAGTCTTTTTTGATATAGGCAGCATTTACTTGGTTAGTATATCCAAGCAAATTCCCCGAAGTAGAAACTTCATATTTTCTCTGTGGTCTGGAAACAACCGAAAACGCTGGGTATTTAAATATAATTTCTTGAATTCTTGCCACATCTTCCCTGCTCAAATCCTTCATAAAAGTCATCGGAGTAAATTTAGAAAAATACTTATCTGCCTTTATCTCCTTCATTTTATGATTATAATCCGCCTCGGTGATATTCATCAACTTACAAAAACCCAATATATCAAAATCAGGTTTCATCAAGGCTTCCGTATAAGATATTTCATAAGCGGGCTGGTTTCCTACCAATAGTTTAGAATTTCTATCAAAAATAGCCCCACGCTGAGGGATGATATATTCTATCTTGATAGATGTATTGGCTGCATTGAGAGCATATCTATCCGTAAACAGCTGTAAATAAGCCAGTCTGGCGACAAATATCACAGCTACAAGCCCTAGGGAAATTAGAATTTTAAAATATGGTCTCAAACTCTCTGCTTGATTTTAAATATTAAAACATAAAATAAAACAAAAACAAACGAATATGCAGTGGTTATAGAGATATTGATAAGCACATCTAACGCTCTGCTCAACTTAAAATACTCTATAAACTGAACCAAAAACTGGTGCAAAAAAAGATTAGTAAGGATAAAACCCAAAAACTGCGTCCACTGCAAAGATTCGAAAGAGAAAAAATCTGATGTAGAATCCGACGAAGACCTGAATATAACGGTTCTCACAAAAGCCATCAATGTAGTTGCAAAGGCATTGATTCCCCAAGTTCCCAAAAACATATCCATCCCTAACCCCAGCAGGAAACTTGTTCCTAAAAACTGAAATTTATCCCTATAAAAAGGATAAAACATCACATAGATGGGATAGACAATTGGCGGATACTTGCCCATGATGAGGATTCTATTCAACAAAAAAACTTGTAATATTACCAATATTACAATGAATAAAATATCTGTCAAAATATTTCTACTAATCATTTTCCTTTACAACAGCATCTAAAATCTCTTTTATCTCCTCTAATTCTGTTTTCTTAAGGTTTTTAACCACGAAAACTTTCTGCACCTGTCCCATATTCTGGCTCAGCTCCACAGAAATATCCCAATGTCCTGTTTTGCTATCCACATCATAGCCAGCCACTCTTCCTATCATGATTCCTTTTGGGAAAATAGAAGACTTACCATCAGTAATTACGGTATCTCCCACTTTTACAGAAACATATTTAGGAATGTCTTTTAGGTGCATTACTCGTGTATCCTCTCCATCCCAAGTCAAAGTCCCAAAAAAATCAGATTTTTTTAGAGATGTATTTATCTTAATATTATTTACACTCAAAACAGACTGAACCAAAGCATAGTTGGCCGTTGTATTGATAACTATCCCCGCTATTCCCTGCGGAGCTATTACCCCCATCTGAGGTTCTACACCATGGTTTCTTCCTCTGTTAATCGTGAAATAATTATTATTTCTATTTATACTGTTTTGGATAATTTCTGCATCCATCACAGAGTAAGACTGACCTTCTGTAAGAGTATTATCCACATGGACAAATTTGGCTTCAGCGGATTTTTTCTTACCATACAGCTGCTGCATGAGCATTTTATTCTGAGCTGTCAGGTCTTCATTTACTTGTTTCAGTCTGAAATAACTCGCCCCCTCATCTATGTAGCCAGACACAAAGGCATTAAATGCTGATGCATGTGCTGCCACAAAAGAACGCTGCATGGAGTTCCTACTAAAAATAAGAACTACTGATACCAATTGGAGAAAAACGAAAAAAGTACCAAGACTGTTCCTCTCCAAAAACCTCCATACAAAAGACAACATCTTGACTAAGGCACTTATCTAATCAAAAACTTAAACTTATCTATGTTTTTCAGTGCTATTCCTGTTCCTCTTACCACTGCTCTCAATGGATCTTCGGCTACGAATACAGGAAGCCCTGTTTTTTTGTGTATTCTATCACTAAGACCACGCAACAATGCTCCTCCTCCTGCAAGATATATACCTGTTTTCCAGATATCAGCTGCAAGTTCAGGCGGAGTCATGGAAAGAGTTTCCATCACAGCATCTTCTATTCTAGATATTGAGTTATTTAATGCTATTGCAACTTCCTTATAACCTATCATGATTTCTTTTGGTTTTCCTGTAATAAGGTCTCTACCCTGTACAGAAATATCATCCACTTCTACATCTAGCTCTTCCATCGCCGCTCCTACTTCTATTTTTATTCTCTCTGCTGTCTTTTCACCGATGTACAAGTTATGGTTGGTTCTTAGGTAATAGGCAATATCATCTGTAAACACATCCCCTGCGATTTTAACAGACTTGTCACAAACGATTCCTCCAAGTGCAATCACTGCAATCTCCGTAGTTCCTCCTCCTATATCTATCACCATATTTCCTTCTGGTTTCTGAATATCTATCCCTACACCTATCGCAGCTGCCATTGGTTCATAGATAAGTCTAATTTCCTTAGCATGAACTTTCTGAAGAGAATCCTTAACCGCTCTAATCTCCACCTCTGTAATTCCAGAAGGGATACAAACAACAATTCTAAGAGCTGGCTGAAAAACCCTCCCTTTGATTCCTGGAATTTGTTTGATAAATTCCTTAATCATGCTTTCGGAAGCTTGGAAATCTGCGATAACTCCATCTTTCAAAGGACGGATTGTCTTTATTTCCTCATGGGTTTTCCCCTGCATGTGTTTTGCTCTGTCTCCTACTGCTATAATCTTTCCTGTGTTACGCTCCACCGCTACGATAGACGGCTGATCTACTACGATTTTGTTGTTATGTATAATTAGGGTATTAGCTGTTCCTAAGTCAATCGCTATCTCTTTCGTGAATACATTAAATAGTCCCATTTATCTATTTTATTTTTAATTCGGACAAATATATGAAATTTATTAAGTATTTTTATGTTTTCAATCGCAGTTTTACAAAAACTTTAACATTAGTTGTTTTTAATCTTTAAAAAAGAAAAAAATCACAAGCCTCAAAAAAATTCTATTCAAATTTCTAAAATCAGATTTTATAACAAAAAAATCTCCCTAAATTAGGAAGATTCTTCTACTATTTTATGTCCGCACTGCTTACAATATCTGGCATCATCATCATTATCAATATTTCCACAGCGGTCGCATAGTTTCTTTGTCTTGTTCATACATTCTCTCATCTGAGATGAAACAATCCCAGTCGGCACAGCTATAATGCTATAACCACAGAGCATAAGAACCACTGAAAGCAGTTTCCCCAGCGGTGTAGCGGGAGAAATATCCCCATACCCCACCGTAGTGATAGTGACCACCGCCCAATAGATACTCACAGGAATATTATGAAAACCATTTTTCCCTCCTTCTATGATATACATAAGCGCCCCCAAAACTACCACAATGATAGTAATAAACATCAGGAAAATATAAATTTTTCTGGAACTGCTTCTGAGTGACTGCAAAATATAATGCCCATCGTCCATATAGTCCATCATATTTAGAATCCTAAATACCCTAAGCAATCGGAATAATCTGATAATCATAAGATATTTAGCTTCAGGAGTAAAAATACCGATATAGAACGGCAGGATAGAAAGAAAGTCTATAACCCCCATCATGCTGAATATATAGTCTTTCTTGTTTTTTACAACCATTATCCGAACTACATATTCTGCTGTAAAAATGATGTTCATAAGCCACTCAATAGCGAGGAAAGTCTTATGAAAACGAATATTCTCCACACTGTCCATGACGACTATCAGGGCACTGAGGACTATCATCGCCAACAAAACTACATCAAACAACTTCCCTAAGGGAGTCTCCGCAAAGTATATTATTCTAAATACTTTCTTTTTCCATTCCGCTTCTTCAGGAATGAGATTATGTTCTCTACGCATGATAAATTCCTTTGAAATCTAAAATTGAAAGAGGCAAAGTTAGTCAATTTTTTATTTTACAAACCAAAAAACTTTTTCCATAGCATCCACGCCCTCTGGAATGGCATCTTTGGGAGTTTCGCCTATTTTTAGCCTATGGTCTTTCAGCCACCAGATTTTATCTGAAAAATCTTTCGCCAGACGCCAGTCATGTGAAGAAAACAAAATAGCCTTATTTTTTTCTTTTGCTAATTTTTTCAAAAGATTTAGAATCATCATTTTATTTTCTTCATCAAGATATGTCGTAGGTTCATCCAAAATAATCATCGGTGTGTTCTGAGCCAAAGCCCTTCCGATAAAAGCTTTCTGAAGATTTCCATCGGATAGTTTTTTGAGCGGAAAATCTTTATACGAAGTCAAATTCAGACTATCTATAATTTCCTCCACTTCCTGCAAATCATCAGAATTTAGTTTAAAATAATACGGATAATGAATATATTTCCCCAACGAAACCAAATCCATAACTGTATAATTTTCAGGAACTTGAGTTTTAGAAAAAACCATAGAAATCCATTTGGGAATCTGCTCAGGAGAAACCGATTTTATTTCAGTTTCTTTAATCCAAATCTGCCCTTCCATTGGTGGAATCTGCCCTAAAATAGTCCTCATCAGGGTAGTTTTCCCAATGCCGTTATTCCCCACCAAAAGACAAACCTCACCAAGCGAAAGCTCTGCATCAATGGACAAAACCAAAGGCTCTCTGTAGCCTATTGCTAAGTTTTTTAGTTCTAAAAAAGGCATATTTATTCCTTATCCAGCTGAGTATAAATTTCCTCCAAAACCTCCTCCATTTCCTGCATCGTAAGAACCTGCAAGAACTTGGTTCTATATTCCTTAAAATGCGGTATCCCTCTAAAATAATTGCTGTAATGCTGCCTCATCTCTATAAGTCCCGCTCTTTCGCCTTTCCATTCTGCTGACCATTCTGCATGCTGTCTTACGGCTTCCAGTCTGTCTTTTATCGTAGGCGACGGTAATTTTTCTCCCGTTTGGAAGAAATGTTTTATCTCGTTAAAAATCCATGGATAACCTATCGCCCCGCGCCCAATCATCATTCCGTCAATATTGTATTTCTCTCTGTATTCTAGAGCTGTTTCTGGCGAATCAATATCGCCATTTCCGAAAATCGGGATTTCTATATTAGGATTGTTTTTGACTTTGCTAATGTATTCCCAGTCGGCTTTCCCTTTATACATCTGTGTCCTTGTTCGGGCGTGGATGGTAAGGGCTTTTATGCCTACTTCCTGCAATCTCTCCGCTACTTCCTCTATATTGATGCTCTCTGTATCCCAGCCCAGCCGAGTTTTTACCGTAACTGGCAATTCGGTAGAATTTACCACTGCTTTGGTAAGTTTTACCATCAGATCAATATCTTTTAAAACTCCTGCCCCAGCGCCTTTGCTGACTACCTTTTTCACAGGACAACCAAAATTGATATCCACCAAATCTGGCTGTACCGTTTCCACTATCTTGGCAGACATCGCCATCGCCTCCTCATCGCCCCCAAAAATCTGAATCCCCACAGGTCTTTCGTAATCAAAAATATCCAGCTTTTTTTTGCTCTTTATCGCATCACGGATAAGCCCCTCGGAGGAGATAAATTCTGAATACATCAGGTCTGCCCCATGCATCTTGCACAAACGGCGAAACGGCGGATCCGAAACATCTTCCATCGGCGCCAAAAGCAATGGAAAATCAGGAAGTTCTATTTTATCTATTTTCAACATGTTGCAAAGATAGGTACAAAATGTTTTGGAATATTATTAAATTATGTTTAAATTTACAAAACCATCAGAAAATTTGGATTTAATAGACCTTAATAATAGAGAATTAAAGACCTAGAATAAATTTTTATCTTGTTTTTATAACAAGAATTGCATGAAAAAAACTTAATAATGGAAAAGAAAGATACACATTTCAGAAGTGTAGTAAATACAATGACTATTCTCACTTTCTTATTTCTTTTATTTTATATATTTGAAAAAGGAGAAGTTTTAGGAAAAACTATCGCAAGAATAGGCTTTTAGATAAAAAATTATTTAAATTTATATTTTATGAAAAAGAAAAATAAAATTGGATACACTATTGTGCATGTTGTCATAATGCTTTTGGTGCTTGGAGAAATCGCAGAGTCTTTTGGTCGTAGTATAAAAGGTTGGTAAAGAAGATTTTTAAAGCAAATATAAAAGCCTTACTTCACAAAAGTAAGACTTTTAATTTCATTTACATTCCCAGACTTTTTCTTACTCTTTGGAGAGTTTCTTGGGCTACTTTTTTGGTTTTTTCTGCTCCTTCTTGTAGTTTTTTCTCCAATTCAGGAAGATTGTCCATATAATAAGCAAAGATTTCTCTTTCCTTGGCATAAGTTTCCAAAATCAAATTCAGCAATTCCGTTTTCGCGTGTCCATATCCGAAATTTCCTGCAAGATATTTCTCTCTCAATGCTTGGGTTTTGTCCTCTGTCGCAATGAGTAAATATATCATAAAAACCTTACAAGTATCTGGATTTTTCGGTTCTTCCAGCGGTGTAGAATCTGTCTCTATAGACATTACTTGTTTCTTCAGTTCCTTTTCTGGAAGAAATATATTGATGATATTTCCTCTTGATTTGGACATTTTATTCCCGTCTGTTCCTGGAACATATTTCGTGTTTTCCTGCAATTCTGCCTGTGGAAGCACGAAAACCTCACCCATTTGGTTATTAAACCTTGCTCCTACATCTCTCGCCATTTCCAAATGCTGAAGCTGGTCTTTTCCCACAGGAACCACCTCGGCATCGTAGAGCAGAATATCCGCCGCCATAAGCATAGGATAGGTAAAAAGCCCCACATTCACATCTCCTAATCTGTCCGCTTTATCCTTGAACGAATGAGCCAAAGTAAGCCTTTGGTAAGGAAAAAAACAAGACAAATACCAAGAAAGTTCGCAGGTTTCTGGAATGTCGCTTTGTCTGTAAAAATAAGTTTTCTCTGTATCCAGCCCAAAAGCCAGCCATGCGGCAGCGATTTCGTAAGTGTTTTTTTTCAGCACCTCAGCATCTTTTATCTGCGTGAGAGTGTGCATATTAGCAATGAACAAGAAAGACTCATTCTCTGTTTTTTTAGATAATTCTATGGCTGGAACGATTGCCCCCAAAATATTCCCTAAATGCGGCGTTCCTGTAGCCTGTATTCCTGTAAGAATTCTTGACATGATTTTATTTTTTATTTTTAAACAAAATTAAATTTCACATTTTAAAACCTGCTGTACATTTTTATAAATCTCGGTTTTAAGGACTTCTATCGGCATTTCTTTGATTTCAGCAAGTTTCAGATAAACCTCATCGATAGGCTCTTCCGCTGTATCCGTTTCCAAAAAAATCCTATCCAAAGGAATGTCCTGCACGGTTTCCTGCAAAGATAAGTTATAAAGCAGTGCTTTCCCAAAAGACAAATAAAAGCCTTTGCCCAAAAGCTCTTCGGTGGTTTCCTTTTTCTTATTAAATCCATGCACGATGAGCGGCACTTTTGCGATTTTCTGAAACCTCAGCAACTGAGAAAAACGCCGAACACAATGCACTATCACGGGTTTTTGGATTTCGTTTGCCCAGAGAATCTGCTGTTCAAAAACTTGCTCCTGCAAACTCTCATCTGCCGAGACCAGCCCATCCAGCCCGCATTCGCCTATCGCAAGGCAGTTTGGGTGCTGGGAGATTTCTTTTATTTTATCTAAATTCTGTTTGTAATTTTCATCGATTTTATTTGGGTGAAGTCCTACCGAAAAATAATTTTCTGGAATTTCTTCCGTGAAATCCAAGTTATAAATTCCGCATTCTCTCCCAAGAAAATGATGATGAAAATCAAAAAACATACAGCTCTATTTTATTCCCCTCTATCTTCTTTGGACAAATAGAATTTAGGCATTTCCCACTGATATCTCACCGCAAGAGTTCTCACTGCTACAATCAGCAAAATAGTAGAAACATGCACCATAATATACGGCATGGAAGTGTATCTATACAACACCAAAAACAAAACTCCGCCCACAATACACGCCGTAGCGTAGATTTCTTTTCTCAAAACCAAAGGAATTCTATTGAGCAAAATATCTCTAAAAATACCGCCGAAACAACCAGTAATAACTCCCAAAGTGAGACAAATAATCGTCCCATGCTCGGCATTCAGCCCTTTCTGAATTCCCATAATGGTAAAAAGTCCAAGCCCAAAGCTGTCAAAAATGAACAACGGTGTTTCGAATTTTTTCTCAAAAACCTTTACCAGCATCGCAAAGATACTTGCCAAAAAAACCACCGTGCAGCTGAACATATCTTTCATCCAGAAGACAGGAACTTCCAACAATAAATCCCGCAAAGTCCCTCCACCAAAGGAAGTAACGAAAGATACTATAAGCACACCGAAAGGGTCTAATCTTTTCTCTATCGCAGCAAAAGCCCCAGACATCGAGAAAGAAACTAACCCCAAAAGTTCAATTACGAAATTAAAATTTTCATACAACATAAATCAACATTTTATTTTTTCAAAACAATAACCACACAAAACGAGTCCGTGTGGCAAAAATCAAGTTTCTATGACCGACCTTCTTCCTACACCCTCACTGCATCTGGAACGAACAAAGTATAGTCCCCGCCCAGCGAAATAATCTCCCTGACACTGCTGCTGCTGATGAACGACTTAGCTGAGGAAGTCAGCAGGAAAATCGTTTCTATCTTGTTCTCCAAAGTAAGTGTCCTATTGATATGCACGATCGCCTTTTCAAACTCAAAGTCGGCAGGATTTCTCAGCCCTCTGATGATGAAATTCACATTTCTCTTTCGGCAGTAGTCCACCGTAAGCCCCTCAAAAGAGTCAATCTCCACATTAGGAAAATCCTTAAAAGTATTTCTCAAAAACTCTTTTCTCTGCTCTAGAGAAAACATATATTTTTTCTGCACATTATGCCCAATGGCGATGATAATTTTATCAAAAAGTTTCGTCGCCCTTTCTACAATATCATAATGCCCCAAGGTAACAGGGTCAAAAGACCCAGGGAATACCGCTGTTTTCATTGTTTATTTTTAGTATTCTTAAATATTATTCACTTCCCTTATAGCTTTCATTAGCAAAATCAATATTTCTGCATGGATACCAACCCACCATCATATCCATCACTTCTTCCAAAGTCTCTATAAGGCGCTCCTCTGTCCCGTCGTTTTGTAATCCTACATCACTTTCGAGGTACATTTGATAGATTTCCTTCTCTGAAAACCCTTCCGCATACAACTGCAATGCAAAGTTTCTGAGTTTTTCCACTGCATCCTGCTCAAAGAGAAGTCGTTTTATCTTCTCTTTTGCTTCATCTCTCTTTTGCGTTTTGTTATCCATCATCATTACTTATCTCCTCAGTGTTTTCTATCGAGTTTGATTTGATTTTTCGTAAAACTGCTTCAAATTATCCAAATTCACGCTACAGTCTTTATTAAAAACATTATTGGCTACTAAGTTTTCCATCAAACGAGTTGCTCCAGTTACTTTAGAATTTCTGTAAGCTTTTTTACCAATGATATTAAAATCTACAATGCCTTTCCAGTTTCCTGCTTCGTCTTTCTTCGCTACCCCAAAGAATAAAAGTTCTCCTTTCAGAGATTTTATTTCATAGGAATAAGGCACCAGACCATATTCTGTTTGCTTTTCTTCGCCTTCATTATCCACATCATTTAGAGTTAATAAAAAACACATTTTTTTATCCAAATATATTTCATCTGGCTCCACTCTTACTTCTTTAGCAGTATTCTTTGTTTTCGGAAGATTTAGTTTTAGCTCGGTATACAAATCATCTTCTGTTTGTGCAGAGAAAAATAAAGGAAACGAAAGTGCTAGCAACCAAAGTGTTTTCATAATGTTTATTTTTATTGTTTGTTTAAAGCTTTTTCGACTTCATTTCCGCACAAATCTTTGATGGAGATTCCGTAGATTTTCGCCTGTTGCGGCAGGATACTTGCGGGAGAAAAACCAGGGTTGGTATTCATTTCCAGCATGTAAGGCGTTCCGTTCATAATGATGTATTCCGAACGAGAAAAACCACTCATTCCCAATGACTTATAGGCTTTCTTCGCTATTTCTTCTACTTTTAGTCGTGTCGGTTCATCTATTCTGGCTGGCGTAATTTCCTGAGAAGCGCCTTCATATTTGGCTTCATAATCGAAGAAATCATTTTCGGAAACAATTTCCGTAATTCCCAAAACAGTAATTTCACCTTTATAATCCACCACACCTACCGAAACTTCCATTCCATCCAAAAAGCTCTCTATCAGCACCTCATCATCTTCGTGGAAGGCTTTTTCCAGAGCAGCTTTGAACTCAGATTTTTCTTTCACTTTTGAAATTCCCAAACTAGAACCAGACTGATTTGGTTTCACAAAACAAGGAAGCCCAAGTTCAGAGATAATTTCATCTTCGCTGAAAGCATCACCTTTTCTCAAATAAATACTCTTCGCCGAAGGAATTCCATATTTAGAAAGCACCGCCAGAGTGTCTTTTTTATTGAATGTCAATGCACTTTGGTAAAAATCACAGCCCGTATATCTCTGTCCCACAGCATCCCAATACGCCTGCAAAAGCCCGTTTTCACCAGGTGTTCCGTGAATGGTATTGAAACATACATCAAATTTCAGCTTCATTCCATCGGCAAGTTTTACCGAAAAATCGGCTTTGTCTATCGGGAATTTTTCATCATTATCATCCACAAAAAACCAGCCTTCCTTCAAGACATGAACTCTATAAACATTGTATAAATCCCTGTCCAATTCATCAAAAATAAGCTGACCGCTCTTCAGCGAAACGATATACTCATCGGAAAAACCGCCCATTACCACGGCGACATTCTTTTTATTCATAACTCTTACAATTTAGGCAAAATTAACAAAAACTTTTTATTCACCTACGCTGTCTGATAAATTCTTTAACTTTGTGGCTAAAAGAATTTTTTATGCATCTATCCACCGCAAAAACTTTTTTTGAGGAATTCATAGGCTCTCCTGCGGCTGATTTTCAGGTATTACAGCAGAGCGGCTCATCGAGAATCAATTTTATCGGAAAATCTCATAATCAGGATTTTATCATCACTTACAACGAAAACATAAGGGAAAACGAGGCTTTTCTCTATCTTTCGGAAGAGTTTTCTTCATTAAAACTAAATACGCCTAAAATCCTAGTAGTCAATGAAGAAAAAACGCTTTATGTTCAGGAGTTTTTGGGCAAAAATACTTTGTCTGAAATCATCTCTACCGAAGGACACAGCGAAAGGGTAAAATCGCTAGTAAAACAAACTTTGGAAAAGCTATTCACTCTGCAACAAAAAACCGAAGGAAAAATAGATTTCCGCAGAACTTTCGAATACGAAGCCTATGATAATCTGCCGATTACGCACGATTTGTATTATTTTAAAAATTTCATGGTGGATGTCTTGGAACTGCCTTATCACAAAAGTTCTTTACTAAAAGAATTTCAAACCTTAACAACTAAAATAGAAAATCTCTCTCCTAAAACAATAATGTTGAGAGATTTCCAATCGAGAAATATTTTAGTAAATGAAGAAAATCAAGTCTTTTTCATTGATTATCAATCCGCTATGCTAGGGCCTGCTGTCTATGATGTGGTTTCTTTTTTATTCCAAGCGAAAGCCAACTTCCCTGCCGAATGGAAAACAGAAATGCTGGATTTTTATTTCAGTCTTTGGGACAGCGAAACACAGCCTGCACTGAAAGAAACTCTTCCCTACTGCCAGCTTATCAGATTTTTGCAAGTACTTGGCGCTTATGGTTTTAGAGGACTTATTCAGCGGAAAGCACATTTTCTGTCAAGCATCGGACAGGGAATAAAAAACCTAACGGATTTTTCTGCAAATTGGAAGGAAAACACCGCTTTCCCAGAGCTTTACTCAGTTATAGAAAAACTCAGTGAACCAGACACTCAGAAGAAGATAAACGCTTTGATTTCTGGGTAAAAATTCTTTTTATTTTAAGATTTGTAAATTTGCGGGAATTATTTTATTATGCTACATATCGATATTTATAGTTTTTCTTACAAGAAAAGCGGAATTCCGAAGGACAATACAGACAATGGCGGTGGATTCGTTTTTGACTGCCGTGGAATCCTAAACCCAGGACGAATTGATGAATACAAACCTCAGACAGGAGCTGATTTGGCTGTGCAGGAATATTTGGAAGAAAAAACCCAAATGCCTGATTTCCTAAATTCAGTCAAAAGCTTGATATCCATATCCGTGGACAATTATATAGAACGAGGATTTGAGCATCTTCAAGCTTCATTTGGCTGCACTGGCGGACAGCACCGCTCGGTTTATTCAGCAATAAAAATAGGAGAATTTTTACAACACAAATACACTGATAAAGTAAGTGTAAAGGTCACTCACAATGAACAACCTCAGCTAAATGCATAGAGTATGAAAGCTTTTATATTCGCGGCAGGAAAAGGGACAAGATTAAAACCTTTCACAGACAAACACCCAAAGGCTCTGGCTAAGGTAAACAACATCACCCTTTTGGAAAGAAATATCAGATTTCTGCAGTCTTTCGGCATTAATGATTTTATTATTAATATTCATCATTTCGGTGAGCAGATTGTTGATTTTTTGAAAGAAAATAATAATTTCGGTGCTAAAATAGAAATCTCCGACGAGTCCGAAGAACTTCTGGAAACAGGCGGCGCCTTAGTTTTTGCCAAAGAACTTTTGGAGCAGGAAGAGCATTTTTTAATCATGAATGCTGATATTTTGACCAATCTAAACATCGGCGATTTCATTGATTTTCATTTAAAATCCAACAACTTGGTTACTTTGGCAGTTTCGGACAGAAAAAGCTCTCGAAAACTGCTTTTTGACAGCGCAATGACCCTGCAAGGCTGGCGTAATGAAAAAACAGGCGAAGAAATCTTTGGAAACACTTATAAAAACCTAAAACCATTGGCTTTCAGTGGAATACATTGCATTAATTCTAATTTGCTAAAACTCTTCACACGCCGTGGCAAGTTCTCTATTATAGAGGAATATTTAGACCTGATGAAAGACTATATTATCAAAGGATACGAACATGATGCTTTACTGATAGATGTGGGAAAACCAGAATCCATCGGCGAAGCAGAAAAATATTTTAAATAAAAATGGAAGAAGAAATTTTAAGAGAAAGTTTTCGACAAAAAACTTGGAGCGAGCAGGCCACCAAAGACAGCTGGATGGTCTTTAAGATAATGGGAGAAATAGTCTCTGGTTATGAAAAAATGCAGAAAATGGGACCTTGCGTGTCTATTTTTGGGTCTGCAAGGATAAAACCAGACACCAAATATTACAAGATGACAGAGGAAATTGCCAAAAAAATCACAGAACTGGGCTTTGGAGTCATCACTGGAGGCGGCCCTGGAATTATGGAAGCAGGAAATAAAGGAGCCAAAGAAAGCGGAGGAAAATCCATCGGTCTCAATATAGAACTTCCTTTCGAACAGCATCTAAATCCTTATATAGACAAATTATACAGCATGGAGTTTGACTATTTTTTTATTAGAAAACTCATGTTTATAAAATACTCACAAGGATTTATCGTGATGCCTGGCGGTTTTGGGACTTTGGATGAACTTTCAGAAGCGCTGACGCTGATTCAGACTGGGAAAATCGGCAGATTTCCTATCGTTCTCGTTGGTTCAGAATTTTGGAGCGGGCTGCTGGATTGGTTCAAAAATACTTTGCTGGAAATGAAATTAATTTCGGAAGAAAATTTTTCTCTTTTCAGGGTGGTAGACACCGCTGATGAGGCTGTTTCACACATTAAAGCCTTCTATGACAAATATTCCATTCATGAGAATTTCTAAGTTTGGCACGGCTTTTGCCTTTATTTAACAAAATTTTAAGATTATGATTACTAAAAAGAAAGTCAGTCTTGTTGGATTTTTTGTAATGCTGCTTATGGTAATGAGTTTTGCGGTGAGCCAGTTCCAGTCTTCATTGACTAAAGTAGACTATGTGGAGGGAAGCAAAACTTTAAAATTTACCACCAAGGTAAGCACAGAGCAAATCGCAAATGCACTAAAGGTTAATGCTAGTTCCGCAGGTTTTAATGCTGAAGTAGCAAAATATATTGGCAAAAATTTCTCAGTAGCCGTGAATGGAGAAAACAAATCTCTGAAGGTTACTGGTAGCCAAGTAAACGGAGAGACAGTGTTTATTTATTTTGAAGTAGATGGTGTGGCGAGTATTTCCACATTGAAAATTAAGAACAACATTCTGCTGGATGTATATCCTAAACAGCTAAACCTAGTGAATATCGCCTACAAAGGAAGTCAGAAAAACATGACCTTCCAGCGTGGGAAAGAAACCGCAGAAGTATCTTTCTAGGAACGAAATTGTTATATTATTTAATGTAAAGTCCTGCATTTTGCAGGATTTTTTTATTTCTATGCTTTTATTTTTTATAAATAGGAACACTGCTGCACGCCTCTCCAAACATCAGTGATTTCACTAGTGGTTTTAGTTTTTGAACCAGCTCTACATAAGCATTGGTAGGAATTTCCACTTCACTGCAACCTCTGATGAGAACTCTTTTGTCCTTATAATCAGAAAAATCAAATTTCTGAATTTCTTCATGAAACAAAATCAATTCCAGCTCATCCAGCGAACCAAAAACTATCTTTTTAGCAACGCCCTCCAATTTAGATGTAAGTAAAAAATACGCCCAAAGTGGAACAATAGCATCCGTGGAACAATAGAGATAGACAAAGGCATTTTCATAAATTTCCACATCTAGATTTTCCACCTGCTCACGGAAGTCTTTTTCTTTTAATATAAGTCCTTCATATAGAAAGTCTTTCAGGTTAATACCCAAACGCTTCCCTTTTGGACAAAATTCAGCAACATCTATGTTTACCAGTCCGCTATTCGCAACTTTATTTACAATTTCTCCTTGCTCTGACATATTATTTATTTATATTTGAGCAAAAATAAATCTTTTTTACTAAAATAAAATGTCTAAAAAATATTATATCATCTCAGGAGAAGCTTCAGGGGATTTACACGGCTCTAATCTAATGAAAGCCATCCTAAAAAAAGAACCCGATGCGGAGTTCAGATTTTGGGGAGGCGATCTAATGAAAGAAGTAGGTGGAACATTGGTAAAACATTACAAAGACCTCGCTTTCATGGGATTCTTGGAAGTGGTTTTAAATCTTAAAACTATTCTGAGAAACATCAAATTTTGTAAAGAAGACATAAAAAAATACCAGCCAGATGTCCTTATTTTGGTGGATTACCCTGGCTTTAACCTAAGAATCGCAAAGTTTGCTAAATCATTAGGAATCAAGGTTGTATATTATATTTCTCCACAGCTTTGGGCTTGGAAGGAAGGCCGCGTAGAAACCATCAAAAAATATGTAGATGAAATGCTGGTAATCCTCCCTTTCGAAGAGGATTTTTACAAAAAACATTCTGTGAAAGCCCACTTTGTGGGACATCCTCTTTTGGATGCCATTTCAAACCTAAAACCAATTGACAGCCAAGAATTTAAGAAACAAAACAACTTGGACAACAGGGAAATCATCGCACTGCTCCCAGGCAGCCGAAAACAAGAGATAAGAAAAATGCTTGGACTGATGCTCAGTGTGACTTCTCATTTCAAAGATTATCAGTTCGTTATAGCAGGAGCACCTTCTCTGCCAAAAGAATTTTATGATGAATTTTTGACGGATGATGTGCATTTTGTGTCCAATAAAACTTATGATTTGCTTCGTTCTTCCAAAGCAGCCCTGGTAACCTCTGGAACAGCAACACTGGAAACCGCCCTTCTAAAAATCCCAGAAGTGGTCTGCTACCGCGGAAGCTGGGTTTCTTACCAAATCGCAAAAAGACTGGTAAAACACATTAAATTTATTTCTTTGGTCAATTTAATAATGAATAAAGAAGTCGTTAAAGAACTGATACAAAATGATTTAACAACAGAAAATATAAAATCTGAATTAGAAAAAATCTTAAATCCAGAGCCAAGAGAAAAAATCCTAAACGAATACGAAAAACTAAACCATCTCCTTGGAGGTAAGGGAGCGAGTGAGCGCGCTGCAGAAATCATCACAAAACTACTATGAACAAACAGCCCTTGCTAATTTGCGCCATCAGTTTTGGATTAGGAATTTTCTTTCAAGACAAATTTGATTTCCCTTTTGGGGGAGCGGCTGCCACATTAGTTTTAGGCATTGTAGGATTTTTAGCGGGATTTTTTATCCGAAATTTCTTTTTTGACAAACTGAAATCGGCGTTTTTGGTATTTTTGTTTTTCAGCATTGGAATTTTTCTGCACTTTCTCAATTCAAATTCTATTCAAAATTTTGATTTTGAGAAAAATAAAACCGTAAAAATTGTTTTTCAGCTCAGCAAAAAACTGAACTCCAACGAAAGAAACAAACGCTATGAAGTTGTAATTCTTAATTTTGAAAAACCTTTTTCGGCTGTGGTTTCTATCCCGAAAGAACAGAAAGAGCTGGATTTTCTGCATTTTTATTCAGCCGAGGCTTATCTCAATCCTACCCAAAAACCACAGTACGATTTTCAGTTTGATTATCAAAAATATTTAGCTCGGCAAAATATTCATTATCAAGGCTTTATTCCTGATGAAATTTCATTCAAAAAGAAAGAATCTGTAAGTTTCGCTGATAAAATAAAGCAAAAACGACTGGATTTGCTTTTTAGAATAGATAATTCCAGCCTTCAACCGCAGAATAAAGCGATTTTAAAAGGAATAATCCTCGCCGACCGAACGGAAATAGACCAAGAAATCATCAATCATTTCAGCAAAACTGGCTTAATCCATATTTTGGCGATTTCAGGTTCTCATATGGCAATTATTTTCTTGATGATTTTATTCATTTTAAACCCTATTTTTTCGGTGAAATACAGAAATATTCCGATTTATATTTCATTGGCTGTTATCTGGGGATTTGCAATATTCATCGATTATGGAAATTCTGTGGTGCGTTCGTGCATCATGATTACAGTCTATTATATTATGATTTTTTTGCAGAGAAAACCTAATCTTCTGCACTCTTTGGCTTTGGCTGGAATGATGATACTTTCCATTGATACTCAGCAGCTTTTCGATGTAGGTTTTCAGTTGAGCTTTTTGGCTGTTTTTGGGATTTTTTGGCTGTACAAACCTATTACCAACCATTATAAACCCCTAAAAAACAGAGCGATAAGATTTATTCTAAATACATTTTCTCTAAGTCTTGCCGCCCAGCTGACCACACTTCCATTGATATTATTCTACTTTCATCAGTTTTCTATAATGTCTGTTTTTATCAATGTTGTCAGCATTATGGTATCGCAGGGATTCATTATTTTTTCCTTTATCGTTTCTATTTTGTTTGGAATAGAATTTACTCCCGATTGGCTTTTAGAAATCTATGACTGGTGCGCGAGTTTTTTCCTGAATATGGTTGCTTTTTTCTCAAAAACAGATTTTAGTTTTGTGGAAAATGTTTCCATCCAAATTCCTGAACTTATTATTTTATTTGTGCTTGTTTATTTATTGAGAAGTGTTTTTGAAAAGCCTAATACAAAGACTTTCACGCGTTTTTCTTTCTTCATTTTATTATTCATTTTCACAAGAATATTGACTAATTTTTATTTTTGGAAAAAGGAAGAAATACTGCTTCATTCTTTTTTTAAACAAAATATTGTCTCAATAAAACAAAGAGACAAAGTTATTTTTATCGTAAGTAATGAGGCTGATATGGAAAAAATTAATAACTTTGTTATAAAATCCTATATTACATCCAGAAGAATAAAAAATATAGAAATAAAAAAAGTAAAACCTATGACGAAACTAAAAATAAACCAAACTATCTATGAAATAAAATAAAAAAATCCGAGAATTTGTTGGCTCTCGGATCATGGCTAATAGATTCTAACATCTACTTTTGACCAATAATGGTCAGGGATTCTAAATATAGTATTTCAAAACAGATTAAAAGAAATACTACAACTAAAAAAACTAATTATAACATTGGGGGCAAAATTACAAAATTTATGCCAAAAATCATGTTTTTAATTTAGATTGTTTTTTGGGAATTTATATATCATTGATTTTCAGGTGTAAAAATTTGTTTTTCGTTTCTTAGCCAATAATTTAATAGTATTTTTCGTTTTTTAACAATATTTAGACATTGATAAATTAAAAAAAAGTTATATTTGCAAATTGAAAATAAATAAAATAATTTTAGATATGAAAAAACACATAACATTTGGATTGTTTACTTTGTGTATGTTTATGGGATTTTCTCAAAGACATGAAATAGGAGTAAAAGGCGGATACTCAATTGTTGGAGGGGATGCTAAAAGTGTGATAAGATCTTTTCCTGATGGAGGAACAAATAGGAGAGTTCAGCCTACATATATAGGTTTATTTTACAAAAGAAATCTAAACCCAAGACAGGGAATAAGAGTTGAGGGAGCATATAATATTGCTTTCTTTGACAATATTTATACAGGGGGGGTTAAAGTTTCAAATGATATCTTGGAGGCATCTGCTTTATTTGAATATGCTTTTTTCTCTATCAATGATGAGTTAAAAAAGAATCAAACTAAATTTAGTCCATATGTTTTCGCAGGGCTTTCTGGGTTGATGTATGATTCTCCAAACCTTAATACTACTGTAACACAATCAGGTAGTGGATTTTTGATTTCTACGACATATCCTGGTGAAAATATTCACAAGAAGAAGGTGACTTTAGGTATTCCTTTTGGTTTAGGTCTAAAATACAAATTTGGATATAACTGGTCTATCTTTGCTGAGGCTATGTTTAGATATACATTTACTGATAATCTTGATTACAGTAATCTTGAAAAGATGAATCATACTATTAGATATAATGTTTCTCCTGCAAACCGTGCAGCTGCAGAAACTGCTCTACAACAGTATATGGATGGACACAAGGGTAAAGGAAAAGATTGGTTAAACTCTGTTACAATAGGTATTTCCTATGCATTTGGAAGACCACCTTGTTATTGTAAATAAAAAAATAAATGATATCTGTAAAAGAAAAGTTAAATTTTGATAATCTGCCCAAGCATGTTGCCATCATTATGGATGGCAATGGCAGGTGGGCAAAATCACAAAATAAAGAAAGAACTTTTGGGCATAAAAATGCCATAAAAGCTGTAAGAGAGGCTATCAGTGCTTGTAATGAAGTGGGTATTCCTTATCTTACGCTTTATACTTTTTCAACGGAAAACTGGAACAGACCAACGGAGGAAGTAGATACACTTATGAATCTACTTTCTTCTACATTGTTACAGGAGGCTGAAGAGATTTTTTCAAAAGGAATTAGAATCCGTGCCATAGGAGATTTAGAAGCACTACCAGAAGATGTAAGAAACCAGCTCTATAATATCATGGAGCTTACTAAAAATAACACCAAAGGAAACCTTACACTAGCTCTAAGCTATGGTTCACAAAAAGAAATACTAAATGCTGTAAAAGAACTGTGTAAAAAGGTAAAAAATGGAGATATTAATCAAAATGATATTGATGAAAAACTTTTTGAACAGCATCTATATACCAAGGAAATTCCACCAGTAGATTTACTTATTAGAACAAGTGGAGAAGTTCGGGTTAGTAATTTCCTGCTATGGCAGATTGCTTATGCAGAGATGCAGTTTATAGATGTTTTATGGCCAGACTTTACCAAAGAAACTTTTTTCCAATGCATTTTAGACTATCAAACTAAAGAACGCCGATTCGGTAAAATAAGTGAGCAGTTAGAAAACAAGTAGTAAAAGTAGAATTTAAGGAAAAATCACATGAATTTTAAAATATTGCCAATTATCCTTCTAGTGGCATCTGCAACTCAGGTTCAAGGACAGATTACCCAAAAAGAAAATGCAACACAGATTTCTGAAAAACAAAGCGGAAGTTATACCCTTCAGGGAATCGTTGTAGATGGTGTGAAAAAATACACTCCTGAGCAAATATTAAAATTTACAGGTCTCTACAAAGGAGAAGTTGTGGAAATACCTGGGCAGAGAATCAGTAATGCAATCAAAAAACTTTGGGATACGAACTCTTTCTCAAAAGTGGAAGTTTATGTAGAAAGCGTAAATGGAGAACAGGTGGTTCTGAGATTTGCTTTACAGGATTTGAAGGAGCTTAAAGATATTAAATTCACAGGAAAAGGCATAAAAAAATCCCAAAATGAAAAGTTAATTAAGGAAAACGACCTAAAACCTGGAACAAAAATTACTGAAAATTTAGTTTCTACGCTTCAAAATAAAATCCCTCAACAATACATTAAAAAAGGATTTGCGGATGCTAAAATCAATATCCAAGAAAAACCAAACGGCGAAGACCCAAATTTGGTAGATTGGACCATTGAAGTTGATAAAGGGAAAAAAGTAAAAATAGAAAGTATCAACTTTGAAGGAAATGAAAATATTTCTTCTAAAAAGCTTAGAAAAAAAGGATTTAAAAATACTAAACAAAAAAGATTTTTCGCTGGTATTCTTAAACCATCTAAACTCATAAAAGAAAAATACGAGGAAGACAAACATAATTTGATAAGCTACTATAACTCATTAGGTTACAGAGATGCTAAAATCATTTCTGATACTATAACGAGAAGTGACAAAGGTTTTGATATCAAAGTAAAATTAGAAGAAGGAAAAAAATACTATATTGGAAATATAGAATTCTACGGAAATACTGTTTTCTCCACAGAAACACTACAAAGACTTTTGGGATACAAAAAAGGAGACATCTATGATGCCGTAGGATTTAATAAAAAAGTAGGAGAAGACGGCGGTAAGGATGATGATTCTGATTTGAAATCATTATACATGAATAGCGGTTATCTTTTCTCTAACATTACTCCGATAGAAAAGTCTGTGGAGGGGGATTCTATCAATCTAGAAATCCGTATCACAGAGGGCGAAAGAGCAACTTGGAACAAAGTTACTTGGTCTGGAAACACCACTACCCATGACCATGTTATCCTTCGTGCATTGAGAACACGCCCTGGGAAACTTTTCTCTAAGAGTGACATCAAAAGAACTTATTTCGATTTAGCAGGGATGCAGTTCTTTGACCCTCAAAAAATCGGACAAGAGATAAAACCAAACCCACAGGATAACACGGTGGATATCCATTGGACATTAGAGGAAAAAGGTTCTTCACAAATCCAGCTTCAGGCAGGATATGGTGGAAACACTTTCATCGGTACATTAGGGCTGACTTTCAACAACTTCTCTTTGAGAAAATTCTTGAAGTTTAACAAGTTAATTCCTCAAGGAGATGGACAAACACTTTCTCTACAAGCACAGGCTGGGCAGTATTTCCAGACTTATAGTGCATCATTCGTAGAGCCGTGGCTTTTCGGAAAGAGACCTACTGCTTTGTCTGTAAGTTTCAGCCACTCTCGTGTGAAATATTCTGATTATTATGGTACCCCTATGAAGTTAAACATTTTATCAGCATCTGTTGGGCTTAATAAACTTCTAGAATGGCCTGATAACTATTTTTCACTTTATACAGGACTTTCTTACCAGAGATATAGTTTTAATAATTATACATTCTATTTTGGGGAAGAAACCCTAACGCACGGTACAGCGAACAACTTTGCATTTAATGTAAGTTTAAGCAGAAACTCTGCTGGGTATGACCCTATATTCCCTACTACGGGTTCTAATATAGAGTTGTCAGCTAAATTCACTCCACCTTATTCATCATTTGGTAATAAGGATTATTCCACTATGTCTACTGCTGATAAATACAGATGGATGGAATACTACAAGATAAAATTCAAAGCTGATGCTTATAATGAAATTTTAGGTAAATTAGTATTAAGAAGTAGTGCAGAGATGGGATTCCTTCATGGGTATAATAAGCAGCTGGGAGCACCTCCTTTTGAGCGTTTCTACATGGGGGGGACAGGGCTATACAGTGGTAGATATGATGGTAGAGAACTTATCCCACTTCGTGGATATGATGACCCATCTACATCAGGTGGAACATCTACGGATGTAACTCCTACTGGTGGTGGTATTTTGTACAACAGATTTGCTCTTGAGCTGAGATACCCTATTTCTATGAACCAAACAGCTAAAATCTACGGATTGGCTTTTGCTGAAGGAGGTAACACATGGAAAGGATTTAACACTTATAATCCGTTCAAATTACAGAGATCTGTGGGTGTAGGTGTGAGAATCTATATGGGAGCATTCGGGCTTATCGGATTTGATTTTGCTTATGGAATTGATAAACTGCCTTATTCTACATCTAATTCTCCTTCAGGATGGCAGACTCACTTCTTGATGAATCAATCACTATAAAAGATATAAAAATGAGAAAATACACATTATTTTTAGGAATAATTTTCATGTTTGGGGGATTTGTAGTATCTTCGGCACAGAAAATTGGCGTGGTAGATTCTGATTTTATCTTAAAAAGTCTTCCTGAATACAAGGAAGCTGATGAAAGATTTAACAAACAGATAAAGTATTGGCAGATGCAGCTGGATTCCTTGCAGTCAAACTACAACAAAAAGAAAGAACTCTTTGATAATGAAAGAATCCTTTTAGTAGGAGAACAGCTGAAAACAAGGGAAAAAGAAGTGGCTGATTTGGAGAAAAAAGTGCAGGCTCATTTGAAAGAAAAATTCACTGCACAAGGGGAAATCAACACATTCAGAGCCAAAGTAGTTCAGCCTTTCCAAGAAAAAGTGTGGAACGCTATCAGAACTATTGCCGAAAAAAATGATTTAGGCATAATTCTTGATAGAAGTTCTGACAGCAGTGTACTATTCACTGATAAAAGGTATGACTACACCAAGATGGTGCTGGATCTCCTGATGAGGGACAACCCAAAAGATGGAGAAAAGGATAAAGAAAATAAAAAGGAAAAAAATAATTCCAAGAAAAATAAAAAATAAGAATATTAAATTTAATCAAAAGTTATGAAAAAATCAGGTTTATTATTTGCATTAGCAATGTTTTTAATGTCTTTCGGAACAGTTAGCGCTCAGAAACTAGCAACTCTAGATGTTGCAGAAATCTTGAACCTAATGCCAGAGAAGAAAAAAGCTGACCAGCAACTAGAAGCTTTCAGCAAAACTAAACAAGCTGAAATCGAAAAGCAAATGACAGCTGCTGAAGCTAAATTCAAAAAATACCAAGAAGAAGCTCCTAAGCAAACTCAAAAGGTAAATGAAGAAAGAAACCAAGAATTGCAAAAATTACAACAAAATATTCAGCAAATGACTCAAGTAGCTCAGCAAGACTTAGCTAAGAGACAAAACGAGGCATATGCACCTATTGAAAAGAAAGTGAATGATGCTGTAGCAAAAGTAGCAAAAGCTAACGGATGGGATTTTGTATTCGATACTAATACAGTTGGTCTTATTTACAGAGGTGGAGCAGATGCTACTGCAGCAGTAAAAAAAGAATTAGGACTTAAATAATTTTTCTTAATAATTAAGACACAAAACCACTCAATATTGAGTGGTTTTTTTTAAATTTGACATTTAAATACTTTACAATGGAACTATTTTCAAAAGCAAAAATCAGATTCACAGACTGTGACCCTATGGGGCATCTTAACAATTCTAGATACATAGACTACATGCTCAATGCCCGAGAAGATCACATGGCAGAGCATTATGAATTCACCCACGAAGAATACGCCCACAAAACAGGCTGTGTATGGGTGGTCATACAAAACGAAATAGCCTATCTGAAAGAAGTGAAATACAACAAAGAAGTGATTATTTCCAGCAAGCTGATAGAACTAAATGACAGAACCTGCAAAATAGAGCTTCTCATGAAAGACCTAGACACCGAAAAAATATACGCTGTGCTTTGGTGTACTTTCATCCATTTTAATTTAAAATCCAGAAAATCAGAAGTGATGGGTGAGGATATCATTCAAGCAAACCAAAAATTCTTGACCAAAGTAGAACAGACTGATTTTCAGTCAAGAGCTAATTATCTAAGAACTCTAAATAAATAATTCATGAAAAAAATTCTTGTAATCGGTGGAAATGGACAGCTCGGAAACTGTTTGAATAAAATAGCTTCTGACTATTCTTTGGAGTACGAATTCTGTTTCACAGATTATGATACTTTGGATATCACGGATAAAAACCAAGTTGATAGTTATTTTTCTGATTATCAACCTGATTTCTGTATCAATGCTTCTGCATACACAGCCGTAGATTTGGCTGAACAGGAAAAAGAAAAAGCTTTCGCAGTCAATGCTGAAGGCGTGGGATACCTTGCCGAAGCTTGTGCGGAACTTAACATTGATTTAATCCATGTTTCCACAGATTATGTATTTGATGGCGAGACCGATCTTCCTTACACGGAAGATGATTTTACCAATCCTCTCGGGGTTTATGGCGCTTCCAAATTAGAAGGAGAAAACCTTGCTTTGGAAAAAAATCCGAAAACCATTGTTATCAGGACATCTTGGCTTTATTCTGAGTTTAATAAAAATTTCGTAAAAACGATGCTCAATCTATTCAGCACTAAAGATGAATTGAATGTAGTAGCTGACCAGTTCGGACAGCCTACTAATGCCAATGACCTTGCCGAGGTGATTATGAAAATCATCCGAACGGAAGAAAAGGAATACGGAATTTTCCATTTTTCTAACTATCCTGAAACTACTTGGTTTGATTTTGCACAAAAAATCGCAGAACTATCCAAAAGTAAAATCAAAATAAATCCCATCACCACAGACCAATATCCCACTCCTGCAAAACGCCCTATGCGAAGCACAATGTGTCTGGACAAAATAGAAAACAGCTACAACATAGAGCCAAGATACTGGGAAAACAGTTTGGAAGAGTGTATGGAAACTTTACTAGAAAAATAAAAAATTATGAATATACATTTCATTCAACATGAGACTTTTGAAACGGCGGGAGCTTATTTAAACTGGGCGAAAAAGAGAAAATACAATATTTCTTTTTCAAAAGTTTTTGAAGGCGATAAACTTCCTGATACCGCCGAAAACATCGATATGCTCATCGTACTAGGCGGCCCACAATCTCCTGCTACCAGCATGGAAGAATATCCTTATTTTGATGCAAAAGCAGAAATGAGCCTTATCAAAAAATGCATCGATGCAGGGAAAGCCGTTGTAGGGGTATGTCTTGGTTCTCAGCTGATTGGAGAGAGTTTAGGATTTAAATTTGGACATAGTCCAGAAAAGGAAATAGGAAATTTTGCCATCGAGCTTACGGAACAAGGGCTTCAAGATGCAAAAATCAATCATTTTGGGAAAACTTTGGTCGTGGGACATTGGCACAATGATATGCCTGGGCTTGAAAATGATAATCAAATCCTTGCATTCAGCAAAGGCTGTCCGAGACAAATCGTAAAATATTCTAATATTGTCTATGGTTTCCAATGCCATATGGAACTGACAAAAGAAATAGTCAAAGAACTGATTGACAGTGAAAAAGACCTACTAAACCTCAGCCAAATTCATCCATTTGTGCAGTCTCCAGAAGAAATTCTTGATTTTGATTATTCAAAAATGAATGAAAAATTGTATGTTTTTTTAGATAAATTGACCCAAGATTATTTACAAAAATAAAATTCATTAATCTTTCCAAAATTTAGTTTCGCCATGCTAGTCAAAGTTTTTGGTAGTGCCATACACGGAGTTTCTGCCCAGACCATCACGATAGAAGTAAATGTAGACCAAGGAGTGGGCTATCATCTCGTGGGGCTTCCTGACAACGCCATCAAGGAAAGCAGCCACCGTATTTCGGCAGCCTTGAAAAATGTAGGGCACAAGCTCCCTGGCAAGAAAATCACCATCAACATGGCGCCCGCTGACCTTCGCAAAGAGGGTTCTGCGTATGATTTGAGCATCGCGATTGGGATTTTGGCGGCTTCGGATAAAATTCTTGCTGAAAATTTAGACCAATACATCATCATGGGGGAACTCTCCCTCGATGGCGGATTACAGCCAATAAAGGGCATTTTACCCATTGCGATAAAGGCTCGTGAGGAAGGCTTTAAAGGAATTATTTTACCTAAACAAAATACCCAAGAGGCCGCAATAGTGAACAATCTGGATGTTTACGGTGTGGAAAACATCAAAGAGGTTATTGACTTTTTCAATGGGGAAAGAGATTTGGAAAAAACCGAAATAGACACTCGCAAGGAATTTCAGAATAAAATCAATGAATTTCCCTATGATTTTTCGGAAGTAAAAGGACAAGAAACCGCCAAAAGAGCCATGGAAGTGGCAGCAGCTGGCGGACACAATATCATTCTGGTAGGCCCTCCTGGCAGCGGAAAAACCATGCTCGCCAAGAGAGTTCCCAGCATTCTGCCGCCACTCACGATGAAAGAAGCACTAGAAACCACTAAAATCCACTCCGTAGCAGGGAAAATGGGCAGCAACACCTCACTGATGACCATTCGCCCGTTCCGCTCACCTCATCACACTATTTCTGATGTCGCTTTGGTAGGCGGCGGTGCCTATCCTCAGCCTGGGGAAATTTCCCTTGCGCACAATGGAGTTCTTTTCCTCGATGAACTTCCTGAGTTCAAAAGAGCTGTTTTAGAAGTGATGAGACAACCTTTGGAAGACCGTGAGGTGACGATTTCCAGAGCGAGATTTTCGGTGAATTATCCATCGAGTTTTATGCTGGTGGCAAGTATGAACCCGAGTCCTTCGGGCTACTTCCCTGACGATCCGAACAATACCTCTTCCCAAACCGAAATGCAGAGATATATGAACAAATTGTCTGGGCCGCTTTTGGACAGAATAGACATTCATATAGAAGTCCAGAAAGTAGAGTTTGAGCAACTTGCAGAAAAAAGAAAAGGCGAAAGCAGTATAGAAATACGAAACCGCGTGCTAAAAGCCAGAGAGATACAAGCCAAACGATATAAAGATCTGGACATCAACTACAATGCCCAAATGGGACCCAAAGAAATTGAAAAATACTGCGATCTGGACAGCACCTGCCAGCAGCTGATAAAAAATGCCATGGAAAAACTAAATCTCTCCGCTCGTGCCTACGATAGAATCCTAAAAGTAGCCCGAACCATAGCAGATTTAGATGATTCTGAAGACATCAGTCCTGCCCATATCTCCGAAGCCATACAATACCGAAGTTTGGATAGAGATTTTTGGAGGGCATAAAAAACGCAAAACCACCTTTTTAGGTGGTTTTATTCTTTATCAATAATTTCTTGATCTAAAATCCCATTAATCTTCAGATTTGTAAAAGTTTAAAACTTCTCCTGTATTTTTATTTATGTTAATATATAATTTGCAAAATCTGCAATTTAATTTTATTACTGTTTTCCATACTTTTTCATTTGCTATTAAACTTATTTGATATGGTTTAAGCTCTTCTGCATCAATAGAATATCGTTTATTTATCAATATATCAATATATCAATATATTTTATTAGTGTCTCTTCATCAGGTATTACATCTGTTCCATACCGTTCTATTATTGTGCAAGGTAACTCATCTATTCGTCTTTTTTTATCATTGTAATTTTTATCTACTTTCTGTTGTGCTAACAATAATGTAGGTAACATACATATTAACAATAGAAATTTATTTTTCATGATTATTTTTTTCTTTGAATAAATACATTTAGTTATTAGGAATTTTATTAAATCCAAAAACCGTTTTTATAGTAAAAAATCTGGAACATCGCCCAGATATTAACTTTTACTAATGATAGCTGTTCCTTTTTGCAAAAATAGATTGTTTGGGTAGGAAATTCGCTCTCCACTATCAGTTTTTAGAAGTGTGTATAGCAGTCTTATGTCTATTATTTCGGCTTCTATCGGGACATCTTTGTCCAGAATTTTTATTTTGTCTCCTATTCTAAACGGAAATGAAAAGAAAATAATAATCCCCGCTGTGATATTGCTCAAAATAGACCACTGAGCAAACATCGCCACGCCTATCACAGTAAAAATAGAAGAAATCACCAGAAACGCCTGTTTTCGCTCCACTCCCCAGACCGGAACCAAAGTCAGGATTATAAAAATACTTATCAGAAAATCTATGTATTTGAGAACCAGCCTGATTCTCGGTTTTGAAAAGCCCGATTTCTTCCCAAATCTACCCACCAAAGTAGAAATCACAAACCTAATAAGCAAAGAAAAAAGCAGCACCACGACAGTTGCCACTATCTCGCGCTGGTACGAATTAAAAAAGACATTGTCTAACACTTCCATTTCCCAAAAAGATATTTTGAAACTTATATTTTAGATAGATTTTACAGAGATTATTTTCACAGGACACGCCTTTGCTGCCTTTTCGCAAGGTTCGTAGGCGTCTTCTATCGGTGTTTTTAAGGTGTGAAAACCTTTTTTCTCTACGGATTTCAGCAAAACGGATTTTCCGTCTTTTTTGGACATTCGGAAGTATTCAGGAGCAAACTCTGCACAATAGTTACAGCCTATGCATTTCTCCCTTTGTAGTGTAACGATTACCATTTATTTTTGATGCGAAGGTAATAAATAATTTTAAAATTTCTTTACTCTGTTTTCCTTTTTGTGGTCACTTTGGAAGTAATTACGACTTTATTCAAGTCTTCGTATATTTTTTATTTAATTCTAAAGACAAAATTCCATAATCCAATAACAAAAAAAGTAAAAACCTCTCCTAAAAAGGAGAGGACTGCGCTAAGCTATTGTATCGTTTTTTACTATTTTGTAGAGTTTGTCGCTTGGTCTTACACGGAAATCCGTTTTGAAGGTAACCACATCCGCCTTGGTTGCTTTTTGGCTATCGCCTTTATCTTCTACCATCATGCTCTCTACTACCATTTCTTGGGAACCTGTGGTAGGCCCTTGGATAAGAACCTTATCGCCTACATTCAGATCAAATGCTTCTATAAGGAATTCCGCAATGCTGGTTTTTGGGTAATAGTGCGTTCCTCTTCCGATATAGACCTTTTTCTGTGTGGCGTTAGAACCAGGGTTCGGTGACCACTCACCCAGTTTCTGCCCAAGGTAGTAACCACTCCAAAAACCACGATTATAGACTGTTTCTAGTCGGCTCATCCAGTCTGCTACTTTTTCTTGGGAATAGGTGCCATCCGCTATGGAATCTATCGCCTCGCGGTAACATTTTGTCACGGTTGCTACATATTCTGGCGCCCTGCCCCGCCCTTCTAATTTGAGGACTTTCACTCCTGCATCTACGATTTGGTCAAGGAAATTAATAGTACAAAGATCCTTTGGCGACATCATGTATTCGTTGTCTAATTCTATTTCAAAACCGCTTTCTTGGTCTATCACGGTATATTTCTTACGGCAGTTTTGCTTACACGCTCCCCTATTTGCAGATGAATTGTGAGAATGAAGACTTAGATAACATTTCCCAGAAACCGCCATACAAAGCGCACCATGCCCGAAAATCTCTATCTCTACCAAATTACCAGAAGGACCCTTTATCTGCTCTTTTTCTATCTGCTGACAGATTTTTTTTACCTGAGTGACACTGAGTTCTCGGCTCATCACCATAGTATCTGCAAAGAGTGCATAGAATTTAACCGTTTCTATATTAGTAATATTTATCTGCGTGGAAATATGCACCTCCATGCCTATCTGCCTTGCATAGGCGATTACAGCCTGATCCATCGCAATTACAGCAGTAAGGCCTGCCGCCTTGGCTTTATCCAAAAGGGTTTTGATGATGGAGAGGTCGTGGTCGTAGATTATCGTATTGAGCGTAAGGTAAGTTCTCACACCTTTTTCCTTACATCTTCTGCTGATTTCAGGGAGGTCATCTAGGGTAAAGTTCATGGAGGCTCTCGCTCTCATGTTAAGCTGTTCCACCCCGAAATACACTGAATCTGCTCCATTATCCAAAGCCGCCTGCAAAGAAGTAAAATCTCCCGCGGGTGCCATTAGTTCTATTCTTCCTGTTTTTGTCATTGATGAATTTCAAATTTTTGCAAAGATATGCTTTTTAAAATTTTATTTTCTAATTCTTTATTTGTACTTTTCGGAGTTTAAAAAGTTAAGGCATGTTTTATTTATTTTTAGGGCTCGGGTTGGGTCTCATCATAGGCGGTGCAGCTGTATATTTTGCATTAAAATCTTCTCTAATTTCTCGAAATATCTTCGAGGAATTACAGCAAAATTTCGTTAAAAAAGAAACTGAACTCAGCAATGCAGAAGGCAAAATCGATGAACTTTTGGAACAGATTAAAGGAGAAAGAGAATTTTCTGCTGGTCAAAGGGAAAAATTAAATATTACTGAAAACCAACTTATAAAAATCTCGGCAGAGAAAGACCTTCAAAACGAACAAATCGCAGAACTCCGAAAAACAAATGAAATTCTAAATCAAAATATTTCTCGTCTAAATCAAGAAAAACAAGAGTATTTTGCTAAAATATCTGAACTTTTGGCAGAAAACAAAAACCTGCAAAGCTCCATGGAAGAGCAGAAAAACCTTTCCCAAAAACTACAAGAGGAAAGCAAACTCCATTTTGAAAACATTGCCAATAAAATTTTAGAAGAAAAAACAGAGAAATTCACGAACCTGAACCAAACTCACCTAAAAAATATTTTGGATCCGTTCCAAGAAAAAATAATAGAACTAAAAAACAGAGTAAACGAAACCTATGACAAAGAAGCAAAAGAACGCTTCTCTCTCGGCGAAAAAGTGAAAGAACTCGCCTCTCTGAACCAGCAGATTTCCGAAGATGCCAAAAGGCTGACCCGCGCCCTAAAAGGAGAAAGCAAAACGCAGGGAAACTGGGGCGAGATGATTTTGGAGAGTATTTTAGAGAAATCTGGCCTAGTAAAAGGGCGAGAATATTTCCTAGAACATGAATTGCGAAACGAGGATAACAAAGCCCTATTTTCCGAATTTTCGGGGAAGAAAATGCGCCCTGATGCCGTGATAAAATATCCCGATGAACGAAATGTAATTATAGACTCCAAAGTTTCGCTCACTGCTTTCACAGAGCTGGTAGATGAAACTGACCCAGAAGTCTATCAAATAAAACTAAACCAGCATTTAGCTTCGGTGAAAAACCACATTCAACAACTTTCTCAGAAGGCGTATGATGATTATGGAAAATCCTTGGATTTCGTGATGATGTTTATCCCGAGTGAACCAGCCTATATCGCAGCGATGCAGGCCGACCAAAACATCTGGAACTACGCCTATGAAAGAAGAATTTTACTGCTGAATCCGAGCAACCTTATCACTTCTTTGAAACTGATAGCAGACCTTTGGAAGCGGGAATATCAAAATAGGAATTCCATAGAAATAGCGGAAAGAGGTGCCAAACTTTATGATAAATTTGTGAATTTTGTGGAAAACCTTGAGAAAGTCGGCAAAAATATAGACCAAGCAAAAGCTTCCTATACAGAGGCTTACAAACAGCTGCACAGCGGAAGGGACAACCTCATCACGCAGACCCAAAAGATGAAATCTCTGGGAATAAAAAACAAAAAAGAACTTCCACAGAGTTTGATTGACAATTCTGAACCAACCAATGAATAAAAAATCATGATTATACAAAGTCTTCAAAACGAAAAAATAAAAAAACTAACCAAAATTCTCACTAAAAATAACGAGAGAAAGAAACTCAAAATATTCGCTGTAGAAGGGAAACAGGAAAACGAAAGAGCTTTGAAATTTGATTTTGAAGCGGTGGAATTCTTTATTTGCGAAGATATTTTCGGGACAGACTTCCCAAAAGGGAAAATACATCTGGTTTCTCGCGAAGTTTATGAAAAAATAGCGTATAGAGGCTCTTCCGAAGGAATTATCGGTATTTACAAAGAAAAAGAAACCTCACTGAATGATTTTAAACCAAAAGAAAATTCTTCTGTCATTGTACTAGAAAGCATAGAAAAACCTGGGAATTTGGGAGCGGTTTTGCGCAGCTGCGAGGCTTTTGGGATAGATGCTCTTGTCATCACGGATTCTAGAACAGATTTTTATAATCCTAATGTTATCCGAAGCAGTGTGGGATGTCTTTTTGGAATGAATCTCTTTCAAGCAGAAAACCAAGAAGTGGTTGATTTCTTGAAAAAGAATGATTTTCAGATATTTACCACGATAATGAACACCGATTCTAAAGGAATAAATGAAAAGAACCTAGCTGGAAAATCAGCCATTGTATTCGGAACGGAGCACTCTGGTTTGAGTGATTTTTGGAGAGGAAAAGGAGAAAACATCATCGTCCCAATGGCAGGAACGATAGACTCTCTCAATCTAAGCAATGCTGTAGCTATAAGCTGCTACGAGATACTAAGACAAAAAATCTCTCACTAAAATTAGTGAGAGACTTTAATTGTTTCTTAAGAGTTAAATTATTTTTTAACTTCTTCTTTAACTTCTTTAGCAGCAGCTTCTACTTTAGCAGCTCCTTCTTCTACTTTAGCAGCAGCAGCATCTTTTACTTCTTCAGCTTTAGCAGCAGCAGCATCTTTTACTTCTTCAGCTTTAGCAGCTGTAGAATCAAGAGCAGCACCAGCTGTAGAATCAACAGTAGCAACAGTTTCTTGAGCTGTAGAATCAACAGCATCTTTTACTTCTTCAGCTTTCTTGTTACAAGATACTAATGCTAATGCTACAACAGCAGCTGCGAATAATGACTTTTTCATAATAATAAAAATTTTTTAAAAGGTTAAAATTAAATTTCTTGACTCAACTTGTTAATCTGATTCATCAAATCAACAGGGCAAAGATATAGCGAGAAAAAAAATTGCCTATGAAAAATAATTGTAATATCTTTGTAAAATATTTTACAAATAAAGAATACTGATTGTCAATAATTTAAATATAAAATCGTATTTTGAGTAATTTGGATTTAGAGTGTTTTGAGCGATTAAAAAAGGAAATTCAGATAGAATATTTGAAGAATCACAGCCCTTCCGAGGAGGATATTTCTCAATGGAAGGGAATAGATATTGTATATTTTCAAGAAGATTTAAGAAAAAAAGTCAAAGGAAGTATAAGTGAAAAGACTTTTTACACCTATTTTAAATCAACAAACATAGATAAGCTGCCAAGAATAGACATGTTGAATATGTTTTCGGCATATATCGGATACCAGTCTTGGTATGAATTTAAAAAAAGTTTTTCTGAGGATGCAGTGGATTTAGAAGATGAGGTCGAATCCTTACCAGAGCCTGAACTTGAAGAAAAAATAGAAAACACTACATCTTTATTAGATACAAAAATCACTGAAAACCAACCCAATAAGAAATCATCATTTTCTAGTATAAAAGCCTATATATGGGTGATTACTTCTGCTGTTTTGGCTTTATTTATTATAGTTTTATTGTATTCTGACAGCTTATTCAAAAAATCTTACCAATTCTGTTTTACAGATGCAGACAGAGGAACAGCTATCCAAAGCACAATAAACATAAAAGTAATCAAGGAAAAAGAATCTCCTATTCTCTATAAAGTAAACCCTGGCGAATGTTTCTATATCAATACGAAAGATAAAACTTTACGAATGGAGGTAAGCACTCCTCTGTACGAAAAAGTAGAAATTTTCAGAAATCTGGAGGATGCGCCAGAGATGGAGCATATTGCCTTAAAACCAGACGATTACGCACTTATGCTTTATTATTATTCAACAAAGGATAAGGACAATTCATCACTGGAACACATAAAAAACAGACAGCAAAAACTAAATCACCTAATCAGTGACAATGCTCTGATATACCAGATATTTGACAACGAAATATATGGTGTAGAAACACTCAGTAAACAGAAATATATCGGTTTAGTAACCACACCTACCCAATCCTTACGAAACCTCAAGGTTCTTGATACCAAAATCGAAAATGGAAAGATTATTGCTATTAAATTCAAAATTGAAAACAATGAAAAAAATTAAATTATCATTTCTCATCATCATTTCATGCCTTTTTGTTTTTTCCTGCTCTAAAAAAGAGACTGAAGAAATGAGTGATTTGGATAAAATAAAACACCATAACAAGACTTCCTATCCCTCTATAAAAATGGATAGTGCGCAGGCAATCAATAACATCACAAAACAAAAAATACAGGAACTACTAGACCTTTCTGCTATCTATGCTTCTGGGAACAGGAATACAGGAGTAGATTCGCTGATTTATAACCAAATCAATAGTTATTTTTTATCGCCAGATTCTATCAAAACCAAGCCTCTCATTGCTGAGCTGGATAGTTTAAGGGTAAAAAATATTCGGGTTATAAATCTTGATATCGATAAACAAATTACCGATAAAGACACTCTTAATATCGCTAATTTTACTGTTGAGTATATAACAAAAGACCGAAAAAGTATTGGTTTTTTTGATAAAAAAGCCAGCTACATTCTCAAAAAATCTCCTGTAAAATTCGTGAAAGAATTCAAGTTTTACTTTATCGATTTCGATATAAAAGACAGCACTTCTGTAGGAGTTACCAAGTAATCCAAGGGAATATCGAGCTCAGAAACATCCGATATCAATGCCGTTGGTGGGAAAAAACTAACTCCCACTTTTAGGGCGTTGTGGTTCATTTTTGAGAAAAACATATCATAAAAACCTTTGCCATAGCCCACCCTATTTCCCTGATTATCACAATATAATAAAGGTGTTATAACAATATCAAACTTAATATTTTCGACAAAATCATCCTCTGGTTCTAGAATTCCCCAGTCATTTTCTTTCAGTGGTGTGCCTGGTTTCAGTTGGATAGTCTTTATTTCGTTTTGTGCCATTTTAGGAATAAATACCGATATTTCTTTATCCCAAAAATATTTGATAAAATCCCAAGTAGAAACTTCATTTTTCTGTTTAATCGGGAGGAAAATATGAACATTTTTAATTTTTGACATATCAAAAACTCGCAAAAATTGTTCAAAAATACTTTTGGACAAATCCTCCACCTCTGCAGAAGACATGGATTTTCTTTTTTCTGTGTAGATTTTTCTGAGTTCAGACTTTGGTAATTTCATTTTATAAAGTAAAGAGCAGCCATAAATTAAGCTGCTCTTTATATTTTATTGATTATTATTTACTGGCATTTCACCTTTAAATAAGAATGAAACGATTTGTTTATTTACATTGTCCACCATCTCACTAAACAAATGGAAAGATTCCTGTTTGTAGATTACCAGCGGGTCTTTCTGCTCATAAACGGCACCTTGTGAAGAACGGCGAAGATCATCCATCTCTCTCAAATGTAATTTCCAGTTTTCATCGATAATCGCAAGAGAAATATTCTTCTCAAAATCTGTAATCAGACTGTCACAATGGCTTTCATACGCCTCTTTCAGATCTGTCACAATGTTCAGCATTCTATGTCCATCTGAGAACGGCACCTGAATATTCTTAAATAAAGAACCTTGTTGGTTGTATACATTCTCAATAATAGGGAATGTTTTCTCTTTCAACACTTGAAGTTTCATTTTGTAATCTTCAGATGCTTTTTGATAAACAATATCCACTAATTCTGACACTTGCTTATTCTTAAACTCCTCCTCAGAAACAGGCACTTCCATAGTGAAATACTTGATTACTTCATACTCAAATGTTTTGTAATCAGCTGTTGGTTTAGTTTGTGATACGATAGCAGCAGCAGTATCATAGATCATATTTTCGATATCGTACTTCAGATGGTCTCCAAAGAGTGCATTTTTTCTTCTCTTATAGATTACATCTCTCTGCTTATTCATCACATCATCATACTCTAGCAATCTTTTTCTGATACCAAAGTTATTCTGTTCTACTTTTTTCTGTGCTCTTTCGATAGATTTTGTGATAATAGAACTTTGGATATATTCTCCTTCTTTATGTCCCATTCCATCCATTATTCTTGCTATTCTCTCTGAACCGAAGAGACGCATCAAGTTATCCTCCAAAGAAACATAGAACTGAGAGCTTCCTGGATCTCCCTGACGACCTGCACGACCCCTAAGCTGTCTATCCACACGGCGCGAATCATGTCTTTCGGTACCAATAATCGCTAATCCTCCTGCTTTTTTCACTTCTTCTTGCAGCTTGATATCCGTTCCACGCCCTGCCATGTTAGTTGCGATGGTAACGACACCTGGCTTACCAGCTTCCGCTACGATTTCCGCTTCCTTTTTGTGCAATTTAGCATTCAATACTTGGTGCGGTATCTTTCTCAAACTCAATGCTCTCGATAGTAATTGTGAAATTTCCACCGAAGTAGTCCCTACTAGCACTGGTCTTCCCTGAGCTGTAAGTCTTTCTATTTCTTCTATTACAGCATTATATTTTTCCCTGTTGGTTTTATATACCAAATCTTGTTTGTCTATTCTCTGAATAGGTCTATTGGTAGGGATAACAACCACATCTAATTTATAAATCTGCCAAAACTCTCCTGCCTCAGTTTCTGCTGTACCTGTCATTCCAGACAATTTGTTATACATACGGAAATAATTTTGTAGAGTGATGGTCGCGAAAGTCTGAGTTGCCGCCTCGATTTTCACATTTTCTTTAGCCTCTATAGCTTGGTGAAGCCCATCTGAATAACGGCGACCTTCCATGATACGCCCTGTCTGCTCATCCACGATTTTTACCTCGCCATCCATCACCACATATTGATCATCTTTCTCAAAAAGTGTGTAGGCTTTTAGCAATTGATTAAGTGTATGAACTCTTTCGGATTTAATTGCGAATTCTCTCAATAATTCATCCTTTGCAGCAAATTCTTCTTCCTTAGAAAGGTTTTTAGCCTCAAGTTCTGCTATTTCTGTTCCTATATCCTGAAGAACGAAGAAATTAGGATCCGAATTCCCTTGGGACATATATTCCACACCTTTGTCTGTAAGGTCTATTTGGTTGTTCTTCTCATCAATCACGAAATACAAGTCCTTGTCCACCTTATGCATCTCGCGGCTGTTGTCCTGCATATATTGGGCTTCTGTTTTTTGAAGCAAAACACGATTTCCATCCTCAGAAAGGAATTTTATCAAATGCTTATTTTTTGGAAGACCTCTATATACTTGGAGCAATTTGAACCCTCCTTCTTTTGTATTTCCTTGTGCAATTAGTTTTTTAGCTTCATTAAAAATCGTAGAAACTACTTTTTTCTGAACCTCTACTACTCTATCCACAGATGGTTTTAGAACATCAAATTCATGTCTATCACCCATAGGAACAGGCCCTGAGATAATCAAAGGCGTTCTAGCATCATCTATCAATACAGAGTCCACCTCATCCACTACGGCGTAGTTTAGCTCTCTCTGAACTAGCTCATCTGGCGAGTTCACCATGTTATCTCTCAGATAATCAAAACCAAATTCATTATTCGTTCCATAAGTAATGTCACACGCATATGCATTTCTTCTGGAATCTGTATTAGGCTGATGATTATCGATACAGTCTATCGTAAGTTCATGGAACTGATAAAGTGGCCCCATCCACGCAGAGTCCCTTTTCGCAAGGTAGTCATTCACGGTAACCACATGCACTCCTCTTCCTGGTAGTGCATTCAGATAAATAGGAAGTGTTCCTACCAATGTTTTCCCTTCTCCCGTTGCCATCTCTGCGATTTTTCCACCATGCAATACAGCTCCTCCTATGAACTGTACATCATAGTGTACCATATCCCATGTGATGTCAGCTCCTGCTGCATTCCATTTATTTTTCCAAATAGCTTTGTCACCTTGTATTTCTACAAAATCCTTTGTCGCTGCTAGTTCTCTATCTCTGTCCGTAGCTTGTACAACAATCTGTCCATTCTCTGCCCAACGGCGCCCTGTATCTTTAAGAACAGCAAAAGCCTCTGGAAGAATTTCATTAAGAACTTTTTCCTCTTTTTGATAAGCATCTTTCTGCAAAGTTTCTATCTTGGTAAACAATGCTTCTTTTTCATCAATATTGGCAGTGGTTTTTATTTGTTCTTTTATCTGCTCTATTTGAGTAGTTATATCTGCTGTCGCACTTTTTATCTTTTCTCTAAACTCCCTACTCTTTCCTCGCAGTTCATCATCAGAAAGTTCTCTGATTACAGGTTCTACTTTCTTTATTTTTGCGACAATTTTACCAACTTCCTTTAAGTCTCTTTGGTTTTTATCTCCCAAAAAGCTTTTTAAAATCTTATTAAAAAAACTCATAACTTATCTACACCAATAGTTTCTACCATTGGTTTTTGTATTTATTTAACTATATTTCTGCTTTTTATATATAAATATAACAGAGAATCTGTAAGACTTTCTGTCATTATTTTTTAGTATTCGTCTTCATTCCAAAGGAAGTCTTCATCCGTTGGGTAGTCTGACCAAACCTCCTCTATGCTTTCATAGATTTCTCCCTCATCCTCAATCGCTTGTAAATTTTCCACAACCTCCATCGGAGCACCTGTTCTGATAGCATAATCAATCAACTCTGCTTTAGTCATCGGCCAAGGGGCATCACTAAGATAAGATGCCAATTCTAATGTCCAGTACATACTATTATTTTAATTTTCTACAAATTTAATGTTTTTTTCTCAAAAACCATTCCACAAATTTTTTTATGCCATTTTGGAAGTTTGTTTTTGGAGAGTATTTTACTAATGTTTTCGCTTTTGTAATATCAGCATTGGTTTTTTTGACATCACCAGGCTGCATAGGCAGTTTATCCAAAACCGCTTTCTTATCCAAATTCTGTTCAATTTCTGAGAGCATGTCTTTAAGCATAACCACCTCATTTTCACCAAGATTTATAATTTCATACACTCCTTGATTGTTCTCTAAATATTGGGCTGATTTAGCAATTCCATCTATAATATCATCTATAAAAGTGTAATCACGGGCAGTTGTGCCATCGCCATAGAATGGGATTTTTCCATTTTCGGAGATTATTTTAGTAAATTTATGAATAGCCAAATCAGGACGCTGGCGAGATCCATAAACCGTGAAAAATCTCAACTGAATCATATCTATTCCATACAAATGATGGTAAGTGTGTCCTATAATTTCTACGCTTTTTTTGGTGGCTGCATAAGGAGAAATAGGGCGGTCTACATTATCTGTTTCTGAAAAAGGAACTTTTTCATTGTTTCCATAAACACTTGATGATGAAGCGCAAACGATTTTTTTAACTCCAAATTCTTTACAAAGTTCAAAGATGTTCATGGAGCCTAATATATTGACCTCTGCATAGTCCATAGGCCTCTCAATAGAAGGGCGCACACCTGCCAGAGCCGCTAAATGTATCACCATGTCTATATGATGGTTTTGAAAAATTTGTTTCAAGCCATTCACATCACGAATATCTTGACAATACAACTGGTAATTATCTGATTTTGTTTTATTTATCAGATTTCGAATGTCAGATTCTTTATTCTTATAATCAAATTCTTCTGAAGAATTTACACTCTCTAAAGTATTTTGGATTTTGATTTTGTAATGATAAAAATCATCAAAATTATCTACATTGATGACAGAATGTCCGTTTTTTAACAAATATTCTGTCAGATGTGAACCAATAAAACCACTTCCACCTGTAATGAGATATGTCATTTTATATTTTTTAGATATACAAAAGTATAAAAAAAGAAGTTTCTTTTAAAATAAAGAAACTTCTATGCTTGTTAAATTTTATTTTTTAATTAAGAGGAACCCAGTTAGAACCATCACACCCTTGGAATTTCTTTGATGAAGATTCATAGCGGATAGCTCCTTCATTAGCCGCTGAACAAGACGCTGTAGTCCCTCCTACTCTGATGTCTCCATTAATATCTAATTTTGCCTGAGGAGTATAAGTTCCCACTCCTACTTTTGGCCCTGTTGCTGTACTATTTCCTAAAACGATAGTATTATCTGTAGTAGGCGTAATGCCATGACCTATAGCAATGATATTATCTAATGATGCTGTATCTGTACCATCTCCAGAATTTCCTATACTAATATTCCCGTTTCCATTATTTATATACGAACCTCCTGTTCCTATTACAGTATTATAGCTTCCATTTACAATTTGGTTAGCGGAATTATATCCTAAAGCAATATTATAAGAACCTGTTTGATTTAGAGGCATGGTATTATATCCAAATGCCATATTATATCCACCATCGATATTTCGTGAAAGAGCTCCATTACCAACCGCCATATTAGCTTGTCCTATTGTGTTTGCCTCAAGAGCATTCAGACCAATAGCAAAGTTATTATCTGCATCTACATTTTGTCTAAGTGTATTTGGTCCAAGAGCAATATTATTTTTTCCTTTTTTGTTATTAGTAAGAGCCTCTCCTCCTATAGCAACATTATTAGTTCCCTCTGTATTAAGATTTAATGCTGTGATACCAATAGCAATATTATTATCTGCTTCTGTATTTTGTGTAAGAGTATTAGTTCCAATAGCAATATTATTCTTTCCTGTAGTATTTCTTATAAGAGCATTGGTACCTATAGCAACAGCTCCACTCCCTAAAGTGTTTTTCAGAAGAGCACTAGCACCTACTGCAATATTATTTGACCCAGTATTCGCATTAAGACTTCCTTTTCCTATTCCTATATTATTGCTCCCTGCAGGAAGTGAAGTACCGTTTTTTCCAGCATCCATGGTTATATGATTTCCTCTTCCTACATATCTAAGGTCATTAAGAGGAATCCATTTTAAAGCTGTATTATTCCAATAATAGAATCCCTCATCTGTTACATATTCATGCTTGTCTGCCTGGTCTGCTGTTGGCATAGTGTCAGTAAGATAAACAAGGTTTGAATGTTGATGCGCTCCAAAATTTGCATCTCCTGACATAGTTTTCATTTCTGCTGCAGTTACCCTTGGTATCAAGATACCTTTTATATTATCTACTGAACTACCATTGATATCCAATGTAGATTTAGGAGTGTCTGTATTAACTCCAACTCTTCCTTTTTGTGCATAAATGTTTGTCAATCCTACAAACCCTAATAAAATAAATATCCTTTTCATTATCTCTTTTTTTCAGGGCGCAAATGTATGAAAAAAATAACACTTTCACGATTTGCTATTTCTATTCATAAAATTTATATTTTTGTATTTATAAAAAAGAAGATGTTATTCAGAGGACAAATTCGTAAAATGATAACTCAACTTGCCGAGCCTGTGCAATATTACCTAAATATTTCAGGAGACATCATACACCTAAATGAGTTATTTGGAAAAAAAATAAGCATACAGCACATTGGTTATCAATGTATAGAATGCGGAAGCAGCGAACCTGTTTTCCGAATGGGATTTTGTAAAAAATGTTTTTTCGAAAGCCCTTTCGCCAGCGACTCCATCTTAAAACCAGAGCTTTCCACTGCTCATCTTGGTGTGGAAGAGCGAAATTTGGAAATAGAAAAAAACATTCAGCTTCAGCCTCATATTGTCTATTTGTCATATACAGGCGATGTAAAGGTGGGCGTAACCCGCGAAAGCCAAATCCCAACGCGATGGATAGACCAAGGCGCTACATTTGCCCTTCCCATCGCACGAACTGAAAACCGCTATGAAGCAGGTGTAATAGAAGTCGCTCTGAAACAACATATTTCAGATAAAACCAACTGGCGAAAAATGCTACAAAATGAGTATGAAGACGAGATTGATTTAATTGATTTTAGAAATAAAATAGAGAGCCTTTTTCCAATAGAAAGTAGAAAATTTGCCATCAATGAAGAAAAAATCTGGAAAATAGATTTCCCATACACGGCTCCTGAGAAAATTTTAGCTTTTACCTTAGACAAGCATCCTAAGTTCAGTGGTATTTTACAAGGAATAAAAGGACAATATCTTTGTTTCCAAGATGGAAATGTTATCAACATAAGAAACCACGAAGGCTATGTAGTTGATATTGAAATATAAAAAAGAGCAATGAAAAATTGCTCTTTTTTGTTTATTTGTTTTTACCAAGAATACTCCTGATTTTATTTCTAATTTTTATCAGGGTAGGCTCTTCATAGTTTTTGTCTTCATCGAAATATCCATAGCCGTATCCATAGCCATAACCGTATCCATAACCGTATCCATAGCCGTATCCATAACCTTGTTTAGATACAAAATCATTATAAATAAGCCCAAGATGCTTAATTTCTTCCGCATGATACTTCTCTGTTACCATTCTAAGCATGTGTTTTTCTGTGTATTCATGTCTTACCACATACACATTGGCATCAGTAAGTTTCATCAATTCAAAAGAGTCAGCAACCAATCCTACTGGCGGCGAGTCTATGATGATGAAATCATACTCTTTTTTCAATAATTCTATAAATTCCTTGTTCTTATCACTCATCAAAAGCTCCGAAGGGTTCGGTGGAATCGGTCCAGAAGTCGCCACATCCAAAGCAGGAATTTTGGTTTTATTGATAATCTCGTGCATTTCTATATCTCCCGAAAGATAATTAGAAATTCCGTATTTGTTGTTTATCTTAAAGTCTCCAAAAATTTTAGGTTTCCTCAAGTCCATTCCGAGCAAAATAGTTTTTTTGCCACTAAGCCCTAGAACTGATGCTATATTGATGGAACAATATGTTTTTCCTTCTCCTCCTACTGATGAGGTCACCAAAATCACTTTGCTATTTCCATCTTCATTATAAAGGAATCTTAAATTTGCTCTGATTCCCCTAAACGCCTCTGAAATAGATGATTTTGGCTGTTCCAATACAGTAAGGTTGTTCTCATGAAGGTTTTTACCAATAACACCTAGAAGAGGTATCTTGATAACGCCTAATAACTCTGCTATAGATTTCACTCTGTTGTCCAATATCTCTGTTACTAAAATCAGCAACAATGGTATAAGCATAAAACCAAACACAAGTCCATATTTCACAATTGCTACATTCGGCCCAATAGGAGCTTGCCCTAAGTCTTTTGCTGGGTCTATGATATTTAGATCAGATTTAGCTGTCGCGAGTCTCAGTTGAGTTTCAGCTTGTTTTGAAAGTAGAGTATTGTAGGTTGTTTCTATCACCTTATACTCCCTTTCCATGTCTATATATTTCCTTTGGTCATCAGGCAAATGCACCAAATCTAGTTCTGCTCTTCTGATATCATCATTTATTTTGGCCAATTGTTCATTATAAACAGAAGAATAATCGTTCAACCTACCATAGGATTTTCCCCTAGCTTCATTTATAAGTTTGTTAATCTCCCGCATAGGTTCAGAATCAGGTGTATAGATAGTAGACATCTCTAATCTTTTAAGATACAAGGCTTTAAGCTCTGAAATAGTCGCCATAAAACCTCCATCTTCTATCCCTGCACTATTAACATTGATAAGATCTTCCAAACTTCTACTCACAGAATTTCTTATATTATTAAGAGAATTCATTTTTGTAAGTAGTTCAGCTCTTTTTATCTCCAAATCATAGATTTTTTTCAACAACTCTTGGTCTTTCCCCTCCACACTGAACATCTTTTTATCTATTTTCAGCTGGTTAAAGTTGTTTGCACTAGAATCTAGTTTTTGTCTAACCTTTTTGAGATTATCATTGATGTATTGAAGAGTATTCTTATCCACGAGAGTTTTATCCTCTTCTCTTTTTTCAATAAGTTTCTCCACAGATTGATTTAAGAAAGACACTGTTTCCCGAAGGTTATAACCTTTCTTACTGATAGTCATTATGGTGTTTAATTCTTTATCAAATTCTACATTTATAGTAGAAATTATCGTCCTAACAGCTTGATCTACTGTGCTTAAATTGATTATAATTTTATCTAACTTAACTTTTGCTTCTGGATTATGAATCAGCCTAAACCGTAGGTTAGGTGTCTCATACCATTGATTAACTGAAACCACCTTATTTGCTGGTCTTCCATATGCAGAAACATCTTTAAACCCTTCTGTTTTATAACTATACAAATGTGTAGAATGCCCCTCCTCTGGGAGTTCTATTTCATATTTCCCGTTTCCTTTTGGGTAAATCGTTATAGGATAATTGACCTGTTGTAAATGTTCCTTATCCACTTCTACAAGAACAGGAGAGTCATATTTGTCCAAATATGTAGATTTTAGAAGTCCCTTTGTAGAATATCCTACAAACAAATCCAATTCCTGAACCAAATATTCATTATGGCTTCTAGACAAAACCATTTTTTTGAGGAACACTCCATCTTGATTCCCTTCCTGCCCCCAAATGAAGTTAATAGACTGATTAGGTGTAAAATAGCTAGCAGTACCGCTTGAGATACTCAAAGACAAATTTGAAGCATAAATTCTCTGAACATACCACTTATTATAAATATAAAAAATACTATATCCCAAAATAGCAAGTCCTACAAACCAATACCAGTTTCTAATAACCCTCCTAATAAAACTCTCTACACTAAATATGCTAAAAGTCCCCACCTTACTTTTTTCCTGTACTGTAGGGATTTGTTCCTGTGTATTATTATTTTTTCCCGGAATCATATTTTATAATCTTGAAAATAGAAGATATACCGTAAGGGCTGATGTAATAAGAGAAACTGCTGTACTAATAGTCTGTACAGGTTCTTTACCAAATCCATTAAGGTTTCTTCCTCTAGTATTTAAATAAATCTCATCTCCATTCTGAAGCCAATAATACTGCGAATTCATCACATCTTCTCTAGTAAGGTCTAGTTTTACTATCTTTATTCCTTCTGGAAGTTTTCTATGTAGAACTATGTTCTTTCTATCTACAGTTCTATTTAGACCGCCATTCATTGCCAAAGCTTCTGTAATGGTAAGTGTCTGTTTGTAAGCCACTTTTTCACCTGTAATTCCTATGGTTTCTACATCCCCAAGGATATAGTATCTTATCCCGTCTAAATTAAGCCTTACCTCAGATTTTCCTCCTAAGAAATTTTCGTTTACACGAGTTTGGATTTCTTGAGAAATATCTTCCAATGTTCTTCCTTCAGCTTTTATAAAACCAATTCCAAAAACATTGATGTCTCCTTTAGAGTCTACCTTTAGCCCTCGGAAATAGTAATTCCCATTACCACCAGACATGGTTCCTGTACTACCACTTCCAGATGTTGTGCCAGATGCTCCCGATACACTTGGATTCAAAATTCCTGCTCCTGCACCTTCTCCTCCTGAAACATTGTATGAAGAATAAAACTGAGCCGCATCCCCCTTAGGAGTTGTAATCACATTAAGAGAAAGTATATCATTTTTTGTAACTCTATATACAGGAATATTATATGGGACTAATCCCTCAGAGTTAATCTCCAGATTTTCATTTTTTTGAAGATATTTTACATCTTTTGTTCCCACACAAGATATCATCATCATTGCTGCCACTAGGCCTAAAATGCTGTTTCTTTTCATCGTTTTTATTATTGATTCTACAAAAATATGATTTTTATTATTATTTCTTCATTTTTGATATAATATTTGGCAAATATGCTCCAAAAAAACCTAAACTAAGCACCACTAAAAATAATAAATTAATATCTATATGACGCAGAAAATATGTAATCAAAACTATTCCCATGTAATAGGTGATAATAAATGCTGTAGCCTTTTTATGAGTAAAACCTAAATCCAAAACCTTGTGGTGGATATGGTTTCTATCTGCTCTTAATGGCGATTTTTTATTCAAAAGCCTTACAATAATAACATTCAAAGTATCTATAATAGGGATAATCAAAATAGCAGCCGCTATAATAGGAGCTGTTTCCATATGATATTTTGGTCTTCCTATGGGCACTACATCTCCACCACTGATAAACAAATCAATGAAATAAAACGCCGTAAACACAAGGATAAATCCTATAATCATAGAACCTGTATCTCCCATAAAAATCTTTTGCCGCCAGTTATTGGATAAGTTATAATATAAAAAACCCAACAAAGATCCTATAATCACCACACAAAGAATGACCATCGGATAATTATATTCTCCCAAACGGTAATAACTAAATCCAAAAATAGAAAAACTAATCACAGCAAATATTCCCGCTAACCCATCTATTCCATCTATCAAATTAAACGCATTGATAAGTATAATAAATGAAAATATACTAAAAAATACACTTACAAAATATTCTAATTCATAAATACCAAATAAACCAAACAAACTTCTTATTCGTACATCAGAACCCACTACCATCATGGTCGCAATAACAATTTGCCCTATTAGCTTTTTATAGGCTTTCATCACCAGAATATCATCCATTACTCCTATATAAAGCAAGATAACCAATGCAGGAAACAAAAATCTATACTGCACAAATAGTTCATAAGCAAAAATTGGCGCACAGATACCTATTGTATAAAACAAAGCTATTCCACCAAGATTAGGAATTTTATACTCATGGGAACTTCTATCACCTGGTATGTCCATTAGATTTTTACTTTTTGAAATTCTAATGATTACTGGTATAGCTTTATAGCTTAACAAAAAAGAAAGTAAAAGAACAAAACATATTTTCACAAGAAAAAACATTTGTCCTTCTAATCCAAAAAATAGTTTTATTTCATCCATAATATTTTTATTCTATCCATAAAATATTTCTATATTCCATTGTATATCCTGTTCTCAATCCATGCTGATTTGCATATACAAAATATTGGAAGGCCATAAACATCAAAAGTACATATTGTAGCGACTTTCTTAGTCTATCACTACTTACAGCTGCAACTATATTTACCAATACCATAGGCATATAAATAAGAAAATTGGCTATCAACCTTGATGCAAATATATCATTCCATCTAAAGATAAAATACAAACAAATACCCAAAACTCCTATATTTCTCATATACTCATAATATAGAATTTTTTGACATGCTACTTTATCATACGCAACTAAAAAATAAGTATATACAATACAGACCAAATCCGTAAGTTTAACAAAACGAACTGAAGATTCTTCAATATCTAATGATTCATAAGATTGAAAACCAGAATAAACTCCTGTAGAAGCAAAGGAATCCAATAACGAAATATACTGATAAAGTTTTAACGGAGATAATGCCATGCATATTAAAACGGCTATTAAAATACGAGTAGAATTCATAGGAATCAAAACCACCCAATAGGCAATAATAAAAATCGTTGTTGATGTATGGAAACCCATAGCTAGATATATTGTAAATAAAAACATGAGAAGTTTTCTCTCCTTGATATATCTAAAGGAAAAAAGCAGTATGGCCATAGCCATTCCCTGCCTCATCTGCCCTCCATCAGAAACAAGTATTGTTGGATACATAAACAACAGCATTGCAAATGCTGGATACACCGCATTTTCAGTAAAGACTTTATATTTAATTGAAATAGAAACTATTGCTAATAGAAAAGTAAAAACATAAAAAGAAAAGTCCGCCTCATATATTGCATTTGCAAAGAACAAATACAGCCATTCCATGTGTATATCCTTTCTCCTTTCTCTAATCATATTAAGAATATCTGACATATCCAGATCTCTTCCGAATTCATGATATGCCCTAAAATAATTTGCATAATCCGCACCTATCCAATATCTTAACCCTATAAATATTGTCAAAAAAGCAATCACCACCCACACAGAACTATAATTCTTATTGTTGTCTATCTCCAAAAAGCTATAGACTATTAGAATTATTGTCAGTATCGTAAAAACTGGGTGTAGGAAATGTATCATCTTTTCTCTATTTCAGTATTTTTCTCAAAAGCCATTCCTGCCTCAAAAAATACAATAAATAATATACTTTTTTCTTAATTGGCAAAGATACGAGATAATTCTTACCAAACCGCTCATAATTAAGAATTTCTATCAAAGATATTTTTCTCTCCTTTATGAATTTTCTGAGTTCTGCTGACATTCTTTGGTATAAATCATCATCTTTAACAAAAGCCAAATACGCCAAATAAGAATAAACTGCCTCCATTATCCAAAATCCTTTCAATGCTTGTTTTTCATTAGAATATTGAGATTTTTGGAACGCTTCTTCCACATCTTTCACGGCTTTTAATAAATCCAAACCTTTTTCCGTGTGGGTTTTCGTAATAGAATCCTGTCGTTCAAGATATTGATAATGATAATTCTGAGTTTGAGCCAAAGTCTTACAACTCAACAAAAGCTGTGGAACAAGTTGTATATCCTCAAAATGTACTCCTTTTTTAAATCGTTTACTTTCAAACAATTCCCTTTTAAAAAGTTTATTACAAGCAAAATACCCCAAATCCGAAAAAACAGAAAGATTTTTTGCTAAATTTATTTTCTCTGGCATATTGGGAATCTGAGTAAGTTTTTGAAGAATTTTTCCGTTTTCATCGACTTTTTGAAGATTACAGATTACCATTTCAGCATCATATTTTTGAGCAAGAGAATACATTTCCTCAAACATCTCCGCTGTAACATAATCATCACTATCCACAAAACCTATATATTCTCCACTCGCCCTATCCAATCCAAAATTCCTCGCATCGCTCAGTCCTCCATTTTCCTTTACAAAAGATTTTATTTTATCTGGATATTTGGTCTGAAATTCATCTATAATCTGCTTAGAATTGTCCTTGCTTCCATCATCTACAACAATGATTTCCACCTCCTCCAAAGTTTGATTCACCAGTGAATCAAGACATTTTGCAAGATATTTTTCTACATTATAAACAGGAACGATGATGGAAACTTTCTTCATGCTATTTCGATTTTCATCTTTAATTCTGCTTATTCTCACTTTTTATTTCCTCAATAATATCTTCTGATAACTCTTTAACAAAAACTTCATATCCTTGCTCATTAAGATGTAATGGATCAGTGAACAAATTCTTGTTATTCTTGTAATCTTTATTGATTTTATCTGAATCAAAAAGTATAATTTTATCTAACAAATCATTTTCTTTTAATTCTTTATTAAGTGTCTCTCTATATCTAGACACATTATTATCATTAACCTCATCACCATTAATTGCTTCAGATATAGCATTTGTATACCTACTAAATACATTCTTGTATTTCTGCACATCCTCTACCCCAAAATTAGGCACTTCTACAACAATTGGTTTTATTTTGTAATATAGCAAAGTATTTATAATCAAAACCATATGATCTGCATAATATTTCTTTCCTATATGTCTTGCTACATCATTTACTCCTGCAATGACAATACAATAATCAGGTTTAGATTCTATGACAAATTTTGATGAAAATTCTTCATTTTTTTCCTTGAACATGTCCTCATAAATCTCTTTTGAAGATGCTCCAGGATGACTCAGGGCAATAAACTCTGCTTCAATTCCTTTTTCAGAAAAGAATTTTTGCATTTTTTTATCCAAATCAGTCCGTCCTACCCAGCTGTCACCAATAATTCCAATTTTCAATATACTATCTTTCTTAGAATTATCCTGAACTAAATAATATTCCTGCTTCTCTGCATATGAAAATTTTCTGTACATATATAATATTGTTGCTACTCCTAAAAGCAATATGAATATCAACAAAATACGGTAAATATTTTTCTTCATAATCTTATATTAAAAACCTCTTATTCAGTTCGCCTCTTTTGGCATTTTCATAGTCTTCACGGGAACAAGGAATCCATTTTTTCACATCATTTCCCTTCGCAAAATACCACAATCCGCTGAAAGTATCTCTTTTAAAATTAAATTCCCTATTATCTATCAAAACCACAAAAGTATCATAACTACGCTCCTTTGGATGCGTCCTCTGGATATTTATTCCTTCTATCAAATACCAAAGCATCTGCGCCATAAGCTGATGATTTAGAACGCTTTCCGAATGAATATTAAAATTAAACACGCCGACAGTTTTCAGATTTTCGCTCAGCCCTATTTCTTTCATGTAGGTACAGATTTCGCGGCGGTTCAGCCCATTTACCTGCGGATTTGTAGAAAAAGCCTCCGAAAAACTCTCCACAGCATCACAGTTGAGCGTAACCATATCTGCCCTGCGGAAAAAAGGCTCTGCCTTCTCGGTCGTATTCATCATATCAGCAAGGCGAAGGACATCAAAATCCACTTCTTTCATCAGTTTTAATAAAGCGATTTCATTCAAATGCCTCTGATAGCCCAAAAGATGAAAATTTCGCAAAGAAGCTTCTTTTTTCGTTAAAATCTTGTGTAAATAGTTCGCCTCCAAAATCTCCTCTCCTTCGTTTGAAAGAGAAGCAACATTAGATATATGGGCATAGTTAATGCCTTTTTGATGGAAATTTAGTGCTGAAAATAATGCGTAAGACAAATCCACGCTTCCTCCGATGACAACTGGAACTGCATTTTTATTATAACAAAATGTCAGGATTTCCTCCAAAACATATCGCGTATCAGCCTGAGTTTTACCCGAAATAAGCTCTCCTAAATCACAAATAGGAACTTCAAAATCAAACGCCGACAAGGCATAAAATTCTTTTCTAAGCCTGCTGAAATCCTTTACCTCAGCACTTCCTCCGCTCCCTCTTTCATCGGAACAAAAAATAAGCACCACTCCACTTTCCTGAACCTCATTGGAAATAGTGTTTCCCAGCTGCCAATGTTCGCATCTGATTTTTTCTGGCTTTATAAAAATGTCTTGTAAATCCATTCCTTCACACAAAATATAAGAGAAAAAGGCAAAATATTTCATTACCTTTTCCTCTCATTTTCATTATTTTTTCTTTGCTGTTTTTTTCTCTGCAAAAGCTGTTTTGTCCTGCTCCAAAATCCACTTTTTAACTTGGTCTAGGGAAATTTCTTTCAGTTCCTCTGCCGTATATTTAGTGTCATCTTGTTTTTTAGGAATCTTGAAATTCGCTTTTTTAAATTTTATAAAAGGCCCCCATCGCCCATTTTCTATCGATATTTTTTCTTTTTCCCACTGCTGGATATATCGGTTGGCTTCCTTATCGAGCTTCGCTTCGATGAGTTCCTCCACTTCTTTTTGGGAAAGATTTTCAAAATCGTATTTTTTAGGCACATTGATGTAGATATCCTGATATTTCAGATACGGCCCAAATCTTCCCACGCCCTTGGTAACAGGCTCTCCCTTATAAGAGGCCACTGGCGCATCTGCCTTTTTCTTTTCTTCTATGATAGCTACAGCTCTGTCATAATCCACCGAAAGCGGATTTTCTCCCTTTGGAAGGCTGATGAATGCCTCGCCCCATTTCACATATGGTCCAAAACGCCCCACTCCCACCATAACGGTTTTTCCTTCGTAGTCCTGTAAATCAAATGGCACTTTAAAGAGTTCCAATGCCTCTTCCAGAGTAATGGTGACAATGTTTTGAGTCGCCATCAGTGATGCGAAAATAGGTTTTTCATCGCTATCTGTTTCTCCTATCTGAACCATCGGCCCAAAACGCCCAATTCGAGCATAAACATTTTTGCCTGTTTTAGGGTCTTGTCCCAGCAGTCGCTCTCCTGTCGCTCTATCTGCATTCTCGCCTACATCCTCTATTTTTGGATGAAAACTACTATAGAAGTTTTTTAGAACATCTTTCCATTTTTCTTCTCCTCTGGCTATCTCATCAAAATCTTCCTCCACTTTCGCAGTGAAACCATAGTCCAAAATTTCATTAAAATTAGTTGTCAAAAAGTCATTTACGACAATTCCTATATCTGTTGGGACAAATTTATTTTTATCTCCTCCATATTTCTCCGTCAGGATTTCTTTTTTTAATCCTGTTTTTGTCAAAGTAAGCTTTACTATTTCGCGTTCCTTTGGTTCTATTTCGCGCTTGTCTACATACTCACGGTTCTGAATAGTCTGAATAGTAGGCGCATAAGTAGAAGGCCTTCCGATACCCAATTCTTCAAGTTTTTTCACCAAACCTGCTTCTGTAAAACGAGACACTGGACGGCTGAATTTTTCTACTGCTGTGATTTTTTTATATGCCAAAGCTTCGCCTACATTTACTTTTGGTAATATTTTGTCGCCATCCTCCTGCTCTTCATCTTCATTTTTATAAATACCATAAGCACGAAGGAAACCATCAAAAACAATAACCTCTCCCTGCGCCTCGAAATGCTGCGGCAACTCTGGATTTCCTATTTCTATTACAGTTTTTTCCAACTTAGCATTGGCCATTTGGCTGGCTAATGTTCGTTTGTATATAAGTTGATAAAGCTTGTTCAGCTGAACATCTCCGATGGATTTTACTCCAAAATCCGTTGGACGAATCGCCTCGTGAGCCTCCTGTGCGGATGCCGATTTTGTCACATAGTTTCTTGGTTGAGAATACTCTTCGCCAAACTCTTTCAAAATCTGACTTTTAGCAGCGTTTATCGCTTCCTGAGAAAGGTTTACTGAGTCGGTTCTCATATAGGTAATATATCCCTCTTCATAGAGTCTCTGCGCCACACGCATCGTCGTGGTTACGCCATATCCCAGCCTATTACTCGCCTCCTGCTGTAGTGTAGAAGTGGTAAAAGGAGCAGATGCTGAGCGCTGCGCAGGTTTTACATCTATATTAAGAACCTTAAAATCAATGTTTTGAACTTGGTTTAGGAAGTTCTCCGCATCTTGTTCTTTGGTAAAATCTTTCTTTAGTTTCGCAGAAATTTCTTGTTTTTCAAGGTTAGTAAAAACGCCCTCCACTTTATAAGTAGGAACGGGCTTAAACTCTCTGATTTCCTTTTCTCTTTCTACGATGAGCCGCACCGCTACCGACTGGACACGCCCAGCCGAAAGCCCTGGTTTTACTTTCTTCCAAAGGACTGGCGACATCTCAAAACCCACAATTCGGTCAAGAACTCTTCTTGCCTGCTGAGCATTGACTAGATTTTGGTCTATTTCTCTAGGGTTTTCTACTGCTTTTAGTATTGCATTTTTAGTAATTTCGTGGAAAACTATTCGTTTGGTATTTTCGGATTTTAGCTTTAGCTCTTGTGCAAGATGCCAAGCGATAGCCTCTCCTTCGCGGTCTTCATCGGAAGCCAGCCACACTGTTTCAGCTTTTTTAGATGCTGCTTTCAGCTCAGCCACCACTTTTTTCTTATCAGCAGAGATTTCATAATCTGGCGTAAAATCTTCCAAATTGATACCCATGCCTTTTTTAGGAAGGTCTCTGATGTGTCCAAAACTAGATTTCACCTCGAAATCCTTACCCAAATATTTTTGAATAGTTTTCGCCTTTGCAGGAGACTCTACGATTACTAAATTTTTTGCCATACCAAAATTTTTGCAAAAGTATAATATTATTTTGAATTAGTAGACACCCTTATTTGGAATTTGATTTTACAGGATTAAATGTTCTATTTTTTCGGATTTTCTTCTAAATTTAATATCTTTGCGCCAGCAAAAAGGGGTGCTGTAAAAGGCTGAGATCATACCCAATGAACCTGAACAGGTAATGCTGTTTAGGGAAGTGTTTAGGCACGATTGTGTTCTCTTATTTTTTCGCATCCTTTTATTCTCAAAATTGTTTAACTAAAAAATTATTGAAAGAATGAAAGGAATTATTTATTTAGGGCTATGCGCTAGCTCTATGTCCTACGCACAGGCAGATTCTGCCAAAGTTAAAGAAATCGAAGCTGTCAGTTTCACCAAACGGCTTCCTGTCACCAAAGAAATCATCCGTGTGGAAAATTTAGCCCAGAAAAACCTCGGGCAAGACCTTCCGATGCTTCTCAAAAATCAGACCTCTGTCCTCTCCTCATCGGATACTGGGAACGGAGTGGGCTACTCAGATTTTAGAATTCGGGGCGTGGCAGGGACTTCTATCAATGTGATGATGAACGGCGTTCCTTACAACGACAGCGAATCGCAGGGGACTTTCTTTGTAAATGTCAGCGATTTAGCAAGTTCAGCCTCCCAAATCCTGATTCAAAGGGGCGTGGGAAGCACATCCAACGGGGCGGCGGCTTTCGGGGCGAGTGTAAACATCATCACCAAAAATCCAGAAGAAACGCCATATTTCCGAACCGACCAGTCCTATGGTTCTTTTGACACCAGAAAACACTCTTTCGAGGCTGGAACAGGGAATTTTCTTCAAAACAAATTCTCCATCATGGCGAGATATTCCATCATAAAATCAGATGGATACATAGACAGGGCAACCTCTGACCTGCAGTCCTACAACATCACCGCTTTATTTAAAACTGAAAAAACAAAACTAAAATTTTTGGCTTTCGGCGGAAAGGAAAAAACTTACCAATCATGGAACGGAATAGATGAAAACACCTATAAAATCAACCGAAAATTCAATTCCTCTGGAGCAATCTATCAAGGGGCAAACATCGTAAATTTCTACGATAACGAAACGGACAATTACCAGCAAAACCATTACCATCTTATTCTAAATCAAAGCATTAGCGACCATTGGGATTTGGAAACTACCCTCCATTACACCAAAGGAAAAGGATTCTATGAAAACTACAAACAAGACCAAAGACCCGAAAAATACAATATTCTCAATTCTGGAATCGTAAAAACAGACCTCATCAGAAAAAAATGGCTGGACAATGATTTTTATGGAATGGTTGCGCATATTTATGGAAAGTATAACCAAGTGAAAATCAACCTCGGCGGAGCAGGAAACCAATATCAAGGAAAACATTTCGGGAATATGAGCTCGGCGTTTGGGCTACCGCAGATTCCTTTCGAGCATGAATATTACCGCAATCATTCGGTGAAAAACGACCTTTCTTTCTTCGGAAAATTCATTTATTCTTTGAATAAATTTGAACTTTTTGGAGATTTACAATTTAGACATATCTATCACAACGCCAGAGTTTTAGAATATTTCAGAGGAGAAGGAGGCGATTTCAGCCGAGCGTTCAATTTCCTAAACCCAAAAACGGGAATTAACTTTAATTTTAACCACGGAAAAATCTATTTCTCCTACGCACTGGCTCACCGAGAGCCGAGCCGAAAGGACATTATTTCTAAAAATGATATCCAGCACGAAACGCTCCACGACTTTGAACTGGGACTGGAAAAAAGCGGAAAATTCTTTTCTGTTTTTGCTAACCTCTACTACATGTATTACAATAACCAACTGGTTTTCAGTGGCAAAATTGATAACACAGGCGCTTTCATCAGAGAAAATTCAGGGAAATCTTTCAGAAGAGGAGTGGAATTTGGCTTTAATCTAAAACCTATCAAAAACATTCAAATTTTGGCTAATGCGACTTGGAGCGAAAATAAAAACCTTAATTTTCATGTGAAAAATGGTGGAGTGCTGGAAAACCTAGGAACTACGGAAATTGCTCTTTCTCCGAAATTAATCAGCAATATCGGTGTGTCTTATCAGCTGAAAAACTTTAATTTTGGTATTCAAAACCAATTTGTCAGCGGGCAGTATCTGGATAATACCCAGACCCTTGTGATTCCTGATTATAATCTTTTGGATTTCTTGGCTGGTTATAAATTAAGCTTAAAACACCACGAACTGAATCTTTATTTCAATCTGAACAACCTCCTCAATAGAATGTACATGACCAAAGGGCATGTCTATGATGGAGCCGCCTATTATTTCCCACAAGCAGGACGAAACTTTATGCTGGGAATGACTTGGGTCGTGAAATAACCACACAAAAAAAAGCATCTGTAAAAGATGCTCTTTTTAGTTTATAAAACTTCGTTTAGTATTTTCGCTAATCTCAATCCTGCATGGAGAAGCTGTCTTTCTAACAGCTCTTTATACTGCTCTTGATAATCGTAGCTGTAGTTTTCACCAGGTTTTACGCTAGCATAGAGCTGATTAGCCGCTTGGTGGCTTTCATAGAGCCAGTCTTCCAGGCTTCCGCTCTGGATTTGCTTGATTTCTTCTTTTGATTTCACATCCAGAACCCTTGCAAACTCTGTATAGCTGTATTTTGTATTGTCTATCAGACCGCTATCCCAAAGGGAATGAAGATTAGTATCTTTCTTAAAGAATTGTATTTTGATGAGGTTTCCTCCTAAATCTTCTTCTCTTCCTGTGTGCATTGGTTGCATCATATCCCCAATGAAATGCACCAAAAATCTTAGATCAATTTCTTTATCCTTATTAGCTGTTCTTTTGTCCTTGATGGAATCCATTATTTCCTGTATCGCGGTATAGACATTTGTATCCTTGCTTTTCAACTCCTTAATAAATTCTTCCTTCGAATTTTGTGGCGTAATATTGACATAATGCAAAACCCCAGTATCCTTCCATTCTGGGTCATTTCTCACATTATCAGCCCAATTTGCCCAATAAGCCAATTTCTGCTTACCTATGAGTTTTTTCAGTTTTCTTTTCGCTCTGTTAGTCAGGTGATTTTCTGCTATTTCAGCTACTACGCGATGCCCTGTAACTCCCCAAGCCGATACTTCCGCTATCCCGAAAACAAAGAATACCGCGATGAAAATCTTTTTTAAAATTCTTGTATTCATTGTTTTATTTCAAAATTTTCTCTAAAATTCGTAATGTGATTAAATAGGTAGGTTTCACTCCTGTAAGCCCCAGCCCTCCTGAAGAAAGCGTGCTTCCTGTTTCCAGCGGATTATCAGAAGCGTAGTAAGCATAACATAAGAATAAATTCTCATTGATATGATGACGGATTTTAGAAGCCACCTGTATAGCTTTTTGATAATGAGCTCCTTCCATCTCAAGACCGATAGACTTCCACGATGTATTCATGAAATAAGACAAAATATCCTTATTCTGAAGCGAAGTTCCCAAAACAGTGACCATACTTCCCTCAAAGGCTTTCAGTTCTGAATCTTGAAAATCATCCAATTTCAGGGCGTTTTCAAATGGATAATTGTCTGCTGTTCCTTCAAAGATATGCGATGTAGGAATCATAATATCGCCTTTTTCTCCTGTAAGAATTCCTGCTTTACCCATGATAGAGATGGATTTCACATTGAGCTTGCACTCCTCTCCTTTCGCATCGAATGGGCGCAGAAGCTCATCCATAATCTCGTAAGCCTGCTCTCCAAAGGCGTAATCAAAAACGATCAAAACATCTTCGCCAGAAAAATCAGCCTCCGCGAAAGGCGTATTTTTAAGGTTAGTTTTCTTTAAATCAATGATTTGCACATCTATATTACTTCCGCTTTCATCATTGATGTAAATCATCCCTTGAGAAAGAGCATAGTCCAAAATCTTATCTTGAAGGTCTTTTTTGTTGCTGATTTCCTCGTAAAGCGTGTAGTCTATTCCTGTTTTGCAAGTTTTTTTCAAGGCATCGTTCGCAAAAAGCATATTTTTCACCGAGTGCATATTCGCACTGATGATGTTAAGCGGTCTTTGGTAAAGATTTTCTTTAACCAAAATTTCTTTAAGCGTATTTGCCCATTTTTCGCCGAAAAGGTGGTGTCCTACGCGCTCCTGTAATATCGCAGAAAAATAAATTTCGCGTTCTCTTTCCTCTGCCCAGTCTAAGAAACTCACTTGTCCAAGGTTATAGATAATCTTGAACAATCGGTCTGGATTGTCATCACTTCCAAATTTTTTGTAAGCCTCCAAAGTCTCATCAAAAGACCTTCCCAGCAGTGCCGAAAGATGGATAATCGCTGTTTCTTTTTCGGTTCTTGTGAATTTTTTCTCTCCTTTGGCTACTTCTTCTATTATTTTCCAAACTCTTCTCGGTCTGCCCTCCTCCATATCAAAACCGATATTTCTGATTTTGTCCGCTTCTATATAAAGGAAAGTAAGGTGGGTAAGAATATCATAAATCTCCGAACGACCCAGCAGAACCTCTATATTCATCTGGTGCTGGTCTATACGATAGCAGTTTCTTCTTCGTTTTTTAGGGACTATGGGCGTGAAACTCGCTTTGTGAAAGCCTTCATCCGAAGTCAAATGAATAAATGCACACTCCTCTATCCCTTCTGGAAGCCTATCCAAAACATAGAGCAATCCGTCTAATTCTATCTTGTTCGGATTGTTCATCGTTCCGTAGATTTCAGGATTGATGGTAGAAAGCAGCGTTCTGATATTCTGCCCTGACCTTCCACCAGGTTTGAAAGAACCTCTATAAAAAAGATGGCGCATAGAGACATATATTTTCTCTATCGCCTCAGTGGTTTGTCTTGCTCGTGATTGTGCCATATTTATATTATGATTTTTGTAAAAGTTACAAAATTATGATAAACTCATGGATGTACAAAAGAATTTAATCCGAAATTGATGTTTTATTTCAAAAAATTATTGATTTTTTAAACTTAAAAATTAAAATATTGATAGAGAAAAACTATTTAGATTGTTTATAAATTAAACCAAAACTATCGGTTAGGAGAATTTTATTTCATAACTTTGTAGAAATAAATCCTAAAAATATGAAAAATTCTAACATCATCGGTCTTAGAGAAGAAGACTGCAAAAACATCGCTGAGAAGCTAAACATCCTTCTTGCAAATTATTCTGTTTTTTATCAAAACACTCGTGGCGCTCACTGGAATATAAAGGGAGAGCAGTTTTTCGTTCTTCACCCGAAATTCGAAGAGCTTTATGACAATCTTGTTCTTAAAATTGACGAAATCGCAGAGAGAATCCTGACATTAGGACATGTACCAAGCCACAACTATTCTGATTATCTGAAAGTTTCAACGATTAAAGAGAGTAAAGAAGTGCATAACGGCAAAAAATGCGTAGAAGACATTCTAAACTCTTTCAAAGTAGTGATAGACCTACAAAGAGAACTTTTAGAAATAACTGATAAAGCAAATGATGAAGGAACAAACGCCCTTGTAAGCGGATACATCACAGAGCAGGAAAAAGATGTATGGATGTACAATGCTTATCTTGGATAATCACGAATTTATATTGACAAAAAAGGGCAGAAGTAGAAAATTACTTTTGCCTTTTTTCTTTATTTTGTTCCTTATTTCTATTTTTGTAAAAAATTTGAGTTTTGAAATATCAACATCTTAGTGCAAATCAACCTATTGGGATTTTCGACAGCGGCGTGGGTGGACTGACAACAGCGAGAGAAATCAAACGAGTGATGCCGCAGGAGAGTTTCATCTATTTCGGTGATACCAAGCATCTTCCGTATGGCGAAAAATCCAAAGAAGCCATCATAGATTATTCCCTGCAAATCACCAAATTCCTTTTGGAACAAAACTGTAAAGCGATAGTAATCGCCTGTAATACTGCTACTTCTAACGCACTGGAAGAAGTAAAAAAAATGGTGAACGACAAGGTTTTTGTATTCGATGTTATTAATCCCGTTGCCGAAAAAGTAGCCTACGAAATCCACCAAAACATAGGAGTAATCGCTACCAAAGCAACCGTAAATTCTAAACTTTACAGAAAAAGCATCAGAAAATATAATAAATTCATCAATGTGGAAGAATTGGCAACTCCGCTCCTTGTCCCTGTGATAGAGGAAGGGTTTATCAATCATCCCATTTCCCACAGTGTAATCTACAATTATCTTTCTAATAAAAAATTAAAAGATATCGATACGCTTATCTTAGGATGTACCCACTATCCGCTTCTGATGGAAGAAATCAAACAATACTACGGCAACAGAGTGAGAGTGATAGACTCGCCGAATATTGTGGCAAACTACATCAAACTCACTTTGGAAAAGCATAAATTACTGAATACGAATAATCCTAATCCGAAGTATGAATTTTATGTTTCGGATATGACCAAAAACTTCCAAAAGATTTCTAAAAAATTCTTTGGAAAAAAAATAGAATTGGAACTAAAAACCCTTTAAACCAAATGATTACCATTATCGCTGCTATCGGAAAAAACAACGAATTAGGAAAGGACAACCAGCTGCTGTGGCATCTCCCTGCGGATTTGAAACATTTCAAAAATCTCACCTCAGGACATCCCATCATAATGGGCAGAAAAACCTACGAAAGCATAGGAAAACCTCTCCCAAACCGCACCAATATAGTGGTGAGCAGAAAGGAAGACTGGTTCGAGGAAGGGATTCTCATCGTTCCGAGTTTAAAAGATGCCATCAAACACGCTAAAAAAATCAATGAAAATATATTCATTATCGGCGGCGGCGAAATCTACCGCCATACCATCGACATGGCTGACCGACTGGAAATTACCCAAGTAAACCACCAAACAGATGCCGATGTATTTTTCCCAAAAATCGATGAAAAAAATTGGATAAAAACTGATGAAATCCACCACCCAAAAGATGAAAATCATGCCTATGATTTTTATTTTCAGACTTGGGAAAGAAAAATTTAAAAAAATTAACTAAATTTGTCCCATAAATACAGATTATGAAGAACCTTTCACTCCTATTTACAAAAGATGGTTTGCAATGGCAAATTTATGAAGCAGACAATGTTACAGAGGAAGAAGCTCGTTTCGTAACGGATGAGACTCCAGAAAATTTTATAGAAAATGAACTAGACAAGATTCTTCGCAGAGAGGCTTGGGCTGAGATAAAGGTTTTCTCGGCATTCAACCACTTCTCACTGACTCCAGAAGTTTTCACAGAAAATCAGCTCGGACAGCAGATAATATCTTATAATTCGGATGTAAAAACAGAATCAGAAGAACTGATGCGATCTATCAACCAAAAGTACAGCGTTCAGTTTTATTATTCTTTCCCAAAACACTTTTATCAGAAAATAAAAGCTTTGGGTATCACTTCTAGTTTTTATTTCTCAGGAGAGCGTTTTTTGGATTCTGTAAATGTAAATAAGGACAATGAAATCCATATCAATCTGTATCACAACCAAGTAGAGTTTCTTGCATTAGAAAACGGAAAACTGGTTCTTTATAACAATCTCGATGCTACATCAGAAATAGATTTCCTTTATTTCATCATGTTCACACTGAGTAAAATAGGTTTTGATATCAATAAAACTCATTTCTATATTTATGGAGAAATCTCTGAAAATGATACCTTTATATCCGAATTAGAAAAATTCGTTCCGGCAATCTCCATCGTGTACGAAAACTTTAAGGGAAAACATTTCATTGTTAATTCATAAGTATGTATCGTATCATTTCAGGCGTTTGGAAAGGTAAGAAAATCTCCGCTCCAAAGAATTTTGAAGTCAGACCAACTACGGATTTTGCCAAAGAGGCTCTTTTCAGCATTTTAGAACATCGTTTGGATTTGTCTAGTTTGTCTGTTTTAGACCTTTTTGCTGGGATTGGCTCTATCTCGCTGGAGCTGGCCTCTCGTGGCTGCAAAGACATCACGAGTGTAGAGATGAATGCTAAACATGCTGGTTTTATCAATTCTACGGCTAAAGATTTGGATTTCAGTTCACAAATCAACATTCTAAGAGCCAATGTTTTTGACTGGCTGAAAAAAGCGCAAAATCAAGGAAAAAGTTTTGATTTGGTTTTTGCTGACCCTCCGTTTGACCTTCCTGAAAATGATTATCAAGAGTTGATTTCCCTCATTCTTTCTGAAGGAATTTTAAAAGAGAACGGATGTTTCGTACTAGAACACCAATCCCGCCACAAAATAGAACATCCTGATTTACAGGAAACTCGCAAGTATGGAAATGTAAGTTTTTCTTTCTTTACAAAAAGCAAAAATCCTTAGTTTATATCCTCTATAATAACCATTCGCCCTTCCTCTATTTCTTCAATGGAGAAGATTAGTTTTGCTTCTTGAGATTTTTCATAAAGCGGCTCCATGAAAAAAAGCGTCTCGAAAAACTGGCGATGAATTCCTTCCAGCATAGTCATAAAGAGATTCATCCCTATTTGATTATTATGCAAATCCATCGCTCTAGCAATCTGCTCATTTACAAAGAGTTCTTCATGCATATCCGTAATCTGCTTGCACCATTTCAGGCTTTTCTGTGGAGAAGAAATTTTACAGCAGTACATCATTATCAGACAGCACCAGAGAGCATGGCGAAAAGCATTTCCTCTTCCGTTTTTATGATGAGTTTCTGGGAATTTTTTATTTGTAATTTTAAAGGTTTTAATAGTAGCAATGAAGGTAAGAAAAGCAAACAACGGATGCCGAAGCAATAACCCTAACAATTTGACAAGCCGCTTAAAATCAAGCTGCAGAATAGCCTTAAAAATCGTTGTCATTCTCTCAAAATAAAATCGCAAATCAAAAAAGACTTACGATTTTATCATTTTTATTTGTTCATTAATAGTTTTACAGTTTTAGAAATGGTTTCTCTGATTTCCTTTCTCTTTACTATAAAATCTACAAAACCTTTTTCTTGTAAAAACTCCGATGTTTGGAATCCTTCTGGCAAATCTCGCCCAATAGTCTCACGGATAACCCTAGGCCCCGCAAAACCTATCAAAGCACCTGGCTCTGCCATAATGATATCGGCAGTCATCGCGAAAGAAGCCGTAATTCCACCGAAAGTAGGATTGGTAAGGTAGGCTATGTAAGGCAGCCCTGCATTAGAAAGCTGAGCCAATTTTGCCTGAACCTTTGCCATCTGCATCAGTGAGTAAGCTGCTTCCTGCATTCTTGCTCCACCTGACTGACAGATAATCATATAAGGCAGCTTTTTTTCTATACAGAAGTCTATTGCTCTTCTTATTTTCTCTCCCATCACAGACCCAAGAGAACCTCCGATGAAGTCAAAATCCATACAAGAAATCACCATTTCTACGCCATTTACTTTTCCATGTGCGTTTCTGATGGAGTCTACTAGTTTGGTTTTAGCTTTTGCTTCTTTTAGTCTGTCTTTGTAGGATTTAGAATCTTTAAATTTAAGAATATCGATGCTTTCTACATCTGCATTTAATTCCTTAAATTTAGAATCATCAAAAATAATTTCGAAATATTCCCTGCTTCCTATTCTCACATGGAAGCCATCCTCTGGCGAAACATAGTTATTTGCTCTCAGTTCGTCACTCTCTATTATTTTCCCCGTAGGAGTCTGATGCCAAAGCCCTTTTGGGACATCCTTTTTTTCCTCCGTAGGAGTGCTGATATTTTGTTTCTTTCTTTTGAACCAATCAAATGCTGACATTCTTTATCTTTTAATAATTCTGCAAATTTAAGAAATATTTTTTCTTTAACTCAAAACTCAGCCGTAACATTTTCCCACGCGGAAAAATCTATGCTTTCATCATTGAAATACTTTTCAAAGAAAGGAATAGCCGCCTCTGGTTCTTCCACAAAAGTTCTATAATGCGTGAAATTCCCTCCGTCATAAACTCTGCTTTCCACTACGAAACTCTGTTCATCCTCAGCCATTTGGACATAATTTTCACTTTTTTTATCAAAAAGAACTATAAAATCTTCCTCATAAATTCCTGTTGTTATCAGTTCCTTGATTTCATCCCAAGTAAGGGATTCTTCTGTTCTAAATTGTGTGTTTACTAATTTCATAATATATTGATATTTAATTTCTTTTGTCATTACCCCAGAGGAGTTTTTGTCTCAAAGTTTCATAGAAACTGACATTTTTTGGAAAAATAAGATTTAGGCTAAAATCCGCCTTTTTCAAAATCAGTTCATCTTCCTCATTCATATGATAAAGCCGAGAATCCAAGCCCAGCGAATACAGCGGCAGCCTGCTGGAAACTTTTAGTTTTATTTCTACATTGTCTTTTAGGATAATTGGGCGCATATTTAGGTTATGCGGCGCAATAGGCGTAAGAGAAAAATTATCATTCTCTGGCTCTATAATAGGCCCTCCACAACTTAGTGAATATGCCGTAGACCCCGAAGGCGTAGCCACTATAAGCCCATCTCCCCAAAACATACTCAGGAATTTGCCGTTGATTTCTGCCTCTACGGTAATCATGGAAGTAGTCTCTTGGCGGGTAATCACCACATCATTCAGCGCATAGGGAAAATCTATCCTATTTTCGGCAGTTTTCACTTCTATCACTGAACGCTGGCTAATATGAGTCTCACCGGCAAAAATTTTATCAATATTATCAAAAATCTCTTCTTTGCTGAAATTGGCTAAAAAACCGAGCCGCCCCATATTAACGCCGACAACAGGGATTTCCAAATCCTGAATCAGCGTAAGCGCACTCAGAATAGTGCCATCTCCACCGAAAGAAAAGAAATAATCCATTTCACATTTTGCGAGGGAATTTTTATCCGTGAAAATCTGATATTTACCCAATAAACTATTCTTTTCTAAAATTTTTTCGTGGAGAAAAATCTGCACATTTTCCCTTTTCTCCAATTCAAGAATAAACTGATGAAGATAAGCCTGAATCTCATCTCCATTTTTCTGTGAATATATTGCGATATTTGGCATTAGAATTCAAGGTATTTTTGCATAAATTCGTATCGGCTTTTCAGCAGTTCTTCCTTTTCATCGGTATAGAATTTTTGCACGATGATATAGCCGTAGCGCTCAAAGGTTTCATCTATAGAGCTGAGATTTTCATTGCTGATTCTCATCGTCACCCTCACGAAAGCCTCATTCATCTCCGTAACCAGCGCGCCATAGAATTTCCCATTGTTACTTTCTACGATTTGGGCTATTTCCACCATGGAATAATTGGTTCTTGGGATTTCCACCGTAAGCAGCGCCCCTGTCTCCGAAAAAAACGGATATTTAGACAATTCATCTGCGATGCTGTCCCAAGCGATATACCCCTGATATTCCTCGTTTTTATTGATTACAGGAATCACATTGGTATTAAATGTATGGAATAATTTTACCCCATCCAAAAGAGTACTTTCATAGAGAATAGAAAACCTATCCATATACGGAAGCAGTTCTCCTAAATTTTTTCTGAGATTTTCCTCCAAGCACTCCTTCATTACTGCGCCCTGAAATACCCCCTCATTCTCCACGAAAACATGGGTGAAATCAAAATCAACAGCAGTCTGCAAAGCCTCCTCCGCAGTAGTATCTACGCCCAATATGGGAAAATCATTTGCGATATAATTTTCAATTATCATAAATCATAATTACTTCGGTAAAGGTATGAAATTTGATTAAAACTATAAAAACTTTACCTTTGTGAAATTCTAATCAGACATTTATATGAATTCACAAATTCTCTATGAAGACAATCACATCCTCATTATCAATAAAAAAGTAGGTCAGCTGGTTCAAGGCGACAAAACAGGCGACCAGAGCCTACTGGAACTGCTGAAAGATTTCATAAAAGAGCGCGACCAAAAGCCTGGGAATGTCTATCTCGGCTTGGTTCACAGGATAGACCGACCAACCTCTGGGCTGGTAATCTATGCTAAAACTTCCAAAGCGCTCTCCCGCCTTACCCAAATGGTAAAAAACAGAGAAATTAAAAAAACTTACTGGGCTGTGGTTCCCAAAGAGATGATTCCACAAAGCCAGACCCTTACCCACTATCTCAAGAAAAACGAGAAAAATAATAAAGCCATCATCTACTCCCACGAGACAGAAGGAGCAAAAAAAGCCATTCTCAGCTATAACATCATCAAAACCTTAGATAATTATATGCTGCTGGAAGTGGACTTGCAGACAGGAAGACACCACCAAATACGGGCACAGCTCTCTAAAATAGGCGTCCCCATAAAAGGCGACCTAAAATATGGCGCCCCTCGTTCCAACCCAGACAGCGGCATCAGCCTGCACGCCAGAATGCTGGAATTCATTCATCCTGTGAGCAAAGAACTTATAAAAATAACCGCTCCCGTTCCGCAGAATGATGCCATATGGAAAGCTTGCGAAATGTAAAAACTGATATTTTCATCTAAAATAAAAGAGCCACTCACAGAGTGGCTCTTCTATCATCTCAAAATATTTTATTTATCTTAGAATGTTTGAGTTAAAGACAATGATACACGAAGGTTATCTCCTGTAGCATCTTTTGGTAACTTTTTAAGTTTTCCTTTGTTAACAGAATCATAGTATCCATAAGTAGTAGAAGTATAGTCAAATTCAAGACCTAACTTAGTGTTACCAGACTTCCATCCCATTCTTGGAGATACTCTCCATGTGCTCACTGGATTTCCTCCTGCTAGTGATGCATAAGCATTAGCAGTACTATGAGCAAAATTATTAATATTAAATCCGAAATCTTGAGAATATCCACCGAAGATACCCCACTCGAAAGATTCAGAACCTTTTCCTGCAAACTCTGTCCAAAGAGACAATGTAGTACTATTTTTCAAATCATCATTTACAGGATTATAAGCTAAACTTCCTAATTGTAGTAATTCAGATGGATTTTGTCCATAGTTACCATAGATTTTCCAAGCGAAGTTTTCAGTAAACTGAACTTTTGCGTATGCTAAGAAATCAAATGCAGCAAGAGTTTTACCATGAGCTACTTTAGCAGCTGCTCCCTCATTTCTAGTAAACTTCACATTAGCACCGAAACCTCCTACGAATTTTTCATCGCTACCGAATTGTAACTGTGCGTGGAATGCTGGAAGTCCAGATTTAGCAGCACTACCTTCTCCATATACAAAAGATTTAAAATCTCTCTCTGTAATAGCAGCAAGGGTAAGTCTTGCGTTACCTTTAGTAGAGAATCTGATCTGTGGAGAACGATTGAACGGCTGGAATGGGCTTCCTGCGTTGAAGTTGTAAGTTCCTGGAGATACATTCGTTACGAACATTGGGTGCCAGTACTGACCAACTAACCACTCTACTCTATCACTAGATAATTTCACATAAGCATGTCTCAACCCGAAGTTGTTAGTTTGCCCGTTATTACCAAAGAAGTGACCTTCGATCAAAGCTTCAGATTTCATTCCAAAGAAATCAGGACCTGCCACTTTTACACCTAATCTTGACTCGATTCCCCATCCGTTGAAATTAGCAACATTGTTTCCTGTTGCATTTGGAGATGCTAAATCGATAAAATTACCTTCTCTAGCTGCAACTACTTGACGAGAGTCAAACGCGAATTCTCCTTTTGCATAACCATAAAGCGTAGCACTTGTTTCTTCTTGTGCTAACCCTACTTGTGCTACTGCCAAAGCAAGTAGCGCCATGATCTGTTTTTTCATAATTGTAATTATTATAATTTAAAGATTTTCTTTCGTGATATTATTTCACACTGCAAAGATATAATATTATTTTATATTTTTTTTAACAAAAAAACTAATATTTATCATATTTCCTGTTTTTTATCCTTTTATACAGATATATATTAAGGTATATATCCTTGTCAAAATTAGTCTTTTACCCTATAACGCTTATTTCATATATTTATTTATGATTTTTTAACATTTTATAAAATCAGACGCTCAATTATGCTTTTCAAACTTCTCCTTAATCACCAAAAAATCATGCTTTTAGGAAGTCAGAAAAACAAAGTATGATTTATATCATCTTTTAAATAAGGATTTATTATTTTATTTTTGCCCCCGATTTTCAAAAAGGTTTAGTAACTTTGTAGTAAAGATATGTATGATGCTGGGTAATGGTGAATTTTATATTTTTATTAACAAAAAATAGTGCCAATTCAAAAAATAGTATTAAATTGCACCCCGATTGAATAAATCAAATCATCTCAAAATAATTATAACCTTTAAAAATAACATTTAAATAATTATACACAATGGATTTACAAACAGCAAAAAAGAAAGCTACGAGAGTCCTCATAGCTGGTATAATTTCCAACTTCTCTGTTGGGATATTATACACTTGGAGTAACTTGAAGGATGCTCTTCAGTACACTGCAAAAAATGGATTCCAAGACAACACATTGGCCATTGACTCTGCTGACAGATTGTACTCTGCTTGGGGACAGTCTGACCTAGCATTACCTTATGGTATTGGAGGTTTTACTTCAGCGTTTATCGTTGTATTCGCTGGAGCTTGGCAGGATAAAATCGGTCCTACTAAGGTTATCTTGATCGGGGTGTTAATGACAGGGATAGGAGCTATCCTTTGTAGTTTCTTGACTAACCACCCTTATTTATTTACTTTCGTATTCGCTATGATCGTAGGTAATGGTATCGGATTCGTATATGCTTGTCCTCGTGCGGCTGCGATGAAGTGGTTCCACCCATCTAAAAAAGGGATGATCAACGGTCTTGTAGTAGCAGGATTCGGTCTTGGAGCTCTTTGGTTAGGACCACTTGAAACATTGTTCTTAAAGCAACAAGCGTTCATCTGGACTATCGATTCATTCCCTCACTTATCATTAGAAAATACTTTGAGAGTATTAGGATGTGCTATCCTTGCTATGGGTATCCCAGCTGCATTGAATGTAGTGAACCCACCTGCTGGATATGAAGTACCTGAACCAGAGGTTGATGCAAACAAACCAGTAAAAGAAAACGCTAAGAAAACTGCTTCTATCGGAACTGCAGCTATGGCTAAAACTTGGCAAGCTTGGGCATTGTTCTCTATCTATGCTCTATATTGTTCTGCTGGTGCGATGGTAATCTCTAACTCTTCTGACATCATGAGAGTACAGTCTGGACTAAAAGCAGGAACTATTGCTGCTGAATATGCAGAAACAGCAACTGCATTACTAGGGGTGATGGTACCAGTAACATCTATCTCTAACGCTACAGGTCGTGCATTAGGAGGTATGATTTCTGACATCATTGGTAGAAAGAATGTATACTATGTAATCCACACTATCCAAGCGATTAACATGTTCTTCTTCCACACTTATGACACTCCTGTAAAAATCATCTTAGGAACCATCCTTACTTGTGTAGTTTATGGTTCTGTAATGAGTACAACACCATCTATCGTAGCTGACTATTTCGGTCTTAAAGCTTACGGTGCTAACTATGGTGTAGTTTATACAGGTTGGGGGGCTTCTCTAATCATTGGTCCACAAATCGCAGCTTACTCTAACAAATTGGCTGAAGCAAATAATGCACCTGGTGAAGCTTACTTCTTCGCTTACCACGCAGCTATCGTATTGATCGCAATTTCATTCGTTCTTGCATTCTTGGTTAAAAAACCTAAATTCAGACAAGAAGATGTTATTGATGATTACATCTTAGGACCAGATGAACTTAAAAAATAATTAAGTTTAATCATAAATAAAGACTCCCAAATTTGGGAGTCTTTTTATTTTGAGAATATTTTAAAATCATATTAAAAATAAATCTGATGCTATGCCATCCGCAAAGAACCAATGCTTTTCAGGAATTTTGAGATGATTATTTTCTATGAGGAGAATTCCCTGCTCTATTTTAGGCTGAATATCAGCATTGAATTTTTGTATAATTTCATCTGAAAAGTCGTTTTTTATTTTTGCTAAATCTACTCCCCAGCTTGTTCGGAGTCCTATCATCAGCATTTCATTATATCTATCTTTTTCGGACAATATTTCTTTTTCTAATGGTAGTTTGCCTTGCAAAAGATCTTTGATGTATAACGAGTTGTTAGCAATGTTCCACGCTCTAACTTGTCCTCCGTCGTAGGAATGCGCCGAAGGCCCGATTCCTAAATAGGGCTTATATTTCCAATAAGAAGTATTGTGTTTGGAATAAAAATCAGGCTTTCCAAAATTTGATATTTCATAATGGTCAAAGCCATTATCTTTCAAAAAATCTACCATATAGTAGAATTCCTCGTTTTGTGTGTTTTCTTTCGGAGGGCTTATTTTTCCTTTGGTTATCCAGTTTTCAAGAGCAGTTCTCGGCTCTATGGTCAGCGCATAAGAAGAAATATGCGGAACTTCCAGCTCTATGGCTTTATCCAAATTTTGCTTCCAAATTTCAAAATTCGATGTAGGCGCTCCGTAAATTAAATCTATACTAATATTCTGAATACCTGCATCTTGTGCCCTTTTCACTGAAGATTCTGCTTGTGAGGAACTGTGCGCACGGTTCATCAGCCTCAAATCTTCATCATGGAAACTCTGTATCCCTATGGAAAGGCGGTTAATCCCAATTTCTGCAATTCCCTTCAAAAATTTTTGGTCTAAATCATCTGGATTTGCCTCCAAGGTGATTTCTATATCCTTTGAAAAATCAAAATATTTCAGGATTTCATCCATCAGCATTTTAATTTCATCCACCTCCAAGATAGACGGCGTTCCTCCTCCGAAATATAGGGTTTCTAAGGTTTTATCCTTCAGCTCATTATTTCTTAATGATAATTCGTTTTTAATGGCGGAAAGCATTTCATTTTTCAATTTCAAAGAAGTAGAAAAATGAAAATTACAATAACTACATTTCTGTTTGCAAAAAGGAATATGAATATAAAGCATAAAGAAAAAACTCCCACAATGGGAGAATACATTTCATAAAAGCGAACCTCAAAGGTACACCTTTATTTGCAATAAAAAAATAGTTTTATGTGCTTTTTTTAACTTAAATTTGAGATATATAACTTTCTCGTAATAAATGAATTAAATCATAATTTAACCTAAATTTATCTGAAATGAATAAAGAACAAATGTATGCTGCTTGTGAATTTAACAGCGAGGGAAATCTACTATGGGCAGGAGGAACTGCTGAAAAACCTTGGATAGTATCTACCTATAACGCTGGTATTTTGAATAAAGACTGGGTCGGTGGGAAATCTGCAAAACAGGCTGATATTTTCCGAAAACTGAATGGACTAGACAGCCATATGTCTCCAAAAGCACAGGAAATCATAGATTCATTAAAAAATCAACCGCTTCATGTAATTGCTGAAAATCAGTTCGCGGTAACAGATTATGCATATCAGTTGTTCATCGCTCCTCTTCTTCCTGAATTGAGAAAATTTTTAGACAGAAATATATTAGATTTACAAAACAATGAGAGTTTTTCCACTGCGGAAAAAAACTGCCAAGACCTCATCAGAAAAGTAGACTTTTCTACGGAATTTGTAGAGGCGGTGCGTGTCGCTTTCGAATGGTTGGACAAAAAAAATCCTAATGTACCAAGAGCTGTCCGCTCCACAGCACCTTCCGAAGACGGAGGAGAATTCAGCGGAAGTGGAAAATATTCTACTAAACTACGCCAGTTTGGTTTTGAGGAAGTTCTCAATGCTATCAAGGCTTGTTTTGTCTCTCGTTTTAATCGTGGTGCACTGCACTATCAGTTTTCGGCTCCACACGCTTTTGGTGAGGATTTGGCATCGCTTTCATTTGCTGTGATGGTGCAGGATATGCAGCCGAACATAGATGTAGCGGGAACTATTTTCACAGCAGACACACAGAGCAACCACCCTGGTTTTGTAGAAATTAACTTCACTTACGGACTTGGCGAGGCCGTGGTTTCTGGTAGAGTTTCCAGCGATTCTTGGATTTTTGCAAAAAGACCTTTGAGACTAAAAAAAGATGGTCTAATAGACTTTAAACTTGGTGAAAAACAAGAGTATTTCGATGGAGAATGGCATAAGAACACTCCTGAAAACTCCGCAAAAAAATGTATGTCTGATGAGACCGCTTCTACTCTTTCTACGATAGGAATGCTCCTCGGTGACTTATTCAGAGAGCTCGATACGGAAAGTGTAGAGAGTGATTTGGAGGCGGCTATTAACTTTAAGACAAATACCATCATCATCACTCAGCAGAGAGCAATCACCACTCTGAAACACGAACCTATACATAGAAAATTCACTCTCGATGGGCTGAATGAAGATGGACAAGAAAACGCTACCTTAGAAAGCGCACTGCTTCTAAAATCAAAAGGTATCAATGCTGGTATTCCAAGCATCACACACGGAGTTGTAATCTCTCTCTTTGGCGAAGGAGCTGAGTTCAAAAGAGATTTTGAGAAGAAATTTAACGTAAAGAAAAAACAAATCACAGATAAATACGGCGACAAAATAGGCGTAATCCTCGTAACAGCGATGACTTACCCATGGATGGAACCTTCTATGGAACAAACCGTAGCCTGCATCACCACTCGTGGAGGGAAAAATGACCACACTCCTATCTGGTGTAAAGAACATGGCTTGCCGTGTGCTGTATCCGTAAAGGGCGCGCCTGAATTCCTAAAAGACGGCAGCCTAATCACTTACTATGGTGTGGGAGATACTCCTGCATTCTATGAAGGTCGCCACCAGTATTCTGTAACAGAAACTCAATTAGAAGGGCTAAAACCTTCTCCTATTCCTATCCGTCTGATAGTATCCGATGCGAGTACAGCAAGGTCTGTATGTATGCGCTCTTATTTCCCTTCTCTCAATATTGGTAGAGGCTCTGGACTTGTTCGCTGGGAAATGCTGGCTGCAAAGCTTAGAGTGCATCCTATGGCGGTGATGAATTATTCTACTTTGGAGAGTGACTTCTTGCAGCTGGTAGGTCAGGGAAGAATGACAAAAGAAGAAGCTGTAAAAACAGCTGAAAGCGTAGCTGAATTTATCCGAACTGAATCTGGCGAACTTTCTCCTGTGGATTGGTATGTAAAAGCCCTCGCAAGAGAAATTGCAGGAATCGTTTCGCCATATTATACTGATGATATCAATGAGCCTATGGTCGTGCGTCTTCCTGACTTTAAAACCAATGAACACGCAGATTTATTAGGCGGTAGAGCCTATGAGCCAGTGGAAGAAAACCCAATGCTGGGAGACAGAGGTGCAGGAAAATATTTAGGAGCATACCAAAAAGCATTCCTTGCCATAGACCTAAAAGCTTTGGCGTATGTGATAAATGATATGGGATATACCAACATCCACATAGAAGTTCCTTTTGTGAGAACACCTGATGAGATGAAAGAAGTCGCTAGATTAGTAAAAGAAAGCGGTATCAATATTCCTCTTCAAATGATGTTTGAGCTTCCGGTGAATATTTCTCGCGCGACAGAGTTTTTCAAAGTATCTGATGGCGGTCAGATAGGTTCTAACGACCTTCTACAGCTAGAATTTGGGCTAGACCGTTCTGGAGGAGATATTCTGCCTTGGCATATACAACATCTACAATCTAGAATAGAAAACCTCATCCAAGAAAGAAATACTACGAAACCAGAGTTTCACTTAGGTCTCTGTGGTAATCTTCCTTCTACCAATCCAGAGTTTGCAAAATGGCTGGTAGATGCTGGAATAGACGAGTTCTCTGTAACACCTGATGCCTTGATTCCTGCCCTGCTGGGAGTAACTGGAGAAACACCCGATGGGAAACAAAACATCACGGTTTATACCGCAGAAGGCGAAGTATTCGTAAATGGACAAAAAGCATAAATCAAAAAGAGAGAGACCAAAAATCTCTCTCTTTTCTTTTTTAAGAATTAAATATTTTATCTAATTCGAAGCTAAATAATTTCTCCATTTTTCAGCAGCTTCCTGCATATCCTTCGGCATCGGACTTTCGAAATACATTTCCTGTTTTGTAGTAGGATGTATAAAGCCTAAAGTATGAGCATGGAGAGCATGTCTTGGTAATATTTCGAAGACATTTTGGATAAACTGCTTGTATTTCGGCAGATTTTGTCCCCTTAGAGGAATATGTCCTTCATATCTTTCATCATTGAAAAGAGTGTGCCCTATGTGGCGGAAATGAGCCCTTATTTGGTGTGTTCGTCCTGTTTCGAGTTTACACTCTACCCAAGTCATATATCGGAAACGCTCTAAAACTTTATAATGAGTCACAGCATGCTTGCCGACACTTCCATCTTCATAAACTGCCATCTGCATTCTATTTTTTTCGTGGCGTCCTATATGTCCGCGGATAGTTCCCTCATCATTTTCTAAATTTCCCCAAACAAAAGCCCAGTAGAGCCGTTTGGTTTTTCGTTCAAAAAACTGTTTCGCAAGGAAACTCATCGCATATTCATTTTTAGCAATGACAAGGAGTCCTGATGTATCTTTATCAATCCTATGAACTAGCCCCACACGGTCTAAATCCGTTTTCAAGCCATTTTTCTCAAAATGATAAGCCACAGCATTGACTAGTGTTTTATCCCAGTTTCCAAAACCAGGGTGGACAACCATTCCTGCTTCCTTATCCACTACCAATACATCATCATCTTCATAGACAATATTGATAGGAATATCCTGAGGAATGATAACATTTTCACGAGGAGGATGAGCGAGAAGAACCGAAATCTGGTCGTTTGGTTTTACTCTATAGTTCTGTTTTACAGGAACTCCATTGACAACCACATTACCAGCACGGCAGGTCTGAGAAATCTTATTTCGGGAGGAATTTTGTCTAAAAATCAACAAAAATTTGTCTATCCTGAGAGGTTCCTGATTTTTATCTACAACGATGTTGAGATGCTCATACAGATCGCTCCCTTCCTCCAGAGATTCATTGAGAACCTCATCTTCTATAAAATCTTCATTTTCTTCTATCATCTTTATTTACTCTACTACTACTTTTTTAGGTTTTGGTTTTTCGGCTGGTTTAGTAGTATTTTCTTTAGGTTTTTCCTCTGTTTTTTTCGTGTCTTTTTTCTCCTCAGGTTTTTTAGTTTCAACTGGTTTAGCAGGAGAAGACTCTACTTTTATGTTTTGCTTTGTAGAAGAAGGATATTCCATCGGTGTATTAGCCTGTCTGGTTTCCTTAGCTGGTTCACTTGGCTCATCTTTTGGAAGTCCATAGATTTTATCCAGCTCTCTTGCTTTATCAACCATTTCAGCAGGTGTTTTCTTACTTGCCCAGACATCTATCTGCATCCCTTGGTCTCTAAGGCTACCCACGGCAGGGTCTTGGTAGTAAACTATATCATTTTCGTCTTTTACTCCGCTTTCGTATTCTGCGATACCAAACTCAAAATTATTAGCCATAATCACTTCACGGGCTTCTTTCACCGTAAGTCCTACTACATTTGGAACTGCAATATCCCTAAGCGGCCCAGAACCGATAATCAAATCTATTACAGAAAACTTCGGTAGGAGTGTTCCTGGTTTTAGTTCCTGTCCTTTATATATCATTTTCAGAACGGCATCTTTCTGGATACTTGGTTCATAGATGGTATCACCTACCTTTAGCCCTACAAGCTCTAACCTGCTAAATGCCAATCCTTTATATTTTTCTAAAAGATTAGGAACTTCCACTTTTGCCCAAGTTTTTGGATTGATTCTCAGGATAACAGTCCTGCCCTCTTTCACACGAGAACCTGCGGCAGGATAAATTTGTAACACCTGAAAAGGCTTATATTTAGGGTCGTATTTAAAACTATCCACTTCCACATCCAGCCCCATGTTTTCTAATTCTTTTACGGCCTCTTGGACAGACATATTTACCACATTCGGAACAGGAACTTCTTTTCCGTGGTTAGTGTGGGTATCCAGCCATCTGAATGTCCCCCAAACCAAACCAAAAAATATCCCTAGGGTAATTAAAATATTTACCCAAACTTTCCAGTGAAGAAATGATTTAAACATATTTTTAGTGTCAATTAAATTGCAAAAGCAAATATATAGTTTTTCATTAAATTTTTCCTATTTTTTGTTTACTTTTGCCCAAAATTATCATAATGTTTGATGACCTAAAGCCTATTCTTATCCTGTTATTAAGGTTTTTAGCGACTTATCTGGGATTGATTTTACTTTATCAGTTTTATCTAAATCTATACTCCGATGTCGCAGCAGACCCTTTGACCAAAATTATAGCAGAGCAGTCTACTTTCTGTATGAATAAAATGGGCTACAATACCCAGCTGATAGAATCTACTGACAACACCGGTATATATTTCTATATCAATAACATATGGGCTACCTCGATGATTGAGGGCTGTAATGCTGTTTCTATCATGATTCTGTATCTTGCCTTTATTTTTACTTTTTATAGAGGAATTCAGACTTTTTGGTTCGCCGCTTTGGGACTGGTTTTCCTTTATGTAGTAAATGTTACGAGAATCGCTCTTATTAACATTGTCTATATGGAGCTTTCACCAGAGCATTTTAAGATTGCTCATGATTACGCCTTTCCTGCCATTATCTATGGAGGCGTTGTTTTTCTTTGGATTATCTGGATTAAATTTTTTGTTAAAAGATGAAACATTGGAACTGGATTGGTGTTGCGCTTTGTGTAGCAGGACTTATTGGAGTGAGATATCTGGAAAATGTTCTATTCTACGACCCTTTTTTAGATTATTTCGCGAATATTGGTAACCCTACATTCCCTCAGTTTGAGTGGGCTGAGCTCATCGCCAGCCATCTTTTCAGGTTTTTATTAAATCTTATTTTTTCTTTGGGAATTGTTCATTTCTTGTTTTTAAATAAAAAATGGACTTTCCAAGCGATGGTTTTAATCACTTTATCTTTTGTTCTTTTCTTCCCTATTTATCTGTATTCTGTTTATACGGAATTTAGTTTTGGGAATTTGTTTTCGTTTTATATCAGAAGATTTGTGATTCAGCCTTTGCCTATTTTACTGATAGTTCCGCTGTTTTATTACAGAAAAAATCTCATAAAATAAATCAAGGCTCATTTTTATAAGCCTTGATTTTTTCTACAAATTATCCAAATCTTTTTTGAATTTCTCTATTCTAAAATCCGTAGAGATGGTTCCTTTTTCTATTTTTTCTTTCGCATAAAGCTTAGTTTCGGTTTCGGTTTTTTCTAAAAGATAATCGTATGGCCCTGCAGTAGAAATCAATTTGACCAAAACAGGCGAAATTTCTAAACAAATGAAAAGTCCCATGATGAACATCGCTGCCACAGCCATGATAGGATTTGCGCCTAGCTCATCCAGCGCCTGAAGCCTCGCCGCGAAACCATTGAACCTATTTTCCGAATCTTCGCTGTTTTTCTGCTCCGTTTGTAGGTTGGTATAGACTTTAGAGATTTCCTCGTCCAAATATTTCAGCCGTGGTTCCATCTGCTTTTGATAGGCTTCCAGCTCTTTTTTCTTGTTGTCGCGAATTTCGGTTTTTCGCTTTGCATTTGGCCCAAAACCAGCCTTCCCGCTCGTAAGTCCTGTTTCTTTGCCCAGAACCTCTCTTTCCAAATCCACCACTGCGGAATCATAGGCTTTTTGGTAGGATTCTATTTGACTTTGGATTTGTTCTTTTTCTTTTGCAAAAGGCCCTGACTGCTGTAGAATCCTGCTGTTCATCTGTTCCTGAAGTTCTGTTTTATTCCTTTGGATGATGGTGTTTAGCTGTTTATTGATTTCTTTTTCAAAAATCTTTAATTCCAATGGTTTTGAAATAACAATTCCTAAAAACACCGCCAAAACCAAACGAGGAAGCGTCAGCAGAAGTTGGTTTTTCCAAGAAACCGTTTTCTTGATAGAGGACACGATGTATCTGTCCAGATTAAAAATCATCAGTCCCCAGATGAATCCCGCCGCCAGCGCAGCGTGGAAATCATCAAAAATGGTATAGGTAGCATACCCTGCGGAGATTCCCGCAAAAAAACCTGTGAATAAAACAATCCCTCCGATGCCGGAATATTTATTCCACTCGGAAGGAGTTTTCTTTAAAATGTGAAGATTCGCACCAGAGCAAATCATCAAAAATTTCTGAATAAAGTTTATTTTCATTTTTCCGTACTATGTGTACGGTGTTATACCAAAATTATACCAACTGATTTTTGACCAAATATTCTGCGATTTGGACAGCGTTCGTAGCTGCTCCTTTTCTTAGATTATCCGCCACTATCCAGCAGTTGAGGGTTTTTGGCTGAGAATTATCTCTTCTTATTCTCCCTACAAAAACCTCGTCTTTCCCTTCGGAATAGAACGGCATAGGATATTTTTTATTGGCTACATCATCCTCCACGATAACACCTGGCGTGTTTGAGAGAATCTGCTTAACCTCCTCTATATCAAAGTCTTCATCAAACTCAATATTCACACTCTCAGAATGCCCGCCCTGCACAGGAACACGAACGGCCGTCGCTGTGATTTCAAAACTGCTATCGCCCAAAATCTTTTTAGGCTCGGTCATTAGTTTTAGTTCTTCTTTTGTGTAGTCATCATCTGCGAAAACATCACAGTGCGGAAGTGCATTTTTGAAAATCTGATAAGGATAAACTTTCTCGCCTTCCTCACCTTTTATTTCTTGGTTGAGCTGGTCTACTGCCGCCTTGCCTGTTCCCGTAACTGACTGATATGTAGATATTACTACTCTTTTCAGTCCATATTTTCTGTGTAGCGGATTTAGAATCATTACCAACTGAATCGTAGAGCAGTTAGGATTTGCGATGATTTTGTCTTCTTGGGTCAGAACATCGGCATTTATCTCTGGAACGACTAGTTTTTTAGTAACATCCATTCTCCATGCCGAAGAATTATCAATCACCGTAGTTCCTGCCTCTGCAAATTTCGGTGCAAACTCCAAAGAAGTACCTCCACCAGCCGAAAACAGTGCTATCTCTGGCTTCATATCGATGGCATCCTGCATGGACACTACCGAATATTCCTTGCCTTTAAAACTAATTTTTTTTCCGACTGATTTTTCCGAAGCCACTGGGATAATTTCCTTCACAGGGAAATTTCTTTCTTCCAAAACTTTCAGCATGATTTGTCCTACCATTCCTGTAGCACCCACTACCGCAATTTTCATATGAGTAAATTCAAAATTTTAATTAACCAAAAATAAGTCTCCAAGGATATGCATACTCAAAAAGTAATGCCGCTACCAATGCGATAACTACTATCTTTAGACTTAGTTGTTTATTATTTTTTATGTATTTGTATACATATGTCATCATTCCTGCGCAGAGTAAAATGCTTATTCCATACTCAAAAAGCCTAAAATACGAAGAAAATCCCGAAGTCTCTGAGAACTCTGGTGAATAAATTCCTAAAAAAACACCCAATATCCCCTGTATATATAACAATATCATCGAGAAAAAACTTGTTTTTCTCAAAACATCTGATATTCTCCCTTTATAACTAAGATGAACTTGTAACAATAGAAAAATAAACGCTCCAAAAACTACCACTGTGGAAAAAGAAATTCCCTTATGAGTACTATATACACTATTAAATAATTCCTCCATTTTTATTCTAAATTATAAACGCAAATATAAAAAAATCCTAACTAATTAAAGTTAGGATTTTTATTTATTATCTTCTTGTTTTTTACTAGAAGTTGAACGCTACACTAGCAGACCAAGTCCTTCCCGCTCCGAAGAATACTTTGTTTCCTGTATCTATTCCTTTATACTTAATCCCTGTTGCATCAGGATCTCCATCACGAAGACTTGTAGAAGCATCAGAAATGTAGTAAGTATCTATTACATTATAAACATTTGCTCCAAAAGTAAAGTACTGAGAACGCTCTCTTAATCTTAGTTTATATGAAACACCTAAATCTAAAAGATTGTAATCTGGCAATCTAAGAGCTCCTTGTTCTTGTCTTGCAACAGTTTTGTAATCATTTGTATTAACTGCTGAATAAAGATTTCCAACGAATCTCCAAGTTCCATAGATGCTCAAATCACTTATCGGTTTAACAGTTGCTCCTAAAGAAGCTGTAAGCTGTGGAATACTGCTGTTTCCACTTCCTCCTACTTTTACTTTATCTAAGTATAATGTAGTGTTTCCCGTTGTTGTAACAGGACTATTACTTTCATCGAAATCAGCTCCTGTAGCATTTCCTTTATATCTGTAATCTCCATAAGAGAACATTCCTTGTAATTCTAAGAATTTTACTGGTTTATATGTAGCATCTACCTCTACCCCCATATGAACCTGAGTGATACCGCTGATTTCTGAATATCCTCTAACTCTAGCTCCTGTAATAGGATCTGTAAATGTTTGATTTGGAATTCTCGCCCATCTATCTTTCCATTCTGTTCTGTATAGGTTAAGGTTAGCATTGAATTTAGGAGATCTGAAACCATATCCTACTTCTGCAGAGAATATTTTCTCGTTTGTCAAGTTAGGGTTTACTACCTGCTGGTTATTCGGATATACTGCATTCATAAATGGCTGCTTGCTATAGAAACCTACATTTGCGAAAACATTATGGTTTTCATTAATGTTATAGTTAGCTCCCCCTTTCACATTATATCCTATAAGGTTTTTGAAGCTTGTTTTTCTATTAACAACTTGTCCTTGTTGAGTTGTTACTCCATCTACAACAAAGTTATCAATTCTTCTGTAAGCTTGATTAGAAACAGACCCTTGTACGAACGCAGAGAAATTATTTTTAGTAAACTCTACCTGTCCGAAACCGCTATACCATAGTACTTCTCCGTCATTGCTATATCCTATATGCTCCTCTTGTCCTAATGTTTTTCCTCCGAAAGGATTCCATGAAAGGTTTTTGTAATCGTGTACTCTTGTAACTACTTTTGGAGAGATATTTCTATCAGACGCATCTTTATATCCATTAGCTCCATACAGATGAGTAAGCATTTGATAGTGGTATCCATAGTAATATCTGTCATCTGTTCCTATGGAGAAATTCCAGTTATCATTTATTTTGTGTTGGAAATTTGCTAAAATACCATACCAGTTGTGAGAGTTCATAGCTGCTCTTCTTACAAGAGTGTGTTTCGCTCCTGCTGTATTAGCGTCTATTGCTGCATTCGCTGCGAAGATAGCATCATAGTTTATATGACCATCAGCATCTCTGTAAGCTGTAACATTTTGACCTCTTACTCCTCCTACTTCTCCTAAATCACCTGTTCCACCACCTCTACCATTAGAAGCATATAATACAGTACTCAATTTAGATTTTGGTGTAATGTTCCAATCCCAGTTGAGCATCATTACTGGTTTTGCATAGAAGTTAGATTTGTTCGATAGTGCTATTCTTCTTCCTGATGCATCTGTATAGTATCCGAAATCTGGGTTATATTGTCTGTATGGGTTTCCATCTCTATCTGGATTATAATCTATATAATCTTGTATTCTGCTTGTATAACTTCTTTGGTCATGCCACTGAGGAGAAGATGTTATTGTAAATTGGAAGTTATGTTTTTTATTTGGCTCAAATCCTAAAGCAAAATAGTATGCATAAGATTCGAAGTCAGTATTTCTTACATAATAAGAACCGGCTGTTCTACTCATTAAGAAAGAGGTAGACCAGCCGTTTTTAGATTTTCCTGTATTATATGAGAAAGAAGCCTTGTGATAGTCATTATTTGCAACTCCTATTCTTACAACTCCTCCTTTTTTCATGTCTGCTGCACGCGTAATGAAGTTCATAGTTCCCCCTACAGAAGCAATCGCTAATTTAGATGAACCTAAACCTCTCTGAACCTGAATGGTACTTGTAACATCTGAAAGACCTGTCCAGTTAGAAAAATACACAGCACCGCCTTCCATATCGTTTACTGGCATACCATTTACCATCACAGCGATGTTTCTAGATTCGAAACCACGCATTGTGATTCCTCCATCCCCGAAACCACCACCAGACTTAGTCGCATACACAGATGGTGTAGTGTTAAGAACTTCTGTCAATTCTTGATTTCCTAATCTCTCAATGATTTGAGCAGATTTCACAGTAGATACAGCTACTGGTGTCTTTCTGTCTTTTGCAATGTCCGCTACTCCCACAAGAACTACTTCATCAATGTTCTTTTCTGAACCTTGGGTTTCCTCTTGTGCAAAATAAAAGCTTGCCGTTGTTAAAGTCAATGCTGCTATCGCAGATCTCCTTAAAAAGTTTGTCTTCATAAAATTTTTTGGTTTTCTAAATTTTAAATATCGCAAATTTACGGTTATTTTTTTAACTAAAATTAACAAATCATCAAATTTTTACATCCTAAAATGTTAATTTTTCGAAAACGTCTATTTTAGGGCTTTTCCGAAGATACATTTTCAGAATTTTTTTCAGCTTCATCCGTGCTGTTTTCCTCTTTTTTGTCATTTTCAGAAAATTCATCATGATAAACCTGAATCAGCAATACAGTAATGGAAATCAATATCGGTCCAAAAATGAGCCCGATAAAACCAAATACCTTCAGCCCTAAAATAATCCCAAATACAGAATTCAGCGGGTGGATGTTTTCTATTCTTTTTAAGAATGTGAATCTCAAGATATTATCCACTCCCGCAGAAAGAAAACCGAAAAATAGAACTCCCGCTGCTCCCACTGGATTTTGGCTCGCCAGTAGCATAAGTGACACTGGAACATAGACAATCGCGCCTCCTACAATAGGGATAAGTGATGCCATAGCCGTCAAAATAAATAAGAAAAACGGACTAGAAACCCCAAAAATGAGATACCCTATGAAAACTGTAAACCCCTGCCCAATGGCCACTACAGGAATTCCCACCACATTGGCAATGATAAGTTTTCGGAAACGCTCGCCGATCTTATTGATATTAGATTTTTTCAGCGGAACAGCCTTCTCCAAAGCCCTTTCCATCGCTCGCGAATTAATCAGCATAAAATACAAAATGAAATAAGCCGTCACAATCGTAGTCACCACCTCCACCGTAGTATTCAGCAAAGATGAGGTGTAAACCGTCGCCCATTCACCTACTTTCCTTAAATCAATGGATTGGATGATATCATAACCCGTTTTGTCCTTTATATATTCATGGATTTTATTGATATGCTCTATGCCAACCTCTATATAATCACGGGAATTTGCCAGCTTTACCACCAAAGTCTCCGCTATGTAATAAATCGGAATGATTATAACCAAAAGGGAAAGTAACATCAAGAAACCAATCGCCAGCCAAGGTTTCCATTTTCTAACCTCTGTAAGTTTTGAATAATAATCACGGAAAATGACATAAAGTGTAATTGCTCCCAAAAATGACGGCAAAAAATCACTTAAATTAAATCCTATCAAAAACAGAAATCCGAAAATCATTCCCAGTAGGATTATCTGTCTGATTTTGTTGTTACTAATTTGATTTCCCATACTAAAATTTATTCTGCAATAATATCAAAAGTATTTCAAATAAAGAAAATCCTTTCCCAATTTCTTAGGAAAGGATTTTTATCATAGCAAAATGTATAAATACATTGTTTTATCAAACTTTGATTTCTACATCTACACCGCTTGGTAATTCTAACTTCATAAGAGCGTCTACAGTCTTAGAAGAAGAAGAGTAGATATCCATCAATCTCTTGTGTGCAGAAAGCTGGAACTGTTCTCTTGCTTTTTTATTAACATGCGGAGATCTAAGCACAGTAAAGATTCTCTTGTGAGTAGGTAATGGGATTGGTCCATTTACCACAGCTCCTGTAGATTTTACTGTTTTTACGATTTTCTCAGCAGATTTATCTACTAAATTGTAATCGTAAGATTTTAATTTTATTCTGATTCTTTGTGACATTTTAATCTAAATTTTAATTAACCTCTTGCTTTAGCTATTACTTCTTCAGCCACATTCTGTGGAGCTGGTTCATATTTTTCAAACTCCATAGAAGATGTTGCTCTACCAGAAGATAATGTTCTAAGAGCTGTTACATATCCAAACATTTCTGCTAATGGAACAAATGCTTTGATAACTTTAGCATTATTTCTATCATCCATACCGTTTACAGTACCTCTTCTTCTGTTAAGGTCACCTACGATATCCCCCATGTATTCTTCTGGAGTAACAACTTCCAATTTCATGATAGGCTCCATGATTACTGGTTTAGCAGCTTTACCAGCTTCTCTAAATCCAAGTTTAGCAGCCAATTCAAATGAAAGTTGGTCAGAGTCCACTGGGTGGAAAGAACCATCTTTTAGTGTAACTTTAATTCCTTCAATCTCAAATCCAGCCAAAGGACCATTTTTCATAGCTTCTTTGAATCCTTTTTCAACAGAAGGGATAAATTCTTTTGGAATGTTACCACCTTTAATTTCGTTGATGAATTCAAGACCTGTTTTTCCTTCATCAGCAGGACCAATTTCGAAGATGATATCCGCGAATTTACCTCTACCCCCAGTTTGTTTTTTGTAAACTTCTCTGTGGTTAGCTGTAGCTGTAAGAGATTCTTTGTACTCTACTTGCGGCTGTCCTTGGTTTACTTCTACCTTGAACTCTCTTCTTAGACGGTCTACGATGATATCCAAGTGAAGCTCTCCCATTCCTGAGATAATAGTTTGTCCAGATGCTTCATCTGTTTTCACTTGGAAAGTAGGATCCTCTTCTGCTAACTTCGCTAAAGCGTTACCCATTTTATCTTGGTCAGCTTTAGTTTTAGGTTCAACAGCAATACCGATTACCGGATCTGGGAAAATCATAGACTCAAGAACGATAGGGTTCTTTTCATCACAAAGTGTATCCCCAGTTTTGATATCTTTAAATCCTACAGCTGCACCGATATCTCCTGCTTCGATATATTCTACAGGATTTTGCTTATTCGCGTGCATCTGATAGATTCTTGAGATTCTTTCTTTAGAATCAGATCTTGTGTTCAATACATAAGAACCTGCATCCAATTTACCAGAATAAGCTCTAAAGAATGCCAATCTACCTACATAAGGGTCAGTAGCAATCTTAAATGCTAATGCAGCAAATGGTTCATTTACATCTGGTTTTCTTGTGATTTCAGCATCAGTTTTAGGGTCAGTTCCTTTGATATCATCTTTATCTAGTGGAGATGGAAGGTATTTACATACAGCATCCAACATAAACTGAACTCCTTTGTTCTTAAATGAAGAACCACAAGTCATTGGGATAATAGACAAATCAATAGTTGCTTTTCTTAAAGCTTCATTGATTTCTTCTTCTGTGATAGAATCTGGATCTTCAAAGAATTTCTCCAATAAAGACTCATCATATTCTGCCACATTTTCCACAAGGTTTTGTCTGTATTCCAATACATCAGCTTTCATATCTTCTGGAATTGGAACTACATCAAATGTCATACCTTGAGTATCTTCGTGCCAAACAATAGCTCTGTTCTTGATAAGGTCTACCACTCCTTTGAAGTCTTCTTCAGCTCCGATTGGTAATACGATAGGAACAGCGTTAGAACCTAGCATTTCTTTTACTTGACGGCAAACCGCCAAGAAATCAGCTCCTTGTCTGTCCATTTTGTTTACGAATCCCATTCTCGCAACTTTGTAGTTGTCAGCCAATCTCCAGTTAGTTTCTGATTGTGGCTCTACTCCGTCAACTGCTGAGAACAAGAACACTAGACCATCCAATACTCTCAAAGAACGGTTTACTTCTACAGTAAAGTCAACGTGTCCTGGGGTATCAATGATGTTAAAGTGGTATCCTTTAGTTTCTGGCAAAACTTTTCCTTGATCAGTTGGGAAATTCCAGTTACAAGTAGTAGCTGCAGAGGTAATTGTAATCCCTCTTTCAGCCTCTTGCTCCATCCAGTCCATCTGTGATGTACCTTGGTGAGTTTCACCCAACTTGTGAGTTTTACCAGTGTAAAATAAAATTCTCTCTGTAGTGGTAGTTTTCCCTGCATCGATGTGTGCAGCAATACCAATATTTCTTGTATATCTAAGATCTCTTCCCATTTCAGATTAGAATTTAAAGTGTGAGAATGCTTTGTTTGCTTCTGCCATTTTGTGAGTATCTGTCTTTTTCTTAACAGCAGCTCCTTCTTCTTTAGAAGCAGCGATAATCTCAGCAGCTAATTTTTGCGCCATAGATTTATCGTTTCTCAAAGAAGCATATTTGATCAACCATTTCATAGCCATAGAAATTTTTCTATCAGCTCTGATTGGCATAGGAATTTGGAAGTTAGCACCCCCTACTCTTCTTGATCTTACTTCTACATGCGGCATTACATTAGTAAGCGCATCTTTCCATACTTCAAGAGAAGTTTTTTCCTGATCTTCTTTTTTAGTTTCTACGATATCTAGTGCATCATAGAAAATTCTAAACGCGATAGACTTCTTACCATCTATCATCAAGTTATTCACAAATCTTGTTACCAATTGATCATTAAATTTAGGATCTGGTAACAACGGTCTTTTTTTTGCTTTTGTCTTTCTCATTGTTTCTTTCCTTAAAATTTAATGATTACTTTTTCCCTGCTGGTGCTGCACCTGGTTTAGGTCTCTTAGCTCCATACTTAGATCTTCTTTGTGTTCTTCCATTTACACCTGCAGTGTCCAAAGCACCTCTTACAATGTGATAACGAACTCCCGGTAGGTCTTTCACCCTTCCGCCTCTTACCAATACTATCGAGTGCTCTTGGAGATTATGTCCTTCGCCCGGGATATAAGCGTTAACTTCTTTACCATTAGAAAGTCTTACTCTGGCAACTTTTCTAAGTGCAGAGTTAGGTTTCTTAGGTGTAGTTGTATATACTCTCGTACATACACCTCTCTTCTGTGGACAAGAATCCAAAGCAACCGATTTGCTCTTCTTGGCAATTGTGGCTCTTCCTTTTCTTACTAATTGTTGAATAGTAGGCATTTTATTGCTTTATATTAAATTATTTGATTTGCAAAATTACAACTTTTTCTAAAACTGACAAAAATTTATTCTATCCTTTTTTGAAATAAATGTATAATATTGTATAAAATAAAATTAAACCATGAAATACTTTAGTTTTAGCACTATATGTTTGTTCATAAGGATTGTCTTTATACCTCCAATCTCTTTCTCCACTTTTTGTTTCATATTTATAACTTCCTCCCGTAAATATTATAATAACACTAATAATCATTACAATAAATACTATTCTTTCCGTATCCTTATTTGTGTGCATAATAAAGAAATTAGTCAATGCAAATAATAATGATGATATTATTACTCCTATCTTATTTCTAAGATAAAATGTAAAAATCCACATCAATATTATTACGATTCCCCAAATAATTAACTCCATATTTTATCTATTTTTTTCCAATAACAATCTGATTTTTTTATATGCAGAATAACAAAAATTTGGAGCAGAAGGATGCCTAAGCACTATAGCAGGATATTCTTTTTCTCCTACTTTATAATACTTTTTATCAATTTCTTTTTCATCATACTTTCCTATATCAGGCATATTACCCCATAATCTCATTCCCCAAACTATAATAACATCTGGCTGGTACTTATCTAAAATTTCATGAAAAGCTTTTTCGCTTTGGTTAAACTGCTCTTGTGTAGGCGATATTCTTGGATTACTAATGGGATACTGAACATAATTATAAAACATAACTGAATCCCAAAAATCTATCAAATTAATTTTACTATCTTCCCAATTATAAAATTCCTTTATGAACTTAGTAAATGTGTTCATCCATGATTGATGCTTTTTATTGCCTTTTTGATAATCCACATAAGATTCAACAACTTGTTGTGTGAATTTTAAATATTTACCATTCCTCAATTCATCATTAACTCCATCATAGATATCTTCTCCCCAGTGATGACTCTCTCCCAATATCAAAATTTTTCTTTCATCAATACCTTTTTCGTAATTTTTCCCTATCCAAGGTGCAAAATTAACATTTTTAAATTCATTCATTTACTATCAATGTATTATCTATTACAAAAAAAATTATGAAAAAAAACAGTTATACCATTTCTAATATAACTGTTTTTCATTAGGATCACAATATTATTAAATCGGTTCTATGATTTCATCTAAAATACTGTATTCGAATCGCTTAGCAATGTTGTAGAGCTGCTCTCCACCATGCCCTACGATTCTTATCACGATACCACCACCTACAGTAGTTGTGATGCCATACTCTACACCTTCATCATCTTTTAGTGCTTTTTCTAAAAGCTCCAAAAGGTGATCTTCTTCCAGCTGCTGGTCGTAGATAAAGATAGTAGCTTGGTGGGTATAGTCTTCCCACTGCCCCATTGTAGTCAAATCCATTTCGCTTGGCTTCATGTACAATCTATCTTTGAAGATAAGATGACCATCAAGGAATATTCTCGTATAGTTTTTAAACTCCTTAAACTCAAAAACCTCTCCTTCTCCATAAAGTTTTCTTCCACAAGTAATTACCTCTCCCCAGATTACTCTAGATGTTTTAGCAATATTGATAGTGTTTATCGCTTCATAAACAGAGTCCTTGTGTGGTGAAGTAGGATGTGGAATATACTGAAGCATAGCATCTTCCTCTACATCTATGGTAGTAGTCTGCTTAGCAAACCCACCTGGTTTCATGGAGTGAATTCTAGAATAAGCCTGAGTTTCAAGACCTAAATTAGTTCCCTTCGCTACTCTAAAAGACATTTCGTAGAAATCCCCCGCCATAATCCCTGGAGTGGAGCTTCTTATCATGTATCTCAACCAAGGGTCATGAGCACTTCTCTTATCAAATCTCATCAATCCAAACGGATTGGTATAAAACATTTCAGCCAAGTGATGAAACCCATCTCGGATCTCAGTCCTTAGGCTCATCTTACTGGTGTATTCCCCTATTATTCCGTTCATAATTATCTGATAATTGCAGGTTCTTCAATATCTTCTAAAAGAGCATATTTCTTAATCCATCCGATAACAGCATCTACTCCCTCTTCTGTTTTCAAGTTTGTGAATACAAATGGACGCCCTTGTCTCATTCTCTTCGCATCGCTTTCCATTACTGCTAGATCAGCACCTACTAATGGAGCTAAGTCAAATTTATTAATCATCAACAAGTCAGATCTTGTAATACCAGGCCCTCCTTTTCTTGGGATTTTTTCACCAGCTGCCACATCAATTACGAATATTGTCAAATCAGCCAATTCTGGGCTAAATGTAGCAGAAAGGTTATCACCTCCACTCTCCACGAAAAGAATTTCCATGTCTGGGTGTTTAGCAGCCATTTCATCTACTGCTTCTAGGTTCATACTCGCATCCTCTCTAATCGCTGTGTGAGGACATCCTCCTGTTTCTACCCCTGCAATTCTATCTTTTGGTAATTTACTATTTTTTTGAAGGAATTTTTCGTCCTCGTTAGTATAAACATCATTGGTGATTACACAAACATAATAATCATCCATCATTTTTCTTGATAAAACCTCTATCAAAGCAGTTTTTCCAGCACCTACAGGACCAGCTACACCAATTTTAATATATTTTCTATTTGCCATTTTGTTATAATTTTTTGTTATACTTCAATATTTTTAATCCTTAACTCATATACAATCTTGAATACAATCTCTCGTGCTGCATAGATCTCAAATCAAATCCTACATTAGAAAGACCGATTTTTTCTTCTTCCAAATTCATGGTTTTTTCTACCCAAGAAGGAATATTTCTTTTCACTTCAAAAAGAATTTTCTGCCCTTCAAGCTGACCAAGTGGAACCAACTTAACCGCATTAGTCACCATACCCGTAGCCGTAGAGAAATAAAATGCTGTAATCGCCTCTTCCAAAGGAATTTCCATCAAAAAGCACAATGCACCATATACCACAGGATAGTTCCCCACGCTGATATTTTTAGTTACATAATCTCCAAATTTTGTCAAGAAATCGCACTTTTGCCCTTCTTCAATGAAGATTTTCAGCAATCTCGTTCCTAGTTTGTGGCTCGCCTCACGAATTTCTCTTGGACTCTTCATTGCACTACATTCCTCATCCAAAACAACTATTCTTTCGTAGCTGTCTTTTTCTTTCATAGCTTCATAAGCTAATCTCACATAAGCCGCATCATTATGTAATATACTGCTGGACAGCATATTATTAAGAAATAAAGCCGCCGTCTCCGTACTGTTTACAAGTCCTTTCTGCACATAAGTTTCCAAACCATTTGAGTGAGAGTATCCCCCAATCGGCAAAGTCGGGTCAGCAATGTGTAATAGACTTATTAGTGAATTTACCTTCATTTTATTTCTGTTTTTTATCTATTATAATTTAGTCTTTTTATTTACTTGGAAAAACTTTTGAAAAAAGCTGTTCTGTGTCTATCTTATGATCCTTTGCAGGAGCTTCGTGGTCAGATGATGCTTTCAGCATGTCTTCAAAAATTCTTTGTGCTTTGAACGGCTCATATCCGCCTTTTTTCAGCAAATTAAAAATAGGATCTTCATAAGGTATGATAATCTCATCATTCTCAATGAAAATAGGAATGTGCTGATTACCAATCTCAAAACAGATAGTTCCCATTTCTCTCATTGTCTTCGGCTGAACCACCACCGCATCAGATGGTAATACATTGACCAGCAATATTTTATTCCCATCTTCCCATAGCACATCATGATGTTTTAGTCTAAGATTTTCTTTCAATATTCTTAAACCTACTTCCTCACCTTTATGACTGACTTTGCGCAAAAGTTTTCTTGTAGATTCAAACCATTCTATATCAAAAAAATCTACTTCTTTTGAGGATAAATCCTCTCCTTTTGCATTTCGAATTACCTCAGAAACCACTAACATAGGCTCATTTTTAAATTATCAATATCTTAAAAATAAAAAAATCCCTTTTCCATCCATTCAGGATTTAAACGAGTTCAAAAATACAATAAAAAAAGTAGATAAAAGCATCATAATTATATGATATATAACAGCCTTTTTATTTTTCCAATAAAATAAATCAGAAACAGCCCAATAACCATCTAAAAACCAAAATATTACAAAGCTAAAAATGATATTATAAGTTTATTGGGCCTCTCTCTGACTTCAACGACTAAATTATAATAGATTACTAAAAAAACAATTCTAAAGGTGTTATCTTTATCATTTTGATGACACAAATTTATAAAACTTATTTCAAATAAAAAAATATTTTTGTTACTTTTTTACAAAATAATAACAAAAAACCACCTTTTAATAAAGGTGGTTCTATTTCTAAATTTCAATTCTATTAGAACATGAAATATAATTGTCCCATTGGAAGTTTGTCTGCTGGCTCACATACACATGGCATACCATCTACTTTCACTTCATGTGTTTGTGGATTTACCTCAATCTTAGGCATTGCATCGTTGTGATACATATCCGCTTTTCCTACTGTTCTACATCCTTTCGCTGGTAATAATTTTTTACCTAATCCGTAAGACTGTACGATTCCTTTTTCTAAAGATACTTTAGATACGAAGAATGCTGAACATTCAGTATTTGCTTTTCCATAGCTTCCGAACATTGGCCTCCAGAATATTGGTTGTGGAGTTGGGATAGATGCGTTTGGATCTCCCATTTTAGCATAAGATACCATACCTCCTTTGATGATCATCTCTGGCTTAGCACCAAACATGTCTGGTCTCCACATTACTAAGTCTGCCATCTTTCCAACTTCGATTGACCCAATATATCTTTGGATACCGTGTGCAATCGCTGGGTTGATAGTTACTTTAGAAATATATCTCTTAATTCTGAAGTTATCATTTCCTGTTCCTTCATCTTCTGGCAATGGTCCGAATTGCTTCTTCATCTTGTCAGCGGTTTGGAATGTTCTTGTGATTACTTCACCTGGTCTACCCATCGCTTGAGAGTCAGATGACATGATAGAGAATACTCCCATATCGTGAAGGATATCTTCTGCTGCGATAGTCTCTCTTCTAATTCTAGAGTCTGCGAAAGATACATCCTCTTTTACATTTTTATCCAAGTGGTGGCACACCATCAACATATCTAAGTGCTCATCAATTGTGTTAACTGTGAATGGCTTAGTTGGGTTTGTTGATGCTGGCAATACATTCGGGTAAGATGCTACTGTGATGATGTCTGGCGCGTGTCCACCTCCTGCTCCCTCTGTGTGGAAAGTGTGGATAGTTCTACCATTGATCGCTCTCATTGTATCTTCTACGAATCCTGCTTCGTTCAATGTATCCGTGTGGATAGTAGCTTGTACATCATATTTATCACAAATAGTCAAACAAGAGTCAATAGCAGATGGTGTAGATCCCCAGTCTTCGTGTAATTTAAGACCGAAAACTCCCGCTTCGATTTGTTCAATGATTGCTTCCTCAGAAGAAGAGTTACCTTTACCAAAGATACCGAAGTTCATTGGTAAACCATCCAAAGCCTCAAACATTTTTCTAATGTTCCAAGCACCTGGAGTAATAGTTGTAGCCAATGTTCCGTGGTTAGGTCCTGTACCACCTCCTACAAAAGTAGTTGTTCCTCCTGCTAATGCAGTCTCTATCTGCTGTGGACAGATGTAGTGGATGTGAGTATCGATAGCACCAGCTGTAAAGATGTGACCTTCACCTCCTAAAGCTTCTGTAGATGCTCCAATAACCATTCCTGATGTTACTCCATCCATTGTATTTGGGTTACCTGCTTTACCAATACCAGCGATTTTTCCGTCTTTGATACCGATATCTGCTTTTACGATTCCCCAGTAATCAATGATTGTTGCGTTAGTAATCACTAAGTCTAGAACTCCCTCATCTCTAAGGTGAGTAGCTGACTGAGCCATACCATCTCTCATTGTTTTTCCTCCACCGAATTTATTTTCTTCTCCGTATACTGTGAAGTCTCTTTCGATTTCTGCAAACAATTCTGTATTTGCTAATCTAATTTTGTCCCCAACTGTTGGTCCGTACATTGAGGCATACTTCTGTCTGTCGATCTTTGCCATAAGTAATTATTCTTTTATTATTTGACTTATATTTGTGTTACAAATTTCATTTTATTAACACGATTTATTAACATGCAAATTTATCGAATGTTTTTCAGAAAAAAAATTAAAAAACATGATTTTTGTTATGTTTCTCGTTTTTTAACATTTAGGTAATAAAAAATCAGCCATACCAAAGGTATGACTGATTTGAAATATGGTTTTATCTTTATATTCTAATTTCTTAGAACATGAAGTATAATTGTCCCATTGGAAGTTTGCTAGCTGGCTCACATACACATGGTTTACCATCTACTTTCACTTCGTGAGTTTGAGCATTTACCTCAATCTTAGGCATCGCATCGTTGTGGATCATATCAGATTTTCCGATAAATCTACATCCGATTACTGGTAATAATTTTTTACCTAATCCGTAAGACTGAACGATTCCTTTCTCTAAAGATACTTTAGATACGAAGAATGCTGAAGTTTCAGTATTTGCTTTTCCGTAGCTTCCGAACATTGGTCTCCAGAATACTGGTTGTGGAGTTGGGATTGATGCGTTTGGATCTCCCATTTTAGAGTAAGATACGAATCCTCCTTTGATGATCATCTCTGGCTTAGCACCAAACATGTCTGGTCTCCACATTACTAAGTCTGCCATCTTTCCAACTTCGATTGACCCAATATATCTTTGGATACCGTGTGCAATCGCTGGGTTGATAGTTACTTTAGAAATATATCTCTTAATTCTGAAGTTATCATTTCCTGTTCCTTCATCTTCTGGCAATGGTCCGAATTGCTTCTTCATCTTGTCAGCGGTTTGGAATGTTCTTGTGATTACTTCACCTGGTCTACCCATCGCTTGAGAGTCAGATGACATGATAGAGAATACTCCCATATCGTGAAGGATATCTTCTGCTGCGATAGTCTCTCTTCTAATTCTAGAGTCTGCGAAAGATACATCCTCTTTTACATTTTTATCCAAGTGGTGGCACACCATCAACATATCTAAGTGCTCATCAATTGTGTTAACTGTGAATGGCTTAGTTGGGTTTGTTGATGCTGGCAATACATTCGGGTAAGATGCTACTGTGATGATGTCTGGCGCGTGTCCACCTCCTGCTCCCTCTGTGTGGAAAGTGTGGATAGTTCTACCATTGATCGCTCTCATTGTATCTTCTACGAATCCTGCTTCGTTCAATGTATCCGTGTGGATAGTAGCTTGTACATCTAATTGATCACAAACTGTCAAACAAGAGTCGATAGCAGATGGTGTAGATCCCCAGTCTTCATGTAATTTAAGACCTAGAGCACCAGCTTCGATTTGTTCTACAAGAGCTTCTTCAGAAGAAGAGTTACCTTTACCGAACAATCCAAAGTTCATTGGTAGGCTGTCTAAACCTTCGAACATTTTTCTTAGGTTCCAAGCACCTGGAGCAATAGTTGTAGCCAATGTTCCGTGGTTAGGTCCTGTACCACCTCCGATGAATGTAGTAATACCTCCTGCTAATGCAGTTTCTACTTGTTGTGGACAGATGTAGTGAATGTGAGTATCGATACCACCAGCTGTAAAGATGTGACCTTCACCTCCTAACGCTTCTGTAGATGCTCCGATAACCATTCCTGATGTTACTCCATCCATTGTATTTGGGTTACCTGCTTTACCAATACCAGCGATTTTTCCGTCTTTGATACCGATATCTGCTTTTACGATTCCCCAGTAATCAATGATTGTTGCGTTAGTAATCACTAAGTCTAGAACTCCCTCATCTCTAAGGTGAGTAGCTGACTGAGCCATACCATCTCTCATTGTTTTTCCTCCACCGAATTTATTTTCTTCTCCGTATACTGTGAAGTCTCTTTCGATTTCTGCAAACAATTCTGTATCTGCTAGTCTAATTTTGTCCCCAACTGTTGGTCCATACATTGAGGCATATTTTTGTCTATCTAATTTAGCCATGATTTTAAATTTTAATCGTTAATAATTATTTTTTTAGTGAATTAAGAGCCTCTCTGTTTCTTTCTAAGTGTCTAAGGCTAAATCCTCTTACTGATCTAGCTCCACCGTAAGGAATCAACTCTACTTCTTTAGATTCACCTGGTTCAAATCTTTGTGCAAGACCTGCAGGAACATTCAATCTGTGAGCTTCAGCTGCTTTTCTGTCAAACTCAAGTGCAGAGTTAGTTTCAGCGAAGTGGAAGTGAGATCCAACTTGGATTGGTCTATCTCCTTTGTTAGTAACTTTAAGTTTAAGAACTTTTTTACCAGCGTTGTATTCGATGTCACCAGAAGCTAAGATGTATTCTCCTGGAACTACATATTTATTATTACTCATAACTTTAATTTTTTTGAAGTTTAAATTAGTGGATTGGGTGGTGTACTGTTACCAATTTTGTTCCGTCAGGGAAAGTTGCTTCGATTTGCACATCGTGGATCATTTCAGCAACTCCATCCATTACATCTTGACGACTCAAGTATGTAGTTCCTTCTTGCATTAATTGAGCTACAGATTTTCCTTCTCTTGCACCTTCAATTAATTTGTGAGCGATATACGCTACTGTTTCAGGGTGGTTAAGTTTCAACCCTCTGTTTTTTCTGTCTTCAGCCACTTTACCAGCTAGATAAAGCATTAGCTTCTCAGTTTCTCTAGGTACTAAATGCATAATTAAAAATTTAAAATGTTAATATTAAGTTATTATACAATATCAAAACACAGGTTTTGAATATTTTCTTTTTTTATTAAGGATTTAATGATTTTACTAATTCCTCAGTATTTGGGTTTGATTTGTTCACTGCTTTTTGAACAGCTTCCATAATCCAAGTTGCTACGATGAAACCAATAGTGTAAGTTGCCATAAACTGACTAACTCCGTAGTGGATTAACACTGCTAAAAGAATTCCTACCATGATGTAGATGAAATTCGCTCTTGACACTCCTGATTTAGTTACAAACGCACAGGCTACCAAGATTGGAGAGAATGAGTAAATACCGTTTGCTAATGTAGTTCCCCATGTTGTATTTCCTGCTTCATTAACAATTGCATTCACAGGAATACCTAAAACATAGTATGCTACCAAAGGACCTACAACACCTGCTGCTGTTCCCCACATTGCTACAGAAGGGTTGCTAACAGCTAACGCTAAAAAGATAAATACCCCTGTAAGGAATTTCGCTCCAAAGTTTACTTCTGCCCATCCAAAGAATGGTGTAGTGATAGACTCTATAGTTCCTTCATAATCAGGCAAAAATGGTGTAGTTTGTTCTAATCCTAAAACATTGTATTTAGCAAATGCCCAGCAAAGAACCCAACATGTTACTACGAAAGGGAATGTAAATGCAGTCCATCCTTTAGTTACGAACACATGCATAATTACTGTTGCTATCACTGCTGCTACTGCTCCAAGAACCCAAAGTAATGGAGTTGTTCCATTTAATGTTGGATGAGAATCAACTGTAGCAAATGTAAACATTACACACATGTAAGCCAAACTTGCGTTGAATCCATAAAGACCAAACTCTATGTCTGCATCTTTAGCTTTTAATGCTTTTGCTGTAAGGGTTCCTATCAAAGATCCCAAGAAGCAAGTTACACCTAATGTCCAGTGGCTAAAAAACATACCGATTGTAATTAGCAATCCAGACCAACCATTGTCTTGTAGGAAGATTTGTCCTATCCCAACAAGCGTTGTTTTAATCAATTTCATAATTTTCTGTTTTAATTGTTATAATTTAGAATCTGTTATTTATTTTCGTTTCTGTTATTTCTTAGCTTCTTTCTTTTCTTTGATTTTTGCTAGAATCCAATTTACCCAATTCTCCATGCCAACATCTGTAAGAGTTGAGATTTCCATCACCTCAATATCTGGGTTCACGCTTCTTGCATCTTTTGTTACTGCATCCACTGAGAACGGAAGATATGGAAGTAAATCTGTTTTGGAAACAAGCATCAACTCACTTGTTAAGAACATTTTAGGATATTTGCTTGGTTTGTCATCTCCTTCTGTTACTGCGATCAGAGTTACTCTGTAATCCTCACCTAAGTCAAAAGAAGATGGACACATTAGGTTTCCTACATTTTCAATGAACAATACATCTGTGTTGCTAAGATCCATATGGTCTATCGCCTGTAAGATCATCTGTGCTTCTATGTGGCACATTCCTCCTGTCACGATCTGAAGAGCATCTATCCCTACATCCTTCATTCTTTGTGCATCTCTATCTGTTTCTGGGTCTCCCACTAATACAGACATTTTTGCTTTTCCTTTTAGTAACTCTCCTGTCTTCTGCATTAGAGTAGTTTTCCCACTCCCTGGCGAAGAACAAACATTAATTACTAATATATCTTTTAATTTTTCACGAATTGTCCCCGCAACAAAATCGTTTGCTTTCAGCAAGTTGAGTGACACATGCTCTGTATCTATGCTTCCTGCTGTAAGTCTTGATGATTTTGGTTTAACTTCACTCATTTTTCCTAAAATTTATTTCATTAATATATAATTCCTCTCCTTGTATTATGTTTCTTGTAGGATGCCCACAATTACCGCATACAAATTTATTCTGTTTTACTTCCGTGACTTCTCCACATTCTTCACATTTTATCAGTACAGGGAGTACATCTACCACCAACTCTGTATGATAAAACTCTGGACACTCCATCACATAGGCTTTATAAGCATTCTGGATAAGGATAGGCTGTACATTACTAAGCAACCCCACCTTTAAATGAACACTTGAAACATCTTCATATTTTTCTGGAAATTCCTCCTGTATTCTGTCAAAAATATTTTTGACTAAATAAATCTCATGCATTTTACAAATCTTTACTTCTCTAAACTCTTTTCAAGATATATCCTAAAAAGAATCTAACAGTCTACTTTCAAAGATCGGTAAAGTAAGAATAATTGAGGTTTTGAATATTCAGCAGATTGAGAATTAAAGGATATATGCTGACTATTTATAGTGTTTAGAATTTTGTTATTATTATTTTCAAATATTTTATCCGCTCCATCATCATCAAAGTATTTAACTTTTATTACTCCTTCTTTGGAGTCATCTCCATCTGTAATATCAGCTAAGGATATTTTTTTAGTCCCCATAGTGTTTCCACCCTTTGTGGCAGAACCATTTTTCAAAAGCATCTGCAATGAACTGGTCACAACCATTACAACCAACATTTGAAATACTACTTTATGAATTCTTGTTCTTTTCATTTGGACTAAACTTTCTTATCCTTTTTTGATGTAACAAATGTAGAGATTATTTATGACATTACAATATTTTTCTCATTTTTTAGCTTATGATATTTAACATATTTTTTAATTCTTTCTAAAAAGCTATTTTTTCACGAAATAATATTATTAAAATAAAAAAAATAACACAAAATGTGTTATTTTAAAATTTAGTGTTACAGAATAATACTTTTTCAACCTTCTTTTTTGACCATTTTTTAACGAAATTTGAGATTTTTGGCTATTTATAGGGAATAATTTGGTGCTTCTTGTGTAATAATCACATCGTGAGGATGGGATTCTTTAAGTCCAGAACCTGTAATTCTTACCATTTTAGATTCCTGCTGTAGTGTTACAATATCTTTTGCACCACAATAGCCCATTCCCGCTCTCAACCCTCCTGTAAGCTGGAAGATAACATCCTCTAATTTTCCTTTATACGGAACTCGCCCTTCTATTCCTTCTGGAACGAATTTTTTTGCTTCAGACTGGAAATATCTTTCTTTACCTCCTCTCTTCATTGCAGAAAGCGAACCCATTCCTTGGTAAGATTTAAATTTTCTTCCTTGGAAAATGATTTCCTCCCCTGGTGATTCATCCGTTCCCGCCAATAGAGAACCGAGCATCACAGCACCTGCACCACTCGCAATAGCCTTCACTATATCTCCTGAAAGTTTGATACCTCCATCGGCAATGATAGTTACATTATGTTTTTTAGCAACCTCATATACATTATATATAGCAGACAACTGCGGAACTCCTACTCCTGCTACCACTCTCGTAGTACAGATAGAACCAGGTCCTACACCTACTTTTAGTACATTTGCTCCTGCTTTTATCAAATCCTCTGCTGCCTCAGCAGTTACGATATTTCCTCCAACAATATCCAAATCAGGGAAATTTTGTCTGATTTCTTTTATTTTATCCAAAACCCCTTTGGAGTGTCCATGCGCAGAATCCACTGCGATAATATCCACACCTGCTTCCACCAATGCAGAAACACGCTCAATGGTATCAACTCCGATTCCTACACCCGCTCCCACTATCAGCCTTCCTGATTTATCTTTGTTTGCATTTGGGTATTCTAGTTGATTATCTATATCTTTGATGGTAATCAGACCTATAAGTTTGTTGGATTTATCTACGATAGGAAGTTTTTCTACTCTGTTTTTCAGTAGAATTTCTTTAGCTTTTTCTAAATTAACTTCTTCATTAGAAACGATGAGATTTTCTTTGGTCATAAGTTCCTCTACTTTCACAGAGAGATTCTCTTGGTATTTCACATCTCTATTGGTAATTATCCCAATGAGCTTATGCTCTTCATCCACTACTGGAAGTCCAGAAATTTTGAATTGAGCCATAAGTGCCTTCGCCTCTGCGAGAGTATGGTCTTTAGAAAGAGTAACAGGATTAGCTATCATCCCATTTTCGGAGCGTTTTACTTGATTGACTTGGGAAGCCTGCTCCTCTATAGGCATGTTTTTGTGAATAAACCCCAGTCCGCCGACTCTTGCAAGCGCAATCGCCATATCCGCCTCTGTCACAGTATCCATTGCCGCAGAAACGATAGGAACATTTAGGGTTATTTTATCCGAAAGTCTGGATTTTAAAGAAACCTGATTAGGTAAAACTTCTGAATAAGAAGGAACTAGAAGCACATCATCAAAAGTGATGGCTGTCTCTACAATTTTATCATAAATAGACATAGCACTTTCTTTGCAAAATTAAAAAATTTAATTTAAAAAAGAAAGTGCTACGAGCAATGAATTCAAAAATCTGACTCTAATCGTCTACTCTAAGGAAATCTCCTTTTAGCGTAAATTCAAGGTCTAAATCGTTATCAAGCTCTACTTTTTGTTTATTCCACTCTTTTTCCCAGTGCACTATTTTATTCTTTGGATAATATTTTCTCACATAAGCCTGAACCTTAGAAGGAACTACAGAAGAAGGAACGCCACTGTAACTTTTCACTTCTATGATATTTCCATTGCTGCTAAATTCAGCTTTTGTACCATCCTCAAAATGAACATCATAAACAATTTTACCATCCTCTCTATCTTTAGTCACAGAGGAAATCACTTTCTTACTAAAATACTTTGTTACATTTCTCTGCACAGCGGATGGCATGTCTTTTTTTGAAATTGGCATATCATCCTGTGCAAAAAACAATCCTGTTGCAAATAGCGCGAACATCGCACCTAAAATTCTCTTTTTCATATCTTTTCTTTTTATAATTGATATAACAAAAATAGTACCTTTTATTACATAATAGCAACCGGATTGATAGATTTTATCTATTCGTTATATAGACAGGATAATATAACCCTGTCTTCATCAGTTAAATCAACCTTTCTACGAGCCATTACTTTTTCTATGGTTTCAAATGCCTTATCCAGATTGTATTTTTCATCATCTTTCATACCGCCCCAACTAAAGCTGTTCACCAAATTCGGCGGAAATCCACTCTTGAAAATATTAGCAGCCACACCCACCACTGTTCCCGTGTTCAGCTGTGTGTTTATCGCTGTTTTAGAGTGGTCACCCATTATCAATCCACAAAACTGAAGCCCTGTATTTACGAATCTTTTCAATTTATAATTCCAAAGTTTCACATTGGCGTAATTATTTTTCAAATTGGAAGAATTGGTATCCGCTCCAAGGTTACACCACTCACCGATAACCGAATTTCCCACAAAACCATCATGCCCTTTATTAGAATATCCAAAGATAACAATATTATTCACCTCGCCGCCTACTTTTGAGTGAGGGCCAATGGTAGTTGCACCATAAACTTTGGCTCCGAGATTAAATTTAGAACCTTCACAAAGAGCAATCGGCCCACGAAGATGGCAGCCCTCCATGATTTCTGCATCTTTCCCAATGTATATTTTTCCAGTTCTGGTGTTGAGTGTAGAATATTCCACCACTGCGCCTTCTTCTATGAACAAATCTTCGGTTTTTCCCAAAAACCCATTTGTAGAAGAGAGCGGCTGCGAAGTTCTTCCTTTTGTAAGCAGTTCAAAATCAAAATCTATCGCTTTATCATTGAAAGAAAATAAATCTGTAGGCTGTTTAAATAACAAAATTTCTCCTTCCACATCCATCATAGTTGTTATTTGATCCAAACTAAAATTTCCCACATTGACCTTTGCTGCCAAAAGTTCATTTTCATAAACCAAAGCCTCTCCAAGCTGAAGTCCCTTTATCTGCTCCAAAACTTTATCTGAAGGAATACAATTAGGCGTGATGAACAAGCTTTCTTTTCCCTCTGGTCTAGCGAATTTCTGCTGAAGATAATCTTCCGTGATGTAGGATATTTCATCCGTGCTCAAAAGCTTTTTCCAGCGTTCAGAAAAAGTAAGAATTCCACATCGCATCTCCGCCACAGGTCTAGTGAAAGTCAGCGGAAGGAAATTTTCCCAATAATGGGCATCAGAAAATACTAACTGCATATTTTTTTATTTGTAACAAATTTAATTCTTTTCCTCTTCTAAACAAAAAAACCTCCTGAAAAATCAGAAGGTCTTTTAATATTTTCCTAATGTTACTTAGCAAATTTTTTGTACTTGTTCATGAACTTGTCTACTCTACCCGCAGTGTCTACCAATTTCACTTTTCCTGTGTAGAATGGGTGAGATGTAGAAGAGATTTCCATTTTTACTAATGGATATTCTTGTCCTTCGTATACGATTGTATCTTTTGTTTCTGCTGTAGATTTGCAAAGAAACACCTCATCGTTACTCATATCTTTGAAAACAACAAGTCTATAATTTTCAGGGTGGATTCCTTTTTTCATAATATTCTAGAAATTATTTTTATTTTTAAATTTAATTATTTGGATAAAATGGTAATGGACATCTTATCCTTATACTAGGTATTTCAGTTTGCAAAAATATTATTTTTTTTTGAATTCACAAAAACTTTAAATATTTATCTTAAAATATTTATCTTTGAATATTATTTTAATACATATGAAGGTAAAATTCTTACTTGGACTCAGCTTTTGGGTTCTGATGTTATTTGTTTCGTGTAAAAGGGATGAAATCAGCTTTGAAACTCCTTCTGCCAACTTAAAATTCTCACAAGATGTTGTTTTTTGTGATACGGTTTATAATCAGGTTCGCTCTGAGACTTATTTCGTAAAAGTCTATAACAGAGAGAATAAAGATGTCCGAATCCCAAAAATCACATTAGAAGGCGGAAGCTCCTCGCCATACCGCATCAATGTGGATGGAAAGGCAGGGACTGAGTTTTTTGATGTGCCACTGAGAAAAAACGACAGCCTTATCATTTTCATAGAGATAGCTCCCGTAGCCAATGCAAGGGAAGCCATCGCCGAGGATAAAATAGTTTTCAGCTCACCGAGAGGCAACCAGCATGTGACACTTCTTTCCGTGGTGCAGGATGCTGAATTTTTCATAAAATCTGGCACAAACCCTAATATTCTAAACGCCAATACAACATGGAGAAATGACAAGGCTAAAATCATCTTCGGAGAGCTTACCCTAGCCGAAGGAAAAACCCTTGATATAGAGGAAGGGACGAAAGTTTATTTCACCAAAAACAGCAGTCTGAAAATCTCTAAAAACGCGAAACTCAACATCAATGGGCTGATAGACAAAGAAGTCATTTTCCGAGGCGACAGAAATGATATAAGATATGACACTATTCCGCTCAACTGGGATGGGATTTACCTTGAAGAAAATGCAGTTCTGAACATGAATTACGCCAAAATTTTCGGAGGAGGGTCTGGGCTTAATCTTTACAAAACCACTGCGAATATCAAAAATTCTATCATTCACACTTTTCAGGAGTATGGAATTTATTCCGTAAAATCTAAAATCAACGCAGAAAATATGGTAATGAACAACTGTGGAAAAGCGAATTTAGCCATATTTGGCGGTGGCGAGGTTAATCTTACTCATTGTACTTTAGCCAATTATTGGTATCAAAGTCCTTCTGCGCCAGCTTTGGGAATTTATGTTACAAATAAATGGCGAAATAATTCAGGGAATATGGAAAACGCAAATTTGGAACTGAACATCAAAAACTCCATCGTTTACGGAAAAAAGGAAAATTCCATTTCCTTTGAGCCAGTTTCTGGGTATAATTTTAGTTATCTTATCAGCCATTCGCTTATAAAATACAGTAATAAGGCTGGTTATAACTTTGATACTAATCCACAGATAATCAACTCTATAAAAAATGAAAAACCAAAATTCCTGAACCGCTCCATTGTGAGAATGAACCTCCGTACCGCAGATGATTCTCCTGCTAAAAGAAGAGGAAACATATCAACAGCAGCTGGTGTGCCTCGGGATATCAAAGGCGTTTCAAGAACAAGTAATCCTACCATTGGAGCTTATCAATAAAAAATATTTAAATAATATGAACTGTTATAACCATCCTGACTTACCTGCAGTTAGCAGCTGTATAGATTGCAATAAAGGTCTTTGTATAGAATGTTCCTCACGCTATACATTTCCCATTTGTGTAGAGTGTAATAAAAATAGAATTTCTCACGAACGAAGCGAAATCATCAAAGACTTCTTCATTATTTTTGGCGGAGGTGCAGTGATTACTTTTATTGTTTTATCACTTCTCAATTCTCAAAACAGAGATTTGCCCATAATGTCATACATTATGTTCTTTTATGTTTATTCTTCACTGGTTGCAGGTTGGAGATTTCTAAACAGAATTACGGCCGACTATTTCCTTTTCTTGCCAATTATAGGCTGGTTGATTTATTTTATGGTTAAACTTTTAATCTCTGGTTTTTTAGGAATTTTTATTTTGCCTTACAGAATTTACAAAAATGTTACTCGGCTAAGAGAACTTAATCAAATAGACTAAATGGAAATCAAAACATTACAAGAACAAGTAGATAACTGGATAAAAACCATCGGTGTCCGCTATTTTGATGAGCTGACCAATATGGCGATTCTAACCGAAGAAG
>CAUQKV010000001.1:0-153943 GCA_963518845.1 uncultured Flavobacteriaceae bacterium | reverse complement strand
ATAGATCCATATTTAGAATATAAAACCTCCATAATTGCTTTTTCCTTATCCATTTGACCTGATTTTTTGAATTTATTTACAAACGAATATTGACTATTAAAATTATCTAAATGCGCTGTATGTCGCTAAAATCATACTTAGCTGGGATGTGTAGTCCTCTATATATTCCATAGTAATTTCATCTCCATACTGCTCAAAACATTTCTTTCCCAGTTCTACATCAAGAAGATAAATATCCTTTTTTTTGAGCCAAGTTTCTTTGCTGATGGAGCATAATTCCAGCCAGTTTGGCTCTTCTTGTAATTTACGAAAGGCTTTTAAATTGGTCAGTTCCCGCATACCGAGATGCTTTGCCTTTGGTGCTTCTGTGGAAATATCGCTCAGATTATTCATTTCCCTAATGACAGCGCCTTTTAAATACCTTGCACTGGGCAATAAATTAGTAAGCCGATTGATATAATCATCAAAAAATCCTGTCCCTAATTCCCAGTTTTTTGCTAATGGAATCGCAACTGCTAACGGATTCCCTGTCCAGCCATCATCGTTATAGCGCGGCGGTGAAATAATCAGGTGTCCGCTTTGGCTTTCTTCCTTGTGTTGGCTGATATAGACATACATATAGACAAGATTTTCGCTGTCTAATTCTTTCACCCATGAACGCATTCCGCGAAAATTCATAGGAACAGCCAAAAACCCTTGTTCTATGAGAAATTTATCTAAATTTTTGATTTCATTTAAAAAACTTATTTTCATTTCAATTTAATTTAAATGATTTTTATTTGGCTTGAAAAAAAATCAGCATGGCAAATAGCATGATTTATCATCTCACGCTCTTGGATAAAATGCTCTTGACTAGCCTGTTCTGCTAATATAGTATAAGAAAAACAGCATATAGCGATTTGGGTATCACTTATGGGAACGGTAATATCCCAAAAATCAATTTCTAATGTTTCACCATTTTCTTCAGATTGTTCGCGTTTAAAAGCGCATGGTAAACCATTTTCTAATGCGATGGTGCCAGATACTGCTAGTTTTTGCTGTATTATTTGCTCGGTATTTTGTACCGAAAACAAAAGCGTCTGCACTCGCAAAGTGGCAGAATCGGGTGTGTCTTCATAGAATAGAGTAAAGTCTCCATCTTGCTCACTTATCCAGTTTTCAGGGATTTGAAAATGAATGATGTTATTTAAATTGATAGTTTTCATGTCGTTTTCCTTTTTAGGAATTATAATTCAGATATTCTTTTATAAAACCTTCAAAGCTATCCCAGTATCTGCTAAACTCCTTGTTTTCAATAAAATTTTGAATGTCATCAGCCTCCACAAAGAAAACTTCATCCGTATTTTTATCATACAAAATATAGTCATCCAGCTCATCGTGCAGTAATGAGAAATAATTATCAGCCAAGCCAAGATTTTCTCTTAAAACTTGCGTTTGGCTGTTTGAGAAATCCTCTAAATCCATTGCTAAATCAACCAAATAGCCGATTTCTCCATAAATTTCATCACTGTATATACACCAAAATTCAACAAAGTCTTGATTCACTTCACTAAATCCTAACTTTTTGAATATTTCACGGTATTTCTCCTGTTGTTCTGGCATTATTCTACCAAACTCCTCATCAAGATATTCCTTAAAACTATTATCCAACATAATATGATTATTATTTTTTTGTATTTTAATTAAAAATAAATCTTTCTAAAGCAAATATCCTAATTTATAATGATATTTCCATTAGAAAGATTGTCCCTATTAAACATATTTTCCTTTTGTCAATCTGAAAAAGTTATTTAATCCAATTTCTGAATGAATAGCTTTTCTGCAAATATATCAATATTCCCTCCATTGTCAATCAGTATAATTTCCCAGTGCTGATGTTTTTCTGTTTTCTCTTTGCACCAAATAGACTGGATATACAGGCTGTCACCAGAGTAGCAATGAGGGTTTATAGCCTGCTCTCCAGCTTGGATTTTTACATTAAAACTGCTCGTGTTATGAAAAATTAACTGCTGCCGCTCCAAATCAGCATTCAGTTTACTTACTGAAATCACCAAATCCTGTGGCTGTATGGGATTATCTGCATCAAAATTAAAATAGATGGAATGGATTTTCACATCAGATAGATTGTTTACGAGTTCATTGTTCTGTATGCCAGTGAGTTTCATGAATTGTTTTTTTAGTTGGTCTGAAAACTGCAGAATTGTTTATTTTCGTTGTAGAATCCGTTGTTTAGCAGTTTGTTGGTAATCTTTCTTACCAAAAATTAAATCAAATGGACTAAACAATTTGCATTCGTTTTTGGTGACCATATTATCGTATTCAAACAAGCCTTGCACCCTTTCATCATCTAATGATAAAAGGTTTTTTTCTATTATCAATAAAGCAACCAATGCTGTATTGAAAAAACAGGAAGGAAATCTTTTAATGTAATGCAGTAAATCAGGCGATAAGACTTCTGCAGCTTGAATAAATTTAAAATGGTTGGCTTGCAAATTTCTTAAAACATCATTAAAGATAGTAGTACCTATCTCTGGATATAGATGCCCAGTATTATCATTAGTCATTATTGGGAATCCATAATAGTAGTGTGAAAGTTGGAAGGAGTTTTGTGCAAAAAAAAGATTACGGAACTCTTTTGATTCGTCTTCTAACATCTTTAAAAAAGCATTACCCATCTCTTGCTCAAAAAAATCACCTACCTCCTTTTTATAGGACGCTAGTTGCAAATAAAATCCCTTATAATTTTGAGAATAGTCAAACCGCATTTCTGTATAGGAACTTTTGTTTATACCAAACTGTATTTTATTTTTAAATACTTTAGGGTGTAATTCGCTGGAATTATCAGCAATAAAAGCAATTAACTCTTTTAAGAATTCATCTTTGTCCATATAAGTAAAATAAGGGAGTAAAACTACAGTGAATTTGTAGTTTGTAAAATATAATTTTGGAGTATTTCCATTGATATTGTTGGGAATAGGGTACTTTTTTCTCTCCCCCATAAAATCCCAGTTTTGACATAGTTAGATAACTCTTCATGTATTTTATCTGCTGAACCAGCCATACCAAAAGAGCTATATTTGTAAATCTCTTGAAGATTATTTTGTTCATTAAGTTGTTCTATAACAATTTCATAATCAACGCTTTTATATATGTTTGTTAGTTTAACCAAAGAAACATATTGATTAATATCACCCTCATTTTGTAATCCTTTCAAAAGATAATGAAATGGATGCAAATAGGTGGTTTCTATTGCTCTACTATTGGGTATGACAGAAGTAATCTCTTTTACAAAAAAGTCCTTAAATTTATGTGCAGCACAGCTTTTTGTAAATAAAATTTTTGTTTCATTTAGGTCTATTTTTATCTCTTCATTGAAATCAGAGAAAAATACATCAAAAAATTCAAAAAATGTATTTCCTCGATGCTGACAGATAGAGTATAAATCATCTGTAATCTTAATAAGATATACATTATCTATGTTATTAATAAAATCTTTCTTTAGTTTTAGCATATTGTTATCTTTTTGTAGTTTATCTGGTTTTGTTGTTTTTAACATTAAAGATAAATTCACTCTTTTTTCGGATTTCCCTGCAAGTCCATGTAGAATTTCTTTTTGCCAAGATGCGCTTCTATAGAACCTCCACAGCTATTAAAAAGATTGACCCAGTCGTATATAATAGGAATTACTTCCTTGCCTTCTGTATTTACAAAGCCCCACTTTTCATCGCGTTTTGCTTCACAAAGCCCCTTGAAAATATAATTTCCTAATTTGTCATATATTACAGGAATCACCTCCTTACCTTGGGTATTGATGTAGCCCCATTTATCTCCACGCCTTACTTTCGCAAAGCCATTTTCAAAAGAATCGTCAGAAAAAGAATTAGAAAAATACTCCGCTTCATCATACACAAAGGGAGCTATTATTTCATTTTTCTGGTTGATGTAGCCCCATTTACCATTATACCGCACAGGGATTATTCCTTCTCTGAAATAAGATCCCTTAACAGCTTCATATTTACAAGGAATTATTTCTTCTCCTTGGGTATTGATAAACCCAAATTTGTCATTGAGTTTCACCAAAGCAGTACCCTTTTCAAATCGGCTCACATAGTGATGAAAAATAAGCCACATGGTTTCATACTTCGGAGAAACGAGTATTTCTCCTGTTTCTTTTATGTAGCCTATTTTTCCATCTTTAAACACTACATGGATACCTTCTGTAGCTGGAAGTATATTGGCATATATAAAGGGAATGATGATCTTGTTATCCCAGTCAATGACACCCATTTTGCCATTTTTTACAGCCCTTATTTTATCTTTGGGTTTTGGATAATAATCATCTGTGCGGATAACATCATACTCAAAGGGAATGAGCGTTTTACCATCTTTATTAATAAATCCCCACAGTCCATTTTTCTTGGCTTTGGTGTAGTCAGTATTGTAATGGAAGGATTCAGCTTCTTCGTATTCTGCAGGAATGAGCATTTTGCCATCTTTATCGACAAAACCCCACTGTCCCTTGAATTTTACTAAAGCCCTTGAAGAGCTGAATTCCTGCACTTCTTCATAAAGAAAAGGGATGACATTTTCTCCTTTGAGATTGATACCACCCCACTTATTGTTTTTCTTTACCCAAGCAATTTTTTCAGGATAGCCAAAGCCTTGGGCATCATCATACTCTATGGGCGTTACTTTCTTATTATCAAAGGTTACATATCCATATTTTTTAGTTTTTTTGTCTTGGACAATGAGTATATCTACAAGATTACTTTCCTTAATTGAAGAATATTGCTCCTTCCACTTTGATGCGAACTTGCGGTGGCTCATTCCTCGGAAATCCACACCGCTTGCCATTATCTGAAAATCTTCATATATATGCTTTACACGAGCCATATCTTGAGCAGGAAACATACTGCCTGAAAGAAATAATAAAAGTAAAAAAACTAATTTCATGAATTTATTATTTTTATTTCTTTCAATAAATAGAATTTTTACTTTTTATTGAAAAAAAATTATTGGTATCGTTTATGCTCTTTATGCTTTGAAAATCTCTTTATCAAAGGCATTACCCAAGATTTGTATTTCTCTACATCTAGGATTTGTGAGTCTGTATTGGCTTTGTAAGTTATCCAAATACTGAAAGGCAGGAATATAAAATTCGGCAGCCAAGCGGCGATATATGGGTCCATTTCACCCTTCCAAGCCATGTTTTCAGCAGAAATATTGAGAACGAAAAATATGATGAATATGATGATGGAAAGTAGAATTGGCATTCCTATTCCGCCCTTTCTTACGATAGAACCGAGGCTAGTTCCTATCAGCAGGAATAAAACACTCATCACCGAATACGCCAAAATCTGCTGCTGATGCATTACTACTTTTGCATAAAGTTTGGCATGTGAGAGTATTTCTTCTTTTTTTGTTTCAATGTTTTTTTGGATGAGGTCTATTTTCTCATGTGCATTGAAGAGTATTTCCAGCTTTTTGTCTTGGTTTATAGAATCTAAACTAAATGGCGCCTGTGTTTTTTTATCTTTATTTTTGTCTTTGTTTTTATCCAAAATTTCTATAAAAGAACTACTCTGAGAAACTAAATCCGAAGAAATTTCAGAGTATCTTTTTTGTTTTTCAGCTTTTACGAGGTCTACAGTAGAGTTGAGCTGTGCATAGTTCTGGAACTCATAGCTGTCTGTTATTTTTTCGCTCTCGATAGCCTTGTCAAGAAGCTCACTGATGTCAAAATGAGACACCAAAGAATCAAACTTAATGGTCTGATTTTCCTGTCTGAAACGGTCTTGAAAGTTGGGTTTAGCGAGATTATCTTCAAAAATATACCCATCATAAAGCACCATTCTTAGATAGTTGCTCCCTTGTTTGGAAACTATTTTTCCTCTTTTAGCGATGATGGTTCTTTGGTCATCAAAACTACTGGCGGTTTTGTTAATGAAAACGCCCTCTATCAATTCATCATTTTCTCCATAAAGCCTATCAAATTTAATGGTTGTCCCAGGGAGTGAATTGATAAACTGCCCAGGTGTGAAATTCAGCGCCGGTTTGGAGGAAACGATGTTATACAGCATATTTTTCGCTTTTCGCTGAAAATCAGGAATCACGAAGTTAGAAAACAAAAATAAAATAAAAGCCAGAACTAAACTTGTAAGAAACAAAGGTCTTATGATTCTGATTAAAGGAGCTCCAGCAGCCTTCATGGCAGCAAGTTCATAGCGCTCTCCAAAACCTCCGAAAGCCATGATGGAGGCGAGTAGTACAGTGAGCGGGAGCACCATCTTTATGACTCCCACGCTCAGGTAGTAGAAAAGTTTGGTCAGTTCCCATGTTGTCAGTCCTTTACCTCCAAGGTTAAACATCTGTATCCAGATGATATTCACCATGAAAATGAAGAATAAAATACTGAAAATGAATACGAAAGGACCTAAAAAGGTTTTTATAATGTATAAATCTAGTTTTTTTAACATTATAACTCTGTGATTAGATAGTTTTTATAAAGGTTTTTATTAAAACTAAAAGTGGATGGTTCTACTTTTAAGTTTTCTTTATACTGGCTGATGCTTATCGTTGTAATATCGTTGTTATCAGCGTATTGCTCTATTTTTTCTATTTGTTTTTTTGCTTTATTGATATGCAGGAAAACATGCTTGATGCCATTCTTTTTTGTAGGCGTAAGTTTTATGACTTCTAGATTGTTTTTATTTCCTGTATAGCTTATGTTGTAATCTTTCTTGTAAGAATCTAGATAATTGATAGGAGAGAGCATCGCCTCAGATCCGTTTGGTTTTGCGATGGTAACTTCCATGTCTTCAGCATTGATGTTGTATACTTTATTTCCATCAAATATCTGCTCATTACCCATTATTTTGAGTTTGTATTTATTCTTTGAAGCGTAGAAAATACCTGTTTGATTTTTAGAAACCTTCCCGTTGCTTCCCATTCCATACACGAATTTGAAATACATCGTGCTTTTGGATTTATAATTGGCTGAGGTTTCGTCCAGTATGTTTTTGGCTTTGGTATCTACTTTTTGAGCAGCAGCCAGACTTACGATTCCTAAAGATAATATAAGTAAAGTTTTTTTGAAAAAAGTCATAATTTTAAATTTAATGAAATTAATTGTTTCTAAGGCTCTCCAAAAACTGTTCCAAATGCTGAATATCAGAAATCAGCACTTCTCTAGCCTTCGCTCCGTTGAAACTTCCCACTACTCCTGCATTTTCCAGTTGATCCATGATTCGCCCTGCGCGGTTGTAGCCCAGTTTTAGCTGTCTTTGTAGCATGGAAGTAGAGCCCTGCTGTGTATTTACTACGATTCTAGCAGCCTCTTCAAATAGAGCATCCTTCTCATTTGCATCAAAATTTCCTGAACTAGCACTTTCATTTTCGCCCACATATTCAGGGAGTTCGTAGGCGTTTGGATAGCCTTTTTGCTCACCGATGAAAGTGACCACTTTTTCCACCTCAGGCGTGTCTATGAAGGCGCACTGTATTCTAATCATGTCATTTCCATTAGAATACAGCATGTCACCTTTTCCTATCAGCTGGTCAGCGCCTGTGCTGTCCAAGATTGTTCTAGAATCTACATTGGACATAACTCGGAAAGCCACTCTGGCAGGGAAATTGGCTTTAATCATCCCTGTGATGACATTTACAGAAGGTCTCTGTGTAGCGATGATGAGGTGGATGCCAACAGCTCTGGCAAGCTGTGCTAGACGGGCGATAGGGTGTTCCACTTCTTTACCAGCGGTCATGATTAAGTCCGCAAATTCATCCACTACCAGCACGATGTACGGCAGGTAGCGATGCCCGTTTTCAGGGTTTAATTTTCTTTCCTTGAATTTTTTATTGTATTCTTTTAGGTTTCTACAAAAAGCTTCTTCCAAAAGCTTGTAGCGGTTATCCATTTCAATACAAAGCGAGTTTAATGTATTGATAACCTTTGAGTTGTCTGTTAATATAGCTTTGTCCGTGTCAGGGAGTTTAGCTAAATAGTGTCGTTCGATTTTAGAATAGATAGAAAGCTCCACTTTTTTAGGGTCTACCATTACAAATTTCAGTTCGCTAGGGTGTTTTTTATAAAGTAGCGAAGTTAATATCGCATTGATACCCACGGATTTACCCTGTCCTGTAGCTCCCGCTATCAGTAGGTGAGGCATTTTGGAAAGGTCCGCCATGAAGATTTCATTGGAGATAGTTTTCCCAAAGACTACGGGTAGATCCATGTCTGTGGAGTGGATGTTAGACGCTTGTAGAGCAGAACGCATAGATACCATCGCTGGAGTCTGTCGCGGAACTTCTATCCCTACGGTTCCTTTCCCAGGGATAGGAGCTATTATCCTGATACCCAGTGCAGAAAGGTTTAGTGCGATGTCATCTTGAAGCCTTTTAATGGTGGCAATACGAGTTCCAGATTCAGGGACAATCTCGTAAAGTGTCACCGTAGGGCCTATGGTCGCTTTAATTTTAGAAACACCGACATTGAAATTTTTTAGAACCTCTACGATTTTGTTTTTGTTTTGTTCTAGTTCCTCTCTGTTGATGGTAATTTCTTCGTTGCCATAATCTTTTAGCAAATCAAGACTAGGCATCTGGAAATTAGCCAAATCAAGTCTTTGGTCATAGAGACCGTGCTTTTCTACTAGTTCATCAGCTTTTTTGTCTGGGTCTGTGATGATGTTAGCAGCAGGTGAAGGCTCTATGGTAATCTCGATATCATTATCTTTTTTAGGTTCGTTATCTGTGATGATTTCTGTATCAGTTTCATTTTCAGGTTTTTCATTAGATGAAGATTCTTCCTTTTTTTCTAAAAACTCATCATCTATTTCCACACTGATGGTTGAGGCTTTTGTAGGTTCAGTTACTTCTGTTTCTGCCTTTTCAGTTTCAGCGGTAGGGTTTTCTTTTGCATTGTTTTCGATGACAGGTTCGGCAACAGAAACAGCATTGGTGTTTATGCTTTCTTCTTCATCTTCATCTTTTTCTTGTGTCCCTTGCATTTCTTGGATTTCCTCTTGGATATCATCTTTTATGGATTGGATTTTTTCTTTCACAGTAGAGACTTTATCAGTGATATTGCTCAAACTGATATTAAACTCCAAAATGAAATACAAGGCAAAACTTAAAATAATACAAGTCCAAAGCCCAAAACTCCCTATAATGCTGGAACCATAATCATAAATCTGATAGCCGAAAACACCGCTTAGAATACCATTTCCTTTAGTGACAGCTCCTATGAACACAGGCAGCCACGCCAAAAAGAAAAAACTATGGGAAATAGTTTTCCATGGTTTGAATAGTTTTATTCCTAAAATCAAAGTTCCGAAAACAAAAAGCAGGAAAGCAACGATAAACGCAGAAATTCCCACGCTTTCGAATATAAAAACATTTCCCAGCCAGTCGCCCATTTTGCCAAAAATATTGGTGGATTTGATTTCCTTGTCTAGGAAATTCCCTATTTGGCTTTGGTTTTCTCTCCAGCTCATTAGGTAAGAAATGAAGGAAATAATGAGTATTACTGACAGAAATATAAGTGTGAAACCAAGTGCTATTCTTGGTTTTCGGAATTTTTTTGTAGGTGTGGTATTATTTTTCATAAAAAGAATAAGTCGCAAATTTAATAATAAATTGTATAAAAATGAATAAAAAAAAGTAGCCAAGTTTATTTAACTTTGTGAAAAATTAATCTCATGGAATCCAAAAACAAATTCTTTTTAGAATCTTACAAATTAGAAATCATTAAATTCGGGAAATTTACCCTAAAAAGTGGAATAGAAAGCCCTTTTTATGTGGATTTGCGTCCGCTGGCATCAGACCCTAAAATCTTAAAGAAACTAGCAGAGCATCTTTTAGAAATTTTGCCTAAGGATAATAAACTGGATTTGATTTGTGGAGTTCCCTATGCTGCACTTCCCATGGCGACTGTGATGTCCCTATTATCAGAGATTCCATTGATAATGAAGCGAAAAGAAGCCAAAGGTTATGGAACGAAAAAACTGATAGAAGGTATCTATAAACAAGGACAATCCTGCCTCTTGGTGGAAGATGTGATTACATCTGGAAAATCCCTCTTGGAAACAATAGCAGAAGTGGAAAAAGAAGGCTTGAAAGTGTCTGATATAGTGGTGGTTTTGGATAGACAGCAGGGCGGAAAAGAGCTTTTGGAGCAGAAGGGATACAGAGTTCATACACTATTCACAATCACAGAAGTCGTGAAAATCTTACATGAAGCAGGAGAAATAGATGCGGAGCAGGTTGCTGCAATTCACGATTTTTTGGCAGGGAAGCAGGTGAAATTTAAGGAAGAAAAAAGACTTTCTTACGAGCAGAAATTAGAAGTAGTAAAGCATCCCACAGCCCAAAAACTTTTGCAAATAGCAGTTGATAAAAAATCTAATCTGATTGTCTCTGCGGATGTGATGACTACCAGTGAGTTACTAAATTTAGCGGAGAAAGTAGGGTCGCAGATAGTTGCCCTAAAAACACACATAGATATTATAAAAGATTTTGACCATGATAAGACCATTCTTCCGCTGGTAGATTTGGCGAGGAAGCATAATTTTCTATTGATGGAGGATAGAAAATTTGCGGATATAGGCAGCACGCAGGAATTACAGTTCTCAAAAGGAATTTATCAAATCTCAAAATGGGCGGATATGGTGACATCACATCTTATAGCAGGGAAGAAATCTTTGGAATGTTTTAAAAATGTGGGAATTATAGCGATTTTGGGGATGTCTTGTGAAGGAACACTTACAGATGCTCATTACCAAGAGGAAGGACTTAAAGTTGTTGAAAATCAACCTAATATAATGGGCTGCGTGGCGCAGAGAAAAATAAGCAAGGAGATGTTGCTTTTTACTCCAGGGATTAGTTTAGAACAGGTTGGCGATGACAAGGGACAGCAGTATAATATGCCAGACTATGTTTTCCTCAATCTGCATACGGATTTTATCATCGTGGGGCGTGGAGTTTATCAGGCAGAAGATGCTGAAAAAGCTTCAAAAAGTTACAGAAAAATAGGCTGGGAAGCTTATGAAAAATCTTTAAAATAAAAATTAAAAATGTTACTTTTGCATGGTGCAGATTTTACAAGACCATTTGAACGAGCTGGAATTTCCTAAATTATTGGAGGAAATTACACCCTATGCGTACTCACCGAGAGTAGCCGAAAAAATATCAAATATAAAGCCGCTTCCACAAAAAGAAGCGGAATTTTTGCTGAAAAAAACTTCAGAATATTTGTCTTCCTATGAGAGTGAAAATTACATTCCCTTTGATGAATATGAAGATATAGAAGAGCCTCTGAAATTGATGCTTATAGAGAATTTTAGACTAGAAGCATCGGCTTTTTTGAGAATCCGAAAAATTACCGAGCAAATAGGAAAGTTGCAATCATTTTTCCCGAAATTCTCTGAAAACTTCCCGAATTTAGAAGAGGAAATTAAAGGACTGGAATTTAGAAAAGAGATTATAGATAAAATTTCGGCGGTTTTCAATCGTTTTGGAGAAGTTAAAAATGAGGCATCGCCACTTTTGAAGGAAATTCGCGAAAGCATTTCTATTGCTAAAAAAAATATTCAAGAAAACTTTAATAAATCCCTAAACCACTATGCCCAGCAGGATTTCCTTGATGAAATCCGCGAAAGTACGATAGAAGACCAAAGGGTTTTGGCAGTGAAATCAGGATTTAAAAAACGAGTTTCAGGGCGTGTTTTAGGAGTTTCCAAAACAGGTTCTATCACATATATCCAGCCTGACAGCGTCGTGAGACATTATCACCAGCTCCGCGAAAGTGAAGAGGAGCAGAAAAAGGAAGTAGATAGGATTTTGAGGAAACTGACATCAGAAATTGCTGAATTTCATTTTCAATTGTCAGATTATCAGGAATATCTCTATAATCTTGATATTACAAGAGCTAAAGCAAAATTTGCTGAAAAAATCAATGGAGTTTTACCTAAAATCAATACCCATAAAACGCTGAAACTTATCGATGCCTATCATCCACTTCTTTGGCTGAGAAACACACAGGAAAACAAAGAGATTTTTCCTCAGACGCTGGAGCTTTCGGAGAAAAATAGAATTATCTGTATTTCAGGGCCTAATGCAGGTGGTAAGTCCATCACTCTGAAGACTTTAGGACTGCTTCAGCTGATGATTCAGTCAGGGATTTTGGTGCCTGTTCATCCGCGTTCGGAAATGTTTTTCTTTGATAAACTGATGACGGATATAGGTGATAATCAGTCCATTGAAAACCATCTTTCTACATATTCATCAAGGCTGAAAAAAATGAGCCGAATAGTGCGGGAAGCAGATGAAAACACATTATTGTTGATTGATGAATTTGGGACAGGGTCAGACCCTGAGCTTGGTGGAGCGCTGGCAGAGGCGTTTTTGGAATTCTTTTATGAAAAAGAGAGTTTTGCAGTGATTACGACCCATTATACCAACATAAAACTGGTAGTGGAGCAGCTTCCTCATGCTCAAAATGCAGCGATGCTCTTTGATGAGGAAACGCTGGAACCGATGTATAAACTAGAAGTCGGTCAGGCAGGAAGTTCCTTTACTTTTGAGGTTGCTGAGAAGAACAATATCCCAAGATTTATCATTCATTCCGCGAAGAAAAAAATAGAAAGAGATGTGGTGAATTTGGATAAAACGATTGTCAAACTTCAGCAGGAGAAATTTGAGGTTGAAAAACTAAAATCTGACCTTACCGAAAAACGAGAAATTACCCAAAACAAACGAGATAATCTCCAAAAACTAAACGAACAGCTTCAGCAGAAACTATATAATTTTCAGAAGCTCTATGAGGAGGAACATAGAAAATTACAATTTGGGACAAGGATACAGAGTTTCATAGATGATTATGCAAAAGGGAAGTCCCGAAAGGATATTGTGAAAGAATTTATCAAAATTTTGGAACAAGAGAAATTTAGAAAAAACCAAAATACAGAGAAAATAGAAGCTGAAAAGCTGAAAGTGGTAAAACGAAAAGTAACGCAGGAGCTGAAAAAAGAATCTGTGATACAGACCATAACAGAAACTCAGGAAAAATTACAGGAACGAGAAAGAAGGGAAAGAGCTCTTTGGCTGAAAGTGGGACAGCGAGTGAGAATCATAGGAAGCACAAGCACGGGAACGATAGAAAAGATAGATTCCAAAACCAATAAAGCCACGATAAACTATGGACTTTTCAAAACACAGATAAGCACGGATGAATTGGAAAGAGTGTAATTTATTCCTTTGATAATTAGGTTTTTACGGGGCATAGGGGTTCCTTGTAGACACTTTGTAGACACTTGATTTTTTCTTTGAAAGAACGAAAATTATAGATTTGCACTAACAAAAAATTAGCATTTAATCATGACTTGGACAGAGGTTTTAGCTCCGATAAAAAACACAGAATGTTTTACTACACTTTGGGAAAAAGTAAAAGAGGAATATCAGACAACAAAATGTTTTCCTCCTAAAGATCAGATTTTTAGGGCAATAGAGCTTACGCCCTTTGATGAGATCAAGGTAGTGATTATCGGACAAGACCCGTATCATAATGATAATCAAGCAAATGGGCTTTGTTTTTCAGTTTCGGATAAAGTTAAAGCACCGCCATCGCTTAAAAATATTTTTAAGGAGCTGGAAGACGATTTAGGAATAAAGAAAACCTCTAATGAGCTGGAAATGTGGGCAAAGCAAGGAGTTTTACTTCTTAATGCTACGCTGACAGTGCGGGCTCATGAGGCGAACTCACACAAGGATTTGGGGTGGGAGCAGTTTACAGATTTTATCATCAAAGAGATTTCGGATAAAAAGGAAAATGTGGTTTTTGTGCTATGGGGAGCTTTTGCACAGAAAAAAGCAGGATTGATAGATGCCAGCAAGCATTTTATCATTCAGTCTGCCCATCCATCGCCTTTTTCGGTGCATAAGGGCTTTTTTGGGAGCCGTCCTTTTTCTAAAATCAACCAATTTTTGGAGGAAAAAGGCAAAGAACCGATAAATTGGTAAATTAAATATAAAATATTGAAAATTAGATAAAAAAATAACATTATGACAGAACAGCAGATTTTAAAGAAAATAGATGCTTGGGATGAGCAGGATAAAATCCAAGCGATTGTAGATTTTGTGGAGGGGCTTCCTGTGGAGCAGAGAACCACGCAGGTTTTGAGTGAGTTGGCTCGTGCTTATAACAATCTCTACTGGCTTGACCAGACAGAAGAAAACAAAAACCACCTAAGAAAGGCAATAGAGGTGTTTAAATATCTAGAAGATGAGCTTTCTGAAGAGGCAGCATGGAACTATCGTATCGGTTATTCATATTTCTTTTTGGATGATAAAGCCAATTCTAGAAAACATTTTGAAAAACATGAAGAACTAGGCGGATGTAATAATGCTTATGAATTCCTTAATTGGCTGAATATCGCTGAGAAAAAAGGTATTCCTACATATGATGTATATACAGGAGGAAAAGGCGAGGTGGAGTATGATTTAGAAATTTTTGTAGACCTTCTAAAAGAAAAAGCGCCTAAAATGGCTGAAAAACTAGGAAATCCTGCAACAGAAGCAGAAATTTCTGCACTGGAACAGAGATTAGGTTTTGAGCTTCCAGAATCTTTCAAACAGCTGCATAGAACTTTCAGCGGACAGAAAGAAGATGTACCGTTTTTCGCAGTGGGAGAAGGACAGAGTTTTGTAGGAATCAATGAAGTAGAGCAGGTTCAGGAAGAAATTATTTCTTACTTGAAAAAACATTACGGAGAAAACTGGGCTGACCTAAAACTTCCAGAAGAGAATTTTGAGGATGATTATCTTGTTAAAAATACACTTTATACCCGCAAATGGATTCCTATCTTGAAAGGAAATGACCTTATCTGTATGGATTTAGACCCTGTGGAGGAAGATGGACTTGCTGGGCAGATTATCATCATTTCCCTTGCAGAAAATATAGAGGACTACTATGTGGGACACATTCAGTTCAGAATGAGAGCTTGGATAGATTATATGAATGATTCTATTTCATCTGGGCGATTGAGCTATGATGAAGAAGAAGATGTTATGAAATTTGAAGGAAGAGATTCTGGACTTCCAGCTTATTATGATGAGGAAGACAGAACAGCTTTGGAGAAATATATCGCAAAGGAATTTGGAGAGTTTAATGATGTATTCCATGAGCTGGAATCTCCTGATATCCACTGTGATGTGTATATTATAGAACCCACACCAGAGGCTAACTATTATACGCTGGTAACGGGTGGAATGGGCGCTCATATGATGAATGTTCCAGCAGACTATCCATACGCACCACACATGGAGCTGGCAATTAATCTGCCGCCAACTTGGAATATAAGAAGCGAAGAAGAGAAAGATTACTGGCCTATCCGTTGGTTGAAAATTTTGGCTCGTCTGCCAATCAACCATAATACTTATTTAGGAAACGGACACACTATCCCATCCAATGAGGCTTTTGAAGGGACTAATTTCAAAGGTGTGATTCTCGTAGCGGCTCAGTCTAATGAGAAAAACGAGGATGGAGAGAACCTTCCAGCTATTGTGGAGCTTCCGAGTGAGAGAAGAGTTGAGTTTTTCTATATCCAGCCGTTGTATGAGGAGGAAATGGATTTCAAATTAGACCACGGAACGGATGCTTTGTTTGATAAATTTATAGAGCAGGATGTACCATATCCGCCAGTAGTGGATGTAAACAGAGTAAATGTCTGCGAAGGCTATGCACCAGCAGAAAACCCAAATCTTTTGGATAATGTGGCATGGGCGTTCAATGATAAAATTTACGAATCTTTACAGAATTTCTGGATGGCTGTCTATGATTACAACCAAGATATAGACAATAATCTGGATGATTACGCACCGCATTCTACAATTTTCAACTCTAAAAAAGTGAAAGTAATGTATGAGGCCTATATCAAGGATGAAAAATCGCTTTGGAAGTATGAAAAACTTCTTAATCCAGATACTTTCGATGAAGAGCCTGAAAATGACGGATTATATTATGCTGAAATCATGGCAGAATGCGAGGCTTATGAAGACCATTTCGGAGCAATAGAACTATTGCAGTGGATTCATAATTCATTGGCTAGTAAAGAATTAGGAGATCATATATTCTTTGAAGGCTTCAGTATCGAGGGCTACGAAGAAGATGGAACGCCTGTAATTAGCTTACACTTAGGAAGTTAATAATCAGTGATAGATAAAGAAAATCCCTTTGATGAAAACTCAAAGGGATTTTTTATTGATAAATTTAAGCAAAGTCAATATCTATATAAGGAATATTCTGATTTTTAAGTAAGTCTATTGTAGCGTTATCAAATGGTCGTTTACAATCTAACACACTTAAATATTCTAGGCTTTTAATATTAGCCAGTTCATTCACATTTTTAAGGTTAAAACAGGAAACTAAGTCTAAATAGCTTAAAGAGGGCAAATGAGTAAATAACTCACAATCCAATTCAGCCTTTTTGATTCCATTCAAAGCAATGTACTTCAAATTTTTAAATTCTTTTAATTTCGAAATTGAAAAATTCTGCCCTGAAAATCCAACAAGACTAATAGACTCCAATAAATCAGAGCTTATATTTTCTAATATATTCAATGATTTACCATGATGAAAGCTAGCATGAATTAGTTTCTTAAAGTTTTTAATTTCATCAAGTTGTTGGATGTTTTTATACTTTGAGATATTGCACTGTAAGTAACTGATATTAGGGAAATTATTTGCCTTAAGCCCGAATAATCCATTAGTTTCACTTCTTGATATAAATGCTGAAAGATTGGGCATTTCCAGACTTGCTGGTATTTCAAATTTTTCATCATCCCATTCTCTTGGAATGAAAAAATATAATGTTTCTAATGTAAGCGCAGAATTTTTTATGGTATTTTCCAATTTAGAAAAACAAACATATGGAAAAGCCAAAACTTTCAAATTACCAAGCGTATTTATCCAATCTGGCAAGTCGGATATATCATACTCTCCAGATTCTGGCTCCTCAATAATCAATGCTTGAATTTTTGACAATTCTTCTGAAGAAGGCGTTTTATCCCATGTCAGAAATTTAATGTTTTCAAACCTATCATAGTCATCCTGTAAAGTCTCAAGCTCATCATCATCTGCCGCTAAGATATAAGTGGTCAGATGTGGCTTTATCCACTGACTTAATTCAATACTTTTAAAAATAAACATACTCATATTTTTTTTACTCATTTTTTAAAACAATTCTTTTGGGATTTTGCAGACTGGGATAGGGTTTATTTTGTGCTGGGTAGCCCTATTTAGGCGGTCATATATCATAAAAACTTCTTTTTCTCTGCCAGAGAAATCCTCTGCGGAATGGTCTTGGTGGACGCTCATAGCCCATTCCAGCTCTGGGTAGGTGGCGCCTATCTGCTGTTCATCGGTTCGCTCCGTGTCCCATAGCCCATCGGTAGGAGCTGCTTTTTGGATGCTTTCAGGGATGTTCAGCTCTTTGGCTAGTTCATAGACTTGGGTTTTGGTTAAATCTCCAATCGGTGAAATATCCACGCCGCCATCTCCGTATTTTGTGAAAAAACCGATGCCGAAATCTTCTATTTTATTGCCTGTTCCTGTGACCAAAAGGTTATGAATCTGCCCAAAATAGTACAGTGTAAGCATTCTGAGCCGAGAGCGGGAATTGGCTAGGGAAAGGTCTCTATTCTGCGTAGTGGAGCTTTTGCTGATTACATTTTTTTCAAAAATATCAAAGGTTTCTGTCAAATCTATTTCTAAACTTTCCACATTTTCAAAGTTGTTTTTCAGAAAGGAAATCTGCTCCTGTGCCCGCTGCACTTGGTCTTTCTTTTGGCGTATGGGAAGTTCTATGACTAGGGTTTTCAGCCTTGTTTTAGCGGCAAGGGTAGAAACCACCGCTGAGTCTATCCCGCCAGAAATCCCGATAACAAAGCCGTTCATTTTAGCGGTTTCTGCATAATTTTTGAGCCAATTTATAATGTGTTCTGTTACTTTTTGTGTCTGCATTTTATATCTAAAAATTTTCTATTTTTGCGAATTAAAAATTGGAGTTAAAGATAAATAAATTTTAAAGAAAATGAAAAAATCAAGAAATATTCCTTGGATATTATTTTTGTCATTGTGTTTGGTCGTTTTTTCTTGTAACAAAAACCAAGAAGAACTATGGAAAATAGAAGTAAAAAACACAGAAAAAGTAGAAATTTTTGACATTTCTGGTGAGTTTTTTGACCCAAAAGTTTCTTTAAAGGAATTTAAAGAAAAATACCCGATGTTTCAGGGTTCTATTCCTGATGCAGAATACGAAATCAGAAGAAAAGATACGGCGGAAATCCGTGTGTATCAGGAGGCTGTGAAGGGAATTGATAAAACAAAGCTGAAAAATGAATTGTCAGAAATGTTTTCACGAGTGAAGCATTATTTCCCAGCGTTCAAAACGCCTAAGATTTATCTTTATTCCTCGTTTTTGGATAGAGAAAGTGTGATAGATCCTATCTTTTTCAGAACGGATGAAGGGATGCTTTTCGTAGATATTTCGGCATTTATGGGAGAAAAAAACAAAAACTACCAAGGGCTTGATGAGTATCATAAAAAAATCATGAATCCAGAGAATTTGGTGCCGAGAATTACAGAAATTGTAGCCGAAACTTTCTTGATTTCCAACCCTCAGGAAAATAAATTTATAGACCAAATCATTTTAGAAGGAAAAATCAAAACCCTTCAAGATGCCTTTCTTCCGAATACTCCAGATTATCTAAAAATGAATTATTCCCAGACTCAGGAGGAATGGGCAGAGGCTAATGAAGCTAATATCTGGAACTATTTTGTGGAAAATAATATGGTGTTTAGTGATGACCCAAAACTATATGAGCGTTTCCTTTCAGTGGCGCCATTTTCTAAATTCTATACCGAAATAGACCAAAAATCTTCACCTCGTGTGGGTAGTTTCATCGGCTGGAGAATCTGTAAGGCTTTTTATGCCCAAAAACCAGAAACGAAATTATCAGATTTCCTAAAGATGAACGCTACGGAAATCTTTAACCAAAGTAATTACAAACCAGAATAATGGAAAAACTGCTGGAAGTCCTAAAACAGGGCGGAGTTATTCTCTATCCTACGGATACCATCTGGGGGCTGGGGTGTGATGCTGTCAATCCTGAAGCCATACAAAAACTGTTTTCCCTGAAAAAAAGAGAACAAGGAAAATCGGCGATTATTCTGGTAGAAAACGAACAAAGATTACAGAAAATAGTAGAGGTGCCAGCCATGGCGTGGGAAATCATAGATTTGAGCGAAAAGCCTGTAACCATCGTTTATGACAACCCAAAAGGGCTTCCCAAAGAACTCTTGGCGGAAGATGGAAGCATAGGAATCCGCCTGACAAAGGATGATTTTTGTAAAAAACTGATTTCCAAGCTCAATAGTCCCATCGTTTCTACTTCGGCTAATTTCAGTGGAGAAAAAAGTCCGATGAGTTTTTCTGAAATTTCGCAAGAAATTAAAAACCAAGTAGATGCCATAGCAGAAGAACGCCAAGACCAGAGAGCAGAGTGGGAAGGCTCATCGGTGATTAGGATTTGGGAAGATGGAAGAATAAAAGTCATCCGAGAGTGATAGATTTTAAATAAAAAAAGACTATTTTTGTAGAAATAAAAATATTATTTTGAACTTAAACAGCATTACTTCGGCTCTTTTTCCTAACCAAAATAGTGGAATGGAGTTTTGTGCTGAAAATATACCAGCCGGCCAGCCTTGGGGTTTGTCGGCTTTTTTATATCTGAATTTTAACTTTAAATAAAAAAAATAAACTATGAATAACACTTACAAATCCGCAGGAGTAGACAAAGAAGAAGGCTACAAAACCGTAGACAAGATAAAGTCCGCCGTAGCCGAAACCCACAATAAAAATGTATTGAACAATCTTGGAAGTTTTGGGGCGTTTTATGCCATTGGAGAATATAAAAATCCAGTTTTAGTGAGTGGAACGGATGGCGTGGGAACGAAACTGAAAATCGCTTTGGATACCAAAAAGTATGATTCTATCGGGATTGACTGCTTTGCGATGTGTGCCAATGATATTCTCTGTCATGGCGCGAAACCTTTGTTTTTCTTGGATTATCTGGCTTGTGGAAAATTGGATTCTAATGTGGCATCAGAAATCGTTTTAGGAATGGTAAAAGCCTGCAAAGACAATGAATGCGCCCTTATCGGTGGGGAAACAGCGGAAATGCCAGGGATGTATCAGGCGGGCGACTATGATGTGGCTGGTTTCTGTGTGGGAATCGTAGAAAGAGACGAAATTATTGATGGTTCAAAAATCAAAAAAGGCGATAAAATCATCGCTATTCCGAGTTCTGGTTTTCATTCCAATGGATTTTCTTTGGTGAGAAAAGTGTTCCCAAATTTTGAGGAAGAATTTGAAGGAAAACCACTTTATGAAACGCTCCTTGAGCCGACAAGGCTTTATTATCAGCCTATTCATAAGCTTTTGAAAGTGGTGAGTCTTAGCGGAATAGCTCACATTACGGGCGGCGGACTGATAGAGAATGTTCCGAGAATCATTCCGAATGGGCTTTGTGCAGAGATTCAGACAGAAAAAATCCGTATTCCGAGCATTATGCTTGAACTTGAAAAACGAGGAAATGTAGACCGAATGGAGATGTTCGGGACTTTCAATATGGGCGTGGGAATGGTAGTTGTCGTAGATGAAAAAGATACAGAAAAAGTGCTTTCTACGCTGAAAGATGCCTACGAAATCGGAGAAATTACAGAAAACGAAGAGAAAATTAATTTAATATAAAATTCATTTTCATGGTTTTAGAAAAGGAAATCAAATTCATCTTAACCCTTGATGCTCTGAAAAATGTACAGCGCAGGAATTTTAACCACGATGACCAAAGGAGGGAAAACTCGGCGGAGCACAGTTGGCAGATTATTGTTTTGGCTCAGATACTTTTCCCTTATGCCAAGAACAAGGAGAAAATAGACCTTCTGCGAGTGATTAAAATGCTGTCCATTCATGATGTGGTGGAGATAGATGCCGGCGATACTTTTATCTTTGATGAAAAAGCGATGGTCGGCAAATACGAAAGGGAACTTGCCTCTGCGGAGAGGATTTTCGGTATTCTTGAAGAGCCGATGAGCAGTGAGTTTCTTGGTCTGTGGAAAGAATTTGTAGCAGAGGAGACGCCCGATGCTGTTTTTGCCTGTGCCATAGACCGAATAATGCCTTTTCTGCTCAATGTGCATTCCTCTGGCAGGAGCTGGACAGAGGCAGGAATTACAGAAAACCAAGCTAGAAAAATCATAGAACACGCCGTGAAACGGGCATCGGATGAGCTGGGAGAAGTGTTTGAAATTCTGATAAATAAAGCCTTGGATGAAGAAAAACTGAGAAAAAATTAATATAGATACTAATGAAAAATTTTAAATTGAAAAAAATAACTGTTCTTGTTTTAGCATTTTTATTTTTGGGTAATATTCTAAATGCCCAAAAGAAGCCCGTTCCATCAGGAAAAAAGCAGCCAAAAGACTCTTCCAAAATAGCTGAAGTAGCAGCAACAGTAACTGGGCCTGTTGTGGCCATTGGATATGATTATGATAAGGGCGAAGAGGATTTACAGCCCAAGCTCATCATATCAGAAAAAAGATTGGAGAAAGACACTTCCAGAGCAGGGATAGATGGACCATATATCTTTTACTCGGGTTTAGGTCGGTCGGTCGTGAAGAGTATTAAGGAAGAAAAAGGTGTTCCTACGCCAGTTTATAAATGGTATGAAGAAAATCAGGAGCTAAAATCCTACATTACGGATAAGGATTTCTTTTCTTTCAGGCTGAAAGAGGAGCTGAAAGAAGAACCTTCGGTCTATCCGATGCCTAAAAAATTGATAGCGATTTCGGATATTGAAGGGAATTTTGAGCAGTTTAAAGAATTTCTCATCAATAATAAGGTGATGGATAAAAATTACAAATGGACTTTTGGGAAAGGGCATCTTGTAACGGTGGGTGATTTCTTTGACAGAGGGCTTTTCGTTACGCAGACGCTTTGGCTGATTTATTCCTTGGAAGAACAGGCAGAAAAAGCAGGTGGAAAGGTACATTTTGTTCTTGGAAATCATGACTTGATGAACATGAATAAAGATTTACGCTATGTGCGAAAAAAATATTTTGAAAATGCAAAACTTATGAACAAAGAACCTGATCTCCTTCTTTCTCAGTATGGCACGGAACTCGGCAAGTGGCTTAATACAAAAAATATCGTAGAGAAAATCGGTGATTATATTTTCGTTCATGCAGGGATTTCTAAGGAGGTAAGTGACCTAAATCTTTCCGTGGAGGAGCTGAATGAACATGCTAGAAAATATTATTTCAATAATAAAGAAGGACAAAAAGGGAAAGATGCCATCGCAAATGTCATCTATATGTATGGGAAAAGTCCTATGTGGTACAGAGGCTATGGGAAGGAAACCACAAAGAAGGAAGATTTAGAGGAAATTCTCAAAAAACTTAATGCAAAGAAATTTGTCATAGGGCATACCCTTAGAAAAGAGGTTACTTACCTAATGGATGGGCGTGTGATAGACATCGATGTGCTGCATTCCAAAGGCAAAACCCAAGGGCTGCTCATCAGAAACGGAAAAGAATATGCCGTAGATATCAAAGGGAAAAAATCTAAGATAAAGCACGGCGTAGAGGAGGATAAGGAAGATTAACAAAATCAAAGAAATGAAAAACATCGTAGTTTTGGCTTCTGGCTCAGGAACCAATTTAGAAAGGATATTGGAATGCATCCAAAATGGAGAAATTCCTAATGCAAAAGTAAGCATGGTGGTTGCGGATAGAGACTGCTATGCTTTGGTTCGTGCCGAGAAACACCAAATTCCTCATCATTTGATAAAGAGAGGAAAAGATTTTTGTGAAAATTTAGAAAAAATCCTTCCAAAGGACACGGATTTGATAGTCTTGGCGGGATTTCTTTCCATCATCAGCGAAGATTTTGCAAAAAAATATGCGGGTAAAATTATCAACATTCATCCTTCACTTCTGCCCAAGTTTGGGGGAAAGGGCATGTGGGGGATGCATGTCCATACGGCTGTAATAGATGCCAAAGAGAAGGAAAGCGGCGCCACGGTGCATTTCGTGACGGCTGGGATAGATGAGGGCGAAATCATTCAGCAAGGGAAAGTTGCTGTAAGTGAGGGGGATACGCCTGAAAAACTTACGGAGAAAGTCCATAAAGTGGAATATGAAATTTTCCCAAAGGCGATAAAAAAGGTTTTGGAACAAATGAATTAAAGTTAAAAATTATGAGAATATTATTTTTTATTTCGTTGTTTATATCGATGAATTTTTCTGCACAATCGGAAGATTCTCAGTTTTTTACAGCAAAAAGTGAGTATGGTTTTAAACAAACAATCGGAAGATTAAAGAAAAATTTTAAAGCCAATAATATTGCAATTTTTGCGGAAATAGACCACACAAAAGCAGCGAAGAAAGCAGGAGAAAACCTTTTACCGGCGACAGTTTTGGTGGTGGGAAATCCTAAGGTGGGAACTCGTCTGATGCAGGAAAATCCCAAAGTAGCGATAGAGCTGCCACTGAAGGTTTTGGTCTATGAAGAAGGCGGAATTGTGCAAGTGAGGTATAAATTCGTAAGTCTTTTAGTATCGGATTATAAACTTGAAAGAGTAGAGCAGGTTACCCAAAAAATAGACATAGCAATGGGGAAAATAATAGCCGAAAGCGTTATGAAATAGAAAAATAACACACAATAAGAATAAAACCGAGAGAAATCTCGGTTTATTTGATAATAGATGAAAGGAAAAATTTGTAATAAAAATATAAATAGATGAATATGAATGATTTAGAGCAAAGATTTAGAGTTTTTATAGAGAAACTTACTGAGAGAGCAGAGTCCTTAGCAAAGGAAACCCGCGATGCTATGCAGGAGATATATGATGAAGATACAGATCCGTATAAACGCAGTTTTGGGAATTTTTTGATGGGAGTAAAGGGACAGTTTAATGGAATTATAGACAAAGCGGAGGATGTTTTTAAGCAGCAGATAAAGCCTTATGAACCATCTTTTTATGAGTCGCAAACGCCAGAAGGAGAACTTCAGGAAAAATGGTTCAGAAAAATCCATGATGATTTTGAAAAATGGAAAGACAAGATGAGAGACCTCGCGGATAGCATAGAGAGTCATGTGAAAGAGCCTTCTGCAGAAGAAAAACTCCGTGAAATAGTAGAGGAATATAATGCTGTGAAGGATAATTTTCACTGTTCTCAGTGTGGTGCTGGTTTGGAAATCAAGGAGTTGTATTTTATTTCGACTTATATCACCTGTCCGTACTGCCAGACGCAGAATACATTTGTGCCGAGTGATAAGATGCGGGAATACGAGTTCGTAGCGAAGGATTTTGCTGAAGAGAAAACCCAAAAAGAAGAAGAATTTTATGAAAGGGTTTCCAGCAGTAATGCGGTATCAGAAGAAAAATTTTTGGCTTATTTCCTATGGAGGGCTGCTATATGGAAGGTTTTGGCTGACACTGTGCCGATACTTGCCGAGGCGAACAAAAAAGTTTTTTATAGAGAAATGAGCGATATGCAGGTTTATGCTGAGTTTAATCTTGATGAAAAACCAGATTTATACCGAAAAATTATAGCAAAATTAGCTCAGTTGGATGGTGCTCATCTTCAGTTGGCAGTCGGTATGTTAGAAAATTTTGGTGCAAAAGGAATCCCTTCTGATGAATTTGAGAAATATTTGTCCGAAATGAAAAATAAATGCAGCTAAAAATTGGGAATATAATTTTTTAATTTCATTTGGATTTAAAAGATAAAATAAATATAACTTGGTTATGAAATTAGGTGTCTACAAAATATTTAATTGAAAATCAGTATTTTACAATGAATTTAAAAGCTTGTAGACGCTTTGTAGACACTGTTTTTATTGGAGGGATGAGGTAAGTTTATACATTTGTTCCATCGAAAATTTAAAATATTTATTAACCAAAAAAAATTAAAGTTATGTTTAAAAATCTTTTTAAAACAGTACAAGACCTAGTAGGTGGAAATGATGAACCAAAAGGAGGTTATGATGCAGAAGAAGGAGTATATTATGCTAAAGGTAGTTTTGATGATGAAGTAGAATATAATAACGAAATTATCTGCATCACAAACGGAAATCATGACAACATGGATGATATGAATGATGCCATGGATGACAAAGACTATGCTCGTGCAGAAAAAGTGCGTCTTCAGTGGAAAGAAGATGTGAAAACTTACAAAGAGCAGGTTAGAAAATTAGGACCATACAAAGGAGATACTATGCTGATGGATGCTGCTATTGCGTTCTTGGATGAGTATGACCGTTTGATGGACAATGGGTATAAAGTGCTTATCGAAATGCGTGCAGCAGGAAAGAGAGGAACACCAGAAGAACAAGCTCAGCTGAAAAACAATAATAATCTGATACAGCGTTTTACAGATAAACTGAATGAAGTTTCTGATGAGTTCCTTGAAAAGTATGAGGATGACTAAGAATAATCTTGAATAATTTTTAAGATTTCAAAAAAAAAGAAAAAATTATGTTTAAAAATCTTTTTAAAAAAGTTCAAGACCTTGTAGAAGATAACCAGCCTAAAAATCAGCCAGAAAAGAGAGGTTATGATGAAGAGGAAGGTGTATACTATGCAAAGGGTAGCTTTGACAATGCCATAGAGTATAATAACGAGCTGATGTGTGTAGCAAATAAATGCGAAGACAACATGGCTGATATGAATGCTGCTATGAATGCCAAAGACTATGCCCGAGCAGAAAAAGTGCGTCTTCAGTGGAAAGAGGATTTGGAGGATTATATCGCAGAAGTGAAACAGCTGGGAGCTTACAATGGAAATGACTCTCTCTTGAAGGCAACTATCAGATTCTTTGAGTTCTATAAAGGATTGATGGATGATGGGTATAAGGTGCTTATCGAGATGCGTGCAGCAGGAAAGAGAGGAACACCAGAAGAGCAAGCTCAGCTTAAGAAAAACAATGATGCTATCATCAGAAATTCTGGCGAGTTTAATGGAGAAAGTGATGATTTCTTAGAGAATTATGATGAAAATGGAGAGGAGTATGATACTTCTTTTGAGAATCCTTACATGAATATGGCTCATGATGAAAGCAATCCTATGCTGCAGCCTATACATGGTATTTCTCTGCAAGACTACGCAGCGGCAGCTTCTAAAATGACTAATGGAATGTCAGCAGAAGAGGTATGTAAAAGATTAGGAATCGATATGCCTGTTTGGGATGAAGCTAACCAGCTCTGGGTAAAGAGAATGCAGCAAGACCAGACTATGGCTGTGATGTCTCTCTACGGGCAGTATTACGGAAGCGCAGATACTCACCCTAAATTCAATGATTCTGTAAAAGAATCTAATCAAGAAGGAGACTATCTTGCTAAAATCCAAAATGATGAAGCGTTCTACTATGAATTGTGTGGTGCTCGTCAGGCGGCATATGAAGCAGGGCTAGATGGTGCTCAGTGGATACAGGACAATTATGGAATTTCCTTGGGAGATTTTCAGTCTGTAGCTATGAAATGGATGGCTAATATGGGTAATATCGAAAAAATGCTGCGCTACCAAGAACAAAAACAAAGAGAATATGCAGAAAAATTCTCAAAAGAAATGGGCGGTGGAGTAGCAGATGACATAGAATTTTAATCAATTTTAAACTTTATTGTAAATGGAAACGGTGCTTGATATTATCAGGCACCGTTTTTTGTTTTTATTTAATTCTAATGATGTAGGGCATGGTCATCTGTATGCTGTTTCTGAAATTTTGGTCTGCAAAAATTTTGAAGAGCTGGTAGTTTTCTTCGCCCATTTGGGATTTTACATAATTTGTAGTTATGCTTTCCTGTTTCAGGCTGCTCATTATCTGCTCGAATTTATCCACTTTTGCAGGATAGCTTACGGCTTCGTATTCTGCTATATTTGCTTTACTTGCAGCGTATTTTACAGCATCATTTAGAGAGCCTATTTCATCTACCAGTCCTATTTCTTTGGCTCTTTTTCCAGACCAAACTCTTCCGCTTCCTACGGCATCTATTTCTTCAAAAGTTTTCTTTCTATTTTTAGAAACAAAATGCACAAAACGATTGTAGGTATTTACTACGCTTCTCTGTGTGATGGCAAGCGTCCCTGATGAAAGCCCCGAGAAAGGCGACATCATGTTTGAATTGGCATTAGTAGAAACTACATCAGAGTAAATACCATTTCGGTTCGCTAGGTTTTTAGCATCAGGAATCACCCCGAAAACGCCGATAGAACCCGTGATAGTGTTGTTTTGGGCAAAAATCCTGTCCCCAGCCATAGAGATGTAGTATCCGCCAGAGGCTGCATAATCCCCAAATGAAATGATTAGAGGCTTCTTTTGTTTCAGCTCTTGAAGTTCATACAATATTTCATCAGAAGCATTGGCGCTTCCACCAGGTGAGTTCACGCGGAGAACTACAGCTTTGATGTTGTCATCTTGAGCTAAATCCTTGATGTATTGAATGTATCTTTCGGAATAGATATCACTGTATCTGTTTCCATTGTAGATAGTTCCAGAGGCGTACAGGACAGCGATTTTATTATCGTTTGTTTTAGTATCCACTTGGGAGAAAGCATAATTTCTGATAGAAACTTTGTTTAGTTTTTCATCTTTTCCAACATTGAGTTTGTTTTTTATAATCTCCTCGTATTCAGATTTTTGAACTAATTTGTCAGCAAGTTTGTATTTCAGGCTCAGGTCAGGAATTGTAGCGTATAGACTATCAACCACGGTTTTGAATTCCGTAGCATCTAGTTTCCTAGATTGGATGATTTTAGAGGAAATCTCTCCCCAAGCGTCATTTAGAAGGGTAGTCATTTGCTCTTTGTTTTCTGGAGACATTTCGTTTCTGAGGAAAGGTTCTACAGCAGATTTGAAATTTCCATGGCGGATAACATTGATGTTAATTCCGTATTTTTCAGCAAATTCTTTTAGGAAAATGACTTCTGTGGAAAGTCCTTTCAGTTCGATGCCTCCTACAGGATTGAGGAAATATTGGTCAGCCACCGAACCTAGATAGTAGGATGCTTGGCTTACATTGTTCCCGTAAGCATAGACAAATTTTTTACTTTTCTTAAAATCTTCCAGACTTTTTCGGATGTCATCTATCTGCGTAATCCCAGCATCTATGTCATCTAGTTCTATACTGATTCCCTTGATTTTATCATCGTTTTTCGCCGTTTCGATGGCATTGAGGATATCTTGGTATTTTAGTTCGGCATCTTCTTTTATCTCAAATATAGAAGACTCGCTTTCGTTCTCGTGTTCTACAACTTTGGATTTAAAATCAATCGTAAGAACCGAATTTTCTTTAATTTTGATATCTTTGTCTGCGCTAGACATGCTTCCGATGATGATAATCACAAAAAGCAGGAAAAAAGGCAGCAAAATACCAGCAATGAATAATGCAACAACATTTGCAAGAACAGTTTTGATGAAATTTTTCATAAATAAAAATAAAGTTTAAAATTTTACAAATTTACAAATAGTTAGTAATGTATAATGTAGTTTTGTTACTAGGAAGTAATTTAGGAAACCCAGAAAATCATATTTTATTGGCTCTCAGTGAGTTGGAAAATAGGGTTGGTAAGATTATTAAAAAAACTAAAATCTCAAAAACATTGCCTGTGGAGTTTGATAGTAAGAATATTTTTTGTAATACTGCAATAGATGTACAGACAATATATTCGCCTATAAAACTTTTAGATGAAATCAAAAAAATAGAGTCTGAAATGGGAAGAATCCATGATTCTAAGTTCTTTGGAGAATACAGAGATAGGATTATAGACATAGATATAGTGTCTTATGAAGGACTTATTTTTAGCTGTGACAGATTAGAAATTCCACATCATAAACATCTGTATGATAGAGATTTTTCTAGGAAATTATTGGATGAATTAGCCTCGGAAATGTAGTTTGATGATATAATTTTATTTGTTGTGTGCTGAGAAATTTTTCCTCTGCGCACATTTTTATTTTTAGTAAAACAATATAACTTATCTTTTTTGCTATTTTTGTGAGATAAAATAAATTTATGTCTATCAAAACACGAGACATTCTACTAAAAACCTTGAAAAGTTTTTGGGGCTATGATGCTTTTAGGGAGAGTCAGGAAGATATTATTTTGTCTATTTTAGAGCAAAATGATACCTTGGCGCTGCTTCCCACGGGCGGTGGTAAGTCTCTCTGCTATCAGCTTCCTGCATTGGTTTTGGAGGGGACTTGTCTGGTGATTTCGCCGCTTTTAGCCCTGATGAAAGACCAAGTTTCTCATTTGAAAGATTTGGGAATAGAGGCAGAATATCTTAGTTCTGAACTAGATGAAGGAGAACAGGAAGAAATCTACGAAAAGGCAATATCAGGCGAAATTAAACTACTGTATGTCTCACCGGAGCGACTTCATAACTCTTTGTTTATGAGGAAAATGCTGGATGTTTCGTTGTCCTTTATAGCGGTGGATGAGGCGCACTGTATATCAGAATGGGGACAGGATTTTAGGCCGAGTTATCAGCATATCAGCGAGTTTAGAAAAACAATAGGGAATCTGCCTTGTCTGGCTCTTACGGCTACTGCAACGCCCAAGGTCGTTCTTGATATTAAGGAAAAATTAGGCTTGTCTTCGGTTCGTGTTTTTCAGAAAAGTTACAAAAGGGAGAATATTCACATCTTCCACGAAGAGATTTCTGATAAATACCAAAGAATGCTTAGTTTCTTGAAAATCAATAATATATCTGGAATAGTCTATGTCCGGACAAGAAGAGAAGCAGAGGAGCTGACGGCGTTTTTAAAGGAAAATAATCTGCAAAATGTAGATTTTTATCATGCAGGGCTTTCGGCAAGGGAGCGAAACGAGAAACAGAGAAAATGGCAGGAAAGGAATGATTTTGTTTTGATTTCTACCAATGCTTTTGGGATGGGAATAGACAAGGATAATGTGCGTTTTGTTATCCATTATTCGCCATCTTCTTCGGTTGAAAATTATTACCAAGAAATAGGAAGAGCGGGTAGGGACGGGCAGGAAAGTTATGCTTTTTTGCTTTGGAACAGGCAGGAACTCGGCGAGATGGACGATGTTTTGTCTGCGCAGATTCCAGATAAAACCCAGTTTCTGAAAGTGATATCCTACATATATTCTATATTTCAGATTGCCGATGGGGAGGCTACAGAGAGGATATTTCAGCTGGATTTGCAGAAGGCACAGAGTTTCACTAAAATTTCCTTTGCTAAGATCAGAAGTGTTTTGGGATTTCTTCATAATCAGGAAGTTATATTTTGGAATAATTATAAATCGCCTTCTACAATAGAGCTAAAAATTCCTGCCGAAGAATTGGAGGATTTACCGCCCAAAGATGCGTATTTTATAGAACTATTGCTTAGAAATATTTCTGGAGTTGCCACGCATAAGGTTTCTTTCAGCGAAGAAAGTCTGAGTGCAAAACTGGGCGTAAGCCAGCAGATGATAAAGGACAGAATAAAGGAATTGCAAAAAAAAGAATGGCTGGAATATGTGGACGGAAGCACCGACAGCATAAAGTTCCTAAGACCACGAGACAGCAGAGAAATTCAAGGAAAATACTGGAATTTATTTGAGAAAATCCAGAGAAATAAAATCCAAAAATGGGAGGAAATGAAATACTTTATCCAAGATAAAGATTTCTGTAAAATGAGAATGATTTTAACTTATTTTGGAGAAAAATCCTTGGATAACTGCGGAAAATGTAGTTTTTGTCTGTCCCAAAATCCAGTAAAAGAAAAAACTTTGTTCGATGAGGTTTTAGAAATATTAGCTAAAAATCCAGCTACTTTTGATGAACTGAGTGTAAAAATATTTTGGCATGAAAAGGAGAAAATCTATGAGACTCTGATAACTCTGCTGAATTTAGAAAAAATAAAAATGTTGAACTACAAAACTTATATGATCAATGAATAAACTAAAAGTCGTTTTCTTCGGAACGCCTGATTTTGCGAGGGCTTCTCTGGAAGCTATCCATACCTCTGCGCATGAGGTGGTAGGAGTCGTTACCGTAGCAGATAAAGCCAGCGGGCGAGGGCAAAAAGTGCATCAGTCTCCCGTGAAAACTTATGCCGTAGAGCATGGTTTACCGCTGTTTCAGCCAGAAAAACTTCGTAATGAGGAGTTTCTATCACAGATACAAAGTCTAAACGCGGATATCTTCGTAGTGGTAGCATTTAGAATGATGCCAAAGGTTCTGTTCTCCATGCCGAGGCTGGGAACATTCAATCTACATGCCTCATTATTACCAGATTACAGAGGTTCAGCACCGATAAATTATGCCATTATCAATGGTGAGACAAAATCTGGTGTCACTACATTTTTTATCAATGAAAAAATAGACGAAGGGAATATTCTCCTTCAAGCAGAAACCGAAATTTCTCCCGAAGACAATGCAGGAACGCTCCATGACAGACTGATGGAGATAGGCGCGAAACTAGTGGTGAAAACTCTGGATGGTCTTGCAGAAGGGAAACTTACAGAAATTCCTCAAAATCAGAAAGAAAATCCTAAAACAGCCTATAAAATTTTCAAAGAAGATACTAAAATAGACTGGGAAAAAGAAGTGGAAGTTATTCATAACTTTATCCGTGGAATGTCGCCGTATCCTGCTGCTTTTACTATTTTGGAAGTGGGTGGCGAGCAGAAAATATTAAAGATTTTTAAAGGAAAATTCCAAAAAATAGAACATTCTAAAGAGAATGGCGAGATAGAAATTTCTAAAAATGAATTTAAAATTTATGCTAAAAATGGAGTTTATTTCCCAGAAGAATTACAGCTGGAAGGAAAAAAACGAATGAATTTAAAGGATTTTCTAAATGGATTTCATAGTTTTGACAGATTAAAATTGATTAAATAAATTTTGTTATGTATAAAAGTGTTATAAAGGGAATAGGACATTATGTGCCAGATAATGTGGTGACTAATGATGATTTAGCAAAGGTAATGGATACCAATGATGAGTGGATAACAGAGCGTACAGGTATCAAAGAAAGAAGACACAGAATGAGTAAATTTGACAGCCAAGAAACTACGAGTTTCTACGGATATAAGGCCTCTGAAAAGGCATTAGAGTCAGCTGGTCTGACAGCGAAAGATATAGATTATATTATTTTTGCGACACTTAGCCCAGATTATTATTTTCCTGGGTGCGGTGTAGTTTTGCAGGAAATGTTGGGCTGTGATACCGTGGGAGCGCTGGATGTGAGAAACCAATGTTCAGGATTTGTTTACGCACTGAGCGTTGCAGATGCTTTCATCAAAGCGGGACAGTATAAAAATATTTTAGTAGTAGGGGCTGAAATTCAGTCAGTTGCGTTGGATATGACAGATAGAGGAAGGGGAGTTTCGGTGATTTTTGGTGATGGGGCAGGAGTGGTGGTGCTTTCAGCTTCTGAAGATGCTGATGTTCAGGGGATTTTGTCTTACAATATGCATTCCGAAGGCAAATATGCAGAGGAGTTGATGATAAAATTGCCTGGAACTAATTTGGGCTGGACAGACAGACTTCTTACAGAGCCAGAAAACATAAAACCAGAGGAAATATATCCGTATATGAACGGGAATTTTGTTTTCAAACAGGCGGTTACTCGTTTTCCTGAAACCATCATAGAATCATTGAAAAAAGCAGGAAAAACGGTAGAAGATTTGGATATGCTTATCCCACATCAGGCGAATATCAGGATTTCTCAGTATGTTCAGCAGCTGATGGGGCTTCCAGATGAGAAGGTATTTAATAATATCCAAAAATATGGTAACACCACTGCGGCTTCTATTCCTATCGCTCTGAGCGAAGCAATAGCAGAAGGAAAGGTGAAGAGAGGCGATTTGGTTTGTTTAGCTGCCTTTGGAAGTGGATTTACTTGGGGAAGTGTGTTGTTAGAATACTAATTTAGATTAGCATAAAAATAAAAACCAGCTTGATTTCGAAGCTGGTCTTTTATTTTGGGAAAGATTTTTAATCTTCGTATTGTTCCAGAAAATAGGAAAAAGAGAAGTCAGGAACTTCCTCTACAAGGTCTTCTAAAGTCACCAAAAGGTCTTCGAAAATTTCTAACTGCTCCACAGTCATATTTACAAATTCTATATGTAAAGGCATTTCCAAATCGCCAGAAATACAGTCATAAAGAGCATCTAGATTGTCTCCGAAATACTCAGGAAGTTCTATTTTTTCTTTCAGCTGAGCGTAGAAATCCTCCATATCGCCGATTTCTGAAAAATCAATGTATATCGTATTCATTATCAGTTAATTATTTATTGTTTTTCAAAACTTTTATAGTGGTTTTTAGTGAGCCACACTTCTCCATCTTTATTGAAAACTATTCGTTCAGCGTTTCTTCTTCCACAGCGGTAGTTTATGTCAGCCTCGTAGTATTTTCCATGGTCGGGAAGCTTTTTCTCTCGGTTGCTGAAGCGGTCTCCACCGATAGCCCTATTGGGAAGCACTTCGCAGAGGTTTCCTTCGGAAGGTTTCCAGCCTTGTCTTTTGGCTTCTCCTTTGGTGATGTAGTATTCAGGGAGTTTTTTGTGTTTTTTGACATAGTTGATTACGATGGTTTCATCGGTAAGTTTTTCTATGTAGTTTCGCCCTTTTTGGTCTGCGATGCCGTATGGGTCTTTTGTCTTGGATGAATCTTTTTTGTATTGATAACCAACGACTTCTGGAGTGTTAAAATCGGATTTTTTCTTTAAGCTGGGAAGAAAATCACACAAAGCTACAATGAAAATAGCTCCAAAAATCACACTCAAATAGATTTGTTTTTTTGTCATTTTATATGATTTGAAAAGGCAAATTTATTTAAAATAAATGTATTTTTACACTTACATTTGGCTTTTGTCAAATTGTTGGGAGTTTTTTAACTAAAAAATAATCAAAAAAGATGAACGAAACACGATTAGACTTTCAAAAACAAACATTGGAATATTTTATCGATGTCCGAAATATAAAGACAGAAACAGCTTTTTTACAAAAGATGGATGAGCTTTTTCAGTTTCCGAGCTATTTCTGGATGAGCTTAGATTCTATGGATGACTGCATGATGTCTCTAGAATGGATAGAAGAGCCGCATGTCGTCATTCATGTGGTTCATCTCGATGAATTGAAACAAAATTGTTTTAAACTTTATAAAATAGTAGAAGACACCTTCCAAACTTATAAAAACTATTGGCAGGACAAAACCAGTGAAAAACAAGTGGAAATTCATCTTTAAAGAACAAAATTTTGTGAAAAGGTAAGTTTCACTAAAATTAAGAAAAATATTATCAAAAATAGGTGGAAATATTCTGCCATAATAGAGAAATAAAATCGTAAATTTGTTCCATAAAATACAATCTATCATGCCAAAAATATCACAAAGAGCAGAAAAAATGCCTGCTTCACCAATCAGAAAACTTGTTCCGTATGCATTACAAGCGAAACAAAAAGGTGTAAAAGTCTATCACCTCAATATTGGACAGCCAGATATAGAAACGCCGCAAACGGCTTTGGAGGAGCTGAAACATATTGATCTAAAAGTATTGGAATACTCTCTTTCCGAGGGAAATATAGAGTATAGAAAGGCTTTGGAAACTTATTATCACTCGCTTGGTTTTACAGATTTGACAACGGATAATTTTATCGTGACAAATGGTGGTTCAGAAGCATTGAGCATTGCACTTGCTACGCTTTGTGATGATGGTGATGAGATAATTATCCCAGAACCATACTACGCGAATTATAATGGTTTTTCTAACCATATCAATGTAAAAGTAGTAGCAGTTTCATCTTCTATCGAGACAGGTTTTGCCCTGCCGTCTATGGAAGAATTTGAGAAAAAAATTACTCCAAAAACTAGAGCTATTCTCATCTGTAACCCAGGGAATCCTACGGGCTACCTTTATACGAGGGAAGAATTGCAGAAACTGGCTCAGATAGCTCTGAAACATGATATTGTCATCATCGCAGATGAGGTGTATCGTGAGTATGTGTATGATGGAGCAAAGCAGGTATCTATGCTGGAATTCCCAGAAATAGCAGAAAACTGCATCATCATAGACTCTGAATCCAAGAGATATTCTATGTGTGGAGTTCGTATCGGATTTATGGTTACTCGTTCTAAACTGATTCGTGCTGCTGCGATGAAATTTGCACAAGCTAGACTAAGCCCAGTTCTTTTAGGGCAAATAATAGCAACAAAAGCCCACGAAAACGACAAAAAATATATAGAAAGTGTTCGCGAAGAATACACTAAACGAAGAAATCTATTAGTAAAATTACTAAACGAAATTTCAGGTATAATCTGCCCAACTCCAAAGGGTGCTTTCTACTGTGTGGTAGAACTTCCGATAGATGATGCAGAGAAATTTGCACAGTGGCTTTTAGAGGAGTATTCTCTTGATAATGAAACTGTTATGGTAGCGCCTGCGGGAGGCTTCTATTCTAATCCAGAGCTTGGAAAAAGACAGATAAGAATAGCCTATGTGCTGAAAGAAGAAGACCTGAGAAGAAGTGTAGAACTGCTGAAAGATGCTCTTCAAAAATACAATGCACGATAAAATGCAGATTTTAGAAAATGTTTCTCTGAAGCCTTACAACACTTTCGGTGTGGAGGCTTCTTCGCGGTATTTTGCTGAGGTTTCTACAGAGTCAGAATTATTAGATTTACTGAAAAATCCTAAATTTAGGGAGCTTCCTCTTTTGTTTTTGGGAGGAGGAAGTAATTTATTTTTCACAAAGGATTTTGAAGGACTTGCGATTAAACTAAATTTAAAGGGAATTTCTGAGGAAATCATCAGTGATAATGAAGTTTTGGTATCTGCTCAAGCGGGAGAAAACTGGCATCAGTTCGTTCAGTTTTGTTTGGATAAAAACTATGGTGGGCTGGAGAATTTGTCTCTGATTCCAGGGAATGCTGGGACTTGTCCTATCCAGAATATCGGAGCCTACGGAGTGGAGATAAAAGATAGTTTTGAGTCTTGTAAAGTGCTTAATCTGAGTACTTTGGAAATTGAGGTTTTTGATAAGAAAAAATGCCAGTTCGGTTACAGAGATTCTTTTTTTAAGAGAGAGGGAAAAGGTAAATATGTTATTCTGGAAGTTACATTTAGACTGACAAGAAAAGAGCATATTTTAAAGGTGGAATATGGAGCTATCCAGTCAGAATTGGAGAAAATGGAAATAAAAAATCCAACGATTCAGGATGTTTCTCAGGCGGTTATTCGTATTCGGCAGAGCAAACTTCCAGACCCTAAAAAAATCGGTAATGCAGGAAGTTTTTTCAAAAATCCTGTGGTTTCTGATGCGTATTTTGATAAGCTGAAAACTCAGTTTGCAGATATTCAGGGATATAAAACGGAAGAAGGCGTGAAAATCCCAGCAGGATGGCTTATAGAGCAATGTGGCTGGAAGGGTAAACAAATAGGAAATGTGGCAACTCATGCTTTGCAATCCCTTGTAATAGTGAATATTACAGGAAATGCAAAAGGACAGGAGATTTTTGATTTTTCTCAAAAAATAATAGATTCTGTGGAAGAAAAATTTGGAGTAAAATTAGAAAGAGAGGTGAATGTATTGTAAAATAAACTATATTTGAATAAAAAAAAAATAAGAATGGATATTCAGGAAATTTTAAATCAAGGAAACTATCATTTGATAGATGTGCGTGAGCCAGAGGAACTTATCGCAAATGGAGCGATAGAAGGCGCTGAAAATATTCCGCTGGGCGAGGTGGAAAATCATGCGGATGAAATAGCGAAATTAGAGGGAAATGTAGTTTTTTTCTGCCGAAGCGGAAACCGAAGCGGAAAGGCTACGGAAGCGTTTAAACAGAGAGGATTTACCAATGTCTATAACGGCGGCGGCTACGAGGAATTATCTAAATTGTTATAATTCTTAAAAAATAAAAAACTTACCCAAATTTAGGGTAAGTTTTTGTTTATCAGTAAGTTTAGTTTATTACAGAAACGCCTTTTTCTAAAAGTTCAAAAACAGTGTTTTGGGCATCATCAGGGTGGAGGTTCACGGCTTTCGTGCCTTTAAAATGAAGAATGACCTTAAAACCTTCTGAAACAGCATCAATGCAAGTGTATTTCACACAATAATCTAGTGCTAATCCTACGATTTCTACGGTTTCTATGTTTTTGGATTTCAGATAATTAGAAAGTCCAGTGTCAATTAGTTTTTGATTGTCAAAAAATGCGCTGTAGCTGTCTATTTCAGGGTTCATTCCCTTCTTGATGATGTATGTAGCCTTATTTTTTTCTAAATCAGGATGAAACTCTACTCCCGAAGTTCCCTGCACACAGTGGACAGGCCACATTGTCTGTGAGATGCCGTTTAGGTCAATGATTTCGCCAACAGATTTTCCATTATTGACTGCAAAACTTTTGTGTTCTGCAGGGTGAAAATCTTGGGTAAGGATGATTTCATCATAGTTGTTGGTTTTCATCAGATGGTTGATGTAAGGGATGATTTTTTCTCCATCAGTGACTTCTAGGCTGCCGCCTTTACAAAAATCATTTTGGATGTCCACTACAATCAGGGCTTTTTTCATTTTAAATTCAATTTATTTTCAATATTACTAAATTATTGATAATTTAGCAAAAATTTTTTGACTTATGGGATTAATGGATTTTTGGAAAAAACTAGTAAAAGCGTATAAAGACAGCCAAATTTGGAATAATATAGAAAAGAGTGAGGACTTAAAGCAGGTTTATAAAGAATCTTATGAGAAGCCTGTGGCTCTTTTGACCTGTGCGACGATGCATTTCCGAAGTGATTATATGATATCGGATTTTGAAAAGCAGGCAAGAAGAATGGATTTGTCCAGAGTGAAATTTTATAGACTGAACTATACAGGAAATTCTAAACTAAAACAAGAACTGAGCGAAGATTTGGGGGTTCCGATAGAAACTGCCACTTTTTTGCTTTTTCGTGATGGACAGGTTATTTTCAAAAGACACGAAGAGTTGATAGATATGGAAAGGCTGATGAAAAAGTTATTTGATGAGTAGAAATGTTTGATGAGTATCTTCTAAATACATTTGGTGTTTCGCCCTCATCTATTGACGGATATAGGAAATACATAAAGCCTCTCAAAGTGGAAAAAGGACAGTTTCTGCTGAGGGAAGGGGAAGTGTGTAGAAATACTTTTTTCGTGGAGAAGGGGCTTCTTCGTTTATATTCTATCAGTAAGGCGGGGAAGGAACATATTATCCAGTTTGCGCCTGAAAATCATTTGATTACAGACAGGAGTAGTTTGTTTTTTGGAGAAAGTTCAGATTATTTTATTGATGCGATAGAGGACAGCGAAATCATATCTTTAAGCCCTGATTTTCATGAATATATGAGAAATAATGACCCTGAAACAAACGCAAAACAAATTTTGCTTCTGCATAATCACGCCAGACAATTACAAAAAAGAGTAAATCTTCTGCTTGGGGCGAATGCAGAGGAGCGGTATTTGGATTTTATAAAGGTTTATCCTAATGTTTTCAGGAGAGTGCCGCAGTGGATGGTGGCTTCGTTTTTAGGAATTACGCCAGAGAGTCTGAGCCGAGTGAGAAAAGAAATCGCAAATAAAGAGAGAAAAAATGATTAAATTTTATAAATATCAAGGGACTGGGAATGATTTCATTATGATAGATAATAGAAATCAGTCTTTTCCTAAAAATGATGTAGATTTAGTGAAAAAAATGTGCGACCGCCGTTTCGGAATTGGTGCAGATGGTTTGATTTTATTGGAAAACCACGAAAGCCTTGATTTTCAGATGGTTTATTATAATTCAGATGGGAACGAAAGCACGATGTGTGGCAATGGAGGGCGCTGTATTGTGGCTTTTGCGCGTTTTTTGAATGTTTTTGAAAATAAAGCTAAATTTAATGCCATAGATGGACTTCACGAGGCTGAAATCAATGGAAATGTGGTGAAGCTGAAAATGATAGATGTTCCAGAGATTATTAAAATAGATGCTGATTATCAGTTGAATACAGGTTCTCCGCATTTTGTAAGATATGTGGAAGATGTGCAAAATCTGGATGTTTATAAAAATGGATACGAAATCAGAAATTCTGAGCCTTATAAAAAAGAAGGGATAAATGTGAATTTTGTTTCTAAAATATCTGACAACGAGGTGTTTGTAAGAACTTACGAAAGGGGCGTGGAGGATGAAACATACAGCTGTGGAACGGGAGTTACGGCGAGCTGTCTTACATTTATGAATGAATTTGGTGGAGGAGAGGTTTCTGTAAAAACGCTTGGTGGAAATCTGAAAGTGTATGCAGAAAAGCACGAGGCGGGATTTAGAAATATTTGGCTGGAAGGCCCTGCGGAATATGTTTTTGAGGGTGTTTTCAAATTAGATTAAAAATGAAAAAAGTAATTATAGTTTTTTTAGGATTGTTCCTAATCGGAGGAGGATTTTTTGGATATACTTTATATAAAAAATATAAAGGGAATAATGTCAAAAAATCTGGATATTTTCTAGTGCCAAAAGATGCGAATTTAGACCAAGTTTTGGATAGTCTAAAACCGTATATAGCTGATATGGAGGCTTTCCGAGATGTAGCGGAGTCTAAGCATTTGGGGAAATTTCTCAGAGCTGGAAGATATAGAGTGAAGGAAGGCGATGATAATACAAGGCTGGTCAATATGCTGAAAGCAGGACTGCAGACAGAGGATACTTTTAGGATAAAGGATTTTGATGATGTTTATCAGATGATAGGGCGTGTGGCGAGGAAAACGCAGGAGGATTCTTTGGGATTTGTGACCGTGTTTGATAGAATTGCGCAGGAAAAAGGATTGACTTCGGCAGAAGATTTGAAAATTTATTTCTTTTCGGATACTTATCAGTTTTATTGGACAGTTACGCCAGAGGAGTTTTTCAAAAAATTTGAAAAAGAATACAATGAATTTTGGACAGAGGAGAGAAGAGCCAAAGAGCAGAAATTGGGGTTGACAAGAGAGCAGATCTATGCGCTTGCTTCTATCGTTCAGAAAGAATCGGGAGGGAAAGAAGATGAGCAGAAAACCATAGCAGGGCTTTATCTAAACCGCTATGAAAAGGGAATGAAACTTCAGTCTGACCCTACGGTAATTTATGCCATTAACAAAGAGCATAATTTCACAAAGCAGATAAAGAGAATTTATAACAAAGACCTAAAACACCCATCGCCATATAACACCTATGCAAATGCAGGAATTCCGCCAGGGCCTATCTGTATGGTGAATAAAACAGCAGTGGATAATGTGCTGAATGCTGAAAAAAGTAATTATATCTTCATGTGTGCAGACCCTGAAAAGTTGGGTTATCATAAATTCACAGATTCTGATATAGAGCATGCGAAAAATGCAAAAGCATATCATGAATGGTTGAATAAAAATAAAATAAAATAAAAAAATAGTGTGAAATCAATAATTTTTGTAATTTTACACCCAATAATAGAAAACTTTAAAATTTGTATATTATGAGAAGAAATGTACTAGTTGCTTTACTCTTGGGGAGTTTGCTAAATGCTCAGCAGGGTAATGACAAACTGAAAAAGGAAATGGATGAGAGGAGAAAGCAATTGTTCAAACAATTTGAATTCTACGCTCAGAAGGAGGTTTATAGAAATAATTCTACTGAAAATCCAAAATCAGAAAGTGATATTAAAAAAGACCTAAAGAAAGAAAGGGAAACTATTTCTTTCTTCTTTGGGGGAATTCCATATTTTCTAAAATCTTATGACACAGACCAAATTAAAAATTCTAATGTAGATGCTATCCAAGAAGGGACTATAGATGGACTTACAGGAAGTTTTAATGGAGAAGGGATTAAAGTGTCTGTTTTTGATGGTGGTCGTGTTTATGCAGAGCATACAGATTTTGGAAGCAGTGCGAGAATAACCAATAAAGAGGCTGATACAGTACCTTATGATAGCCATGCGACGGGAGTAACAGGGATGATAGGTAGTGAGGGAAAAGATGTATCAACAAGAGCAGGAGTCTTTGTGGGGAATACCAAAGGAATGATGCCAAAAGCAACCTTTGATAGTTATTATTTTGGGAATTCCACTCTTGATGGGGAGACAGAAGAAAAAGATGTGTCAGCTAAAATAAGAGATAGTAAACCTGCTCTCTCTAATCACTCTTATGGTAATGTTATAGGATGGCGTTTGAGTAATGGTCCTATGGGGGGAGGGGGCTGGTATTGGAATGGCTCGTATGATTCATCAAATGGTCGTTCATATGATTTAAATGGAACATATTATAACAGAGATAAAGAGCTGGATGATATAGTATATAATAATCCTTATATGGTGGTGGTGAAATCTGCAGGAAATTCCTATGGAGATGGGCCTACATCAACTCCAAGGTATCCTGCTTATTATAGAAAATCTGATGGAACTTGGGGGCAGTTTTCATCTGCAGATGCTCTTCCTCAGGATAATTGTGCAGCTGAGTATGATTGTATCCCAACAGGAGCTGTTGCTAAAAATATAATTACAGTGGGAGCAACAGAAAAAATAACTATCAATAATGGTAGGTATATACAAGTTTCTGATGTGGTTAAGGCTGATTATAGTAGTGCTGGACCTCGTGATGATGGAGCTATCAAGCCAGATATTGCAGGAGTAGGAAGTAGTGTGGTATCACCTTCTACATCTGCTGCAGGGTCAAATAGTTATCAAATGGGAAATGGTACATCTTATTCTGCTCCACAGGTTACAGGGATTTTAGGGCTTTGGAGCCAGATTTATCAGTCGCTTTTTGCGGGGCAAAAGCTCAATGCAGCGTCAACTAAAAACCTTCTTATCCATACAGCACAGGAGGCAGGAAATGTAGGGCCAGATGTTTGGTATGGATGGGGATTTGTAGATGCTAAAAAAGGAGCAGAGCTATTAGTTCAGAAAAAACAAAATAAAGTTATCTTTGAAGATAAAGAACTCAAAAACGCTAAAAAGAATGAAATCTTGGTAAAAACGGATGGTTCGCAACCGCTTAAGGCAACTATAGTTTGGACAGACCCATCTAATAAGAATTCTAACTATAATACATATAGCGAAGCTCATAATGATAGAACATCTAAATTGGTAAATGATTTAGATTTAAGAATAACTAATGTTCAGACTAATGAAGTTCATTATCCATGGAAACTAGATGTAAATGCTCCGCGTAATCCAGCGATAAAAGGAGATAATACTGTGGACAATGTGGAGCAGGTTCTTATAGACCAGCCAGCAGCAGGAGTTTATAAAATAGAAGTGTCTAATAAAGGAACTTTGGTGAATAATGATGGAGCAAATACAGAAAAGCAAGTTTACTCTATGATAGTAACGGGTTATACCGAGATTCCAACTCCAGAGGTGATACCAGCAGAGGCTTCTCCTACATTATTGGCGGATGGGAATAATAAGGTAAATGTGAAATTTGTAGAAAATATTAATAATATCAAGATTTTTGATATGTCAGGAAGACTCATCAGAAGTATAGCTCCTAGTAGCGTGCAGACTTATGATGTTGATTTCTCTGGATTACCAGCAGGAATATATGTCCTAACGGCATCTTCTGCAAATCATAAACTGAGTAAGAAAATCAGAAAGCAATAAATTAAAAAAAGAACTCTTAAAAATAAGGGTTCTTTTTTTGTTGTTAGGATAATAAAAAAATATTATCTTTGTATTTTAAATTTAAAAACTTAAATACTACATTTTCAGTGAATTTATAGATTTAAGTAAATAAATATAAGTTTGTTGATTAAAAGAAGAACATATTAAAAAAATAAATATATGAAAAAAAACTTTATTTTATTAGGGGTGCTGACTATGGGGTTAGTATATTCCCAAATAGGAAAAGTAGGGATAAATACAAATAATCCCGAAGCGACTTTAGACATAAGACCAAATGCTGCAAATTCAGCAGTAGGAGCAACTACTAATGAGGGGATGCTTGTTCCTAGACTAAGCAAAGCAAGATTGAATTCAATCGCTGCTGCTAATTTGAAAGAGTCTACACTAGTGTATGTGTCTGATTTTTCAGGAGCTACTACATCTACTACAACTAATGTAACTTCTAAAGGTTTTTATTATTACAGCACTGCAACTAGTAAATGGGTAAAAATAGCAGAAGGAGTTATGCAGGAGCAAGACCTTAGATTAGTGGGAACTAATAGCCACATTACACAGGATGCTGGTGTAGGAGGAAATGGTAGTGGAGTAGGAACAGGTCCACATAATATAGGTATAGGGAAAGATGCTCTATTTTCTAATACAAGTGGTTCTCACAACATAGCTGTAGGGCTAGATGCGTTGCGTTCTAATACCACAGGAGTTAATAATGTGGCATTGGGGATAAGATCTCTCCATTCTAATCAAGTAGGAAGAGGAAATGTAGGGATTGGTGCTAATACATTGTATTCTAACACAGGAGGTATGTATAATGTAGCTGTAGGAGAGAATGCTTTGTATCATACTGTTTCCGGTATTGGAAATGTGGCTGTTGGTACTGATGCTCTATATAGAAATACAACAGGAGCTAATAACACAGCAATTGGTTACAATACACTCTATAATAATACAACAGGATCTAGTAATGTGGCTAATGGATTTGGTGCATTATATAGTAATACAGTGGGGCATCGTAATATGGCATTAGGGCATTTTGCATTATATAGCAATACTAGTGGTAATAATAACATGGCTTTTGGAACAGAAGCTTTGAAAGCAAATACCACAGGAGAAAATAATATCGCATTAGGAACTACTTCTCTTACATCTAATATTGGAGGGAATTTTAATATTGGTATTGGTCAAAAATCATTGATGACAAATACAGTGGGAGATAGTAATATAGGTATAGGTTCTCAGGCATTACAGAATAATATTTCAGGAAGTTATAATGTGGGACTTGGGTTTGATGCTCTTCGTTTCAATACTGCGGGAAATCATAATGTGGGGCTTGGGTTGTATGCTCTTAGCAAAAATACAGTAGGGATGAGTAATGTAGGATTGGGACATTCTGCACTTTCTAATAACACTATAGGGAGTCATAATGTGGGGTTAGGAACTAATGCTCTTACTAAAAATACTACAGGAAACTATAATGTAGGTATAGGAAACTCTACATTAACGAATAATGCTGCAGGGATGGCCAATGTAGCTATAGGAAATCTTTCTTTGGTGTCCAATAATGGCGGAAATTATAATGTGGCTGTTGGAAATGAAGCTTTAGGAGCAAATACTTCAGGAGCATATAATATCGCATTAGGAACGAGCACATTAGCAAACAACACTACGGGACAACATAATAATGCCCAAGGTCTAAATGCACTACAAAATAATATAACAGGAAATAATAACATTGCCCTAGGTAATGGTTCAGGTGGATGGGTAAAAGGTAATTCTAACATACATTTAGGAAGTGCTAATTTCCCTTCTGCAGCTACAGCAGAACTAGACAATGTAGTAGCGATAGGAAATGGTATCAGCGCTACAGAACTTACTCCAAGTACAGGACAAGATAACACGATTATCTTAGGTCATAAAAATGGGCACTCTTTCAGTCCTAATGTAGGTATCGGTACATATAAGCCAGATTCTAAAGTTCATATCGTAGCTAATGGACCAAACGCTATCAAAATAGTAGATACCAACCAAGGAGCAGGTAAAGTCCTTACCAGTGATGCTAATGGGGTAGGTACATGGAAAGAGCCAGCAGCGCCGATTGCTGATTTTGCAAGACAATATGCTCGTACAGCTACAGATTTTGATTTGCAGGCTAATGTAACGCATACAATACCTGGTATTAATGACTTTGTAGCACCTAAAACAGGTAAATATTTAGTATTATACCACTCTTTCTTCCAAAATGTATGGGAAACAGGAACAAGAAACCTATATTTCGTTATGCTCTTGAATGGTGGGACATGGATAGATGCTGATGAAACATATAGCTATGTAGAAGAAAGAGCATTCTTTAACCAGCACTATTCTAATGTAGTAGGTCTTACAGCGGGGGATGTAGTGAGTTTTAGAGTGATTGCCAATAGAGGTAAACTAAGACTTAATTCCGCTTATGCTGGAAGAAATAGAATAGAAATAGTCTATTTAGGACAATAATTTTAAAAATTTTATATTTCATCAAAAAGGGACACATATGCTGTGTCTCTTTTTTTTGTGAAAAATAGAAGATAAAAATTTTATCTTATTTATCCTAAGTATAAAATTTTCAGTGAATTTGATTATATTTGCAGACTTAAATAAAAATTATAATTCATAATGCAAGGAAAAGGTCTTATTACTATCATTGCGGTTGCTCTTGGGCTTATCTGTATTACAGAGCTTCTGCCGACTTGGTACGCCAATAAAATAGAAAGCGAAGCGAAGGCACTAGCAGGAAATAATGAAGAAAAATATCAGAAAGAATTAGACAAACTATCTAAAGACACTCTGAATCTTGGCTTTACGAAGCTATACTACACCAATGCCAAGGAGCGTGAGATGAAGCTGGGGCTTGACCTAAAAGGAGGTATCAATGTCCTTTTGGAGATCAACCAAAGAGATTTGGTGACCAATCTGGCTGACTATTCTACAAACCCTGTTTTTGTGGAGGCTTTGGATAGAACGGATAAAGCACAGGAAAACTCTACCAATTCGTATATTCAGAATTTCTTTGTTCAGTTTGATATTGTGAATAAAGAAAAGGGAGCAAACCTAAAACTTGCCAGCCCAGAGGTATTCGGGACACAAAATCTGAGCAGTGAGATAAAATTTAATACTCCTGATGAAGAGGTTAAAAAAATCATCACTCAGAAAATAGAAGCAAGCATAGGAGCGGCTTATGAGGTTATCAGAACTCGTATCGATAAGATGGGAGTTACCCAGCCGAATGTGCAGCAGGTGCCAGGGACAGGAAGAATCTTGGTAGAAATGCCTGGTATCAAAGACATAGACAGAGTGAAACAAATGCTCCAGACTTCTGCAAAACTTCAGTTTTGGGAAGTGGGAACAATCCAAGAAGTTTTCCCTTACTTGGAGGAAATGAGCAAAAATGTTATCGTGAAAGGCGATTCTATGGGAGTGAAAAAAGGATTTAACTTTACTAAAGCTCTCAATTTAGATAAATTAAGATCTAATGCTGTGGCGACTGTCAAACTTTCTGATACAGCTGCAGTTAATAAAATTCTTAATAGCGAAATTGCAAAAGAAGCTAGACCGTCTAACCTTAGATATGTGGACTTTATGTGGGCGTACAAGCCACAAGAGAATGCGCCTGAGTATTTGGAACTTTATGCTATAAAGAGCAACGCTAGCAAAAAAGCGCCTATTGATGGTGCTGTGGAGTCTGCAAGAGTGGATTATGACCAGATGAGAAGGATAGTAGTGGATATGCAGATGGATGCTAATGGAACTAAAGAATGGAAATCCCTTACAGAAAAAAATGTAGGAAGACCTATTGCTGTTACTTTGGATAACAGAGTTTATACAGCGCCAAATGTGAATGAGCCAATTCCTAATGGAAGCTCTCAGATTAGCGGGAATTTCACGGAAGATGAAGCGAAAGATTTAGTAAATGTACTAAGTGCAGGAAAACTTCCTGCTAGCGCGAAGATTGTTCAGGCTGATGTAGTAGGGCCATCTCTAGGGGAGGAATCTATTCAGGCAGGGCTTTGGTCGTTTGCGGCAGCGTTCTGTATCATCATAGCTTATATTATTTTCTACTATGGAGGTGCAGGAGTTTATGCTGTGATTGCGATGATATTCAACCTGTTTTTCCTTTTTGGAATTATGGATTCTATGGATGCTACGCTTACACTTCCAGGGATTGCGGGTATTGTTCTAACGATGGCAATGGCAGTAGATACCAATGTGATCATTTATGAAAGAACAAAAGAACAGCTTTTTGCAGGAAAAGATATTAAAACAGCCTATAATGATGGGTTTAATGATGCTCTATCTGCGATTATCGATGGGCAGCTTACATCTATTCTTACGGCGTTAGTTCTTTATATTTTCGGAACGGGGCCTATCCAAGGTTTTGCGGTGACATTGCTTATCGGTCTGATAATGACTTTCTTTACTTCTGTTTTGATGTCTAGAGTGATGATATTCAGTAGATTAGAGAAAGGAAAATCATTGTCTGTTTGGACGCCGATGACTAAGAATTTATTCCGAAATATTTGGGTAGATTTTATAGCAAAGAGAAAGGTAATGTATGTTATTTCTGCTGTATTGGTAGCAGTTTCTATAGGGTCTGTTGCAACGAATGGATTTAAATACGGTATTGATTTCACTGGGGGAAGAAGTTTTGTAGTGAAATTTGATAAAACTGTGGATGTAGAAGCTGTAAAAGGCAGTCTTTCACAAGTTTTCAAAAATGAAAAAGGAGAATCTAGCTCTATTGACATCAAGACTTTTGGGAACGACCAACAGCTGAAAATCACAACAGATTATAAAATAGGAGATGAGTCTCTGAAAGCTGACCAAGAAATAGACCAAAAACTATATCAAGGGCTTAAAAATCAGCTTCCTGCGAATTTGACTTTTGAAGAGTTTAAATCAGCAGCTGAAAACCCAATAGGAATAGTTTCTTCTACGAAGGTAGGGCCTACGGTGGCAGATGATATCAAGATGGGCGGAGCTCTGGCTGTATTAGGCTCATTATTAGGTATTTTCGCTTATATATTGCTTCGATTCAGAAGATGGCAGTTTTCACTGGGTGCGATTATAGGTTTGGCGTTTGATGCCACTATCATATTAGGAGCGTTCTCGCTATTCCATAGCGTGATGCCGTTTAATATGGAGATTAACCAAGATTTTATCGCAGCGATACTTACAGTTCTTGGATATTCTATAAATGACACGGTGATTATTTTTGACCGTATCAGAGAAAACCTAAAAGATGGCAGAGATAGAACGCTGGCGCAGTTGTTTAACGATTCTATATCTGGAACGCTAGGTAGAACGATAAACACTTCATTGACAATTCTTTTAGTAGTGTTGGCGATATTTATTTTTGGAGGAGAGAATTTGAAAGGATTTATGTTCGCCCTATTGTTAGGGGTGATTTCGGGAACATTCTCTACGATATTCGTATCATCACTTCTTGCCTTTGGCTTCTTTAAAGGTAAAAAAATAGAAAAATAAAAGTAAAAAGCACTCTGCAAAGGGTGCTTTTTCTTTTAGTAGTGATGGTTCAAAATATTATATTTGCACTTTATTTTAAATTTACAGAAAATGGAAATCCAAAATACAGAAAATCCTAATGTGATTAAATTCGTGACAGATAGGACACTTATAAGCGGTTCTTTGGAGCTGGATAGAAACTCCAATATTTCTAATGTTCCACTGGCTCAGGAATTGTTCCAATATCCATTTGTGAAGAGTATTTTTATAACGGCTAATTTTATCGCGATAGCAAAGGAAAACATCGTAGAATGGGATTTGGTGGCAGACAATCTGCGAAATATAATATTGGAATCTTTGGATGATTTTCCAGAAATTATCTATTCCGAGGAGAGCACTGCACCTATTTTTTATTCAGAAAAAACGCCGAATCCATCGGTGGTAAAATTTGTTTCGGAGCATCAGCTTATCGATGGTTTTTTGGAGCTGAAATCTTTGCAGGAAGCAGAAAAAGTTCCATTGGCAAAAAGACTATTTGAGAATTTTCCTTTTGTAAAAGAGGTTTTTATCAATGATAATTTTATTTCTATTACCAAGACTGATGATGTTTCTTGGGAGGAAATAACACAGAAAATCCAAAATTTTCTTTCTGATTTTATCAAAAATGGAGAATCAGTGAGTAAAATCGAAGGAATCCAGCAAAATGCATCAAAATCCGTTGCTAATAAAGAGTTTACAGAAACGGAAGAAAAAATAAATGCCATTTTGCAGGAATATGTGACGCCCGCCATAGAAAACGATGGAGGGAGAATTTCTCTGATAGAATTCGATGAAGAGACCAAAACAGCAAAAATGCTTCTACAAGGTGCGTGCAGTGGCTGCCCTTCTTCTGTGGTTACTTTGAAAAATGGTATAGAAAGCATCCTTAAAAACTTTCTTCCAAATGTTGTAGAAAATGTGGAGGCGGTGAATGGCTGATAAATATCATAGGTTAAAATTCATGGAAATATCAAGATAATCAATAGATACATGATTGAAATTCAGAAAAAATCACTACCTTTGCACCGCTGAAAATCAGCAAAAAGGGATATTTTTACTACACAATTATTAAATTCAAAAGATGAAAAAAACAATTTTACTATTGGGAATGTTCGTTTGTTTTTTAGGAAATGGGCAGACATTGCAGGAAATGGAAGAAATAGCAGAAAGCGGGGACAAAGGGGCTCAGTATCACTTGGGATTGAAATATTACAGAGGGGAGGGAACTTATCAGAATTATGCAAAAGCAAGTTATTGGTTCGAAAAACTGGCTACACAAGGGCATAAAGATGCCCAGTTCTATTTAGGGCTGATGTATTTTGATGGAGACGGAGTAGACCAAGATTATTCTAAAGCTGAATATTGGTACCAAAAATCTGCAGAGCAGGGAAATCCTGAGGCACAGCATAATTTAGGGGTGATTTATTATAAAGGAGAAGGAGTAGCCCGTAATTTTGAGAAAGCAAAATATTGGTTTGAAAGATTATCTGACCTGGGAAATGCTGATGCGCAGTTCTATTTAGGATTGATGAACTACAAAGGAGAAGGAGTTCCTCAAAACTACAAAGATGCTAAATATTGGTATGAGAAAGCTGCAGAGCAGGGAAATGTGATGGCAAGATACAATCTGGCGCTGATGTACTATAAAGGAGAAGGAATAGAAAAAGACTATAAAAAAGCGAGATATTGGTTTGAAAGACTTGCAGAGCAGGGTAGAGTAGAGGCTCAGCATAATTTAGCTCTGATGTATTACAAAGGAGAGGGCGTAGAGAAAGACTATGCAAAGGCGATGTTTTGGTTTGACAAGTTAGCAGAACAAGGAAACGCTGATGCTCAGTATAATTTAGCAGTGATGTATCACAGAGGAGAAGGAGTTTCTCAGGATTATGCAACAGCTAAACAATGGTATAAAAAATCCGCAGAACAAGGGAATACAATGGCTCAGTACAATCTAGCAGCTATGTATCAGAGAGGAGAAGGAGATTCTAAAGATGAAGTAATGGCGAAGTATTGGTTCAAGAAATCTTGTGAAAACGGATACCAAGAAGCATGTAAATATACAAGATAAAAACACACAGCAAGAGCATTACACTCTTGCTTTTTTATTTGTAAAATTTTATAAATTAGCGGAATGAATTATTTAGTAAGAGAACCTGAAAATATACACGCTAAAGCTCCTATTTTAGTGCTGCTGCATGGATATGGGAGTGATGAGAATGATTTGTTTAGTTTTACGCCTGATTTGCCCAAGGATTGGCTGATAGTCAGCTTTCAAGCTCCTCATACCACGCCAAATGGAGGTTTTAGCTGGTATGATATAGATTTATTGGATAGAGAAAAATTTATAAATGTTCCACAAGCTGAAGAATCCATAGAGTTGATTTTGAAGACGATAAAAGAAATAAAGGAAAAATATAAGATTAGTGGAGCAGTTAATCTATGTGGATTCAGTCAAGGGGGGATTTTATCCTATGCTCTTGCGCTTAGGTTTCCTCAGTTGTTTCATAAAATAGCCTGTCTAAGCGCTTATCCAGAGCAGAAGATTATTAAAAATCTTTTGGATAGAAGGGCTTATCAGCATTTATTTTTCTTTGTTTCCCACGGGGTAAATGATATGGTCATTCCGCTAGAATGGGGGAAAAAGGGTGCGGAACTACTGTATGATATGAGTATATTTTTTTCTTTTCGAGAGTATCAGAGCGGTCATGGTGTGGATGCAAGGAATTATATGGATTTAATGGAGTTTTTTCAAAAATAAAAAGAGGCTTTTTAGGCCTCTTTTTCGTATAGTTTGTTGTATAAATCAATGTATTTTTCTTTGATTATTTTTCTTCTCAGTTTCATGGTAGGAGTGAGCATTCCATTTCCTACAGACCACACATCTGGTGTAAGCTCTATTTTCTTGATTTGCTCCCAGTTACCGAGTTTTTCGTTTAGTTTTGCGATTTCTTTTTCTATTCGTTGTTTTAGTTCGGCACTTTTTACCATTTCTTCTGGTTTAGTTCCGATGTTTACTTTATGGATTTCTGCCCATCTTTTAACGAAAGTGAAATCAGGCTGAACCAGTGCGCACGGCATTTTTTCGCCATCGCCCACCACCATTATCTGCTCTATAAATCGTGATGATTTAGCCATGTTTTCAATTACTTGCGGAGCGATGTATTTTCCGCCCGAGGTCTTGAACATTTCCTTTTTTCGGTCGGTAATGATAAGGAATCCTTCATCGTCGATGTATCCAATGTCTCCTGTTTTGAAATATCCATCTTCTGAAAAAGCCTCCTTGGTTTGTTCAGGATTTTTGTAGTAGCCTTTCATTACGGAAGGTCCTTTTACGAGGATTTCTCCATCTTTGTCGATTTTTACATCTAGATTATCCAAAGGCTGTCCTACAGAACCGATTTTCATTTTTTCAAAGCTGTTTACGGCTATTACAGGAGAAGTTTCGGTAAGACCATATCCTTCAACGATAGGAATTCCTGCCGCTTGGAATTTTTTATTTAGATTTTTAGAAAGAGCCGCAGAACCAGAAATCAGTGTAATGATATTTCCTCCCAGCCCTTCTCTCCATTTGGAGAAAACAAGTTTGTCGGCTATTCTTTGTTTAAGGTTTTTAGGAGTTCCCGGTTCATAGTTTTTGTTCACTCCCAGAGCCCAAAGGAAAATCATTTTTTTGAGCCCTCCAGCACTGATTCCCTTGTTGTATATTTTATCATACACTTTTTCTAAAAGCCTTGGTACCACGCTCATATAGTGAGGTTTTACCTCTTTCATGTTATCACCTATTTTATCGATATTTTCCGCAAAATAGATAGAAAATCCACTGTATAGGTAGTATAAATACACCACCCGTTCAAAGACATGGCAGATAGGCAAGAAGCTCAGGGTTTTTATTTCCTTGTAATCTATTTTTTTCTTTGGAATTCTGCTATCCACAGCAAACACATTAGAAACGATATTTTTATGCGAAAGCATCACGCCTTTTGGTCTTCCTGTAGTTCCAGAGGTGTAGATTATGGTAGCGATATCCTCTTCATTTACAAGGTCTCGCAGGTCTTCCACTTCGTATTGGTTAGAATTGTCTTCGCCAAGGCTTAGAATTTCTGACCAGTTGGCCGCTCCTTCCACTTCGTCAAAAGTGAAAATTCCCACTAATGAAGGCACTTGCTCTTTTACTCGTAATAATTTTTCGTACAAATCTTTATCCGAAACGAAACAATATTTCAGTTCAGCATTGTTGAATATATATACATAGTCCTCCTCACTTATTGTAGGATATACAGGCACGGAGATGGCTCCTATCTGGGAAATCCCTAGGTCTGCTATACACCATTCTGTGCGGTTGTTAGTGGAAACAAGTCCTATTTTATCATCTTTGGTAATGCCCGATTTTAGAAGTCCTCTAGAAAATTTGTCTCCTAAATCTACAAACTGTTTAGTAGAAATTTTTTCCCATTTGCCGTCATATTTTGTAGCCAAAACATCATCTTTTGGGAATTTTTTCAAAGAGTTGTGCGCAATATCGAATAATCTTGTAATAGACATTTCTTTCAAATTTTAAGCCGCAAAAATAGTGTTTTTATTTTAAACAAAAACAGCATAGGATTTATTCCTAGTCTTCAAGGTCTGATTTTGTTTTTTCTATGAATTTTATGTTCCTCATCAGTCCAGAGAATTTGGTTCTTTTTACAGGAGATTTTCGGAATATTTCAGAGAAAATTTCTTGGGTTAAATCCTGCCAATCGGGCTTTCTCAGTTGGCTGAATTCTTTTAAGGCAAATTTAGGTTCTGTATTTGGAGCCGCAAATCTATTCCATGGACAAACATCCTGACAGACATCACACCCGAAAATCCAATCATCCATTTTTCCCTCAAAATAGTCTGGAATTTCGTTTTTCAGTTCTATTGTAGCGTAAGAAATACATTTGCTTCCGTCTATAATTCGTTCATTTACAATAGCTTGTGTAGGACAGGCATCTATGCATTTTCTACAACTTCCACAGTGGTCTGTGGTGGCACCATCCTCTTCTAATTCTAAATCACAGATGATTTCCGCCAAAAAGAAGAACGAACCGTGTTTTTTAGTAATCAAATTGGCATTTTTCCCAACCCAGCCGATTCCAGATTTTCTAGCCCATGCTCGGTCTAAAACAGGCGCAGAATCCGTAAAAACCCTAAACCCAAATTCTCCTATTTCTTCCTGCAGTTCCGCTATCATTTGGCGGAGAATATCTTTTATCACATCGTGGTAGTCCTCGCCATAGGCGTATTTGGAGATTTTGAAATTATTTTCTGTTTCTAGTTTGTATTGAGGGAAATAGTTGTAAGACAACGAGATAACAGACTTTGCACCCTCTACCAGAAGTCTAGGGTCTGTCCTTTTATCAAAATAGTTTTCCATATATGCCATTTCGCCGTTGTAGCCCGCTTTCAGCCACTTTTCCAGCGCTGTGGCATCTTCTTCTAGGAAACCTGCTTTAGAAATACCACATCCCTGAAACCCAAATTTTTCAGCTTTCTGCTTGATGATTTTTGCGTATTTTTCTGCTGTTTGTGCCATAATTTCTGCGAAAGTATTGTTTTTAAATTTAAAATCCAATTTTTAGAATTAACTTTGTACAAAAATAAAAGGGTGAAAAAATTAAAGATATTTTTGTTTGCATTGGTTCTTTTGTTTCTGGGAAGTGTTTATTTTATGCTAAAAGCAGAAAGTTTAGGTAAGGAAAAGCAAGAAATAAAAACACAAAAAACAGCCCAGCGGACAGCAGATTACAAGAAATACGCAGAAGAGGCTCTTTTGTATTGTAAAAAGAATAAAATTTCTACTGATTTCTTTGTATTGATAGATTTTTCTATCCATTCTGGGAAGAAACGAATGTTCATATGGGATTTTAAAAAAGATAAAATTACAGACAGCTTTTTGGTAAGTCATGGATGCGGCAGCCAGCCCACAGCGAGGGATTATTCCAAGGAAAAACCAGCATTCAGCAACCAGCCGAACAGCCACAGCTCTTCACTTGGTAAATACTGGATTGGCACGAAGAAAGTTCCCAGCCCGAGTTTTGGGGAGAAATATCTGCTCTATGGCAAGGAAACGACCAATAACAACGCCCTCAAAAGGGATATCGTGATACACCCTTGGTCTATAATTCCTGATGAAGAGCCCTATCCTAGCGGTGTGCCAGAGAGCTGGGGCTGTCCTGCGGTGTCACCTGATGTTTTCAAGGTTTTGGATGGAAAATTCCAATCCGTGGGGAAAAATATTCTTCTTTGGGCGATTTATCCTTAATGTATAAATAATTGCTCTTATAGAAATAGGATAATTTTATCTTTAAATTTGATGAATGAATCAAAATAAAACATTAAATTCGCAGAAACAAAAAAGTTAATCACATGAATTATGATATTATCGTCATCGGGAGTGGTCCTGGTGGATATGTTACAGCAATTAGAGCATCACAATTAGGTTTTAAAACTGCAATTATAGAAAAAGAAAATTTGGGCGGAATCTGCCTTAACTGGGGCTGTATCCCTACCAAAGCACTTTTGAAATCGGCGCAGGTTTTTAAATATATCAACCACGCGGAAGATTTTGGTTTAAATAAAGTGGAGGCAAGTTTTGACTTCCCTAATGTAGTCCAAAGAAGCCGTGGCGTAGCCGAAAAAATGAGCAAAGGAGTGGAGTTCCTGATGAAAAAGAACAAAATAGATGTTATCTTCGGGACAGCCAAAGTAAAACCAGGCAAGAAAGTAGCTGTGGAGAAAGATGGAGCAGTTACAGAATATACGGCAGAACATATTGTTTTAGCGACAGGGGCTCGTTCTCGTGAGCTTCCTAATCTTCCTCAGGATGGTAAGAAAGTAATAGGTTACAGACAGGCACTTACCCTTCCAAAACAGCCTAAATCTATGATAGTAGTAGGTTCTGGAGCGATAGGAGTGGAGTTTGCGTATTTCTATGCTACGATGGGTACGGAGGTTACAGTTGTAGAATTCATGCCGAACATCGTGCCAGTGGAGGATGAGGATGTGTCTAAACATTTGGAAAAATCCTTTAAAAAGGCAAAAATAAAAGTAATGACCAACGCTTCTGTGGAGTCTGTGGATACCTCTGGAGATGGAGTAAAAGCACAGGTGAAGACTGAAAAAGGAGTTGTAGAATTACAAGCGGACATTCTACTTTCAGCGGTGGGAATTACAGCAAATATTGAAAACATCGGTCTGGAAGAAGTAGGCATTAAAACTGAAAAAGGCAGGGTAGTAGTGGATGAATGGTACAGAACTTCCGTGCCAGGATATTATGCGATAGGAGACATCCTTCCTACTCAGGCTCTGGCGCATGTGGCGTCAGCAGAGGGAATTACCTGCGTGGAGAAAATAAAAGGATTGGATGTAGAGCGTATAGACTACAGCAATATCCCAGGATGTACATACTGCACGCCAGAGATAGCATCTGTAGGGCTTACAGAGAAACAGGCGAAAGAAAAAGGCTACGAAATAAAAGTAGGAAAATTCCCATTCTCTGCAAGTGGAAAAGCTACTGCGAATGGAGATACAGATGGTTTTGTGAAAGTGATTTTCGATGTGAAATACGGCGAATGGCTTGGTTGTCATATGATAGGAACAGGCGTTACCGAAATGATAGCAGAGGCTGTGGCGGCTAGAAAATTAGAAACCACAGGACATGAAATCCTAAAAACTGTCCACCCGCACCCTACGCTTTCTGAAGCAGTGATGGAAGCTGTAGCAGCGGCCTATGGAGAGGTTATTCATATTTAAATTTACAGAAAGTAAAGAATAAAAAACAAAAATAAAAGCTTTGCCAAATCTTGTTGTTAGACTTTGGCGAAGCTTTTTTATAAAGGAAAAATAATATGAAAAAACATTTCTTTAAAAGACTTCTAACAGTAATTATAGCATTTATAGCTATTTTTTTCTTTGTTGTGTTCTTAACTAGACAAAGTGAAGGAGATGCTATGTCAAAAGGAATGACTAAAGCTTTTCTAGTACTTTTTTTTTATATTTTTTTATATCGTTGCTGTTGTTTTAGGGCTGATTTTGGATTCAATAATTCTGTATAGGAAAAAAGAGGAAGATAAAGTTAAAGCAAGTCTTTTAGTTTTATTTATTTTCATTTTGTTTATGACTTGTTTCTTAGCATTTTTATTAAGATAGTAACGAATAATTTAAAATAATGTTTGTTTTTAACTTATAAAAAAGAAAAAATAATATGGAAAATCATTTTTTTAAAAGACTTCTAACAGTGATTATAACATTTGTGGTTGTTATTTCACTTAGTATTTTTTTTGTTTTAGGTACATCTGGATATGCATCAATAGAGAGATTATACCAAATGATTTATTTTATATTGTTTATGATAGTTTTAGTTGTTTTAGGGTTGGTTTTGGATTCAATAGTTTTGTATAGAGAACAGGAAAGAGATAAAGCTAAAGCAAGTCTTCTCGTTCTAGCTATTTTTCTTTTTATCATATTTTTGATTTTCATTGCCTTATTAAAAATGGGGTAATTTAAATTAACTTATTAAAGAAAAAATAATATGGAAAAACATTTCTTTAAAAGATTTCTAACAGTAATTATAACATTAGTGGTTGCTTTTTTCCTTTGGTGTATTTTTGTTGAAAGTACACTGATAGAAAGAGCAATAGATAGAGGTGTTATAGCATTTTTAATTGTATTTCTTGTAATAATTGCAGTTATTTTAGGATTGATATTGGACATAATATCTCAGTATAGGAAAAATCAAGGAGATAAAGCTAATGCAAGCCTTCTTGTCTTATTTATTTTCCTTTTTATTTTATTTGTGGTTGCTGTTATTTCTTTTCATTGATGGTAATGAATAATTTAAAATAATGGTTATTTTGAATCTTAATTAAAGATAAATAAAGATGAAAAAGCATTTTTTCGAAAGAATCTTAGCAATAATTATAACATTTGTAGTTGTTATTTTATTTTGGTGTATTCTTGTTTTATGTTTGTCCATGGAATTATCGGATGGGGGTTATATAGCAGTTTATTTTGTCTTTTTTACAGTGATTATGGTTATTTTAGGGCTGATTTTAGATTCAATAATTCTGTATGTGAAAAAAGAAAGAGATAAAGCTAAAACAAGTCTTCTAGTTTTATTCGTTTTCCTTTTGTTTATATATCTTATTAGTTCACATCTTTATTAATAAAAGATTAAAATATATTATAAATTTAGCGTAATGTTTATTTTGAACCTTGATAAAAGATAAATAAAGATGATGAAACATTTTTTTAAAAGAATCTTAGTAGTAATTATAGCATTCATAGCTATTTTTTTACTTAGTTTTATTTTCTTTACAAATGCAGTAATGGATGTAGGCATTATAGTGTTTTTCTTTATCTTTCTTACAATAGTTTCGGTTATTTTAGGATTGATTTTTGATTCAGTATTTTTGTATAGAAAACAAGAAAAAGACAAAGCTAAAATGAGTCTTTTTGTTTTATTTATTTTTCTTTTTATCATATTTTTAATCATCACTTTTATATCTTTTATACTGAAATAAATATGAATAATAAATTAGGATTGGTGCTGTCTGGCGGTGGGACAAAGGGAGTGGCTCATGCAGGAGTGCTAAAATTTCTTGAGGAAAAAGGAATCCAGCCAGATATATTGGCGGGGGCGAGTGTAGGGGCTATTGTGAGCTGTCTCTATGCGGTAGGAAAATCACCAAAGGAGATTTTGGATTTCTTTAAATCGGTGTATTTTTTCAATTGGAAACATATCGTGTTTAACAAACCTGGGCTTGTCAATTCCGCTGTTTTTAAAATATATCTAAAACCTATTTTTGGGGATATGAAGATAGGTGATTTAAAAAAGGAAGTGAACATCACCGCTACGGATATCGTGACTGGGGAACTGAAAATTTTTGACAAAGAAACCAGAGTGGTAGATGCTATCATCGCTTCGTCCAGCTTCCCAGGGATTGCTACGCCGTATATGTTTGGCGGGGTGCTGTACAGTGATGGTGGAATCCTTAATAATTTCCCTGCGGATATCATACGAGACAGGTGTGAGAAGATGATAGGTGTTTATCTTTCTTTACCGCAAGAAGTGAAACAAAATCAGATGAATTCCATAAAATCCGTTACCTATCGGGCGTTTGACCTGCTGTCTAATAGGGTGGAATCTTATAAATTTTCCTACTGTGACTGGCTTATAGACTCTCCGAAACTCTCTAATTACAGCACTTTTGAGACTAAAAAAAGTAAAATGGATGAAATTTTCCAAATAGGATACGAGGAGGCGAGAGATAGTTTTGATAAAGGTTTTTTGGGGTAAGTGGGAATTCTTTGATTTATTTCAATCAAACTTAAATCATTAACACATTTAGAAAATTCACAAAAACGGTAATTCTAATTTTAGAATTACCGTTTTTTTTTTTTATTTAGATAAAATATCTTCCTGTCTATCGATGGACTCTTGGTGTATGGCTTTGAATATTCTGAGAATCAGTTCTTCCGAAAGATTTTTTTCTTTTCCGAGGATTTTCATGCGTTCTATTATCTCGTTCCAGCGTTTGTTTTGGAGGACAGATATATTTTTTTGTTTTTTGAGTTTGCCGATATTGTCAGCGATTTCCATTCTTTTTCTTATCAAATCCAGCAGCTGCTCATCCAGAATGTCAATTTGTGAACGGAGGGTTTTTAGTTGTATCTGAAAATCAATTTCTTCCGTATTCTTTCTGCGAAGAACCAGTTTTTGCAGCATCTCCGAAAGTGTCTCTGGCGTAATCTGCTGCTGGGCATCGCTCCATGCTTTTTCTGGGGAGCAGTGGGACTCTATCATCAGCCCGTCAAAATTAAGGTCAAGTGCTGTTTGCGAGATTTCGCCTATCAGTTCTCGGTTTCCTGAGATATGCGAGGGGTCGCAGATGATGGGCAGATTTGGGAAAATATTTTTTAGTTCTATCGGAATCTGCCATTCAGGAATGTTACGGTATTTAGATTTTTCATAGGAAGAAAATCCACGATGTACAGCGCCAAGTTTCTCTATACCAGCCATTTTCAGCCGTTCTAGAGCTCCTATCCACAGAGCAAGGTCAGGATTTACAGGGTTTTTGACTAAAACTATTTTGTCAGTTCCTTTTAGTTCATCGGCTATTTCTTGAACAATGAACGGATTTACCGTAGTTCTAGCACCTATCCAAAGCAAATTTACATCGTATTCCAGAGCTAGTTTTATATGGTCTCGGTTGGCTACTTCGGTGGCGGTTTTCAGTCCTGTGATTTCTTTTACTTTTTTTAGCCAATTCAGCCCGATTTCTCCCACGCCCTCAAAACCACCTGGCCGCGTTCTGGGTTTCCAGATGCCTGCTCGGAAGAAGTCTATTTCGCTGTTTTTCAGGTTTTTGGCTGTTTCAAGCATTTGCTCTTCGGTCTCAGCACTACAAGGACCAGTGATGATGAGAGGTCTGCTGAGATTCAGGTCTTTCAGCCATTGGTTGGAATAATCCTGTTTAGTCATTCTTTTTTTTATTCCTTGTTTAAAAATTTTAAAAATTTGCCCACCGCCTCAGACCTATGGCTGATGCTGTTTTTTTGTCTTGGAGGCATTTCGGCAAAAGAAATTTCATAGCCTTTTGGAATGAAAATAGGGTCGTACCCAAAGCCTTTTTCGCCTCTTTTTTCTTTGGAAATAGTGCCATATACTCTGCCTTCGAAATAGTTTTCGCCTGTTTCATCCACCAGACACATTACCGTGATGAAATACGCCTCGCGGTCTTCTATATCCTGCATTTCGGTGAGGACTTTCTGTATATTTGCTTCAAAATCATGCTTCCCTGCATACCTTGCTGAAAAAATACCAGGTCTTCCGTCCAAAGCAGAGATAACCAGACCGCTATCATCTCCTACGCTTGGTTTTCCAGTTTTCTCAAAACAATATTTAGCTTTGATAAGGGCATTTTCGTGAAAGGTAGTTCCGTTTTCTTCGATTTCATCAAAGAGCTGATAATCAGTAAGGCTGGTAACATGATATTTTTCGCCTAAAATTTCTTGGATTTCATCTTTTTTATGCTCGTTGTGCGTGGCAAGTAGTATTTCCATATATTTAGTAAAACAATCTTTTGTGTGGTTATTCACTTAATGATAAAACCACGATTTTTAATTTAAATCTCGGCTTTATTTAAAAATGGTGTAGTGGCAGGAACTTTTTTAGTTTTACCAGCTACACCTTGAATTTTGTATAAATTTAATTAGTTAAAAGCCTCGATGATTTTAGAAAAATCTTCTATTTTCAGTGATGCACCACCGATAAGTCCGCCATCTATATCAGATTGTGAGAAGATTTCTTTTGCGTTGTCTGGCTTTACCGAACCTCCGTAGAGAATGGAGATTTCGTCTGCTGTGTCTTTTCCGTATTTCTCAGCGATGAGGTTTCGGATGAAAGCGTGGATTTCCTGCGCCTGTTCTGGTGTAGCAGTTTCTCCTGTTCCGATAGCCCAAACAGGTTCGTAGGCGATAACCACTTTTTTGATTTCCTCCGCAGAAAGCTCAAAAAGCGCTGTTTCAGTTTGTTTTTTCACTACATCGAGATGCTGTCCAGCTTTTCTTTGTTCCAAAGTTTCTCCATTGCAGTAGATAGGCGTAAGCCCTGCATTCAGTAGGTTTTTTACTTTTTGTGCTGCATGGCTGTCGGTTTCGTTGTGGTATTGTCTTCTTTCGGAATGGGCTACGATGCTTCCGTTTAGTCCAGCAGATTTTATCATTTCTACCGAAATTTCGCCAGTGTAGGCACCTTTGTCGTGCTCGGAAATGTCCTGTGAAAAAACTTTCACTTCATCATTAGCAAAAATATTTTTAGCTGTGGTGAGATAAAGACTTGGTGGAGCGATATACACCTTGCAGTTGGTTTTGTTATTCTTTTTGTACTCGGCTAACTGAAGCATAAGGGCTTCTGCTTCTTGGAAATTTTTGTTCATCTTCCAGTTTCCAGCGACGATATTTTTTCTCATAATTATTTTATTTATTCGTTATCACTTGTTTTTACATTTTTATTTTCAAAGAAAATGCTTTTTATATAGTATGTTTTCACATTTTTGCCTCTTTTTTTGGCAGGGATGAACTTTGGCAGGAGGCTGATAATTCTTTCCGCTTCTTTTTTGAGCGTTTCGTTTTCACTTCTGCTGAAAAGCACCTCCACTTCGCCTGTTTTATCAATCCTGAAAGCTACATACACTTTATACACTTTGCTTTTTTCGGCATCAATATTATTTGGGTTAAAATGTATCTTCACATGCTGTTCCAGTTGGTCTTGGAAGCATTTTCTCTTGTTAATATTATCCTTGCATACCTCAAAAATGGGCGGTTCATCTACTTGTATAATGAGATAATCTCTGCTTTCATCCAGTTCCTCATCCAGTTCCTCATCAGCTTTGGGAAGCTTGCAATGTGGAAGTTCTACAGGAAGATAGTAGCTGTAGGGAAGTGACGGGCTTTTCTTTGTTTTATGGCGTTTTTTGTAGGATTTCTTACCTTTTTTCTGAGCCTGCACATGGGCTGAAAATCCTAAAAACAAAATAATAAGTAAAAATGACCAAAACCTTTTCATAGCAGTTAGTTTTATTTTTAATGAAATTCTGTATTTTCTACTTTAAATACCAGCTTTTTTCCTTGACTTAATCCATTTTCCAGATGTTTTTCATGAGTTTATAGAACTGATGTTCACGCTCAGTCACCTGTTCATCGGCTTTGATAAGCGTTTTTGCAAACTCAGCAAAGTTTTTTCTTTCCTCCTCGGTAGAATCATCATAGAAACAGCGCGCATGGAATTCAAAATGGTCTTTCCAGTCCTCTGGCTGCAGGGAAGCGATGATTTCCAGCTCGTTATCCAAATTGATTCTGAACGGAAATTCTTCCGACAGATATTCTTGTATTTTTAGTCCTTCTTTTGGTGAAAATTCGTGGTCTACAGCTGAAAGAATCATCAATAAATGGTAGCCTGCAATGGGTTTGTTTGATTTTTGCATAAATAAAAGATTTAATAAAATTTTCAAAAAATTGGGAAAATATAAAAGTCTAAAATCCCAAAAACTTTTGGCTAAAATACAAAAATTAACTTTAATTTTAATAACTTTATGCCTTTAAAAAAGTTAAACTTATGAGGATAATAAAATTGCTATTTCTGTTTTCGGCGTATTTTGCTTTTGGTCAAAATTTTACAAAAAAAGACACGCTGCTTGGGTCTAATACTGCATATCGTGATTTTTGGGATGTGCAGAGATATGATGTGAAAGTAGAACCCAGCTACGAACAAAAAAGCCTGAAAGGAAGCAATAAAATAACATTCAAGATAACAAAATCTGTGAAAAATCCTGTTTTTCAGATAGATTTACAACAGCCGATGAAGTATGACAGCATTCGCTCTAGTTTTAAAATAAAATCTACAAGAGTGGATGGCAATTTCATCTTTTTGGAAACGAAAGAAAGTTTTAAAAAAGGGCAGACGCATACCTTGGAAATAGATTTTAGCGGAAATCCTATCATCGCTAAAAATGCGCCTTGGGATGGAGGCTGGGTTTTCACACAAGATGAAAAAGGAAATCCGTGGATGTCTGTAGCCTGCGAAGGAATAGGGGCGAGTGTATGGCTTCCGATAAAGGAATACTGGGGCGATGAGCCAGATATGGGAATGACCCTCGCTATCACTACTCCGAAAGATTTGGTGGGAGTAGGAAATGGGAAATTAGTAGAATGGAGCGTTAAAAAGGACAAAAACATCTTTACTTGGGAAGTCAAAAATCCTATAAACTCGTATAACATCGTTCCTTATATCGGTAAGTATGTCCATTTTTCGGATAGCTATATGGGAAAGAGAGGGAAATTGGATTTAGATTACTGGGTTTTAGATTATAATTTAGAAAAGGCTAAAAATCAGTTTAAACAAGTAAAACCTATGCTCAAAGCCTTTGAACACTGGTTCGGTGGATATCCTTTTTATAAAGACGGCTACAAACTGGTAGAATCTCCATATTTAGGAATGGAGCACCAGAGTAATGTAGCGTATGGAAACGGCTATCAGAATGGCTACTATGGAAGGGATTTGTCAGGAACAGGAGTGGGTATGTATTGGGATTTCATCATCGTTCACGAAAGCGGACACGAATGGTTTGGGAATAATATCACTGCTCAAGACAAGGCCGATATGTGGATACATGAGGCGTTTACGACTTATTCAGAAGTTTTGTTCACGGAAAATTATATGGACAAAAACGCCGCAAATACTTATATAAAGGGGCTTAGAAAAAGCATTCAGAATGATGAACCTATCATAGGTGTGTATGGCGTGAGAAAAACGGGTAGTATGGACCAATATATAAAAGGAGCAAATATGATACATACCATCAGACAGGTTATCAATAATGATGAAAAATTCAGACAAATTTTGCTGGGAATGAATACAGATTTTTATCATAAAATAGTGACCTCTAAGCGGATAGAAGATTATATCAGCAAAAAAGCAGGGATAGATTTTTCACTTGTTTTTGATCAGTATTTGCGAACGACAAAAATCCCACAGCTGGAATATGAGCAAAAAGGAAATCAGCTGAAATTCCGTTGGAATAACACGATAAAGAATTTCAGAATGCCTGTGAAGCTAAAAAGCCATTCTACGCATATAGCTCCTACTCAGGAGTGGCAGACTGTCACTTTGGCTAATGATAAGGCAGTGGAAATAGATGACAACTATTATATAGAAGTTTTGAAAAAATAAAAAAATCCCCTTTTATGGGGATTTTTTTATTTTTTCTGTTTTCTTATTTTTTCTAATTCTAAAGCTATATCGCTGTAGCTTAGGGTTTTATCTTGTATTGTAGCAGAAATCAGTTTCTTTTCTTCTTCGTTTGCGCCCAGTTGGTTTAGAATATTGAATAAATGCATTTTCATGTGTCCTTTTTGGATTCCTGTGGTAACTAGTGAGCGAAGTGCAGCAAAGTTTTGAGCCAAACCAGATACTGCTAAAATGCCCATAAGTTCCTTTGCATTAGGTTTTCCTAAAAGAGCCAAAGAGAATTTTACCAAAGGATGAAGGCTCGTGAGTCCTCCCACAACTCCCACAGAAATAGGCAGTTCTATCCAAAATCGAAATATTCCGTTTTCTATCGTGCAGTGGCTTAGCGAGCTGTATTTTCCGTTTTTACTTGCGTAGGCATGCACGGAGGCTTCCACTGCCCGAAAGTCATTTCCTGTTGCGATAACCACTGCATCTACACCGTTCATAATGCCCTTATTATGCGTAGTTGCTCGGCAGGTGTCTATCTCTGCTATCGTTACCGCTTGCTTGAATTTCCATGCAAATTCTTCTGGCGCGATGCCGTCATTATTCCCTAATTCTTCTATTTTACAAGAAACTTCGGCTCTTACTAAACATTCAGGAGTGTAGTTGGACAGAATGTTCATAATGATTTGCAGGGAGTTTTTTTCTTCCTCGCTGAATATTTCTGACTCAAAAATCTCTTTTTTCAATGTTTTTCCAAATACTTCCAGACACGAATTGATGAAATTCGCTCCCATCGAATCCCGAGTGTCAAAACTTGCTTTGATTTGAAAATAATTTTCCAATTCATCAGTTTTGTCAATGAGGACAATGCTTAAAATTCCGCCGCCTCTCTTGCGCATGTTTGCCGTGATGTCCTGTGTGGCTTCGAATAATTTTTCTTTTAAAACCGAATCAAAGAACTGGAATAATTTTTCCTTGTTCCCATTGAAAATAAAATGAGTATGCCCGAGTTTTTCCGTGTTGATGATAGTTGTTTGGAATCCACCTCTCTCCATCCAGAATTTGGCTGCTTTGGCCGCTGCTGCCACTACCGAACTCTCTTCCACAGCCATAGGGATGGCGTATAGTTTCCCGTTAATCAGGAAGTTAGGCGCGATTCCATAAGGGAGATAAAAATTAGAAATGGTGTTTTCAGAGAATTCATCATGAAGTTCTTGTAACTCTGAATTTTCATTCCAATATTGCTTTAAAACAGACTCAAAATCAGTATCATTTTCTAAATATTCTTGGATAAGCCAGTCTATTTTTTCTTGTTTTGAAAGCTTGGAAAAACCATCTATGGGGCGTCTCATTGTATATAATTTTTAAAAATCCAAAGATACAAAAATAGAAAATAAAAGAAACTTGTAAAAAAATAGAATTGATTATCAGTGTTTTGTAATTAATTTAGAAAAAAAATAGAAAATATTTTTGTGATTAATGATAAAGTCTCTATATTTGCACCACTTAAAACGGAAGACCCATGGTGTAACGGTAGCACACCAGATTTTGGTTCTGTTTGTCGGGGTTCGAATCCCTGTGGGTCTACACTGAATTTTAGCAACTACTTATAAATCAAGTAGTTGCTTTTTTATTTTTGCTAATTTTAGGGCTTTGGTCACGATTTTGGTCACAGTAATTTTAAATTCTATTTATATTGAACTTATTTAAAAGATAATGAATCATTCTTTGTGAAAAATATAAATGAAGTTTTCATATTTCTTTTTCAAATGTAGAAAAAACAAAAGGTTTGGTTTTTGGAGGGGGTATACCAAAACCCTTTTGAGGTAGGGGGATAGATAAATGTAAGTACCCTATTAGTATAGATTTATAAAATAGATTAGAGAGTACAGCCACTATTTTTTCATATTAAAACAAAATACTTGTTGGAAATTGAGAAAAACATCCTTATCTTCGCAAAGATTTTAACGATAAATAAAGCGTTGGCTTTTGTTCTGTTGTCCGAAAACTGGAAACTTTCATAACAACACAGAAACAAATAGTTAATGCTCACTCCATATAGGTGTGGGTTATTTCTATTTTGTGTTGTGTGGTAATTCCAGTACCTCGGGCAACAAAAAAGAATTTCCCACGCCTTTTTTATTGTTTTTTATAGAAAATAAAAAGAGTTAATTTTATTCTGTTGCCCGAAAACTGGAAACTTTCTTTAGCAACGCAGAATAGATTAGCCTATTAGGGTAGAGGAGCATTTTTGTTCCTCTGCTGTATAGCACATCTATATTAGTAAAGAATAAGATTTTGTTCCAGCTCTTTTTGAGTAAAATATTCACATCTCCAAAGGAACAAAGGAGATATCTATTCTGTACGGATATTAGATGGAAGGCAGACAGGTAAAATCCAAAAAGCGGGTAGCAGACCATGGAGAGGTGTTTACTAACGAAAGAGAAGTAAAAGCCATGGTAGACCTTGTATGGAAAGAGCTAGAAAAAGGTACAGCGGACAAGGTTCTTACCGCTACTTTTTTAGAGCCGTCTTGTGGTTCGGGCAACTTTCTTATAGAGATTTTACAGAGAAAAATAGCCTTGCTGAAAAAGACCAAGAAAAACAAATCTGATTATGGATTTTATTTGGTGCTGGTAGCAGGCAGTCTTTATGGTGTGGAGCTTCTTCCTGATAATACCCAAGAGTGCCGAGAGAGACTTCTTACAGAATTCAAAAAATCTTATCCCAAAAAAGAAGCAGACTATGAGAAACTGATGAAGAGCATTGCGTTCATTATCAGTCAGAACATTATCTGTGGAGATGCCCTCAGTTATACTACGCCAGAGGGAGAGCCTATTGTTTTCACACATTGGTCTGGACTGAGTGATAGAAAAATAGTCGCCAACTATTTTGACTATGGCGAACTGTCTAAAAAAGAACAAAGTATGGCTTCTTTATTTGCGGAATATACAGTAAAAGAACCTGTGATAAGGCATTACTTGGAACTCGGTGCAGAACAGCCCTAATCTTTTCTAACAATGAATGCACAAAAATACAATCCCGATGTGCTTACTTGTCTTGCTAATCTGAGTAACGATGAGGTTTTTACACCTCCTGATGTTGCTAATAGAATGCTGGATACCCTACCCAACGAATTATGGAGCAATCCCGAAGCTAAATTCCTAGACCCTTTCTGTAAGTCTGGTGTGTTTCTGAGAGAAATAGCCAAAAGACTGCTGAAAGGTTTAGAAAGCCAAATCCCAGACTTGCAGGAACGCATAGACCATATTATGCACCACCAGCTGTATGGAATAGGCATCACGGAGCTTACTGCCTATCTGAGCCGCCGTAGTCTCTACTGCTCTACCCGTGCTGATGGTAAACATTCTGTAACTGAATTCCCTGATGAGAATGGTAATATCTTCTTTGAGGAAATCTCCCATACATGGGACAAAGCAGGGAAATGTACTTACTGTGGTGTGAATAAAAAAGACTTTGGGGATGAAATAAGAGAAGGTCTCTCTAAATATGCCTATCCCTTTATACATGATAAAAACCCTTATGAAAATATGAACTTTGATGTTATTATAGGAAATCCGCCTTATCAATTAAATGTGGGAAATGGTAAAGAAAAAGGAAATAGCTCAAAAGCTATTTATCATCTCTTTATTGACCAAGCTATCAAAATCAGCCCTAAATATATTTGTATGATTGTTCCAAGCCGTTGGATGACAAGGAGTACAGAGGGGATATCTGATGAATGGATAGATAAAATGCTAAGTTCTAATAAGTTTAGAATCATACATGATTTTTTGGATGCTAAAGGTATTTTCTCTGGAACACCTCCTATGGGTGGGGTCAATTATTTCTTATGGGACAGAGATTACAATGGAGAGTGTCACTATTATCTATATGAAAGTGCAGATAAACCATTCTCTTATAGATTTGAAACATTAGATAAAAATAATTCAGGTATTGTCATCAGGGATGGTGTAGCCAATGATATATTAAAGAAAATATCAGAAGTTCATCAGGATTATATGAACAATGGAGACAATTTTTCCTCCTTAATTAGCCCAAAGGATTTTTTCACCAATAAACAATGGCTTACTTCTAGCTGGGACGGTTTTACGAATACCCCCAATCAAGACTATAACATCAAATACTATCCTAATAAAACACTGCTAAAAGACGGGATGGAATTTGGCTGGATTAATATCAACCAAATCCCTAAAAATAGAGAAACTAAAGACTTGCATAAAGTATTTATTCCTGCAGCTAATGGCTCTCTTACCCAAGTTTTAGGACATCCTTTTTATGGAGAACCTAATTCAGTATGTTCACAGACATATTTGGTGATAGGTTATAATCCTAAAGAACATCACTTTACCAAAGAAGAGTGTTTTGGTATTATTTCATACATCAAAACTCGTTTTTTTAGATATTTAGTTTCTATTAAAAAGAAAACCCAAAACGGACCTCGAGGAGTGTATCAGTTTGTCCCTTTACAGGATTTTACCAAAGAATGGACAGATGAAGAACTTTATAAAAAATATGGTTTAACAGAAGAAGAAATTACTTATATAGAAAGTTTAGTAGAAGAAAGAAAAGAAGAAGAGTAACTTTATAATAATAAAGAAATATGGAAAGAGAAGAAATAGAAAAGCATATAAAAATATTAAAAGAATTTGAAAAAAAATTAAACCATTATCATAGAAGCGTACAAAGTTTTACTGGAAAAAAGAAAACAGAGGCAAAAGATGAGTATTATAAAGAACAACTTTCTGCTAGAAATTATATAAGTATGAATTTAAGAGATTTTATTTTTAACGAAAAGCGTTCAGATAATGATATAAATCTTTGGATGAGTGAATTACCTGTATCGACAGATGTTTATGATATAAAAAAAAGACTTATTAAGAAATTAGAAACCATGTAAAATTACTTACCATTGATGAGGTGTAAATACAAAATAGAGCTGTAAATAGTCAAAACCCTAATGTAAAATATTAAAAACTTTAAAAGAATATAGAAATTAAACTACTTAATAATGTTCACACAGAATAACATCCCCAGAATATATGCCTACACAGATGAAAGCTACCCTGATATGCTAAAAGTAGGCTACACCACCAAGACCGCAGCAGAGCGTGTAAAAGAACAATATCCTATAAAAACACCCCGCCAGACTTGGGAAATTGTTTTAGAGGAAATCGCTACCAGAGAGGATGGTACTTACTTTACTGACCATGAACTCCACAAAAGACTGGAGCAGAAAGGCTTTATCCGTGAGGCTGGAGAGTGGTTCCGATGTTCCATAGAAGACCTGCAAGCAGTAATTTTAGAAGAGAAAAAAGGCATCAGAAATACAGAAAACCGTAGTCAGAGTTTTGGTATGAGACCTGAGCAGGAAGAGGCTGTGGAGAAGACTGCTTGGTATTTTAATTCTGTGAAAGAAGAAGGTGTTATTCCTCACTTTCTTTGGAATGCTAAAATGCGTTTTGGGAAAACCTTTGCTGCTTATCAGCTGGCTCTAAAAATGGGCTGGACAAAAATACTGGTGCTTACCTTTAAACCTGCTGTCCTCAGTGCATGGCGGGAGGATTTGCAGACTCATATAGATTTTGAGAATTGGCAGTTTGTCTCTAACCGAGAGGAAGACCTCAGCGTAAAAGATATAGACAGAACAAAGCCTTTTGTATATTTTGACTCTTTCCAAGACCATCTGGGAGAGGATAAAAAAACAGGTGGAATAAAATCTAAAAACGAATGGGTGCATAAGGAGGACTGGGACTGTGTGATTTTTGATGAATACCATTTTGGTGCATGGCGAGACAAATCCAAAGACCTTTTTGACAAAGAAGAAAAGGAAGAAATAGAGGAAATAGAACAAGAAATAAGAGAGCTAGAAGCCGAAGAATCTGGTAAAACGGAGGATTTTAGCTATTTTGATGAAGGTCTATTACCTATCACTACCAAGCATTATCTTTATCTTTCAGGAACTCCGTTTCGTGCCATCGCTGGGGGAGAATTTATAGAGGAACAAATCTATAACTGGACTTATTCTGATGAGCAAAAAGCTAAGGCAGAATGGCAGGGCGAGAACAACCCATATGCTTCACTCCCAAGAATGGTCATGATGACTTATCAGATACCTGATGAAATAAAGAATGTAGCCTCTAAGGGAGAGTTTGATGAGTTTGACCTCAATACTTTTTTCTCAACCGAGGGAAAAAATAAAGAGGTGGTTTTCAAATATGAAGATGAGGTACAAAAATGGCTGAACCTTATCCGTGGACAATTTTCAGGTAATATAGAGTCTGACCTAAAACAAGGTAAGAAAAAACCACCGATGCCTTTTTCTGATACACGACTACTGGGGATTTTACAGCATACTTTTTGGTTCCTGCCTAATGTTGCATCCTGCTGTGCTATGGCGAATTTACTAGCCAAGGCACAGAATAATTTTTTCCATGATTATGATATTGTTGTGTGTGCAGGAAAAGAAGCAGGAATAGGTGTAGAAGCACTGAAGCCTGTGAAAAAAGCTATGGGTAATCCATTAAAAACCAAGACTATTGTCCTTTCTTGTGGGAAACTGACTACTGGAGTGTCTGTACCGCCTTGGTCAGGGATTTTGATGCTGAGAAACACTTCTAGTCCAGAAACTTATTTCCAATCTATTTTTAGGGTGCAGACACCTTGGGTTATCAAAAATCCAAATGGAGACAGTCCAAACCAGCAGGAAATCATTAAAAATGAATGCTATGTATTTGATTTTAGTATCAATAGAGCTTTGAAACAAGTGGCATCCTATGCCCATAGTCTTAATGTTAATCCTAATGTGTCTCCAGAAGAAAAGGTAGCAGAGCTTATCAGTTTCCTGCCTATATTGGCGTATGATGGAAGTAGTATGAAGGAAATAAATGCTGCGGATATCTTAGACATTGCTAGTAGCGGGACTTCTGCTACTCTGTTAGCTAGACGATGGGAGTCCTCATTATTGGTAAATGTAGACAATGTTACTTTGCAGAAACTTTTAAGTAATAAAGAGGCTTTGCAAGTATTAGAAAATATAGAAGGATTCCGAAGTCTGAGCCAAGATATAGAAACCATCATCAATAAATCTGAAAAAGTAAAGAAAACGAAGAAAGAGTTTGCAGAGGCGGGAGAAGAAATGGATTCTAAAACCAAAAAAGAAATAACAGAAGAAGAAAAAGAATACAAGAGTAAAAGGAAGCAGATTCAGGAGAAATTGATAAAATTTGCAACAAGAATTCCTGTCTTTATGTATTTGTCTGAGCATAGGGAGCAGACTCTTAGGGATGTTATTACTAAATTAGAACCTGAGCTTTTCAAAAAAGTAACAGGGATAGAGGTAAAAGATTTTGAACTCCTGCAAAATTTGGGACTGTTTAATAGTGTGATGATGAATGACGCTGTATTGAAGTTTAAATATTACGAAGATGCCTCACTTGCCTACACAGGAAAAGCGACTTATGAAGGCTTACGATTCATAGGGGCTTTTGATACAGTAGTTCCTGTCAAAGAGTATGTAGAGGAATAAGAAGTTTTGCCTAATTATAAGTCATATATAATTGTGTGACTATGTAAAAAAGTACCATATGAATTTAAAATGTTTTTTTAGTACTAGTCGCATATTAATATCATGATTCTAATGGAAATATTACGAATAAATTTAAACTTTTTATGGTAGATCATGAGATTTCAAAATTATGAAAATACTCAAATAAAAATGACAAGTTTTACCCAACTACACTATAGTAAAACTTGTCATTATATCTAATCTGATGTGTTGATAGGTGTACCTTCACAATCTTTAAAAAGCTCGTGGTATTTATCTGTAATTTTTTGTTTAAGATAGTGAAAAGTAGTCATTAGATCATTGTCTCGAATGAACTCACGGAACTTTTTCTTGTGTCTATTTTTGGTACTGTCAGAACCAAAATTTCTGTTCCAGTAAGTATATTCTAACTGATTACCCAAATATTCTTTTTCTGTTTTTGATAAATTTGAGGTAAAACGATTATCCACGATGATTAATTGATCAAATCTTTTGAGGAAATTTAGAAATAGGGATTGTAGTTTTTTAGGATTATATAAATCTAGAAAAGTTATAATTCCTAAATCTTTATTTCTTAGTTGTTTATGATTGTATTTTATCTCAATTCTAAGCAAGGGATAATCCAAATTATTCTGGGCACCTTTGTCATAAATCTTAAATGTACTATTACTCATTTTGAACTTTTTCATCAGAAAACCTTTGTTATCTTGAAAGAAATAATGAGGTTTAAAATTCCATAGAAGAATATTATTTTTAATGATTTCTTGAACTGACCGCTCTAATTTTAAGTTAAATCCAAATTCTAAAGAAGTGATTTTTGTATTGATAAAATCATATTCAGGGATTTGGTTTTGCAAGTTATTTAATGCTTGAGTTATCTCACAATATGAGAAGTCATTGTAGTTGATGTCTTGTCCTATTGTATTTGAATTGTGATACTTGTGTAAGGAATTTTCTATGTATGCTCCATTTTGAGTAATTACATAAGTTAGCGTTCCGATTTGTCCTACAATAGGATAAATAGAGTGCTCAAGCCTGTCATTTTTAATGTCATTGCTGTTAATGGTACAATTAAATTCATGATTCTTCTTTATAATTTGTTCGAATTTTACTTTTTCTGTAAAATAAATTCTAATATTATCTTGCATATATTAAGTTTTTTGAGATTAATAAATAAACTTCCTTGTGTCATATTTAAATAACACATAATCAATGTTTTCATAAAAAATAAATTTTGGGATTTTGGATAAGTCAGGGCAAAGATGTGCACCTCATTGCCTTGAGCTGTTTATCCTAAGAATTTTGATAGTGAAAAGCTATGCTGAAACATGGTCATTGAGAAATGTATCTACATCATTTTTTCTGTATAATACTTTTTTCTTACCTACTTTTGTAGCAATGATTTTTCCTTTTCTTGTCCAATCCCAAAGACTTGTTTGCGAACACTGCAGGTAATCACATACCTCTTTGCGTGTCATCAAGTCTTTGTTATTAGACTTTTCTCCCGAAACCGACTGGAACTTTTGTAGTTCTTCTCTAATGCCTGAAATTATAATCTCTGATAGTTGCTCAGGGCTTATTTGGATTAACATATTTGTTTCCATAATTATGATATTAAAACTATGAGGCAAATATATTGGCTTCTTTATTCGGTGAAAATTCGGATTTATTCTAATTTATTCGGGTGAAGAAGAGATGTGTAATTGAATAAATTTTTCTATATCATTTGAATAGTTATTAGAATTAGAAATGTTTGTGAGATTCATGGTTTTATTAAATCTCTCATTAAGATATTGGATGTATTCTTTTTGTTTTAAATGACTTTTTAATATATGATTCTTACAATTACTATTTCTAAAAATACCACCAATCACAGCCCCAAAACCTCGTTCTCCATTATTTACATTAAACTCTTCTAACATAGAATAAAACCAATCTTCTGCTTCTTTATTTCTGAAAATATTTTTACAATAAGGTTGATTTGTATTTTCAGATAAAAATTCAATAGTGACAGTGTTTTCCAAGAGTTCAGGAAAAATATTCGTAATAATTCTTTTAATATTGGGGTAAAGAGATTTATTAAACTCTAAAAAATGAGAGGCTGCGAATTTTTGAAATTCATTGCTATTTTGTTTCCAATCACCATCCTCTAATATGTCATTCAAAAAAGCATTAGAATCATTAATTTTGTTAATAAAATCTATACATAAAACCTTTGCTTTATGTTCTTCAAGGGTTTTTATAGTGTCTAAAAAAGATTTAGCGATGAGGTCTTCAATGGGTGGTCTGAAACTATAGAGATAGTGGTAAAAATCATTCTCCCAAACTTCTTTATCAAAAAAAGTATCAAATTCATTATAATTTAAAGATGTGTGAAAATATCCCTCATTCTCTTTATTTTTTTCATACTCTTCTTTACTTATACATAATTCACCTTCATCATTGGTAATAGTAAAATAGATTCTTTTTGCTTTAGGTTCTTGGTTTCCCCATGGTATAAATTGTTTAACCATTTCATCTAAATCATATAAAGAAGTAATAATCATACTGCTGTATTCTATATTTTCAATCATTTTCTATCCTTGTTTTTATTTTTCTCAAAGTATCTAAAACATTCTCTTCTTTTGGTAAGCTACCATAAACTAGATGTTTAAAATCTGTATTGTAAGTATTTGATAATTCTTCCCAAACCTCTTCTAAATTTTTGAAAATCAAAGCGTTTTTCAGTGGTTGAGAAAGCCAGTTGTTATTGTTTTTGTAGCTTAAAACATCATCTTTTCTTACTTTTTCCAGCATTTCAGGGAAATCACTGCTTTCAAAGAATGTTATGATTTCTTCGTTTTTCAATAATTGGTGTAAATCATAGATATGTCTTATTTTACTTCTTAAATCTTGTATTGGATTTTCGGTATAAGAGAAACGGACAAGACTCATGATTTTCTCACAAAAAGTGCGTTTAGGATTAAGAACCGAAACATCAAATGGTTCTAAACAGAATTCTTTTATCATTTCTTGTTGATGGTTTTGTTCCATCATTTCTGTAATAAAAGTTCTGATTTGGCGTTTTTCATTTGGTTCAAAATACCCGAGCCAAGAAGCTTCTACAATAATAACATCTCTAATTTGCCCAAAACTGCCCTCAAAGTTTCGAGAATAAGAATGTGCGGTTTTCCTATTCATTCCCATTTTTTGTGTCACTCCGCTGATTTGGATTTCAGGCAAAACCTCATTTACTACTTCAGATATTTTTTTGATTTTATTCTTGAGCTGATTGGGAGTTTCTTCATTAGATTTTATTACAACAAGGTCTATGTCCTCTGAAAATCGTTCAATGACCTTATGGCATTTTGAAAGAGCTGTACCGCCTTTGAAAATAGAATATTCAGCTACAGGACTGTTAAAAATCTGTTTCAAAGCATAACAAACCCAATAATCTTTTTCTACATAAATATCTAATATTCCCATTTGCTGAGCTGTAAATCTTACCGCTTCTTGGAATTGTTTTTTATCTTCGTGTAGTTTCATTTGATGTTCCAGTTTTTGGCGTTAGGCAGAATGTTTTCAATACCCTGAATTTCGTATGTAGAGATGGGATTTAGCGAGGTTTTTAAATCATCTGTGTCAATATTCATTTTTTCTAAAATCGCTCCTAAAATCGCTCTTGTTGATGCTGGGTATTTCATTGATAATCTTATCATTATTTTAAAATCTTTCTCTTGAAAGTCTTTGAAAATTTCTATTAGCCTGACAATGACTTTTTCGGGTGTCGTATCAGGAATGTTTTTAATAAATCTTAATATATCAAGAAGCTGAAGATAAGGTATATTTTCTTTGTTAATCGTGTTTTTTTGCTGTACCATAGAAATATTAAATATACCTCTTTTAAAAGGTGAACGGATGTTATTTTTTCCAATTTGAATACTATTACTAATCTGTGTCGTAAATCCTAATTCATTGTAAATACTTAATCCTGTGAGGTAACCTATTGTTTTTCCATTGTCTACAAGCAGGTCTTTAACAATTTGATAATTATTGGGATTTAGTTTACCAAAACGGGTAATCTCAGGTTTGTAGAATTTTCCTTTGGAGAGTTTTTCTATTTTTCCAGACTTAGCCATTCGGTTTAAGGCTTTGATAATAGCTTCTTTATTCTGTTTTTCTTCGGTTAAAAAATCAGAATAGGTGAAAATATAACCTTTGGGCAGGTAATTTATTTTATCGTTTATGAACTGCGTAATTGTCAATGTCTTTATTTTATTTTACAAAGATATAAAAAGTCCAGTTTATTACATAAAAAACTGGACAAAATATTAGGCGATATTCATTGTGTTGTTGTTTTGTTTTTCTTGTTCTAATTTTTTACTCATTTCCTCTATTTTTTCTTGTAATGCTCTTATTTGTTCTGATTGTAGGTCATATTTTTGCAATTTCTCATTTCTTAATTTTATATTTTCTTGTCTTAAGTGTTCATGTTCACTAGTTGGTTTGAAATAAGTTTTTTGTTTTAAAGTAGTTTACTAAAATTTACTTTTTTTGAAAAAGATAATAAAAAGTGTTTATAAATTTTAGCGCAGAAATGATTTTTTAATTCATCAGAAATCATTATTTTTGACATCAAAATATAAACTATGAATTCTTACAAAAATCCTCTTGAAGAGCGCTATTCTAGCGAGGAAATGCTTTATAATTTTTCACCTGAGAATAAGTTTCGCACTTGGAGGCAGCTTTGGATTGCTCTTGCCGAAATCGAAAAAGATTTAGGTTTAGATATTTCTGATGAGCAGATAGCACAACTGAAAGAACAAGCCCAAAATATAGACTTTGCGAAAGCAGCAGAATACGAAAAGAAATTCCGCCATGATGTGATGGCACATGTGCATACCTACGGAGATGCCGCTCCTTTGGCGAAGGGAATCATCCACCTTGGGGCTACTTCTGCGTTTGTGGGCGACAATACTGATTTGATTCAAATCCGTGATGGACTGCTCATCATCCGTAAACAACTGGTGAATGTTATCAAAAAACTGTCTGATTTCGCACTGAAATATAAAGATCTTCCTACGCTTGGTTTTACGCATTTCCAGCCAGCGCAGCTCACCACTGTGGGGAAGCGTGCTACGCTATGGTTGCAGTCTCTTCTTTTGGATTTTGAGGAATTAGAATTTTTCTTGGAAACTCTCAGATTTAGAGGCGTAAAAGGAACTACGGGAACAGCTGCCAGCTTTTTGGAACTTTTCAGTGGAGATTATGCCAAGGTAAAACATTTGGACAAGGAGCTTTCCAGAAGATTTGGTTTTGAAAAAGTTTTTGGTGTTTCGGGGCAGACTTATGATAGAAAAATCGATGCAAAAGCGGCAACTTTGCTCTCGAATATCGCTCAATCAGCACATAAATTTACCAACGACCTTCGTTTGCTTCAGAATTTGAAAGAAATAGAAGAGCCTTTTGAGAAAAGCCAAATCGGTTCTTCGGCAATGGCCTATAAGCGAAACCCGATGCGTTCTGAGAGAATAGGGGCTCTTGCTAAATTTGTAATGTCGGTTTCTTCGGGCTCTGCGATGGTGGCTTCTACGCAGTGGTTTGAGCGTACGCTGGATGACTCTGCGAATAAGCGACTTACGATTCCTCAGGCGTTTTTAGCAGTGGATGCTATTTTGCTTATTTGGAATAATATTATGGATGGGCTTGTGGTTTATGAAAACCGCATCAGAAAGCACATTATGGAGGAGCTTCCGTTTATGGCTACAGAATACATCATCATGGAAGAGGTGAAAGCAGGAGGCGACCGACAGGAAATCCATGAAACTATCCGCCAGCACTCTATGGAGGCGAGTAAAAAAGTGAAAATGGAAGGAAAGGAAAACGACCTGATAGACCGCATTATGAATGATAATTCGCTGAAAATGGATAAGTCTAAAATCATGGAAGTCCTTGACCCGAAAAACTTTATCGGATTTGCGCCAGTACAGACAGAGGAATTCATCAAGAATGAAGTTCAGCCGATTTTGGATAAATACCAAGACCTTGTAGGGCTGAGTGTAGATTTGAAAGTTTAAGCTAAAAAGATATTTCATTTACTAATTTTTTTAATTAATGCCAATAGAATTTTTGTGTTTTTAAGTTCTATTTTAGGGAAACTCCCTGCTGGTTTCGGCAGGGAATTTCTTTTTTAGTCCAAATTTTATTTTTAGAGGAAAGTGGTTTGGTTGTTAGCTCGTATTTTTCGCTAAATATATAGTATCTTTGCCGTTATGAATCAAGATACGATATGCGCCCTTGCAACTGCCGACGGGGTAGGAGCGATAGGCATCATCCGTGTTTCGGGGCAGGATGCTCTGGCGGTGGTCAATAGAATTTTTGAAGGGAAAAACTTGGAAAAAGTGCCGACTCATACGGTGCATTATGGTTTTATAAAAGACCAAGAAGAAATAATAGATGAGGTGATGGTCTCTGTGTTCCATGCACCGAGAACTTTTACGGCGGAAAATTCGGCGGAAATTTCTTTTCACGGTTCGCCACATATTGCAAAAAAAATCTTGGAAGCTCTGTTGAAAAATGGCGCAAGAACCGCAAAAGCAGGAGAATTTACCATGAGAGCCTTTATGAATGGGCGTATAGACCTTTCTCAGGCGGAATCCATAGCTGACCTTATTGCTTCCGAGAATGAGGCTTCGCGAAAGGCGGCTCTTGAACAGCTGAAAGGCGGAATTTCTAAGGAAATAGCTGTGCTGAGAGGCGATTTGCTGAATTTTACTTCGCTTATCGAATTGGAACTTGATTTTGCCGAAGAAGATGTGGAGTTTGCTGACCGCTCTGCATTGATGGGACTTATCGCTAATCTTAAAACCAAATTGGGCAGTCTTATTGATAGTTTTCAGTATGGAAATGCAGTGAAAAACGGTATCAATGTGGCGATAATCGGAAAACCTAATGCAGGAAAATCCACTCTGCTGAACGCCCTTTTGAAAGAGGAAAGGGCGATAGTGAGCGATATAGCAGGGACTACTCGTGACACGATAGAGGAGGTTCTGCACATAAAAGGCACGGCGTTCCGTTTCATCGACACGGCAGGAATCCGCGAAACTTCCGATACGATAGAGGAAATAGGCGTAAAGAAAGCCAAAGAGAAAATAGCATCAGCAAAGGTGTTGCTTTATCTTTATGATGAGCAGGACAGTAGCGCGGAGGAAATCATTAGTTTTATAAAAGAATTCTATCGCCCAGACCTGAAAGTGATGCTTCTTCATAATAAAATAGACCAAAACAAGGATGTTTCGGCTGAAAATATTTCAGAAATAGACCAAGCACTGAAGCGGGAGCTTGTCCCTGATTATACGGATACTATTCTGGGGATTTCGGCTCGGGAAAATATCAATATAGAACTGCTCAAAGCAGAATTGTTCAGTTTTGTGGATACTCTGAAAGGCAGCGAAAATGCAGTGGTAATTACCAATCAGCGCCACTATGAAGCCCTCCGAAAATCGCTGGATTCCGTGGAAAGAGTGCAAGAAGCTGTGGTTTCGGGCATTCATACAGAACTTCTGGCGTATGAACTGCGCACGGCTCTGGAACATCTTGGGGAAATCTCTGGGGAATTTACCAATGATGAGGTTTTAGGAAATATTTTCAGTAAGTTCTGTATTGGCAAATAAATATGGCTTTCTTTGGTTTGATTTTCAGATGATTATATAAAGTTAAATTTTCCAATTTTTACTTTTATTGTTATATTTGTTACACCTTTTGTATACCTTGAATCTAAAAAGTGTACAGGAGGTGTACAATTTTATATGTGTATGAAAACATCATTATATCAATGGAAGTCAAAAAATAGTCTTTTTATAAGCTATCATCGTGTTTCAGAAACTTTTAAAGTGAATAAATCGTAAATTTTATCCCATGAAAAAATATATTCTATTAAGCTTGTTTGTTATCATATCATCTTGTGGTGGCAATAGTAGTTTTAAATACTATGAAGGGCATATATATGATGAAAATAAAAAGCCTCTACCAAACATAAAAGTATGTAAAATGTATCATACCCCAACTGACTGCACCATGACCGATGCAAACGGCTATTTTAAAATAAATGAGGACCCTACTTTCAATCCAGACTTAATTGTTTTCTATAAAGAACAACCAATAGATACAATAATAACTTTTTCAATATATGCTGGCGAAAGGGTCACATATAATTTTGTAGAGGGCAAGAAAGACACACTATTCATAGACATGTCAAAATATGAAAAATAGAGGGGTTTTGGCTGACTAAAATAAAAATAAAATGAGAAAGATAGTTGTAATATTTTTCATAATGGCGGTTATAAGCGTAAGTTCTTGTTCTTCAGAAAATTCAGATTATTATGAAGGGTATATTTATTTGAATAAAAAACCAGTGAATAATGCGAAGATTTCTGAAAAAGGGAGTCATAATTACACAATTACAAATGACAAAGGATATTTTAAATTAAAAAGAAACAGCAGAGAAGTCGTTTTGCCTATAATTGTGGAAAAGGACAATGTCAAAGACTCTATAGACTTACAGCGAAGCGGAGGTGCTGATGCAAAGATAGATTATCTACTAGTTACAGGAAATAAAGATACCATTGAGCTGGATAGAGAAAGAATATTTAAGAGACAATCTGCCCAATAATTTGGAAAATCAGAAAACTTCAATAAGTATAAATAAAAACTTTTCAGGTAAGTGTAAAATGAAAAAAAAGATATTGAGGATAATAGTTTTTTTGTTTATGATATCATGTAGAACTAATCAAGCAGGAAGTTTTACAGAGGGTTATGTCTATGATAAAAATACAAACAAGGCAGTAGCAGGAGCTTCTGTATGTATCTGGGAAGGGTACGGAAAAGGTTTTTTAGAAGTTACTAAAACTGATTCAGAAGGATATTTCAGTTTTAATGAAAAAAAGAAAATCGTATTAGGAAATAATGGAAAAGATTTGGCTGTACAATTTATCATTAGGAAAGAAAATATGATTTCTGATACCCTTATTTCATATCCCAATAGAGACACTATAAGAATAGATACGATTTACTTACAAAATAGGTTTTAAAATTAGAATAAAATGAATTTCAGATTGTTACTTATTCTTGTTTTCCCTTTTTTATTAGGGTGTAAAAAAGAAATCTTGATATTCCCCTATACAAAGGGATATATTTACTCCAAAAAGAAAGGAAAACCTATCGAAAATGCTGCTTTCTATAGTCCGTATATAGGGGACAAATTTAAAAATGATATTTTAGTAAAAAGCTCTGTAAGTAGTGATGATAATGGTTTTTTCTTTTTAAATCAATGGAAAACAAAAATAAATCCCAAAGATACTCTTTCCAAAACAAATATTTTTTATGTGGAATATAATGATGAAGTAAGAAAAGTACATGTGAAAAAACCTATCACAGAAAAAGACACTGTTGATTTAGGGATTATTTATTTTGAGGATTTGGAGAATTTTGATGATGAAGAGCCATGAAAAAAAGGATATTTGGAGCAATAGTTTTTTGTCTATGATGTTTAAAAGTAGTTTCTTTTCTGTTTTATTTGTTTTCTTTTAAAATAATTTCAAAGATAAATTATGCTATATATTGCATTTTTTAGGTGTGATAATTAGAAAATTATTGTTTATATTTGCATAAATGAATTATATTGCATTTCGTAAACTGATAAAACAAATCAAAGAATGATGGAAAGTATTAGGAATACGCTTCAAGTTATTTTTGAGAAATTAAAATTAGAAGCTGTAGCAAATCTTATTTTGCGACAGCTTTTTTACTTTTTGTTAATGGCAAAAAGCCACCATATCTAATCCGTTTTCAAGACAAAAAGCGATGTTCTCTTTTAGTCCTATAATATGTTCATAGCTATAGCCTTTGTCTTCTTCTTCCTCGGTTTCGCCATCGATTAAGTCTTCTATTTCCTCAGGTGTTTTATGCACTTTTGATAATAAATCCGAAAGGGCTTGCAGGTGTTTTTTATCAAGTAGACTTATCATAGGGAAATCGTCTATCTCAGGGATAGAAAATGGGTGAAAATGGTCAGCAGGGAAGAGTTCAGTATCTATTTCAGTCTTTATATTCCAGTCTTCTAAAAGTATACGACTGATGAGTTCAGTTTCATACCAAAACTTAATTTCCTGATTATAAGGTAATTCTACACCCAAAGTTGCGCAAATACCGATAAAGGCATAGCCATAAATATACCCTTCTTGATCATACTGATTGCCCATAATAATATCAGTAAGCGCCTTTATGGTCTCATTGTCATCGTCTCCATCTGCATAGTTTTTAAAGGTATCATTCGCTTTTACTTTTTGTAAAAGGGCTTCATCTTTAGAGCCAAAAACAGCTTTGATTTCAGGAGTTTTTATTCCGTAAGCAAACATATAGTATCCCATAAGTAGAATTTTTTTATTGAAAGAACGAAGATAGTGTTTTTTTATTTACATTTGTAAGGTATGACTATTTAAAAAAAATAAAAATTATGGGATTGATTTCAGAAAAAATGAAATTTGATTTTCTTGTCAGGTTAAAATTTGATATTAGCGAAGGGTATGATAAGGCAGGAATTAAAACGGCTTATAATGATTTTGCAAGAACGCTGAGAACTGATAATTTGAAGGAGAAAAAATTTAAAGCAGAAAAATTTTTACTCAAAGAATTGAAAGAATTGATTTCTTTGGATATAAAAAATCAAGAAGAATTAGATGAAAAACATAGGGAGTTATGTGAGAAACTTAAGAAAGAATGGAATGAGCTCAGTTATGGTCAAATTCAAAAATGGGTAAATATGTCCCTCAAATATTGGCTTCTTTTCGGTGGAGATAAAATAGCAAACATTGAGAAAAATGCTAAATATTTCCATATTCCGATTGACAGCATTATAAAAGAAATTGCTTTTGGAGAAAAAAGGAATCAAGCAGATTATAAAAGTTGGAGTAAAATAGAAAATTATGAAGAATATTTTGAATATCAAAAGATATTCAGAGAAAATAACGAAAGCGTTGCTCCGATTGTAAAAGAGTTTGAGTTGTTTAATAATAGTAATAATAAATAATAAAACCAGTAAATTTAAAACCAATTTAAATTACATCAAATGAATATAGAGGAAAATACAGAATCTATACAGAAAGAGATATTAGAGGAAATGCACAAATGGACAAGTCCTTCCTGGCAGCAAAGCAGAAAGGAAGCCTTCTTGCAGGTTCAAGATATGAAAAAGCATTTGAATTCTTTATCAGAAGAAGAAGCTCACAAATTGATGGTAGAGCAAACTCAAAAGATATTGAAAGAGAAGAATTCATAAAATATTGCAAGGACAATGGATTGTGGAAAGGAAAAACTGTTTTGGATAGATGTTCAAAGCAGTTTTGTTTTTTTGAAATGTGATGCTTTGGTAGTTCAGATTACAAAATGAGAAACGCCTACTAAGACAGAGCAGAAAAAACTTAAAAAATCATTGATAATTATTCCTTTTTGTAGTAGTTATTTTAGCGGATAAAATGTAAATTTGCAGAACTCCCTATAATAACTAAAAAATGAAAAAGAGAATCTTCGTAGAGAAAAAAGGGATTTTCGATGTAGAAAGTCCTAAAATTCTAACTGAAATCAAGAGCATTCTTCCCAAAATAGAGAATGTAAAAGTTTATAATATTTACGATGTTTTTGGGTTGTCCGAAGGCGATTTTTCCAAAATGGTAGGCAGCGTTTTCGCAGACCCGGTTACAGACATCATTCACACAGAAAATCCAGCGCAAGAGCAGTATTTCGCTACAGAATTTCTCCCTGGGCAGTATGACCAGAGGGCAGATTCGGCGGAGCAGTGCATTTCGCTGCTTACAGGAACGGACAACGCTGCCGTGCGAAGCGGAAAACTTATCGAGATAAAGGGTATTTCTTTCGCGGATTTGGATAAGGTTAAAGACTTGCTTATCAACAAGGTAGAGAGTAGAGAAAAAGATTTGTCCAAACTGGAAATTCCAGCGCAGGAAAAACCAACTCCTGTGATTGTTCATGAAGGTTTTATCGGTTTTAATGAGGTTGAATTGGAGCAATTCTACAAGCAGCACGGCTTTGCTTTTGGGTTTGATGATTTGCTTTTTATTCAAAATTATTTCCAATCAGAAAACAGAAATCCTACCGAGACCGAGCTCAAAGTTTTAGACACTTACTGGAGTGACCACTGCCGACACACCACATTTGAAACCGAGCTGAAAGACATTCAGTTCAAAGGCGAGTTTAAAGAAACTTTGGATAAAATCTTCGCCGATTATTTAGAAAAAAGAAAGTTCTTAGGAAGAGAAGCAAAACCTATTTCACTGATGGATTTGGCAACGGTCTGTGCCAGATATTTCCATAAAACAGGTAAATTAGAAAACCTTGTGGTTTCTGATGAAATCAATGCCTGCACGATAGAAATAGAGGCGGAGTTTGATGGAAAAAAAGAGCCTTGGTATCTTCTTTTCAAAAACGAAACGCACAATCACCCTACTGAAATAGAGCCTTTTGGTGGTGCTTCTACTTGTCTTGGCGGTGCCATCCGTGACCCGCTTTCTGGGCGCGCTTTCGTGTATCAGGCGATGCGTCTGAGCGGTGCGGCGGATGTTCTAGAGCCTGTTTCTGCGACTTTGCAGGGAAAACTTCCACAGAGAACCATCACAAAGCAGGCGGCGAATGGCTATTCTTCTTACGGAAATCAGATAGGACTAGCCACTACGATGGTTAATGAAATCTATCACGAAGGCTACAGAGCGAAGAGAATGGAAGTAGGTTTCGTGGTCGGTGCAGTTCCGAAAACTTGGGTGAAACGCGAAAAACCACAGAATGGCGACATCGTGATTTTGCTTGGTGGTGCCACAGGGCGAGATGGAGTAGGTGGCGCTACAGGTTCTTCCAAGGAGCAGGACGAAACCTCTATACATACACTTTCTACCGAAGTTCAGAAAGGGAATGCCGTGGAGGAAAGAAAAATCCAAAGGCTTTTCCGTAATCCAGAAGTTACGACTTTGATAAAGAAATCTAATGATTTCGGAGCGGGTGGAGTTTCTGTGGCTATCGGTGAAATTGCCGATTCTTTGGAGATAGATTTGGATATTTTACCTTTGAAATATGAAGGGTTGAACGGAACAGAGCTTGCCATTTCCGAATCGCAGGAGCGTATCGCTGTGGTGGTGGATGCCAAGGATAAAGACCAATTTATCCATTTCTGTGAAAGAGAAAACATCAAAGCTGTGGAGGTGGCGAAAGTTACCGATTCGGGCAGAATGCAGATGTTCTGGAAAGGTACGAAAATAGTAGATTTGAGCCGAGAATTTCTAAATTCCAACGGCTGTGCAAAATCTCAAAATGCCGAAATTTCCCACCTTCAAAAGCTTGAAAATCAGACCGAAATATTTAACGAAGAAAACCTCATCAAGATACTTTCGGATAAAAATACAGCCTCTCAAAAAGGCTTGTTGGAGATGTTTGACTCTTCTGTCGGTGCGACTACGGTGGCTATGCCTTTGGGCGGAAAACACCAGATTACCGAGATGGAGGGAAGCGTACAGACACTGCCTGTTTTAAATGCGAAAAATGTAGAAACGGTATCTCTGGCAGCGTGGGGCTTTGATGCCGAAATATCTTCACAAAATTCTCTGATAGGGGCAGCGGATGCAGTGGTGGAGTCCGTGGCGAAAATCGTAGCTATGGGCGGTGATTATAGAAAAATCCGATTGAGCTTTCAGGAATATTTTGAAAAATTAGGTCAAAACCCAGAAAAATGGGGCAAACCGCTGGCATCGCTCCTTGGGGCTTATGATGCGCAGATGAATTTTGGGCTGGCTGCCATTGGAGGAAAGGACTCTATGAGTGGAACTTACCAAAATCTGAATGTACCGCCGACATTGATTTCCTTCGCTTGTGCAGATGGGCAGAAAAAACACATTATTTCGCCAGAGTTTAAGCAGGCAGGAAATAATATTTATCATTTTTATCATCAAAATAAAGAAAATGGACTGCCAGATTATGAAACTTTGAAAGAGGTTTTTGATTTCGTTCATCAGCAGATAAAAGCAGGAAACATCGTTTCTGTAAAGACCATAAAAGACGGTGGAGCGGCAGTTTCATTGGCAAAAATGTGTTTTGGAAATTATCTCGGTGCAGAGGTGGAATTTGCAGAAAGCCAGATTTTAGAGAAAAACATAGGTGGTTTTATCATTGAAAGTAAAACGGAACTGGCTCATTCCCAGCTTCATAAAATAGGAAAAGTGACCGAAGGAAAAACTTTGGTAATCAATAAAAAAGCGTTTGACCTTGGTAAATTGCTTTCGGCTTATACGCAGACTTTTGAAAATCTTTTCCCGACTGCCGAACCGGACAGAATAGAAATCAACATCGATGAAAAGCTGAATTCTACGAGTCCTAAAAATATCATTATCAAGAAACATAACATCGCAAAACCAAGGGTTTTCGCACCGATTTTCCCAGGGACGAACTGCGAATACGAAACCCAAAATGCTTTCCGAAAAGAGGGAGCAGAGGTGACCTCGTTGCCGCTCATTAACCTTACCAAAAGCCTTTTGGAGGAGAGTATAGAGGCTTGGACGAAGGAAATAGACCAGTCTCAAATTCTTGTTTTCTCAGGAGGATTTTCCGCAGGGGACGAGCCTGATGGTTCAGCGAAATTCATCGTCAATGTTCTTAAAAATGAACAAATGAAGTCTGCTGTTTACCGCCTTTTGGAGCGTGACGGGATGATTCTGGGGATATGTAACGGCTTCCAAGCCTTGGTAAAATCTGGACTTCTGCCGTATGGGGAGATAAGAGATTTGGATGAAAACTCGCCTACACTCGCTCACAACGCGATAGGGCGCCATATTTCCCAAATGGTGGATGTGAAGGTGGTGAATGATGATTCGCCGTGGCTGAAAGGCATGAAAAACGAGGTGTATACCATCCCAATTTCCCACGGAGAAGGGCGTTTCATGGCGAGTGAGGAGGTGCTGACAGAGCTCTACAAAAATGGGCAGATAGCTACCCAATACATTGATTTTGAGGGGAAAATAGCTCATGGTATGCCGTATAATCCGAATAATTCGCTGTTTGGAATAGAAGGAATTACCAGCCGAAGCGGAAAAATCTTCGGAAGAATGGGGCATCCAGAGCGCTTCGCGGAAGGACTGCTGAAAAATATCCCAACGGCCAACTACCACAATATTTTCAGGAATGGCGTGGAGTATTTTAAGTAGGAAAATACGACTACATAAATATAAAAAACACCTCTGAAAAGGAGGTGTTTTTTTGTTTTCTGATGTTAGAACAAATCGTCTAATTTAGATTTTGCGGAATCCCAGAATTTACTGAGGTCAGATTTTAAATCATCTAGTTTATCTTCTGCAAGGTCTTTTATTTCATCCCATTTGTCTTCTGCTTCTTCTAATTTTGCTTCCAAAAGTTTGCTTTTTTCTTCTAGTTCTGCTTTGGCATCACCAGAGAGCTCTTCTGCTTTACCTTTTAGGATTTCCAGTTCTTTTTTAGCGTTTTCTATTTGTTCTTGGAATTTTTGTTTTAGTTCATTAGTGTCCATTTTCTTTAATTTTAAATGTTAATAAGACAAAGATAAACAAAAAAACGATACAAAAGCGCTTTAAGCCAAATTAAAATTTCTGTAAATTGCACAAAAAAATAAAAGAATAAGAAATGAAAAGAATTTTATTAGCCTTGATGATTGGTATAGGTGTATTGGGCTTCACACAGGACAAGAAAAACATTGTAAAAATCGAAATTGTAGATAAAATAAAAAACTACAATCCAACCGATTTAGTTCCATACTCCAAAGACGGCAAGAAATGGGCGCTGATGGATGTGAAATCCAGAAAAATCCTTACAGATTTTGTGATGAGAAGCCCAAGTACTTTTAATCCTGAATTTTATGTTTATATAGATATAAATGGACTGCAAGAAGAGATGGAAATTTCTTCAGATTATACTACTTCACCGATAATAGAAACTCCTCCGCCACCAATTAGAAAAGAAATTATTGAAAAGACCAATAAACTAGGTTTTAAAGTTGATGAAAATGGAAAAATCATCTCCCATTATTTGAGCTATTATAATATATCTGAACCTATATTGTATAAAGGGGTATATTATGCTATAATCTCCATTAACCAAAAGGAAGGCAGGATGCTTATTAACGAAAAGGGAGAAGAACAGAAAGGGTTTTATTTCAAAAAAATGGAAAATACTGATTATAAAGATGAAAAGACAAATGAATCTATTTTCTATGTGAAAGATTTCAGTGGTAAAAAGGGTTTTGTTACCATATCAGGGAAGAAAAAGCTTGATGGTGAACTAATGGACGATTTTACTGTATACAATAGTGTTTTAGGGTATAGTATCCAGAAAGAAAGTTATGATGTTATGAAAATTAAAAAATCAGGCGTGGTAGATTTAGTTACACAAAAATGGCTGATAAAACCGCAGGAAAAGTATAAAATCTATAGAATAATTTATACTTCATCGGAAGAAATAGATGATAGAAAAATAGAAAATAGAAACAAAGCTACTATATATTTCTTAGCAACGGACAAAAGCGGTCAGCACTTTGTTTTGGATATAAAAGGAAATCCTATTTTACCGAGGGAATAAGTATGATTTTTGTTAGAAAAACGAAAAAATATTTTATTCGTTTCTGAAAAAACCTTAATTTAGTTGAGTGATTTTTTTTAAGGAAACAGATTAAAATAAAATATTATGAAAAAACTATTTTTTACATTCGGTTTATTCGTGGTTTCGCTTGCTTTTGGGCAGATGGAAACCGTGAAATTTGATAGAAAATTAGTCTATGAACAGGATGTAGCCAGCAGTAAAGAGAGCAAGAGGAGTGTAAGAGAAGTGGGAGTGCTGGAGTATTATCATTCTTCATCATATGGTATGCTGAGAGTTAAACCTAGAATGGAAGATTTTCCGTATTCTATCGGTAGTTACTATATGCTTTTTGGTAAAAAGTTTCCTTTCTGGGCGATGATAGATGCGGTGGATAGAACCATAGCAATGAATCCACGAAACATTGAAGAAGTAATCATTAAGGTTGGTTTTACCAAAACAAATAAAAAAGGAAAAGTAGGAGGGGTTTCTTGTAACTACTACGAGGGAGCTTTGGTAGAAAAAGGAAAAGTTGTCATGGAGGTCTGTGTGGATGAAACCAGCAGTTTTGACAATTTTAGTAAAGTATTCGGCGGAAATACCAAAAAAGGTCTGATACTTTCTGCAGCTATTGAAGAGGGAAATGATAAGATTATCATTAATCTAACCAAAAACGAACCTTTGAATTTATCTATGGCTTTGGATACCAAACAGATAGCAATGGGTTTCGCTGAAAAAGAAGCTATGGAAAAAGTTGAAAAAGAAGCAGAAGCAAGAGGGGAAGAAGAACATGATTGCTCAGCGATTGATGCATCAGAAGAAGGCTATGCTGTTGATCCTTTGCTGGATGTATATAATACGAATGCATATAAAAACAATGGTTTAGATAATGACTATCTTTTTCATCAGATTACAGCTTTTCGTTCCAATGAAGAAGACTATACATCGGGAGAGGGCAGAAAAAAAACTATAGCGCTTCTGAAATTAAATTATAAATCAATCCTGAAAAACCATTTGAAAACCAAACATATAAGCAAGGAAGAGTATAAAAAGTTGATGAAATTCTTCCAAGAATATGTGAAAGAAGTAGAGGCGTTTGATCCTGAAAAAGCACCGAAGATAGAGGAGGCGACTGAGGTGAGAGCTCTTGAACCAGAAGAATTTGAAGCGGAAGCAAGAGAATTCCCTAAATACAGCTCAGCCTACAAGACCATGCATATGGAGAAAAAACCGAATTTGGCTCTCGATGATGCCTTGCGATCAGAAAACCTAAAACAAGCCATTCCGCAGTTCTGCAGCGATATCTATGGACAGGTTTCTGTTTTTGAAAACGAGGAATTACAGAAACAGCTGCTGCATTTCATGGGTCAGACATGTGATTTGTACCTTTATCCAAAGGTGGATAATGTCTACTATGACGGCACGCTGGATGCTCTGCGAAGAAGTATATTGGAGATAGAAAAACTTCGCCCTTCATTATCCAAAAAAGATTTGAAAAATCTGCGCACACTTATAGAAAATTTGGATTAACATATTATGATATAGATAAAATATCTGAAAGATTTTGATAATAATTAAGAATAGAAAAAGTAGTCAATTTGACTGCTTTTTTTAATTTGTTTGAAAAAACTATCAGAAGGTTAAAATTTTGTAAATTGCACACAAAATAAAAAAAGAATAAGAAATGAAAAGAGTTTTATTAGCCTTGATGCTTGGTACGAGTGTATTGGGCTTTGCACAGGACAAGAAAAACATTGTAAAAACCGAAATTGTAGATAAAATAAAAAACTACAAGCCTACAGACCTAGTTCCATACTCCAAAGACGGTGATAAATGGGCACTGATGGATGTGAAATCCAGAAAAGTGCTTACAGATTTTGTGTTGAATGAAGCAAGAACTTTTATTCCTAAATTTTATGTTTATATAGATATAAATGGACTGCAAGAAGAGATGGAAATTTCTTCTGATTATACTATTTCACCAATAATAGAACCTCCACCATATACAAAAGGAATGGAACTACTTATGAAAACAAATGAACTTGGTTTTAAAGTTGATCAAAATGGAAAAATAATATCCCATCATTCCAGCTATTATGATATATCTGAACCAATTTTGTATAAAGGAGTATATTATGTCATAACTTCTTTTAGTAAAAGGAAAGGCAGGATGCTTATTAACGAAAAAGGAGAAGAACAGAAAGGGTTTTATTTCAAGGAAATATCAAATATTGGTTATAAAGATGAAAAGACAAATGAAGCTGTTTTCTATGTGGAAGATTTTGATGGTAAAAAGGGATTTGTAACCATATCAGGGAAGAAAAAACTCTATGGTGAGCTGATGAATGATTTTACTATATACAATAGTGTTTTAGGGTATAGTGCTCAGAAAGATTATTATTATGGACAAATTAAAAAATCGGGTATAGTGGATATGACCACACAAGAGTGGCTGATAAAACCACAGGAAATTTATAGAATATACAATATTCTTTATACTTCATCAGAAAAATTAAAAAAATATGATGAAACAGATAGGAATAAAGTCACTATATATTTCTTAGCAACAGACCAAAGCGGACAGCACTTTGTTTTGGATATAAAAGGAAATCCTATTTTACCAAAAGAATAAGTAAAAAAAAGCACCTTTCTAAAAGGTGTTTTTTATGCTTTAAAACTAATAGAAAAACAGCAAAAATCCGTAAATTGCACACAAAAATAAAAGAATAAGAAATGAAAAGAGTTTTATTAGCCTTGATGCTTGGTATAGGTGCATTGGGATTTACACAGAGTAATAAAGAAATAGCACAAAAATATGTTATAGATAAAATAAAAGGTTATAAACTTACCGACCTAGTTCCATATTCTAAAGACGGCAAGGAATGGGCGCTGATGGATGTGAAATCTAGAAAAATTCTTACGGATTTTGTGTTGAGAAGCCCAAGAACTTTTAATCCTGATCTTCATGTTGATATATACATATATATTGAAGGGTATGGTTATGGAAGTTATGTAATGATTTCTCCAGATTATACGATAAGACCAGCAATTTTTGAATCGCATGTGGAGCCTTATTGGCCATTGAGAGGTGTTGAGTCGATGGAAGAACCAGGTTTTCAAATGAATGAAAAAGGGGAGATGACAAAACTTAATTTTAAATATCGATATTTCTCAAATCCAATACTTTATAAAGGTGAATATTATGCGGTGGTTAAACAAGAAGAAAAGAAGATACTTATCAACCAAAAAGGAGAGGAGCTGAAAGAGTTTCATTTTGAATCTATGGAGGAGCTTCATTATAAAGATAAAGAGAGTGGAGAATCTATTTTCTATGTGAAAGATTTCGATGGTAAAAAGGGCTTTATAACTATATCGGGGAAGAAAAAACTCTATGGTGAAATAATGTATGATCTTACTATATACAATCCTGTTTTAGGATACAGTGTCCAAAAAGATAGTAGAGATTTAAATGAAGTCAAAAAATCAGGTGTGATAGATTTGACAACACAAGAATGGCTGATAAAACCACAGGAAAAGTATAAAATATATAGTATAAAATACACTTCATCAGAAGAAATAGATGGGAAAAACATACAAGATAGGGACAAGGTAACTATATATTTCCTAGCAACGGACAAAAGCGGAAAGCACTTTGTTTTGGATATAAAAGGAAATCCTATTTTACCGAAGAAATAAGTAAAAAGCACCTTTCTAAAAGGTGTTTTTTTATGTTTTAAAATTGACAGAGAAACTGCAAAAATCTGTAAATTGCACAAGGGTTGTTTTTGGGTTTTTGATGGGAATTTTTTGGAAGAAATATTTGTAATGAAAGGAATTGAGAATTAAAAAAAGAAATAATATGAAACGAGAAAATAAAAATAAGAAAGTAACACTGAAAACCAAGACATATTCAACAAAGAGTAAAGCATTAGCTAAAGAGGCTGTAGAATACATGATGAAGAATTATCCAATAACCATGGAAAAACTTAAAAATAGCTAAATATAGAGCGAGTGAAATCTATGTAAGATATACTAAAAACATAAATGGAAAGAACTACTACATAGACAAAAATAGCGATATGTATTAGGTTTTAGTGCTAAACTTTGAAATAATTTTTATGAAAAAATATATTTATATCATTTTTCTATTTACATTATCTTGTTGTAAAAAAGACCAATCGGAAGAAAAAACAGCTATAAATTCTCAAGATTTCTTTTTGGAAATGACAGATATTGATAAACTTAAGAAAACAGAAAAAACAAAGCTGAATGATTCCACTTATAGAATAAGAGGATTGGTAAATTCCCTGCAAGTAACGGGCTATTTGACTCAAAATGATGAGAAGATAGATTGGTGGGAAGTAGCCGATACCGATGGTGAAAAAGTAGCGATGGTAGAATATAGAATAGTTGATAAGAAAGTATTTGCGAATCAATATAAGGTTTTTAATGACTCTAAACTGGATGTTTATAAAAGTAAATACTATACTTTAAAATCTGATAAAGACAAGGTTTCCTATTCTTTTTATGTGTCCAAAAGCGAAGATATTGTGGAGACAAAAGCTAATTTTCTATATTCTGTATATGATATTGAGAAAAATAAAGAAATAATCAGCAGCGAATGTGAGTGGGTAAATTCTGATAATAAATTTCAATGTGAATTTTCGGTTCCTAATAAAAACAATATTTTGGTTTCAGGAATTTTTTTCGAACTATCCCAAACCAAAAATGGAGAAATGGGAGCGAGTGAAATTTATGTAAGAGATACTATAAAAATATAAACGGAAAAGAACTACTACATAGACAAAAATAGTGATGGGTATTAGAGTGGTTATTATCAATAAGTTATAATTTTCAAATTGAATATAAAAAAGTAAAAAAATGAAACTGCATTATTTATTAATAATAATATTATTATTAGTAGCATGTAAAGACAAATGTGAAAATATAAAGATTTTGGATTTTCCTAAGGACATAAAAATAATGAGTTCTAATAAACAAATCTGTGATAATGAGCATTATAACTTTGGAAAACCTTTTGTGATGGAATATAATGATGAGAATTATAGCTTGTTTCATTATAATGAAAAAATAAAAATTTTAGTGGATAAAAGAGTAAATATCATACTCTGCATAAAAACTAATGAAGCCAATAATTTTGATATTATATTTAACTCTAAAGACCAATTTACCTATGGAATAGAAGAACTAATATTTTTAGATAAAAACTTAATTCCTCTCTATGCTATACGAGAATTAGGGATATATCAGTACACCCATGATGTTAGAAATAAAAAAATAAAATTTGCTTTGATAGATGATAATAAAATAGACTTTAATAAAATCAAATATAAAGATATTCTTAATATTTATAGAAATCTGAAACCAAAGAAAATTTCAGATAAAGAATATAATGAAAATCCATACTATACATATCCCTTTGCTTGGGAATGGTAGGTAATGTTTCAGATTATTAAAATGAAAACACAGTGAAAATAAGAGAGATATGAGCAAAGGGCAAAAAAGAAGTAATAAAGTAATAATATTATTTTTATTACAGGGATTATTGACATTTATATGTTTTTTTATACTACTCCTTAATAGTAAATATACAGGTGGTCAAATAGGTATGGCTCCGCTTGTATTAATGAAAATATTATTTTTTCAAATAATAATCATGTTGGTAGCTTATACAGTGCTGTATAGATACATAAAATCAGCATATGTTTATCTTATTATGAATATGTTCTTTTTTCTTATAATGTTATATAAGGATTTTTCAAAAAGTTATATATATGTGTGTGAAGATAATTTAGATGGATTTTTTATAAGAAGCGCTCTATTATCTATTATTTTATCTACTATTTTAGTAAGTATAATTTGTAAAAATAATGGGTAATGTCTATTTTTTTGATATTAGAAAATTCACAATAAAACCATAAAATAATTAGAAAAATATAAACGACAGAACACCGAACCTTCACCGAAAGATTACCGAAGGGACACCGAAGGAAGAAAATAGAGAGCAAATTATCAAATTCTTAAAAATAAAAGCAAATATTTGAGAAAAATATAAAAAGGAGGAATGCAACTTTCTGGATTTGAGAGCCTATAAGATTAAACAATACAAATATCAAGGAATGAACAGCAAAAGAATAAAAAATGTATTTCTCTTAATTATATTTGTAATAATTCTTTATTTCATATATAAAGGTTTTGTTTATTGGAATTATAATCTTTTTAAAGAATAAAAACAAGTAGAAACATGGAATAGCAGAGTAAAAAAACAATGAAAACAAATTATAAAATATTATTTGCAGTATTGCTTTTATTTATAGTTTTTTTTGGAATGTATTTATTTTCATTTTACAAATCTGTTACGGATACAGAAGATGTGAAATTGAGCGGTTATATTTATGACGAAAAAACTAGACAGCCTATCCCAAATACTCTCATAATGATAATAAGTGAGCGATACGAAGATGATAATGGTAATACAAATTATGATGAATATTTAGGAAAAGATACCATAAAACTCTATTCCGATAGTAAAGGATATTATTCAACAATTATAGAGAAAACCGCTTTTATATCGTTATATTTCAAAAAAGAAGGTTATGTCCAGAAGAAAATAGAAGGAGAATATCCAGAGAAACAAATGAATTATAAAGTGTATTTAAAGAAAGAGTGATTTTATGTAATATGCATATTTTCAATCACTTATAAAAGTAAAGCTATTAAAAACTAAATATTATCCAAAAAAACAAAAGGGACTTTTTACGAAGTCCCTATTTTAGTTTTTTGTTTCTGTAATGTATTGATTTAAAGGTGTTGTGGTGGAGCTGGAGGAAAACTGTATTAGTGATTATTAGCGAGTTAATTTTTTTTTCAATATTCTGTTTAACCTCTATTTTTAATCTCTTTATTACTTGTAGTTATCCACTGTTTTTTGTAGTTCTGTTTTGTGATTATAAATATCATCAAGAGAGTTTATTAGTATTTTTTCTCCTGCATCTTTGCCATTATGAAATAGCTCTATATATTTTTTACCTCCATTAAGGTGTAATCTGCAAAGTGGTTTTCGGTTATTGTCATCAAGTAAAACTCCAAAATAAGATTGTGTGTCTCTTGGAGCAATTCTATCAGCGGAAATGACTTCTCTTAAAATTGCTTTTACAATTTGGAATCCTTCTATTTCATCTTCAGTGGTAACTACTTTTGATTCTGAATTTTCATCTATTGAATCCAATACCTCGTTTTCTTTTGTTTTTGTATCATGAATGTTTTCATTTATACTTAATGCTGATTTTAATCTAGAACTTATGGATTCGTTTATAGAGCTTGTCAGTGCTCTTTTGGTGTATTCGCGAAATATTGAAAGTCTGTTTGCTGTTAAAGGTCTGTCAAAAAATCTATTTACCAATAATTTTATAAATTCATCTGACGGATTATCTATTTCTGTTTCAAATTCTTTTCTAATGGCTTTAATATATTTCAAGGATTCAGCAGAATCTAAAATGCTCTCAAGGTCGTAAGATGTTTTGGTGAATTTTTCTAAAACTTTTATAGAGCTATCTTTTAAATCATCAAGATTGATAGTTAAAAATGGTTTTTCATCCATAATATTTGGCTTTTCCAAATCGGTATAGAAATTATATATTATTCCATTGGTAAGAATGCCGAAACGAGCCTTTGAAACATGGTAATATCTATGTAGTTGAGAATTGTGGGCATCTGCATTTTCTTTCCAGTGTTTACACTCTATAACTAAAATAGGTTCACTATCTTTCATTATCATGTAGTCTACCTTTTCCCCTTTTTTAGTTCCGATATCACATACAAATTCAGGAATAACTTCTATTGGATTGAAAATATCATATCCAAGAATTTGTATAAAAGGCATGATAAATGCATTTTTAGTAGCCTCTTCTGTTTGTATCTGTTCTTTTAGATTATCCACCCTTTGGTGTAGTTGTTCTAATTTTGTTTTTAGTTCCATTATGTTTTATAAAAATATTTTAGATAAATGTTTTTTCATTAGTAGAATGAGTGACTATGAAATCCTACCCCCTTAAAAATGTAGTTTGGAATTCCATTAGGTGATGTTTTTTGGCATATGATAATATAGCCTTCTAAATAGTCAGGTTCCATGTTGTTCCCTTCTACTTCAAAGGCTAAAAACTTACTATTTTTTACTACAAATCCCATGTCTTATTTTAAAGTGTTGATTTATAGTAAATTACAAACTTTGTGGAGCTGGAGGGATTCGAACCCTCGTCCAAACAAGCAACAAATAAACTTTCTACATGCTTATTTTGTTATTATTTTTCGACATAAAGCAGAGAACAAACACCCAACTTTATGCTTATCTTCTAAATTTTTTCGTCCTTTGGTCAAAGCTCCCAAAGGCTTATTTCCGCATTTCCTATGCCCCAGAATCGGACGCCGCAGAACGGAGCTTCCGTGAGACATCTTGTTTCCTTACTATACTTCGGGAAAAACGCTAATCTTACTATACTTCGGATTAAGCAGCAAGAGCATACTCTTCGTTGCCAGTTAAAATTTGTAGCAAGGGATTAAAGAGATCGCGCTACGGTTCTCTGCATGCTTATTTACCCATTGGTCTTGCTGTCGAAACCGGTCAGCCCCAATGAATTTTGGGAGCAAATATAATGAAAAAATAAATGTAATGGGACAATAAATTTTTTTTAAATTATTTCCTTACCTGTTTCAGCCATTCCAAATAGCCCATTACCGCCATTATTGTGAAAACTAGATACTGCAAAGAGGTGATTCCTAGTCCCTTGTAGAGCATCATCGGAACGCAGATTAGATCGCCTACAATCCAGAAAAGCCAGTTTTCTACCTTTCGTTTTGCCATGAACCACATCCCAATGAGAAACAGGGAAGTAGTGAAAATATCCAGCCAGTTTGCCCAGTCAAGTTGCTGAAAACCAAGACTTACGCCGTTCATAGAGAAATGATTGTCTATAAAAGGTTTGAAATAATAAACTCCACAAACCACTATGAAACTCATCGCAAACAGATTTAGTCCCACCAGCCAGTCTTCTTTCTTGGCAAAATCTACGCTGATGATTTGGTTTTCGGTGTTTTTGTTCCAAGAAATCCAGCCATAGATGCTCATGATGCTGTAATAAACATTGATAAGCATATCGCCCAAAAGCCCAAAATTAAAGAGAATATAAACATAAATCGTAGTGTTGATGATGCCTGTGGGATAGACCCAGATATTCCTTTTCACAGAGAAAAAAACACTCAGCAGACCGAAGAAAGCAGCTATAATTTCCAAGAAAATTTGAAAAAAAGTATATTCCTCGTAAGGTTTTATAAAAAGTTCATATGGATTCATCAGCCCAAAGATAAGGTTATTTTAATTATATTTGTGTCAATATTTAGATTAAATTTTTTGAACAATAGAGAATTATTAAAAATGCCGCCTGAAGAGCTGTGGCAGTTGTTTCCCATCGAATTAGTCCCGCACAATACTCTATGGGAAAAATGGTTTCAGGAAGAAAAACAACATCTGGAAACTATTATAAATGAGCGAGTTACTATTAGCCATATAGGAAGCACAGCGGTTCCTTCCATTTGGGCAAAACCAATTATTGACATCCTTATAGAATGCGATGATAAAAATAGTCTGAAAAATATTTCTGATATTTTGGACAAAAACCAATATCTCTGCATGTCCCGTGATAAAGATAGAATGGTGTATAACAAAGGATACACCATGAATGGTTTTGCGGAAAAGGTATTCCATTTACATATAAGATTGAGAGGCGATAATGATGAACTTTATTTTCGTGATTATCTTATTGAAAATCAAGATGTAGCAAAAGAATATGAAAAAATGAAACTTCTCCTTTGGAAAAAATTTGAGCATAATAGAGACGCCTACACAGAGAGTAAAACGGACTTTGTCAAAAAATATACACTAAAAGCAAAGAATATATACGGAGATAGATATTGAAAAATTTTAGAAAATCTAATGTTAATAATTATCTTTGTAGAAATAAAATTGACATGAAAAATATCACATTAAATACAATTTCAGAAGCCATAGAAGACCTTAAAAACGGCAAAATCATCATCGTAGTAGATGATGAAAACCGCGAAAACGAGGGCGATTTCCTCTCTGCAGCGGAACTGACTACGCCAGAGATTATCAATTTTATGACCATCCATGGGCGTGGGCTTATCTGTACGCCGCTTCCCGAAAGCAGGTGTGATGAACTGGGCTTGGAGGCTATGGTTTCGCGCAGTACCGATCCAAAAGAAACAGCCTTTACGGTGTCAGTGGATTTGCTGGGAGATGGCGTATCTACGGGTATTTCAGCGAATGACAGGGCAAGGACTATTTTAGCTTTGATGGACGAAAAGAGCAAACCTACTGATTTCATGCGTCCTGGGCATATTTTCCCTCTCAGAGCCAAAGAAGGCGGAGTGCTAAAACGCGCAGGACACACCGAGGCAGCGATAGATTTGACCAGACTCGCTGGGCTGAAAGAGGGTGGAGTAATCTGCGAAATCATGAACGAAGATGGAACGATGGCGAGGCTTCCACAGCTGGCAGAACTTGCCCAAAAACAAAACCTAAAAATAGTTTCCATAGAGGATTTGATAGAATACCGCTTGAAAAATGGAGATTTGATAGATAAAATCGAAGAAAGAGAAGTGAAGACTTTTTATGGAGATTTCAGGTTTTATGCCTTTAAGGAAAAATACACAGAGCAGGTGCATTTTGCTTTGTCTAAAGGGAGCTGGTCGGTAAATGATGAGGTTCTCGTGCGGGTGCAGTCTTCTGGGTCTTACTTCGATGTGCTGAGTATTTTGGCTAATGGAGAGAAGTCTTTATTGGAGAAAATAACCGCTAAAATAAACGAAGAGGGCAGAGGAGTGATAGTTTTTATCAATAATGTTTCCACTACGGAGAATACACTGCGAAAGCTTCAGCAGTTCATTAATAGTCAAGAAAATATAGAGGTAAAAAGTGTTCAGAATTTTAAAGATTATGGAATAGGAATTCAGATTATCAATGAGTTAGGAATTCATAAAATAAAAATTTTATCTCAAAATATAGATCAGAAACCAATAGTAAGCGGTTATGATGTGGAGATTACAGAAATGGTAAAGATTTGATATTATGATAGTTAAGTCACTATATAAAAATGATGTTTTTGAATGGATTGATATTCAGGATATGAAATATGAAAATATTTCGGAAATATCTAAACAATACAAAATCAATATATTACACCTAAAAGATTGTATCAATACCAATCATCTTCCCAAAGCGGAAGATTTGGGCGAAATTAAATTTATTCTTGCGAGGGCAAGTTCTGAGCCTGGCAATAAGTTTTTGAATTCTATTAACGATATTAGTACAAAAGTTGGGATTTTTATTAAAGAAAATCTTGTTTTAACCATTCATAGAGTTGATAATGAGCGGATTAAAAAACTATCTGAAGAACTGCAAAATGGGACTTTTCAGGCTGCCAATCCCTATCGGGTAGCCTTGGAACTGGGCTCTGGCATTTTGAAATCTTATAGAAAAGAAAATATCAATCTTTTGGAGAAAATGGAGAAAATAGAGAATGATATTTTCACTAAAACGGATTCTAACTCTAACGAAATCAAGCGTCTATATCGTTTGAAAAGGCGGGCGAGTCTTAATCTGAAACTGTTGTCCATTTCTAATGAATGGGTTAATTTTTATGACAAGCTCCCAATAGAAAAAATAGAATTCAATGATTTGAAGGATACTTATACGGAGGTGATGAGTGGTTTTGAATATCTTAACTCACAGTATACCAGTCTTATAAGTCTATTTTTGGCGCTGACAGACCAGAGAAATAACGAGTCTATGAAAATTTTAGCTGTATATTCAGCGTATTTCTTGCCGATAACCTTTTTGGCGAGTCTCTACGGAATGAATTTTCAGGAAATGTTCGGAATAGACCATGAATACGGCTTTTATTGGATGCTTGGCATTATGGTGGTCATCGTGATAGTGACTTCTATTTTCATGAAAAGGAAAAATGTGAAATAATTAAAACGTGATTATGAGCGATATTACACAGAATCAAAAAAGTATGAAAAAATTTTATGATGATATTTCAGAGAAATATGATTTGATTTTTTCATTGTCTCCACTGCACAAAACTTTTTTTGCAGTGGAAATAAAAGGCAAAAAGGTTTTGGATGTGGGCGCAGGAACAGGGAATTTGTCCCAGTATTTACTTAGAGAAAACTACGATGTCACAGCTATTGATATCAACGAAAAACTTATCAATAAAGCAAAAGAGAAAGGTGTAGAAGTCGTTAATATGAGTATGCTTGATATTGACAGGCTTCCGAAATTTACGACCATTATCAACATAGGAAACACGCTTCCTCATTTGGAAAATAAGAAAGAGATTTCAGATTTTTTGCAGAAAGCCTATGCTCAGCTGGAACAAGGTGGGAAACTAATCATCCAAATGGTGAATTTTTGGAAATTTACATCTAAAAATAAAGAAGGAAATTTTTTAGGAAATTTACCAACGATTGATAATGAGGGAGTTACTTTTGAGCGTTCTTATTATTTGAATGAAGAAGGAAACATTATTTTCAAAACTATTTTAGATAAAAAAGTTGAAAACGAGGAGGTTTTGATAAATATTGATTATCAGGAGCTTAAAGGGTTTTTAGAGAATACAGGATTTAAAAATATTCAGTTTTATGGCGGATTTAATAAAGTTGATTTTAATCCAGAAAACTCTATGCCAGTGATAGTTACAGCAGAAAAATTATAGAAAATGGCTTTGATTAGAGAAGTTTTAGGAAAAACTCCCATCGTGGGTGAGGATACATTTTTAGCGGAAACAGCTGTGATTGTCGGAGATGTGGTCATGGGAGAGGAGTGCAGTATTTGGTATAATGCCGTATTGAGGGGAGATGTGAACAGCATCAGGCTCGGTAACAGAGTGAATATTCAGGATAATGTAACTGTGCACTGCACCTATGAAAAACACGCGACTATTATAGGAAATGATGTTTCCATAGGGCATAATGCGGTGGTTCACGGGTGCGAAATAAAGGATAATGTACTTATCGGCATGGGGGCTATTGTCATGGATGGCTGTCTGATAGAGTCCCACGCTGTGGTGGCGGCTGGTTCGGTGGTTACGCAGGGGACACACATCAAGGAAGGTGAGCTGTGGGCAGGCGTTCCCGCAAAAAAGATAAAAGATGTTTCGCAAGACCTTATGGAGTCTGAAATACAGCGAATAAGCAAAAATTATGTAAAATATTCCTCTTGGTATAAAGAGAAAAAATAAACAAAATATTAAAGTATAAATTAAATTTAAAAAGATGAGAATAAAAGAATCAGAATTTTACAAACCATTTTATTTAATGGGGTATGATGGTGAAGCATCGGCAGTAAAGCTTTATAACAAGATGGATGTTTCTCACACTTCGTTGCCTTATAGAGCTTTGTTAAATAATGCTATGGCAAATCTGTATATCGGTAATGATGAGCTGGTTATACACAAAGAAAAACTCTCTCAGTTCCAGAAATGTGAGGATTTCCAAACGATGGAATATTCATCAAAAACTAATGAGCTTTATGAGAGTGAGGAGTGCTATTTTCATCCTGAGTTAGAGGTTTTTATACTGTTAACCAGAGACTTGTCTGATGACTATGATACAGAAGTTTTTGAGGAAGGGCTCTATCGTGTGGAGTATGTTTATTATAAAAATGATGCTCCTAATACTAAGACAAATCTAATAAAACTTTTCAGCGAATATTTTGAAAAATATATTTCTAAAGAAGCCAAAGTATCTATTTTGCTGAAAGATAATTCAGGTTTTGACTTGAAAACTCATACGATAAAACCTCATAGAATAGACTTGGATCTGATGTACAATGATGATTTTATGGAGGTGCATACCAGAGTGAAACACACGATAACCAACGAAAACAAAGGAATCGTGCTGCTTCACGGGATTGCAGGTTCTGGAAAGACCAACTACATCAAATGGCTGACGAGCCAGATTCCGAATAAAAAATTCATCTTCATACCGACTACGATGATTTCTTCGCTCACAGACCCTAGTTTTATTGGGGTTTTGGTGGATAATCAGAATTCGGTTTTGGTGCTGGAAGATTGTGAAAACTACATTGCGGAGAGAACCACGCTCAACAGCAATACGGATGTGGTTTCTTCGATTCTGAACATAGCGGATGGAATGCTGTCAGATGTGCTTGAATGTCAGCTAATTTGTACATTTAATTCTGATATATCCAAAATCGATTCTGCCCTGCTGAGAAAAGGAAGGCTGATAGCAGAATATAAGTTCCGAGAGCTGACCGTAGAAAAATGTAATGCTTACCTGAAATCAATAGGCAAGGACATTACTGTAGATGAACCGCGTTCTCTGGCGGAACTTACGAATATGGATGAAAAATCACTAAAAGACACTACAAAAGAAAATAAAAAAATAGGTTTTTGATGCTGAAATATTTGAAGAAAATAATTTATTTTATTTTAATATTTTACCTTTTAGCCGTGGTTTGGGGCAGGTTTTTTAATCCCATCATCACATGGACGCAGCTCGGCGGTTTGTTTCAATATCAGAAATTAGACCGCGAGTATGTTTCCTATGATGAAATGGGGGATTATGTGAAAATAGCCGTCATAGCATCAGAAGATCAAAACTATTATAAACATGATGGTTTTGATTTTAAAGCTATTGAGAGAGCCATGGAGAATAATGAAAAAGGAAAACGAATCCAAGGTGGAAGCACGATTTCCCAGCAGACGGCCAAAAATATTTTTCTTTGGAATAATAGAAGCTGGTTTAGAAAAGGTTTGGAAACGGTTTTTACTTTTGTGATTGAAAAGGTTTGGAATAAGAAAATCATCATGGAGAGGTATCTCAATTCCATAGAAATGGGGCAGGGGGTCTTCGGTGTGGAGGCGGCTTCGCGGTATTATTTTAAGAAATCGGCTAAAAATCTTACTAAAAGCGAGGCAGCGTGGATAGCAGCGGTTCTTCCAAATCCTAAAAAATATGACCCAAAAAATCCAACGCCAGCGCTGAAAAGAAAGCACAGCTGGATAATGAAGCAGATGAACCATATCCGCCTACAAGAGTAGTTATAGAATGATGATTTGGGTGATTTCTATTCCCAGTTCAGAAGAAATTTTATTGACATAGAACGATTTTCGCATCTGGAAATCGTTTTTTAGTAAAGGAGATTTTATTTTTAGGCTGAGAACGCCTTTGTTTAGCCGAACTTGTTCTATTTCATTAAAAAGACTTTCGTCCAAGTATTCTCGGAGAAAGTCTTTTATTTTAAATGAAACCAAAATCTCATCAAAACCATAGATTTTGGCCAAACTTTTTACCAATTCTGAAGAGTGAAATTCTCTTTTCTTTCTCATGTAAGAAAAAATTATTTGTCGATTTCTAATCTTTTTTGGTAAGCCTGAACCGTGTTTTCCATGCCCATGTAGAGAGCCTCACTGATGAGTGCATGCCCTATGGACACCTCCAAAAGATTTGGGATAGTTTCTGCAAAATATCGTAGATTTTCAAGGCTTAAATCATGCCCAGCATTGATGCCCAGCCCTAGTTCACTTGCACGGATAGCCGTTTCTAAATAAGGTTTGATAGCCGCCTCTTTATTGGCTTTATATCCAGAAGCATAGGCCTCTGTGTATAGTTCTATGCGGTCAGCTCCCGTTTTAGCGGCATAATCACAGAGTTCTGGTTTAGGGTCAAGGAAAATAGAAGTCCTAATCCCAGCTCGTTTAAACTCCGATATAATGTCTGTCAGGAAATACAGATGAGTTTTGGTATCCCAGCCAGCATTGGAAGTGATGGCATTGTCCGCATCAGGAACCAAAGTCACCTGTGTAGGCTTGATTTCCAAAACCATATCTATGAATGGGCGGTGTGGATTGCCTTCGATATTAAATTCCGTATGCACCAGCGGTTTTAGGTCATAGACATCTTGTTTTGTGATGTGGCGCTGGTCTGGTCTTGGGTGGATGGTGATGCCATCTGCACCGAATTCCTGAATTTTCACTGCGGCTTCTGTCACGCTGGGAAGCAGCCCTCCTCTGGAATTTCGGAGGGTCGCTATTTTATTGATATTTACGCTTAATTTTGTCATTGAAAAGATTTAAATTTTTTTCAAAAATACTAAAAACCATGCAGATGAACTACAAGGATTTTAATTTACCTTTGAAATCATCTATGGATTGGTAGCCTTTTTGGGACATAATTTCTTTTAATTCAGATAGAAGTCGCCCGAAAATAGACGGATTTTCCTTCATCAGCTGAGAGCCCACCTGAACCATACTTGCTCCGCAGAGAATATGCTCAAAGACATCCTGCCCTGTAAGAACGCCACCGCAGCCGATGACTTGGATATTTTTATTTAGTCTAGTGTACATCGCTCGGACATTAGCCAGAGCGGTAGGTTTGATATATTCACCGCCGATTCCGCCAAATCCATCCTTTGGTTTGATAACGACTTCTTCTTTTTCAGTGTCGATATAGAGCCCATTTCCGATGGAGTTGATACAATTCACATAGTGAAGCGGAAATTTATTCAGAACTTCTGCAATTTTGTCAAAATGAGCCATATCAAAATAAGGCGGAAGTTTTACGCCCAAAGGTTTTTTGATGAAAGTAAAAACTTCTTGTAAAATTCGCTCTGTAGCCTCAAAATCATAGCCTGTTTGAGGTTTTCCAGGGACATTAGGACAAGAGAGGTTAAGCTCTATAATGCCTTTAAAATCAGAAGAATTCACTTTTTTCAGCATTTCCATATTTTCCTCAAAAGACATTCCTGCCACGGAGAGAAAGATGGTTTGTTCGTGTTTTTCTTGGAATTTTAGGGCATAATCGAGATAGTAGTCCAGTCCTTCATTAGGCAGTCCCATGGAGTTGATAGTTCCTAGTGGAACTTCCACATATCGCGGCGATGGATTTCCTTCGCGGTATTTCGCTGTGGCACTTTTGGTTACGAAACTTCCACAGTCAGAGAGGTGAAGTTCGTTTAGTTTTTCTTCCGATTCACACCAGCATCCAGAGGCGTTCATCAGTGGATTTTTGAAGGTGTAATTTCCGATTTTAGATTTGAGGTTCATGAGTGATTATTTTATTAGGTTAAACTTAATTTTGATATACGATTTTATGAATTTCTGCAATGGTTTGAGGCAGATTATCAGGCTCAAAAGTTCCCATCAGCCAAAGGTTCAGCGGGTTTTTATCTTGGCTGTAGCTAGGCTGGATATAGTTTTCGTCCAAAACAGAAAAGCCATTTTTTTTGTAAAAACCTACTCTTCGCTCTGCTATGTGGCTGAGTTCTTTGGGTTCGGTTTCCAGTACGATATTTCTGAGGTTTTCAGTCAAAATAGACAGAATCGTAGAGCCTAAATTAGCGCCACGAAGAGCCTCAAAAATCTCAAAATGCTCTATAAATGTAAACTCTGAAAACTTCCATACAATGAGGTATCCAGCGAGATTTTCTCCTTTGAAAATGGATAAAATCTTACTGTGGTTATTTTCTAAAAGTTTATAAAACTGCTCCTCATCTCTTCGCTCATCAGCAGGGAAAGATGCGCAGTATGAGGAGAAAATATGTCCGTGTTCTTCTCCTTTTGCGGGTTGTATTTGTATGTCGTTTAGAGTAAAAATCATTTGGTTTAAAATTAAATTAAAATTGTGTTTGACAGCATTCTAAGCATCTTTTTTGGCTGCACCAGTTTTTGTATAAATATAAGAACGCTTGGGAATCTAGGGCAGATTTTATCTTCGCGCCTAAATTTTTCCATTGTTTGATGATGGAATTTTTCTCGGGTTTTAGATTTCGGTAAAAATCAAATATAATTTTCTGATTATCAGTTTTTTCCTTGTGATAGGAATAAATCACAGGAAGAATGGCATTCAGTAAAATAATTTCTATGAAATCATCTGAAAGTTTTTTGGTTTTTGTTTCGCTTTCCTTTCCGAAAACATAGTGATTTTCCCAGTATTCCGAGGTTTTTATGTCTTTGAATAACTCTTTCAACTCTTCCACGCTTTTTGCATTGATGATTTTTGAAAATAAATTCTGATGCAGAAAATACAGCTGAGCCAGCTGCGAAAGCCTTATAGTAGCGAACGAAACGGGCATCATCCGCATAAATTTAGCAGGAAAAACGATGTCGTTTATTCCAAATTTTGCCTTTAAAAACTCAAATTCTTTCAGCCATTTTTGGTTGTCTTTTTCCGTATTATTTAGTAAATCTGCTTTTCCAAATAAGAGGCTTTCCAACTGAAAAGGATTTTGAGAAACTTTTTTAATGATTTTAAAATCAATGTTTTGCGCAATTTGGAGAAAAGTTTCCGAATTTACTTTCAGCCCGAAAGAGTAGGCTATTCTCTGGAATAAAACCGCTTCGTAGTCGTTTTTTGTAGCCAGTAACTGCTGTTTGATTTCTTTGTCTTTTTCCTCTAATTTTTGCAAAATGATTTCCTCGGAGAAATCATTTGGGATTTTTTTGATGCTGAAAATATCTTCGCAAGGAATAAAATTCTTTTCTTTATCAAAGTTATAGTACTGAAAATTAGAGTTTTCAATATAGTTTTTCAGTTCCAACGTAGGAATGTTTCTTTCTTTCAGTTCCGAAATTTCTTGGTCGTGTTCAAAAACGACATGAAGGATAACGGACTGATAATCTTTCTGTTCCGAATGTTTGTGTAGAAGCCAATCGGAAGATTTTACATGGAATTCAGCATTCCCGAAGAATGTGATGCCTTGCGTTTTTATTTTTACCGAATGAAAATCAGGACCAGCATTGCTATTCAGTTTTCCAAAATCTAGGATTTCGATAGGGTTTCCATCCGTATCCTTGAACAAGAGCGGATTAAAAACCTTGTTTTCCCAAAGAGTTTGTAAAAACTTTTCTTTCATTTAGTCGTTAGTTTTCTGTTTTTCACCCAAAATAGTATCCGTAATTACGGCTATTGCGCAGTCTCCTGTGACATTTCCAGCCGTTCCGAAGCTGTCCATAGCGATGTAGAGCGAAATCATCAGCGCTTGGCTTTTTTCATCAAATCCAAGCATAGAACCGATAATCCCGATAGCCGCCATAATAGCACCACCAGGGACTCCAGGCGCAGCCACCATAGCAATGCCAAGCATAAAAATAAATCCTGCGTAATCTAAGAAATCAATCGGCATCTGCTGTACTACCATCAGAGCAATGGTGCAGGCTACTATTTTCAGGGCACTTCCAGATAAATGTATCGTCGCACAAAGAGGAATAACCAGTTTTGCTACCTTTTCCGAAACGCCGTTTTTGATAGTCTGCTGTAAGGAAACAGGAATGGTAGCCGCCGAAGACTGTGTTCCCAGAGCCGTGATATAGGCGGGTATCATGTTTACTAACATTTTAAAAGGATTTTTCCTTCCGATGATTCCAGCGATGGTAAATAAAAATATCAAAAACAAAATATGAAGCCCAAAAATAATGGCGATAATTTTAATGAAAATAGAAACAATCGTGAAAACTTCGCCCGTATGAGCCATTCCTAAAAAGATTCCAAAAATATACAATGGAAGCAGCGGAATAAGAATGCGGGCAATGACATTAGAGATGATGATTTCAAATTCTTCAAAAACCTGTAACAATGTAGAATTGTGGATTTTAGAAATTCCTATCCCTACCATAAAAGCCAAAACCAGCGCTGTCATCACATCAAACATAGGAGGAATGCTCAGCGAAAAATAAGGTTTGATTTCAGTGACTTCTGAAACATCACGGAGCGACTGCCCTTCCAAAAGACTTGGGAAAGTGCTGATACTCACGCTATAAGACACAAAACCTGCTAAAAGCGTAGATAAATAAGCCAGTCCAGCCGTTACAAGCACTATTTTACTAGCCGTTCCGCCCAGTTTTCCTATCGATGGGACTATTAGACCTATGATAATCAAAGGGATACAGAATCCAAGAAACTGACTAAACAGCCCATTGAAAGTAAGAAAAATTTTTAAAAATTCTTGATTTACAAATTTCCCAAAAATTATTCCTAAAATAATAGCAATCAGTATTTGAAGCAAGAGATTGTTGCTCTTTTTCATTTTTTATAAAATTTCCCAAATATAAAATTTATTTCTCGTTCAAAAAACACTGATTTTTATCAAAAAAATATGTATCTTTGTAATTCACTAAATTTTTGAAAATACATGAGCGAAAAACAGTATACAGCGAGTAGTATTCAGGCATTGGAAGGTATAGAGCATGTGCGTCTCAGACCATCGATGTACATTGGAGATGTGGGGGTTAGAGGGCTTCATCACTTGGTTTATGAGGTGGTGGATAATTCTATAGATGAGGCTTTAGCAGGATATTGTGATACTATTTCGGTGACTATTCATGAAGGAAATGGTATTTCTGTAAAAGATAACGGGCGTGGTATTCCAGTGGATTTCCACGAGAAAGAACAAAAATCCGCTCTAGAGGTAGTAATGACCAAAATAGGGGCAGGAGGTAAGTTTGATAAAGATTCTTACAAGGTTTCTGGGGGGCTTCATGGTGTAGGAGTTTCGTGTGTGAATGCGCTTTCTACATCGTTGATCGCTACAGTTCAGAGAGATGGAAAAATCTACCAGCAGAAATATTCACAAGGTAAGGCGCTTGGGAATGTTGAGGAAATCGGTGCTTCGGAGATTACTGGGACAGAGGTATTTTTCCAGCCAGACGAATCTATTTTTAATGAATTAGTATATAATTATGATACTTTGGCGGCTCGTCTTCGCGAGTTGGCTTTTCTTAATAAAGGAATTACCATCACTCTTACAGATGAAAGAGTAAAAGAGGAAAACGGAGAATTTAAAAGTGAAACTTTTTATTCTGAAGGAGGGCTGAAGGAATTTGTAGAATTCATCGATGGGAATAGAGAGGGAATAATGGATGTTATCTTCATGGAAGGAGAGCGAGATGATATCCCTGTGGAAGTAGCGATGAGATATAATACTTCGTTTAATGAGAACCTGCATTCTTATGTAAATAATATCAACACACACGAGGGAGGAACTCATTTGGCTGGTTTTAGAAGAGCTTTGACTAGAACGCTCAAAAAATATGCTGATGAACTAGGTATTCCACAGAAAGAAAAAGTGGAAGTTACAGGAGATGACTTCCGTGAGGGGCTTACAGCGGTGATTTCAGTGAAGGTAATGGAGCCTCAGTTTGAGGGACAGACTAAGACTAAACTTGGGAATTCCGAAGTTTCTGGTGCAGTGGATAAGATAGTGGGAGAGATGCTCTCTAACTTCCTTGAAGAAAATCCAAACGAAGCCAAGCAGATTGTACAAAAAGTAGTTTTAGCGGCGAAAGCTCGTCAGGCAGCGAAAAAAGCCCGTGAAATGGTGCAGAGAAAATCGCCATTGGGAGGCTCTGGTTTACCTGGGAAATTAGCCGATTGTTCATCTAAAGACCCATCTATAAGCGAAATTTTCCTAGTAGAGGGAGACTCTGCGGGAGGAACAGCCAAAGGAGGAAGAGATAGAAATTTCCAAGCGATTTTGCCGCTGAGAGGTAAGATTCTAAATGTGGAAAAATCTATGCTTCACAAGGTTTATGATAATGATGAGATTAAAAATATTTATACGGCACTTGGGGTTTCTGTAGGGACAGAGGAAGACAGCAAAGCACTGAACTTGTCTAAACTAAGATACCATAAAATAGTAATTATGACCGATGCCGATATAGATGGTTCGCATATTTCTACGCTTATTCTTACATTCTTCTTCCGTTACATGAAAGAGCTTATAGAGAATGGGTATGTATACATCGCATCACCGCCGTTATATCTTCTGAAGAGAGGAAATAAAAAACTCTACGCATGGAATGACAAGGAGAGAGAGGAGCTTACTAAAGAACTTTCTGCAGATGGCAGGGGCGTGGAAATCCAGCGATACAAAGGTCTTGGGGAGATGAATGCAGAGCAGCTTTGGGAAACTACACTTAACCCAGAAAATAGAATCCTAAAACAGGTGACTATAGAAAATGCAGGGGAAGCTGATAGAATTTTCTCTATGCTGATGGGAGATGAAGTTCCGCCAAGAAGAGAATTTATAGAAAAGAACGCAGTCTATGCTAATATAGATGCGTAGGAAAATATAAAACCATACCAAATAACACTTCTAAAAATTTTTAGGAGTGTTATTTTTTTATAAAATAATGATATTTTTCATGATTTAAAATAATACAAATTAGAAAAAATATGTTACTTTTGTGCGAATTTTATTTAAAAAAGTAGCAAAAATATCATTTTATGAATAAAAAAGTATTATTGATTTCAAGTTTATTGTTTTCCGCAATGGCTTATAGCCAGACTATTAAAGGAAGAATAGTGCAGGAAACACCTTCTGTTTCATCATTGAAAGTATTGGTGAAAAAGGAAGGAAAGGAATTGGTTTATCCAGTTGATGAAAAAGGTGCGTTTAGTATACTTCTTCCAGAAGGAGGAATTTATACGCTACAAGTGGTAGAAAATACGAATATTCTATCGGATAGAAATATAATGATAACGGATAGTGAAACATTAGACCTTGGAGATATCATTATAAATGAAAATAAAGTAGATAGCACACCTAATATAGAAGAGCCTAAACAAGAAATAAAGGAAGAACAATTAGCAGAAAATAATCCTGAAAATAATCCAGAACAGGAAGATCCTACTAATCCTAAGTCAAAAAATAATAAAGAAGATGGCAAAGAACATGTGCTACAAACAGTAGAGATAGTAGGTAGAGCTAGAAAAGACTATAATAGTGATTATTCTTTCTCTTCTTCTAAAATTGCCCTTAAAAATATGGAAGTGGCCCAGTCAATCTCTACCGTTACTAAGGAGCTTTTGTCTGATAGACAGGTCTTTATGATAGGAGATGCACTGAAGAATGTGACAGGGGTGAATGCCACCAGTTATTACAGCCACTATGCGATTAGAGGGGTTACCCAAGGATGGGGAAACAGAGATAATAACAGGCTAATCAATGGGATGACAGCTTTTGTGAGCTATATTTCACCGCCGATGACGATTAACTTGGAGAGAATAGAAGTTATCAAAGGTCCTGCGAGTATCACTTTTGCGAGTGCTAATGCAGGGGGAACTATCAACATGGTGACTAAAAAACCTTTGAGTGTTGCCAGAAAAGAAGTAGACCTTACGATAGGAAGCTATGGAACAGTGAGAAGCACTTTGGATTTTACGGGGCCGTTAGAAAAATCAAAAACTTTACTATATCGTTTGAATTTAGGGTATGAAAACTCACAGAGTTTCAGGGATTTACAAGGAAGTAAGTCTTATATGATAGCGCCTACGATCAGCTATATCCCTAATGAAAAAACAAGAGTAAATTTAGAATTGGTATTGACTAATACTGATACTAAACTAGACCGAGGACAGCCTATTTTTGGGGTAAAGAAAGGACAAAGCGCCAATCTGCATACCACACCTATAAGCTTTGCCATAGGAGCTTCTAATGACTACAATAAAAACCTGAATTTCACGGTGATGAGTAGCCTTTCGCATAAGTTCTCAGATAAAGTGGGGCTCAATATGTCCTATATGAAACATATCTGGGATGAAGATTTACTAGAGCATAGAACGGCTAATAAATTTGCTCAAGATATTACAGGGAAGGCTATACCTACTTTGGTAGAAATGCAGGTTTCTCAAAGAAGACAAAAGACATACTCGGATAACTTTAGCGCATATTTTAATTTTGATTTTAATATCGGAAACCTGAAAAACAAAATGGTTGCAGGGTATGACCTGAGCGCTTTTGAAGTGAGTAGAAATGGAGGATGGAATAGAGCGAGAGGATACAGATTGACAAACGGAAAAGTTGCCAATAAGTTTGACAAAACTAAGGCTAGTGATTATGTAACCGATGCTAATGGGAACCCTGTGCCAAATGTACCTCATTTTGATTTACAAAATCCTAAATACTATGTAGCGAATCTGAATGATTATGTTTTCCAAAGATTAGAAATAACTCCTTTGTATTTTATGACCAATGGAGCTTATTTAATGAATCAAATGAGTTATGGAAAATTTATCGTTAATTTCGGTATCAGACAAGAATGGTATTTAGATAAAACGAATTATAAACTTAAAAATGAAGCTGCCACAAAACAGCACAAACTGCTGAAGAGATTAGGCGTTATCTATGAGGCGACTAAAAACATGAATGTATATGCATCATATATAGAAGGATTTGAGGTGCAGACCAATGCTTATTTAGGAACTACAGCTTATGGAGGTCCATTCTCGCCGATGACATCTAAAATGCTGGAAGGAGGACTGAAAACAGAATGGCTGGATGGAAAACTGAATGCAAACATTGCTTATTTTAATATTCATCAGCAAAATGTATTGATGGATGATCCTAATGATAATGATGCATTAAAGATAGAAGGAGGTGATCAGCGTTCTCAAGGGATAGAGATGGAGGTCATTGGTAGAATTTTACCAAACTGGCAGGTTAATGCTGGATATTCTTTCATCGATGCTCATATGACAGAAAATGGTGAAAGATACAGAAGTGGAAACACGCCTAAACACAGCTTTAACTTATGGACAAGATATAATTTCGAGGAAGGAGCGCTGAAAAATTTCGGAATAGGATTAGGAGGAAACTATGTAGGAGATAGAATAGCATGGGCAGACAGGACTCTATCTATTCCTTCTTATGTAGTGGTAGATGCAGCAGTTTATTATAAATTAAACAAAATGCAGCTGGCTGTGAATGTAGGAAATTTATTTAACAAAACATACTGGGGCGGGGCGTTTGACTACACAAGACTATTCCCTGGAACGCCTAGAAATGTGATGTTTAATGTAAAATACAGTTTCTAATAATTTTAAAATATAGTTTCATGAAAAAACAATTGTTTTTGGCTTTGACTGCCGTAGCGGTGCTGTCTTGTTCAGAAAAAAAAGATGCCGCAGCAAAGGCTGATACCAAACAAGAAAATAGAGTAGAATACATTTATAAAGATGCTGACAGGGATGTTCCCGTAGTCATCACGACACCGCCTCAGAGAGCAGCGCTGTTTAATCCATATACTACGGAGATTCTTCTCGCATTGGGATTGGAGGACAGAATTATCATAGGAAGTACAGAGGGAGAGCTTCTTCCTGAGTATAGAGAAGCCTATGAAAAGGTGCCTCAGAAACTGAAAGGTCACGGTTTTAGGATGAATAAAGAGGCTTTCTTACTTGCAAAGCCAGACTTTGCGGCAGGAAATATTAATGAAGAAACGGCGGGCTCACCAGAAGATTTGATGAAATTGGGAATAGCGCCTTATAACCTTAGAAGTTTGGATGATATCCAAAATCCTACACTGGATGATGTCTATGATGATATTATTCTATTGGGTAAAATTTTTAATGTTCCAGACAGAGCCGAAGCACTTGTCACTAAGCTGAAAAACAAATATAATGAAGCCCAAAAGGATTTAGTAGTTCCAAAAGATGGCGAAAAGAAAAAGGTTCTGATACTTTCGTATAAAGGAGGAGTGGCGGCTTTTAGTGCTTTGGCGACAGACCTTGTCAATAAAGCTCATGGGATAAATATCTATGCAGATTTGGATAAAAGATTTGAGTTCGTGACGCCTGAGAGTGTTTTAGAGCGAAATCCAGATGCTATTTTCATCATAGACATTCAGTCCCGTCCAGAGCCGATAGAGGAGAAAATCAACTTCTTCAAAACCGATCCTGTCTTGAAAAACACCAATGCAGTGAGGAATAATCAGGTATATAAAATAGATCTGGAAGATGTGACCCCAGGAGTAAGGAATGTGGATTTCATCATCCGATTGAATAAAATTTTATATCAAAACAAACAATAATTACAAATAAAAACAGCCGTTCCGATGTGAGCGGCTGTTTTTGTTACTTACAAAACTCTTGGTCGCATTTACAGCCAGAGCTTTCTATCTCAAAGGTAGAATGCTGGATGTTGTGATGTTCCAGCTTGTGGCGGAGTTCTTTTTTTATTTGCTCCATTTCTTGGAAACTTATACCCTCATTTACCACCAGATGGACGGTCAGGGCGTTTTCGGAGCTGCTCATTGCCCATATATGGAGGTGGTGGGTGTCTTCTACGGCAGGGATTTCCTCTATTAGTTTCTGGATTTCATTAGGGTTAATGCCCTCTGGCACGCCGTTTAGGCTGAGTTTAACGCTTTCTGTCAAAAGTCCCCAAGTAGAAATCAAAATCACCACAGCGATGATGAAACTAATCACCACATCCGCGAGATTCCAGCCTGTGAAATAGATAATCACCCCAGAGATAATCACGCCCACCGAAACCAAAGCATCTACCATCAGGTGCAGAAAAGCCCCTTTGATGTTGATGTCGTGTTTTTGTCCTTTATAAAAAAGAAACGCCGAAATAGCATTGATAATCACGCCTATCGCAGCAGTGATGATGATGCCGCTGCTCTCCATTTGAGGCGGTGTATTCAGCCGTTCCACAGCTTCTATGATGATTTTAAAGACAATGAATACCAGCAGAATAGCATTGATAAGTGAAGCCAAGATAGAGGCTTTTTTGTAGCCGTAAGTCAGGCTGTGCGTGCTGGCTTTTTGGGCAAGAATGATACCGACCAGCGAAATCCCTAGGCTGGCGACATCGCTCAGATTGTGGCTCGCATCAGAGATTAAAGCCAAAGAATTGATTTTAAAACCGACCCCAAATTCTATTATGGTGTAGAGCAGATTCAGACCGATACCGATGTAAAACGCCCTGTTGATATTTTCCAGACTGCTCACGCTATGGTGGTGGCAGTGTCCCTCGTGTGAATGTCCCATGATTTTATGATTTTTTATAAAACAAGAAAAACATTGGAAATTTACGAATTTTTTTGAACTCTATGAAATTAGAGAAGATGGATATTTTAGAAATAAAAATAGCTTGTCCCTAAAATTGACAAGCTATTTTACAATAAAAAATGAAAAAAAATTATCCGTTAGTATAGCTCTGGAATGCTTCTTCCAGATTGCTGTATCGCCCTTTGAACTCCTCTATAGAGGTGTCTTGCAGGATATTTCCCTTGTGGATGAGGATAACACGAGAGCAGAGTGCCTCCACTTCCTGCATGATATGCGTGGAAAGGATGATGGTTTTTTCCTTACCGATTTCTTTTATCACATTTCGGATTTCTATGATTTGGTTAGGGTCTAGTCCGTTCGTAGGCTCGTCCAAGATAAGCAAATCTGGCTGGTGGAGAATCGCCTGTGCCAGTCCCACTCTCTGTTTATACCCTTTAGAGAGCTGGGAAATCTTTTTGGATTTTTCGGGAGTGATGCCTACCAGCTCGATGACTTCATCTATTCTTTCGCTTGGTATCTTGTGGATATCAGCCACGAAATTCAGATATTCCTTTACGAACATTTCTTGGTAAAGCGGATTGTTTTCTGGCAGAAAACCGATGTTTTTCTTGCTTTCTATCGGATATTGAGTGATATCTTTGTTGTTGAACAAAATCTCGCCCTCATCTATTTTCACTACACCTGTGATGGATTTCATCAGCGTGGATTTCCCTGCTCCGTTTGGCCCGAGAAGTCCCACGATTTCGTTCTTTTCAATGCTGAGGTTGATGTTATTCAGTGCTGTTTGTTCACCGAATTTTTTAGTTAGATTAGTAATTTGTAAAGACATAGTGAATTCAAAAATATTTGGCGAAAATACAAAAATTCTTCAAAATAGACAGCCTACAAATTTAGGGATTTTAATATTTTAATTCGCTATAAATTTTTTTTAATTTTAAATCAAATTTTTATAGATTTGTAAGAAACAAAATTATTGTGAAAACAGACATACAGATTGCACAAAGTGCGGACATCAGACCCATTAGAGAAATCGCAGACAAAATTGCTATTGAGGAGGAAGATTTAGAATACTATGGCAGACACAAAGCCAAAATCCCTCTAAAATACATCGATGAAGAAAAAATTAAAAAATCAAAATTGATTTTGGTGACAGCTATCAATCCCACGCCGGCAGGAGAGGGGAAGACCACTGTTTCGGTGGGGCTTTGTGATGGACTGAATAAAATCGGTAAAAAAGCAGTTTTGGTGCTTCGTGAGCCTAGTTTAGGGCCTGTTTTCGGGAGCAAAGGCGGTGCCGCAGGGGGAGGATATGCCCAAGTTATCCCAATGGCGGATATCAACCTGCATTTTACAGGAGATTTTTCGGCAGTGGAAAAGGCAAATAATCTTCTTTCTGCATTGATAGACAATAATTTACAAAGTAAAAAACACAATCTAAATATAGACCCAAAAACCATTGTCTGGAAGCGAGTGATGGATATGAACGACCGAGCTCTACGCCAGATCGTCATAGGAATGGGCGATAAAAACGGTGTGGTAAGGGAAGAAGGTTTCAATATCACGCCTGCATCTGAGGTGATGGCAATTCTCTGTCTGAGCCAAGATTTTGAAGACCTGAAACAGCGTTTAGGAAATATCTTTGTCGGCTATACCTATGATAAAAAGCCTGTTTTTGCAAGAGATTTAAAGGTAGAAAACGCAATGGCAATCCTACTGAAAGATGCCATTAAACCTAATTTGGTTCAGACTTTGGAGGGAAATCCTGCCATTCTTCACGGCGGCCCTTTTGCGAATATTGCACAGGGGACAAATACCATTATCGCTACTAAAATAGGGCTTTCTCTCGGTGATTATGTCGTTACGGAAGCTGGTTTTGGTGGAGATTTAGGAGCAGAAAAGTTCATTGATATTAAATGCAGATATGCAGGATTAAAACCTGATGCGTATGTGATAGTGGCGACTATCAGGGCGCTGAGATACCATGGCGGAGCGAAAAAAGATGAATACGGAAGCCCGAATTTAGAATACCTGAAAAAAGGTTTCGGAAATCTTTGTAAACATATAGAAAACGCTCAGAATTACGGATTTCAGCCTGTGGTAGCGATTAACCATTTTGCTACGGATTCAGAGGAAGAAATCAAGTTTTTGAAAGATGAATGCGCTAAGCTGGGAGTTCATGCTGTTTTGGCTGATGAATTTATGCACGGAGGAGAGGGAATGAGAGATTTAGCGAAAACAATAGTGGAGGCAACGGAACAGCAGCCTGATTTCAAATTTTTATATCCATTAGAAGAAAGCATAGAAGCTAAAATAGAGGCTGTAGCAAAGAAAATATACGGAGCGGAAGGCGTGGTCTATTCACCGAAAGCAAAAGCTGACCTTAAAATTATAAAGGATCTCGGATTTGATAAACTGCCTGTATGCATAGCAAAAACGCAGAAATCACTGAGTGATGATGAGAAAAAAATAGGAAGACCTACAGGCTTTGATGTCACAGTGAGAGGTTTTGAGTTCGCAGCGGGAGCTGGTTTTGTGATTCCTATTTTGGGTGATATTATGCGTATGCCAGGACTTCCAGAAGTTCCTATGGCAGAGGGAATGACCATAGATGCAGAGGGAAATATCAGCGGTCTGAGCTAATAAATCAGAAAAATATTAAAAAGCGAAAAGTCGGAGAAAAACTCCGACTTTTCTTGTTTAAGACAGTGTTAGCTTATTTTTTAGCCAATTTGTATTCAGGCTTTTTAGCATCACCTACTTTCTCAACAAGGTAAGCAGCATCTTCTTCTACTAAGAAAACTCTTGGTTTATCGTTTCCTTCTTCTTTAAGAGTAACGAAAGCACCATCAGCGCTTACTTCGTAAGAACCTTTAGCGTTGAACTGACCATCTTTTTTCTCTAAATAAGTTTCATCCAAAAGGAAAGAACCATCTTCGTTTAGAGTTAATTTCATTTCGATACCAGGACCGTCAGCAGATGGAAGTTTTCCAGAGAACTCACCTACATGCTTCTTAGGAGCTTCTGCTTTAGCAGCTTCCTCTGGTTGAGCTTGCTGAGCGCTGTCAGCTTCTACAGCTTGTGGAGTTTCAGTTTTAGCTTCTTCTTTTTTTGAACAGCTCACTGCGAAAAGCCCTGTTAATAAAACAGGCAAAATCATTTTTTTCATAATGGTAAAATAAAATTTAAATTAAAAACATTTTTAGTAAATCAATAAGCATGCCAAAAGATTTTTTGAAGAACTTAAAAAAATAATGATTTTTATCATGTTTTCTAAAAATCTAAAAACTCTTTAAAAATTTACCAAGTAGTGAACCAAAACTCATCAAAAAGAGCATTACCTGTATAATCCCAATCTTTGTTTGGATTTGCTAAATCAAATACTTGATCCATAGTGTAGGCTCTGTAGCCTGCTTCCATACAATCTTTTTTTTCTGTATCGTTTAGATTATCCTTACAACTGAAATAAATAAATTCTGATTTAAAACCTTTATCTTTATAATGATTTTCAAAAATAGTTTTATATCGTGCTAATTGATCGCTATGAGTTGATGAATATCCTTTCACCTCAATGAGAAGAGCATATTTTTTCTTTTCTTGAGTTTCAATATTGGTTATCTCAAACTCTGCCCATAGATCTATTCTGTCCCATTGTCTCCATGTTTTGGCTCTTTCTATCTTATAAACATTGTCATCTAAACTATCTGGATTGCCAAAGAGTAATACAGATGCTATTTTTCTACAATATTTATGGGACTTATAATTATTGTATTTTATAGCATTATCAGCATCACAGCATTGAAGTGTCCAAGATAAAAAAGCCTCAACAAGACCTTCTATTCTGTCTGAATTATTTTCATCTTTCATGAAGAATGAATGTTTCTTTTTCATATGTTTTAGTGTGTTAAATAATTTTAATATTTTTTAGATATTAATGCTATCTAATATTCTTTTTTCTCCATTATTTCTTTGAAAATATTTTTATCTAATGTAAATACATAGTTTTCTGGGAAGTATTCCGATAATCCTAACTCATGGGTATTAAAAACATATTCTGAAAAAAGAGGATTGTTTCCTTTATCAGAGATTTTTTTAGATTTAGATTCATTATAATATATTTCTATATTGATAGGAAAAAGGAAGCCGTCTTTTAAAAACCAATCATCAGGATCGATTGGAAAAACATAATCTCTGTTTCCTATAGCCATATTAAGTTCAATGGCTTCCTCCTTTTCAAAGGGGATATTGCTTTCTATCGAAACTTCGGGAAAGTGATTAATTATAGTAATAGGGTAGATCTTATCATCAGCATTATATGTCCCTAAATTTATATATATCTGCCTTTCATTATTTATAAAGTGTGTTGCAATTTCTTGATGTAATTTCTTTATTTTTTCATTTTGAATTCGCTCATTGTGTTCTTTGCTTGATTCAAATTCTCCTTTTTTTGCCCATTCAAGAAAACTTTCTTTAGTCTCATTTTTGATATAATTGATGTCTTGAGCTTTTATAATAGCTTCTTGTTTTTCCATCTTTTCTCTCTCTTCTAGTTCTTTTGATAATTTTTCTCTCTGCAGTTTTTCAGCTTCTTTTTTCTCTTCAACTTGTTGTTTTTTATCTTTCTCTGCTTTTATTTCTGCAGTTGTTTTTAGTTTTTCTGCGGCTTTTAGTTCATCGGCCATTTTTGATACAAGAGCCATTTGCTGTGCTGTACCTTTGTTTTTACCATATAAACTTAGCTTTTCGGCAAATAAAGCATTGATAAAGAAATCTCCTTTCTTTCTAAGCTGGGTAATATCAGACAGAGGTACTCCCATCTGCTGTAGATATTTGTTTTCTATAGCTATTTTTTTTGTTTCATAAGCTGATTTCTTTTGTCCAAAAACACTTGGTGCTATACATATTAACAATGCACCCATTAAAACACTTTTTTTCATTTTATTAAAATTTTTAATTGTTTTATTCCTACTCTTTTTTAGGCTTTTCGGATGTCGCCTTTTATTGGGTTAGCTCTTCGGACAGCTGCTTGTTTTAGTTAAAATTTGGTTTTAGAAACTTGCAGAAAAATTATTTAGTAATCTTTCTATATTTTCTTTGCCTACGGGATTTTGGCTGTGAACAGAGAATTTTGGGAGCGAAAGATTGTGCTCTATGCAGTACTCCACCAGATATTTGGCGCAGTCATATCCAGACTCATCTTCGCCTAAGTCATGGTCAAAAGAAATAAAATCAGGCAGGCCGTTTTGTGTAATATATTCTACAAAATCTGCATAATTATACACTCTGTCAAAGCCTTCTGGAGTTACTCGTAAGTCATCTAAGTATAGTTTTTTCATATATAAATAGTTTTAAATTTTTGTTAGAAATTAGAAACCAGCTACAGAAAATAGTTGGTTTATTTATTGAGAAAGATAATGTCAGTACACATATGGGAAAAAGCAAAATCATCTAAACATAAAATATGCTGTGCGAAACCCTGCACAACAGATGATTTATACACATATTTTTGAGCGAAAAACATGGCTTTTTTAACTTTTTAAAACCCAAGCAAATATATAAAATATAAAAGGATAAAAAGATTTTTTCAGAGGGATAAATTGTATGAAAAAAGTCATAAGTAGCAACATTTATTGAAAAAGTATTATATTTGCTCCCTTAAAAAATATAATAAAAATGAATAAAAAGTTGTTTAGCATAATGTTTTTAGGAACATTAGCTACTTTTTCTGCTCAAGAAAAACAAATAGATGAGGTGCTTATTCAAGGAAAATTCTTTGAAACTCCCTACCAAAAGGTCAATGAAAACATAGTAGTCATCCAGCATAAAGAAATAGAGCAGTCTCCTGCCAAGAGCATAGATGAACTCCTACAGCAGTATACAGGAGTGGATATCAGAAAAAGAGGCGGAAATGGCGTTCTGTCCGATATCTCTATCCGTGGAGGGTCTTATGACCAAGTTTTGATTTTGGTGAATGGCATCCGTATGAACGACAGCCAGACAGGGCATAATAGTTTCAATATTCCCATAGACCTCTCTAATGTAGAGCAGATAGAAATCGTAAAAGGCCCTGCTGCAAGGCGTTTTGGGAATAATGCTTATGCAGGTGTTATTAACATCATTACTAAAACACACAAAGAAAAAACAGTAAAAATAACTGCCGAAGGTGGCGATTTTGAAGCGTATTCTTTGGGCGCAAATATCAATTTGGGCGGAGAGAAGTTTTCCCAGTCTTTACAGGCGAATACGGCTTATTCCACAGGGTACCGCTATAATACAGACTATCAGGTTAGAAATGTTTTTTATCAAAATCAACTTGATATTAAAAACGGAAAAGTGGGAATTCAGGCTGGTTTCAGCGAAAAGAAATTCGGTTCAAATAGCTTCTATGGCTCTTCTGCCGACCAGTACGAAGAAACACAGGCATCCATCGTAAGTATGGCATACAGACAAAAATTGGGGAACTGGGGGCTGAATGCCAATGCCTACTGGCGTAGAGGGCAGGACATGTATCTATGGAGAAGATATAACCCTGCAGCATACAGAAATATGCACATTGGGAATAATGTGGGAGGGCAGCTGAATGCCAATTATCAATCTGTAATAGGAACTACGGGACTTGGGGTAGAAATTAGAAAAGAGTTTTTAGCGAGTAATAACTTGGGGCATAGAAACCGTTTTTTGACTCAGGTTTTCTTTGAGCATCATTTCTCTTTTTTCAGTGAAAAATTGCAGATTGTCCCTGGTATTTCTTGGGCAAATTATAACACGGTAGGGAATTTCTTCTACCCAGGTGTAGATGTAGGATTTAATTTTAATGAAAATAATAAAATCTACGCCAATGTAGCGAAAGTCAATAGAATTCCTACTTTTACTGAACTATATTATTCTGATGCAGGAAATATAGGAGACGCTGATTTAAAGCCAGAAAGCGCTATTTCTTCAGAGGTGGGCTATCGTTATCAAAATCCTAAAATCACAGCGAAAGTGAGCGGTTTTATGAGAAATTCTAGCAATGCTTTAGACTGGGTAAGAAATACATCCGCTGAAAAATGGGCATCAAAAAATATAGGAGATATCAATCTGAAAGGGGTAGAAGTGGAGTTTAGCCATAGACCTGTGGATTGGTTCAGTTATTCTGCGGGATATACTTATATTGATAATAAGAGAGAAACCGAAGGCTATGCATTCTCTAAATATGCACTAGAAAACCTAAAACACCAGCTGGTGGGTAAAGTAGAAGCTAGATTTTTGAAATATTTCTCTAATCAGTTGATTTATAGATATAACCAAAGATTGGATTTCCTAAGTTATCATCTGTTGGATTATAAAATTTCTTTCAAGAGAAATGGGCTGGACATTTATGGGTTAATCAATAATGTGACCAATACCCAGTATGAAGAAGTAGCGCTGGTTCCGCTTCCTAAAAGATGGTTCCATGTAGGAATTTCTTACACTATAAAGATGAACTAAAAACAATAAATCGTGCCGAAAAGCACGATTTATTTTATTTTTTAAAATCCAAATTGTATTTTAGGTTAGAATATCCACTGATGCTGGCTTTTAGTGAGCCTACGAGGAGTTTTGCCTCCATCTCTACAGGGATATGGTTTTGGTCATTGGTTACCCACATGGTTACTCCTTCTTTTTCTTTAAATATTCTTCCGCTCTGTACGGATGGAACTATTTTAAGACATTCTATTTTCCCAAATTTAGTTTTCTTTTTTTCTACACCTACTATTTTCAGCATGAAAGGGTAGGTTTCGTCATCTATCCAGACAGTCAGTTTCACTTGGTTTCCTACTTTTAGTTTGCTGCTGTCCATATTTCTTAGGTGATAGAAAGCAGAAAGCATATCTTGTATTCCCTCAAAAGTGTTGAAATTTCGTGAGTTTTTTTTGAGTTTGTCATACAGAACCAAAGTCTTGTTATCGTGATTAAAAGTAGTCTCATAATGCCTTCTGTAGCTTCCTTCGGAGATGTTTCTCACATAGAAGCTGGGTAGTCCAGTCGCCAGATCTATATAGCTTTCATAGACATCATTTACCTTGAAAAAAGTATTGACTATCCCTGTGCTTTTCCCTACTCCTATCACACGAAGATGGTCTTTGCCCTTGTAATTTACTTGGCTAGTGGTAAGTTCTGCTGTTCCCGCATTGATGAATCCGTAGTGTATCCTGTATGATATTTTCTCTCCATTGTTAATGTGATTCAGCTGTGCCGAGATCATAGCCGAAACCCAAAGCATAAACATTGCAAAAATCTTATTCATGGTTTTTTATTTAATATTCCTAATTGATAGACAAATATTTTGCCAAACTTTTTTTCTTATTTCTTACTTTCCTCTTTTACAAATTCTTCTATTTCCGAAGAGAGGAAAGGCGTTCCTTTTATCTTGTTAAAAGGGATGCATTTTATCTGGTATTCATCTTGTATCAGGTGAATGAGTTGTCCGTTGTTAATTTCAGGGATAATGATTTTCTTAAACATGCTTAGTTTTTCTCCCAAATCCTGTGGAAACGGAGCCAAATTTTTTAATTGAAGATGAGCAACAGAAACATTATCCTGAAGCAGGTTTTTCACTGCATCGCGGATACTTCCATACGAAGAGCCCCATGAAAGTATTAGAATATCAGCGTTTTCCTTGCCTTGGTCAAAGGTAAGCGGAGTATAAGAATGTTTAATATTATTAAATTTCTCGGCTCTTAATTTTACCATTTTTTGGTGATTTTCAGCATCATAGCTTACATTCCCTGTGTTTTCCTGCTTTTCTAATCCTCCTACGATGTGTTCCTTTCCTTTAGTACCAGGAACGGCTATTTTTCTTGAAAGATTTGCTTCTCTTAGATACGGCAGATATTCGTTTTCGTCGGGTTCTTTTATGAAAGGCGATTGGATTTTTGGTAAATTTTCAAAATTCGGAATCAGCCAAGGCTCGGTTCCGTTCCCCAAATATCCATCGGAAAGAAGAATGACAGGAGTGGTGTATTCCAAAGCGATTTTCGCGGCCTCAAAAGCAGCCTCAAAGCAGTCAGAAGGCGACTGTGGTGCGATTACAGGAATGGGCGCTTCGCCGTTTCTTCCATGCACGGCTTGGAGCAGGTCGGCCTGTTCAGTCTTTGTAGGAAGCCCAGTAGAAGGCCCTCCTCGTTGTACATTTATAATGACCATGGGCAGTTCCAGCATAAAGCCTAATCCCAGCCCTTCTGTTTTTAGTGCCATTCCAGGGCCCGAAGTGGCAGTAACTCCTAAATCCCCGGCAAAGGAAGCCCCTATGATAGAGGTCATGGCAGCGATTTCATCCTCCGCTTGAAAGGTCTTGACTCCCAGTGGTTTATATTTAGCTAAATGATGCAGAATGTCTGATGCAGGAGTGATGGGATATCCTCCGTAAAAAACCTCCAAATCAGCTTTTTGTGCAGCTGATAAAATCCCTAAAACTACGGCTTCATTCCCTGAAATACTTCTGTAAGTTCCTTCCTGCATTTCAGCTTTTTCTACGGAATACCGCTCTGTGAATATTTCCGCAATTTCACCATACTGATATCCAGCTTTTAGAACGCTGAGGTTGGCGTCTCGGATTTCTGGTTTCTTTGAGAAATATTCCTCAATATGTTGTTTGGTTTGTTCTATATCTTTGGAAAACAGCCAGTAGATGAACCCAAGGGCAAACATATTTTTAGACCTGTCTTTTTCTTTTTGAGAAAGAGAAGTTTCTTTCAGAGCCTCGATGGTGTTTTTGGTAATGTCAATTTCATAAACCGTAAAATCACCCGATAAAGCCTCTAATGGAGAAGCCTCATAACCAGCTAAGTTTAGATTTTTTCTATCAAAACCAGCAGAATTGCATATGATGATTCCAGCTTCTTTTACTTTGTTGATGTTTTTCTTTAGGGCAGCAGCGTTCATTGCGACCAGAACATCACAAGCATCACCAGGAGAATTGATTTCCTTACTTCCAAAATGAATCTGAAACCCAGACACTCCCGCTATAGTCCCCGAAGGTGCGCGGATTTCGGCAGGGAAATCGGGCAAAGTATTAAGGTCGTTTCCGAAAAAAGCCACAGTCTGGCTAAACTGCGCTCCCGTGAGTTGTATCCCATCTCCAGAGTCTCCAGCAAATAATATTACAGCATTTTTTAGTTCTTTTATATTCATAGATGAATGAAAAAAATAATGCCCAAAGATATTAAATTTGTTTTTGAATGAAAATTATTGATTTTCAGTGAAATATGATTTTATGAATAAAAATCTAATTTGGAATAAATAAAATTTGTATATTCGCTGACTTTAAAATATATAAGTTATGAAGAAAATTTTGTTTGCGATAGGATTTCTTTTGATTTCCACAGCAGAATTGGCAGCGCAGTCTTTGTCAGAAATTATTAATCAAAAAGAAACAATCTTAGTAGATGTAAGAACTCCAGAAGAATTTGCACAAGGAAATGTGAAAAATTCTATAAATATTCCAATCACAGAATTAGAAAATAACCTATCTAAACTGGAAGGAAAGAAAAATATAGTGGTGTTTTGTAAAGCGGGAATAAGAGCTGCAAAAGCGGAAAAACTTCTTAAAGACAAAAAAATAAAGAATGTTTACAACGGAAAGACTTGGGAAAATGTAAAATCCTTGGTTAAAACTAATTTGGATAACTCTGAAAATTATAATTCTGAAAAACCTCATTTTAATATACTGAGAGATTCAGAAAAAGTAAAACAAGTAGCGGTATCATTAGGAAAGAACGGAGTTTTTAAAAAACATAAAACTTCTACGCCAGCTTCTTTGGTTGTTTTAAAAGGAGAGGTTAAGTTTATTATAAACGAACAAGAGATTATTTTAAAACCGAATGACTACTATGATATACCAGTGGATGTAGAGCACGAATTGGTAGGTTTGTCCAAAGAAAATCTATTTGTAGTGACTAAACAAAAATAATTTTTTTTAAACAAAAATATAAACGCCGAGCAATTTTGCTCGGTGTTTTTCGGTTATTTATTTGGAATATTTTTAAGAATATCTTTTAAGAAATCCCAGAATTTCTGTGTAGAAGAAATGCTTGCTCTTTCATCAGGAGAGTGTGCGCCCTTGATAGTAGGCCCGAAACTTACCATTTCCATTTTAGGATAGTGAGCCCCGATGATTCCGCATTCTAATCCAGCATGACACGCCACTACATTTGGTTTTGAACCAAATTTATCCGTGTAGAGTTTCTCCATTATTCGGAGAATTTCTGAATTTGGATTTGGTTTCCAGCCAGGGTAAGAGCCACTAAACTCTACATTCAGCCCGCCCAGTTCAAAAACAGCTTTTAGTTGGTTAGCCACATTGAATTTAGAAGACTCCACAGATGAACGGGTAAGGTTTAGGATTTTCAAACTACCATTTTTTAGTTCCACTCTGGCGATGTTGTTGGATGCTTCCACTAGGTCAGCCACATCAGGAGACATTCTGTATACGCCGTTGTGAGCGGATTTCAGCACGCGGATGATTTGGGCTGAATTTTCTTTGGAAAGACCATTTTCAGAGCTTTCAGTTTTTTCAATATTGATAACCAAATCCTTTTCAATGCTCGCAAATTCTTGTAGAATTTCAGCTTTTAATTCATTAGCTTCTGTAATGAATTCATCAGCATTTTTCACTGAAAAAACAGCGGTAGCCTCTCTTGGAATAGCGTTTCTCAGTCCACCGCCATCGATGGAAATAAGCTCTATTTCTTGACTTTCAACGCTGTTATAGAGCAGTCTTCCAAGGAGTACATTTGCATTCCCAAAACCTTTGTGGATGTCCATTCCAGAGTGTCCGCCTTGCAGTCCTTTGATTTCTATTTTTACTAAATTTCCTTTTGTAGGAGCAGTTTTGTAGGTTTGTGTAGCCGTTACATCCACGCCACCAGCACAGCCTATGTCTATTTCATCGTCTTCTTCTGTGTCTAGGTTTAGGAGGATTTCGCCTTTTAGTACATTGGGTTTTAGGTTAAAAGCTCCTGTCATTCCAGTTTCTTCATCTATCGTGAAAAGGGCTTCTAATGCAGGATGAGCGATATCACTGCTCTCCAAAATACTCATAACAGCCGCCACGCCAAGCCCGTTGTCTGCACCGAGTGTCGTTCCTTTTGCTTTCACCCAGTCACCATCTACAAACATTTGAATTCCTTGATTTTCAAAGTCAAAATCTACATCGTTGTTTTTTTGACAAACCATATCAAGGTGGGCCTGTAGAACGATGGTTTTGCGGTTTTCCATCCCTGCTGTTGCAGGTTTTCGGATGATTACATTTCCTATTTCATCCACTTGAGTATCAAGGCTTAGGCTTTCCCCAAAATTCTTGATAAACTCTATTACTCTCGCTTCTTTTTTGGAAGGTCTTGGAACTGCATTTAGTTTAGAAAAGTTTTTCCAAATAATCTGCGGTTCTATGTTTGATAAACTCATAAAATTTTTATTTAAAGTTAATATTTATCCTCTCATTCTTTCTAAAAGTACCATCATAAGGTAGGAAAGAACGATAAGTGTTTCATCTTCATCACTTTCGGTTAATTTATCCAGTTGAAATCTTCTGCCCAGCAGTGAAGGCATTTTCTTTAGTGTAAAAAGAGTTTTCCCTGAAGAGTCTTTCAGGCTGTAGGTGGGATTTAGGAAATATCCTGTAAACCAGCCTATTATAGGTAGTTCTCCTACAAGACCATCCCAAAACTTCACCCACGCATTATCTTCTCTTATGGTGTATTTATGCTGGTTGTTTTCATTATAGACTTCGTAGGTAGATTTCCATATGGAACGCATTCCTTTTCGGGTAAGTTTTCCATAATTAGTGCCGTCAGCTCCTGTGATGCTGTAGCTTGCATTGAAATCCAGCCATCTATCGGCCTTTATTCTGAAAAGTTCTGCACTTTTCTCTTCATCACGGAAGACTACCACATCTTCTTTTAGTTTAAACATTTTTTGCCTTACATAGGCGATGTGTTTTCCGTCTCGGTCGGTAATGTTAAAATCACTAGCTAAAGTGGTAATTTTAAATTTAAAATCTAAAGGGTAGTTTAGGTTTTTCATAATTTACTTTGAGTAAAAAAGGAATAAAAATTTTTCCCCAAAGATAAGAAGATATTTTGAATATAAGGAGACTTATTATTTCCAAAAATTATTAAATTTGTCTTTAATAATCATCAAAAAATAGATAACAATGATAAGAATTTTTTTATTAAGCATGGTTCTGCTAGGAACTGCTGTAGAGGCTCAGAAGAAAATCGGGAAAGAGGATATTGTCCTCATCAAATCAGGAAAAAGCACCGAACCGATGAGGGTTTTACAAATCACCAATCCTAAAGATTTGAAAATACTAAAAGATGTTTCCCGCCCAGTGGATGCCAAAGACCCGAATTTGAAGCTGTTAGCCGAGAGAATGCTCGCCACAGTGAAAGACGAACAGGGCGTGGGTATCGCCGCGCCGCAGGTAGGACTGAATATAAAGGCGATTTGGGTGCAGAGATTTGACAAGGAAGGAAAACCTTTTGAGTTTTTTGTAAATCCAGAAATCAAATGGATGTCTTCAGCGCTAAGGCTTGGTGCGGAAGGTTGTCTTTCCATTCCAAACGAAAGAGGAGAAGTCTACCGCAGTCTTGTGATTGATTTGGTTTACGAAACTTTGGAAGGAGAGAAAAAACGAGAGCTGGTAGAAGGTTTCACAGCGGTGATTTTCCAGCATGAGTATGACCACCTTATGGGAAGACTCTTCACAGAAAGGATAAAGGAGCAGAAACTGGGAACTTTCATCAAAGCGGATGAAGTGAATAAGATTTATTACCAAAAGTAAATTTTAGGGAGAATTTCTTATTTTTGCCGAATGGAATACCCAAGTAAAGTATTATCCAGAGCAGTGGAGGAGATTTCTGGACTGCCAGGGATAGGCAAAAAATCGGCTCTTCGGCTGGCGCTGCACCTTCTCAGACAGCCCAAATCTCAGGGAATGGCGCTTTCACAGGCTTTGGAAAGTCTAGTAACGAATATAAAATACTGCCAAGAGTGTCATAATTTCTCGGATTTTGATGTTTGTGAAATCTGTGCTGATGAAAAGCGAAACACCGAAACGCTCTGCATTGTAGAAGATGTAAGGGATGTTCTCGCAATAGAAAATACTTCTAAATATAACGGAAAATATTTGGTTTTAGGAGGAAAAATATCTCCGATGGAAGGCATAGGGCCGCACCAGCTGAACATTTCCAGCATTGAAAAAAAGCTCAATGGAGAAAGCCTAAAAGAAGTGATTTTTGCGCTGAGTGCAACGATGGAGGGTGATACCACGGCTTACTATATCTATAAGAAATTCAAGCATTTTAATGTGAAATTTTCCAGCATCGCAAGGGGAATTTCGGTGGGGGATGAGCTGGAATATGCAGATGAGGTCTCTCTCGGAAGGTCTATTATCAACAGGCTTCCGTACGATGAAGCGAAATAAAACTTACAAAGACAAAAAAATAAATCGCCTATAAAAGGCGATTTATTTTTATAATTTCTCTACTTCTTGAGCGATTTCGATGATGACTTCTGTGGCTTTTTCCATAGATTCTAATGGAACATATTCATAAGGCCCGTGGAAGTTAAGCCCTCCTGCGAAGATATTAGGGCAAGGAAGTCCCATGTAAGACAGCTGTGCGCCATCGGTTCCGCCTCGGATAGCCTTTACTTCTGGAGTGATTCCAAGGTTTTTCATGGCTCTTTCTGCCACTTCTATGATGTGCATTTTGCCTTCAAATTGTTTTTTCATGTTGAGATATTGCTCTTTTATCTCTATTTCAAAGACATTTTCGCCATATTTTTGGTTGAATTCCGCTACTTTTTCTGCGATGAATTTCTTGCGGTTTTCAAATTTCTGCTCATCGTGGTCACGGATGATGTATTGTAACTTTGCTTCGGAAACATCGGCTTTTAGGTCTAATAGATGATAAAAACCTTCAAAACCTCTTGTAGTGGAAGGAGTTTCGTTAGCAGGGAGCGACTGGATAAACTCAGCAGCGAGAAGCCCAGCATTTATCATCTTTCCATAAGCATAACCAGGGTGTACACTCAATCCGTGGATTTTTATAACCGCTCCAGCCGCATTAAAGTTCTCATACTCTATCTCGCCCACATCACTTCCATCCATGGTGTAAGCCCATTCAGCACCGAATTTTTCTACATTGAACTTGTGCGCACCTTTTCCGATTTCTTCATCAGGGTTGAATCCCACGGCTATTCTTCCGTGTTTTATCTCAGGATGCTGGATAAGGTATTCTGCAGCTGTCATGATTTCTGCTACTCCTGCCTTGTCATCAGCTCCGAGAAGGCTCGTTCCATCTGTGGTAATTAGGGTTTGTCCCTTGTATTGTTTCAGATTTTCGAACTTATTAGGAGAGAGGGTGAAGCCTGTCTTTTGGTTAAGAAGCAGGTCGCCTCCATCGTAATTTTCCCAAATTTGTGGATTCACATCTTTACCATTGAAATCAGGCGAAGTGTCAAAATGGGCGATAAATCCCACAGTAGGTACTTTTTTCTCTATATTAGACGGGATAAATCCGTATACATAGGCGTTTTCATCGATAGAGACATCTTCCAGACCGATGGCTTTCATTTCCTCAAAAAGATATTTCGCGATGTCCCACTGCTGCGGAGAACTCGGCGTTTCCTCACATTCAGGGTCGCTGGTGGAATATATCTTTACATAAGTTAAAAAGCGCTGAAGGAGTTTTTCTCTCCATTCTTGATTGAAGTTTATTTTCATAATATTATAGTTTATATAATGATTTTTTAAAATACGGGTTTACCGTTAAGATATTTAAAATCCCATGTTCGCTCTTGTCTAGAAACAGTATCTATTTTATTTAAAGGAATAGAAAATCTTACGGAGAATTTTTGATATTTTCGGTAGTTGTTTTTTGATAGAGAGCGAATAAATACTTCATCAAAAATACCAAGTTCTTTCAATGGATTTTCTGCATTATCATAGTTAGAAAACACTTGAATATCTCTGATTTTTGAGGTTTCATTGTCTCTATTGTATATGTAGTAAGGTTTGTTTTCGCTATTTGTTTTTAGGCTTCCATACCTTGTTACTATACTGTCTAGATTACCAGAAGAATTGAAGTAATATCTGTGCTTTTTCCAAGGTCCTTTTTTTAGGTGGGTTACTTCATGAAGTACATCGCCTTTATATTCAAAAACTAAAGAATCATTAAGGTTTATGATTTCTGTAATTTTATCTTTGTTGAATTTGATTAGTTTTTTGTATTTTTTAACATGGAATCTTGGCGTTGATTTTAATTCAATGGATACAAGGTTTTGTCCATACTTGATATCATAATATATACTATCTATACTGATTTCACTACGAATAAGAGGATTGGTATAGCTTTTTTTAGTGTAATGTGTGCCATCATTAGTTAATTTAACAAGAGGGTAAGCAAAAGGATTTGTAATATCATAATCCATGAAGAAAAGGTTATACCCACTGAGAAATTCTTTCTTCCCTGTTGTTTGGATTTCATTGTGAGAATCTTCTCTACATCCCACTAAAACAAATAAAACACCTAAAATTAAGAAATAATTTTTTTTCATAAAAAATTTTTGGGATAAAGATAAGGCTAAAACTTTAATTATGGAAATGATTAAAATAAAAAAGATGACTTAAAAAAGCCATCTTTTATTTATTTTGGAAAATTATCCTTTGCTGTATCTTTCCATTACTTTTGTGGAAACTCCTGTGTTGCTAAATCCACCATCATGGAAGAGATTCTGCATTGTTACTTTTCTCGTAAGGTCAGAGAAGAGGGAAATACAGTAGTCTGCACATTCTGCAGCAGTTGCGTTTCCTAGTGGAGACATATCTTCTGCAAATTTGATGAACCCATCAAAACCTTTCACTCCTTGTCCTGCCGTAGTCATTGTAGGCGACTGGGAAATGGTATTGACACGCACTTTTCTTTCGCCCCAGAAATACCCGAAGGTTCTAGCGATGCTTTCAAGGTAAGACTTGTTGTCCGCCATATCGTTATAATCAGGGAAAGTTCTCTGAGCCGCGATGTAAGTAAGCGCAAGGATACTGCCCCACTCATTCATGCAGTCTTTTTCCCAAGCGAGTTTCATCACTTTGTGGAAAGATACCGCAGAAACATCCCAGCCTTTTTCTAGCCAGTCGTAGTTGAGCTCTGTGTAGTGTTTCCCTTTTCTTACATTCACAGAAATCCCGATAGAGTGTAGAATGAAGTCTATTTTCCCAAATTTTGCGATAGCATGGTCAAATAATTTTTCTAAATCTTCCATAGAAGTCGCATCAGCAGGAACGATATCCGCACCTGTTTTTTCTGCTAGATTATTGATTTCTCCCATTCTCATAGCGATAGGAGCGTTAGTTAGTACAAATTCAGCACCTTCTTCGTGGCATCTTTCTGCTACTTTCCAAGCGATAGAGTTTTCATCCAAAGCTCCGAAGATAATTCCTTTTTTTCCTTTTAAAAGTCCGTATGACATAATATTTAGAATAAATTGGTTAAATAAAAAATAAAAAACGAAAACACGAGAATCAAGATTTAGCCTCCCGAATTTCGTGTTTTATAAATATTTTGTTAGTCTTTTCTGCTCATTAAAATTCTCAAAACATACCAGAATAGAAGCATTACAGAAGCGAACAGTTGTAATGAAGCTCCTACATATTGTTCTGTTGTATAGATATTTTTAAGCTGGTTGGTTTGGTAGAGAATACTTGCTCCTGCTAGGAAAACCATTCCAACAGAGAACCAAAGTCCAAGATTGAACCCAAAAAGCATCCCTGCAACGATTAGCCCAAGAGAAATAAACCCTCCAATAACGATAAAACTTCTTAAGAAAGAAAAATCTCTTTTAGAAGTAAGAGCCACACCTGTAAGCCCTAAAAATAGCATGAAAGTAATCAATCCTGCTTGTAAAATAACTTTGCCACCTGTATAAGCAACAGCTATATAAATCAATGGCAAGAAAATAATTGCTTCCAAAAGCACATAAAAACCTAATCCAGCGTACTGCATAGCACGGCTGCTGGCCATAGTCCATTTTTCAGCCAACATAGAAGCCAGCCAAAATCCACCGATGATTAGTAGCCATACATACTTCTGAGAAACCATTCCCATGATAAGTTCAGCAGGAACTACCATTAGTAAAGCAGTTTCTACAAAGATGAAAGCCAAAATAGCCAACGCCACATGCATATAAGTTTTTCTATAAAAAGAAGCTTTTTGCTCCTCAGTGGACATTGCTACCAATTGATTTGTAAATTCCATAAAAATTTTTGTTTTTAAATTTAATTCTACAAATATAAATATTTTTTTGGAAAAGCAATTTTACAAATTACTTAAAAACGCCATCGTATCTACATTATCAGCATAGGTGTCTAATTCAGGATGCTGCGCCTCTCCAAAGCCGATAGCCGCAGGGATTTCAAGTGTAGAATTTGCCACAACACACTGAATGTTTTCCTCATTTTCCGAAAGGAAATTCTGAACATCGTTTATCGTTTCATATCGGCTGAAATTGATGACGGACAGCGGACTGAAAAGTTTTTCATCTTCTTTGAGCATTACGAAATTATTGTCCCAAAACTGCTCTTGGTTCAGCAGGTAAATGGCTCTGTTGTAGTCGTAATTATTGGCATATTGGTTGTGATTGATGATTTCTTTAAAATTGATAAAATTCTCAAACAATCTGTCCAAAGGCATTTCAGCAGGAATGAAAAGTCGGGTAACATTTCGGCAGCCCAGTCCAAAATATCGGAAAATATCCTCCGCAAGCGCCTGAATTTCCTCATTGGTTTCATTACCTTTTAGAACTCCGATGGAAGTTCTGTTTTTTCTGATGATGTTCGGCACATCTTTGAAATAATATTCCAAATATCTAGCTGTATTATTGCTTCCCGTAGCGATGACAGCATCATAATTTTCTAATTTTTCTACAAAATGAAACTCCAAAATCCCACTGCTGAGCTCGTTCCATTTGTTCAGTAAAAAAGGTAAAATCAGCCTGTCCTTGGAGGAGAGTTTTATCAAAGGAATATTTCCGCTCAGTAAAACGCAAATCACATCGTGAAAGCCCACTAGAGGAATGTTTCCAGCGAGAATCAACCCGATTTTTTTCGGAGTGGAAGAAAAATGATATTGACCTATCCAAGCAGATATTTTCTCTTCGGTAAGGTTTTTCGCCCAGCTTTTTAGGCAAAATCTTACGCTTTCTTCTGTGAACCAAGAGTTTTCTATTTCAGATTTTTTTATCAAAGAAGCGAATTTGCTTTCTTCTTCATTGAAACTCTCTGGTTTAGCGGAGAGAAATTGGTTTAAAAAATCGCCCAACTGCGATAAAGAGGAAACTATTTTATCATTTTTCATAAATATTGTTTTTATATAAATAAAGTTTTTAACTTTGTGCAAAATTAAAAAATATAATACTAATGGCTATCAAAATAACGGACGAATGTATCAACTGTGGAGCATGTGAGCCTGAATGTCCCAACAATGCCATTTATGAAAGTGCAGTGGATTGGAGGGCTTCAGATGGGACTATATTATCAGGAATGATAACTTTTCCCTCGGGACTTACTTTGGATGCGGATGAGGCGCAGCCGCCAGTGAGCGATGATACCTATTTTATAGTAACGGATAAATGTACTGAGTGTATAGGCTTTCATAATGAGCCGCAGTGCGCCGCAGTGTGCCCTGTGGACTGCTGTGTGCCAGATGAAGACCATGTGGAGACAGAGGAGCAGCTTCTTACGAAGAAGGCGTTCATGCATGGAGAATAATTTTCCTGATTCTTTTGGAAGAATGCAGAAAAATAATTAACTTTAAACCCAAGTTTAGTTTAGTAAAAATTTAAAAAGTCGTATATAAAAATTAAAACAATGAAAAAGCACAATTTCAGCGCAGGACCGTGTATTTTGCCACAAGAAGTTTTCCAGAAATCAGCAGAAGCTATTTTGGATTTTAATGGTATCGGATTGTCATTACTTGAGATTTCTCACAGAAGTAAAGATTTCATCGAAGTAATGGATGAGGCTAGAGCCATCGTAAAAAGACTAATGAAATTAGGAGATGATTATGATGTACTTTATCTAGGAGGAGGAGCATCTTTACAGTTTGTAATGGTTCCTTTTAACTTGATGAAAGTAGGAGGGAAGGCAGCTTACACAGATACGGGAACTTGGGCAGCAGGTGCAATTAAAGAAGCTAAACGACTTGGACAGGTGGATATCGTAGGTTCTTCTAAAGAAGAAAACTATTCCTTCATCCCAAAAGACTATACTGTGGGTGCAGAGTATGACTATTTCCACTGTACTTCTAATAATACTATCTTCGGTACACAGATGAAATCTTTCCCAAAAGTGGAAACTTCTCTAGTGTGTGATATGTCTTCGGATATTTTCAGTAGAGAAATAGATTTCTCTCAGTTTGACCTTATCTATGCTGGTGCTCAGAAGAATATGGGACCTGCTGGAGCTACTTTGGTAGTAGTGAAAAAGGATATTTTAGGAAAAACAGGAAGAGATATTCCTTCTTATTTAGATTATCAGGTTCACATCAGCAAAGATGCGATGTTTAATACACCTCCTGTATTCCCTATTTATGCGAGTTTGCTTACATTACAGCACCTTGAAAAAAATGGTGGAATAGCAGCAGCAGAGCAGAGAAATAATGCGAAAGCAAAACTTCTTTATGATGAAATAGACAGAAACCCGTTATTTGAGAGTTTCTGCCATCCAGAAGACCGTTCTAATATGAATGTTTCTTTCAAACTTTTAGATGAATCTAAAAAAGAAGCGTTTGACAAAGCTTGGAAAGAAGCAGGAATCAATGGACTAAATGGACATAGAAACTTGGGAGGATACAGAGCAAGTATGTACAATGCCTTACCGATAGAAAGTGTACAGGTATTGGTAGATGTGATGAGATCCATTTAAAATCATTATTAAAGCATAAAAAACAAGATTTATGCCCGTATTCAAGCCATTTCGTGGGATAACGCCCTATGGGGAGTATATAAAAAGTTTTCCTACACGCCCATTGAGTAATTATACTCATGAAGAAATCGCAAAGAAAGCCGAAAGAGAGTTTTCTTATGTGAGAATGGTGGAACCGTATTTGTCTGGTGAACCTCAGAATTTGGAGCAGAATTTGGGTAGAGTGAGGGCGAATTATGAGGAGTTGCTGAGAAATCACAACTTACATCAGGAGGACGAATCAGGATATTATTTGTATTGTCAAGTATTGCCTGATGGCAGTGTTTTCAGAGGGCTTTTAGGATTGGTTTCCGTAGAAGATTATAATTCGGGAAAGATTAAAAAGCACGAAGAAACACTCACACACAGAAAAGAAAAACTGTCTAAGTATCTGGAAGGTGTGAATCTCCAAGCGGAACCAGTGCTTTTGACCTATTCTTCAAATGCTGAATTAGAGGCTCTTATGAGTGAGGAAGAAAGGAAAAATCCTGTTTTGGAATATGCAGACAGCAAGGGAACTAAACATCGTGTTTGGAAAATTCAAGATGAAGAAACCTTGAAAAAATATGAACAAATCTTAGCAAAAGTAGAGGCGTTCTACATTGCTGATGGGCATCATAGAATGGGATCTACAGCGCTCTATTCTGAGCGGAGAAAGGATAAAAATCCTAATCATGTTGGAAATGAGCCATATAACTTTGTTTATAGTTTCATAGTTTCTGACCAATCGATTAAAATTAATGATTTTAATAAGGTTGTCAAAGATTTGAATGGTCTGACAGTAGAGCAGTTTTTGCATCAGTTGGAGGATAAATTTATCATTGAAAATAAAGGGGAAAACCCATATTATCCAGAGCAAAAACACTTTATAAGTCTTTATTTAGATGGACAGTTTTATAAACTTACACTAAAGGAAGAATGCTGTTGTGAGGAGTGTTTGGGGATTATAGACCATTATCTTCTGGACAAATATATACTGAGTCCGATTTTAGGAATAGATGATTTGAAAACCACCAAGCGAGTGGATTACCTACGGGGAAGCTCTTGCGTGGAGGGAATCACAAAACTAAAAGAAAAGGTTGATAACGAGGGATATAGAGTAGCATTCGGGGTATATCCTGTGAGTTTTTCTGATTTAGTAAAAATCGCAGATAAAAACCTGAAAATGCCTCCAAAATGTACTTATATAGAACCTAAACTCGTGACCGCGCTAGTCATGTATGATATGAAATAAAAAAATGCAGCTTTTAGGGCTGCATTTTTATTTTATGAAAAAATTATTTCTTTATTAAAAGAGCAATATTTTCCACATGGTGCGTCTGTGGGAACATATCCACAGGAAGGATTTTTACTACATTGTAGTGCTCCTTCATCAGGGCTAAATCTCTCGCCTGCGTCGCTGAATTACAGCTTACATAGACGATTCTTTCTGGTGAAAGTTTTAGAATCTGCTCTATTACTTTCGGGTGCATTCCATCTCGTGGAGGGTCGGTAATTAGGACATCTGCCTTTGGATGTTGTGCCAGAAATTCTTCTGTGAAGACTTCTTTCATATCTCCACAGTAGAAAGTACAGTTATTCAGTCCGTTAAGCTCAGCGTTTTCTATCGCTGCATCTATCGCTTCCTGAACTGCCTCTATCCCAATCACTTGTTTGGCGTGTCTTGCCATATATTGGGCTATTGTCCCTGTCCCTGTGTAAAGGTCATACACCACATGATTTTCCTGAATATCAGCAAATTCCAGAGTTTTTCTATAAAGATTTAGGGCTTGTTTGTAATTGGTTTGGAAGAAAGATTTTGGACCAATTTTAAATTTCAGTCCATCCATTTCTTCAAAGATAAATCCTTCACCAAAGTAAGTCTGGATATCCAAATCATACACGCTGTCGTTTCCTTTGGAGTTGATAGCGTAGAGTAAAGTCTTGATTTGAGGGAACTTATCCAAAATAAAGTTTAATAAATTTTCTCTGTTTTCCTTTTCTTCTCGGAAAAACTGAATGAGAATCATCCATTCTCCTTTGGAGTTTTGGCGAAGCATCAGCGTTCGTAGAAATCCTTCTTGATTCCTTAAATCAAAAAAATCAAGGTTGTTTTTTATCGCATAATCTCTGATTGCCAGACGAATTTCGTTGGATGGTGCTTCTTGCAGGTAGCATTCTTTTAGGTCTAAAATCTTGCTCCACTGCCCAGGAATATGGAAGCCCAGAGCATTTTTGTTGTCTATTTCTGTGTCGGATTTTATCTCTTCCGAAGTTAGCCAGCGAGCATTGGAAAACGAAAATTCCATTTTATTTCGGTAGAAATAGTGTTCCTCGCCACCGAGAATAGGGATGCATTCAAAATCTTCGATGCCGCCTATTCTTTTAATGTTGTTAAGAACCTCATTTTGCTTGAATTCCAGCTGTTTTTCATAGCTCATATTCTGCCACTTACATCCTCCACACGCACCGAAATGGATGCACTCTGGCTCTATCCGAAACGGAGAAGGCTCTAAAATTTCCACCATTTCTGCTTCGTAATATTTGCTTTTAGCCTTTTTTACACGAGCATTCACGGTGTCGCCAGGGATTGCTCCAGAGACAAGCACAGTTTTGCCATCTTCGGTTTTTCCAACAGAAACTCCTTTCGCGCCAGCGGAAGTTAGTTTGATGTTTTCTAAAATTAGATTTTTATTTTTTTTCATTCGGTATTTTTATAGGAGTCGAATTTACTTAAAATTATTTACTTTTTTCTATATCCGTATAAATTTGGATAGTTTGCAGGGCAGAAAAAGCCCTCATTTTGTTTAACATAAATTGAGCATGTAGATTTTGAATATTATCTAAACTCAATTTTCTTTTATTTTTATCTTTCCAAGTGTAATAAGCAGGGCTTCCGTTTTCGTAAGAAATCACCCCTATGGAATCGGCCATGAAATTATATTCATTGATTGCAAAGCGGTAGTTTGGCGATTTTTTAAACAAATTATCTCCCGAATAGATATATTTTTGGTTGGATAAACTCAAATTAAATATAGTAGGGAAGATGTCCTTGTGGGAGGCCATTACAGAGGAATCGAAAAAGGCAGGTTTGTATTTTTCTGGAATGTAGAAAAGTATTGGAACACTGCGTTTTAGGAAGGAGTTTTCATCATCGTATTCGAATACCTGTCGGATATTATGGTCGCCTGTTGCTACGATAATGGTGTTTTCTCCCAAAGGAGAATTTTTGATGTCTTTTATAAATTTAGCCAGTTGAGAGGCTGAATATTGGTGGGAATAAAAATTAGCAAAGGCCATTTTCTCATCCACTCGAAGAAGGTTTTTTATGGCATCTATTTTAATAGGGTATGGCTTGTAATGAGTAGGAATTTCATATGGAGTATGGTTGCTCACAGTGAGGGAAAAGATCATTTTTGGCTTTGAGGGAGACTGCTGAAGCTGGTCTTTTATATAATCAAATAAATAGCCATCGTGAGTTCCCCAAGCGAAATCCTCAGCATTAGGAAATTTTTGTTTGATATGAGAACTTCCTTTGATAATATCAAAACCTTGCTTTTTTATGAATTTGTCCGTGTTTCTCCATGAAAGGTGCGCACCTGTCATGAAATAAGTCTCGTAGCCTTGCTCTTTGAAAGGCTTTGAAACGGACGAGCTGAATGAGGTGTCAAAATAAGGCGACTGCGAGATGATGCCTTTCGGAGTATTTACCATAAGGTTTTCTAAAGAATATATGGTTCCGTTGAAAGATGATAAACCATTTTTGAAATAGTATAATTCGGGCAGGATTTCATTCAAATCACCCAAAAGATTGAGCTCTTTGGAATGGAGTTCAAAATAATGATTGCTCATACTTTCCATAAGGATAAATACGATGTTAGGCGGATTTTTCTCTAAAAACTCATTATGAGCCGTTGTGGAATACAAGTTTTTGTCAAAATCATCAATAATATTTTCGCGATAAACCTCTTTTACCTGCTCAAATGAACTAAATCCACTCATCTTTAATTCTTGGGCAATGTCAGGAGTGATAAGATTGTCTTTTAATTCTGATTTTGCGAATTTTAGGGCATAAACAGGATTATAGCAAAGAGCATTGATAAACTCATTTGTGCCTATATTGGTATGTTCCCTGCGGAGGGTAAATTCGCCTAAACTTCCTCTCATTCCTGCGATGAATAGAGGGAAAACAGCTAAGAGAAATAAAGTTTTCTTTGATGCAGGGAAAGTATTTATGCTAATGTTTTTCTTAATTTTCTTGTGTAAAAATATAAAACTAAGGATACAAAGAGCATAAATGATAAATATTTTGAATACAGGATAGTCTGTCCATACGGATTTTAGGACAGCTTTCGTATCATCATTAAATATTCCAAAGAATAATATATTAATATGCGATTGGAAAAATTGATAATAAAAAAAATCTATAATGAAAAGAGAAACATAAACGACTAAAACAAAAAGCAGATAAAAACAACTGAAATAAAGATAGATTTTTTGAAAATTTGTAGTAAATCTTTTAGGAATAAATAGCGAAAACAGCCAAAAGACAGCCAAAGGTAAAAAAGCGTAGCATATAGCAGATATATCAAAACGAGGGCCTACAATGAAAAAAGCATAGAAAATATCGGAAAGATACTCTCCAAGCTGAGACCATTTTCCATAAACTGAAAAAAATATAAAACGATTGATGAAGAATAAACAGATGAAATAAAAAAAAATACTTAAGTCCGTTTAGTGTAACTTTTTTAAATAAGTATAAATTTATCATGTAATATAAATGATTTATAAAAATAAATAGAATCCAAATAAATGGACTCTATTTATTCTTTAGACTTTTTTATTAGTGTCCGTGTCCATCGTGTTCGTTATGTTCTTCTTCAGTTTCAGAAGCCTCAGGAACAGGAGCGGTCAGACCTGTTTGTTTGTTTAGAATATCGATAAGCTCTGTTAGTTGGATATTAGAAAGTCCAAGAACAGTCTTACTTGCAACCTTTCCATCTTTATCTAAAATCATGAAACTAGGAAGCTTAAATCCATAGATATGGAGTTGTTGTGCCGCCTCAGATTTTAGCCCTCCTTTAGCATAAAGATTAACACCTGTAAAGCCGTTTAATAATGATTTAGAAGTCTTTTGGAACTGCTTCGCATCATCATCCATATTGACATAGGCTACATTTAGTTTTGCTTTATAAAACTCAGTAATCTCTTTTAATGCAGCAGCAGATTGTACAATATTTGGAGCAAAAGAACTATAGAAAATTAGCAAAGTAGGTTTTCCCTTAAGTTCGCTTATTTTATAAGCTTTTCCATCCTGTTTTGTAAAGTTTACTTCTGGTAATGCAGAACCTACTTTTGGTCCTACAATCGCTGAATGAACTTTTTCTAAGTCTTTTTTAATGTTTTCTGATTTTACCTTTTCAGTGAGCGCCTTTAGAACTTGTTCAATTTTATCATTTTGAGGATGAAGGTCAAATTGAGTAGCTATATATGCAGCCAAGTAGTCTTTTTGCTCTTGTGAAAATTCCTTTCTAGTTTCTAAAAACTTCAAGAAAACTTCTGTTTGTGTAGTTTTAGTATCGTTAAGATAAGGAGTAGCAAATTTTCTAAAATCAGGTTCTAGTTTTCCTAAAAGATACTGTCTATAAGCAGGAAATTCTTTGATTAAAGATTCTTTTTCAAATTTTTTCTGACTTTCTTTGAACTTCGCAGATACTTTGAAATCAGGGTTTTGGGTCATCTGTCCGTGCATCATTTCATATTGAGAACTTATCATCAGAAGATTCACCATCAGGTCGCTCTTTTTCCATTCTATTACATCCTTGTCAGCATTTTTAGATTTAGCAATTTCATCTAATTTCTTATTGATATCAGCAGAGTATTTTTCTATTTCTTTGATGAAATCATTTTCGTTTTTTGCTAAAACAGCTTGGTTTAATTTAGAAAAGTATGAAGTGATGAATTTTTGACTTTCAATCAAGAATTCATTGTTTCCTTGTCCTTTTCCACTGATTTTAAGGTCTTCAGGGAAAGTAGAACCATTTCCTTCCAGATTTAGATTTTCACCATTTTTTAAATATAAGAAATTTACTTTTCCTTGGTATACCAAAGCGTAGATTCCGTCTTTTTTTACACTGATAGTATCAGAAAAATTTCCTTTTTCATCTATGCCAATATTCGCAATAGGAAGTGTAGCAACGGATGAAACATCTATAAGTTCTATTCTGCTCAGTGGTGCAGGATTATTGATTTTTCCTGTAAAAACTAAATCTTTTTTTGAACAAGATATAGCAAAGACAGCGAATAAAATAAGCAAAAAATATTTTTTCATAATATGCTGGTTTTTAACTATTTGTAGTCCTCATCTTCATCTACTCCCTCATCATAGTAGTCATTAGAGAAATCATCTTCTTCATCATAACCGTCTTCAAATTCAGAACTGAAATCCTCTTCTTCCAATAAATCAAAGTCATCCACAGCGATGTTTGATTGTTGTTTTTTCGTGGTGGCAGAGCTACCGTTTTTACTTGGAGCTTTCAGAGGAACATTCCCGAAACGGAATACCGTAATAGGATAATTTACAGAGTTTTTCTCATCTGTAATTTCCAAAAGTTCACAAAAAAATTCCCAAAGGTCTAAAAGCCCGTATTTAAAATGCATTTTACTTCCAATTTCTGGAAATGCCTCACTCATGTACACATCAGACATTGTGTCTCCATCTCCATCATCAGACATGTCTTCTAAAGGAACTGCTGCCCCCTCAGACCAGCTGTCATCAGAATAGTAAAAAGAAGAAAGCTCCTCACCCTGAAGGCTGAAAGCGCTCTTAATTCCTAAATGCAGATTCCAAAGAGTTTGTTTTTCTCTGATCTCAATGTCTCTAAAAATCTGCTCCTTTGCATCTAAAATAACTCGTACTTTGTAAATCATAAATTCTTTTGTTCTTCTGTTTTTATTTAAAATTTAAGATGCAAATATAATATAAATCATATGCTAAGAAAAATTATTTTTTAAAAAAATGAAATTTTATGTAATTCATTTTAAATCAATTTATTAAAAATAAAAAAGCAGTGAAATTTTCACTGCTTTTTCTGTTATTTCCCTAAATAGGATTTCAAGATTTTACTTCTGCTGTTGTGTTTCAGCCTTTTAATGGCTTTTTCTTTGATTTGTCGAACTCTTTCTCTCGTTAAATCAAAGGTTTCACCTATTTCCTCCAAAGTCATAGGGTGTTTGCCATTTAACCCAAAATAAAGCCTTACTAAATCAGCTTCTCTCGGTGTAAGAGTCTGCAGCGCTCTTTCTATTTCTATTTGTAGAGATTCCAGCATCAGTTCTTTATCAGGACTTGGAGACTCGCCAGATCGCAATACATCATATAGGTTAGAATCTTCTCCTTCTACTAGCGGAGCGTCCATGGATAGGTGTCTTCCAGAGTTTTTCATGGATTCCTTGATGTCCTCCTCGCTCATGTCTAGTACTTCAGCTAGTTCCTCTGGAGATGGCGGTCTTTCGTTGATTTGTTCCAGTTCTGCATAGGCTTTATTGATTTTATTGATAGAGCCTATTTTATTTAGAGGAAGTCTTACGATTCTAGACTGTTCAGCCAAGGCTTGAAGAATAGATTGTCTAATCCACCATACAGCATACGAAATGAATTTAAATCCTCTGGTTTCATCGTATCTTTTAGCGGCTTTCATTAGTCCTAAATTTCCTTCGTTTATTAAATCTGGAAGAGAAAGTCCTTGGTTTTGATATTGTTTAGAAACAGAAACCACGAAACGAAGATTGGCTTTGATGAGTTTTTCCAAAGCAACCTTGTCTCCAGACCTGATTTTTTGGGCTAAAATAACCTCTTCATCGGCAGTGATAAGTTCTACTTTACCGATTTCTTGTAAGTATTTGTCCAAAGATGCGGTCTCTCTGTTGGTTACCTGTTTGGTGATTTTTAGTTGTCTCATTTGATAAATAGTATTTTGTAATTTACTAATTATATATACGATGGGATTATCATAAAGGTTACACCTAAAAACATTTTTTCTGCAAAAAGTATTGTTTTCTTTTGTGAATTCCCTGATTTTTTACTATCTTTGGCGTTTAGCAAAAATTTTATTCGATGAAAAAAACCGTATTATTAGTTGTGGTTACATTTTCTTTGTGGTCATGTGGAGCATCTCAGCCGGCTAGAGTTTATGGAAATAAAAATATTTCTAATAACAATTCTTATTCATATAATACAAATAATGAAAAGCCATCAAAATCAAAAAATAAAAAATCTTCAAAAGAGGGACCTAATGCCAAAGCAGCAAACATCCTTTCTGATGCAGAAAAATATCTTGGGGCTCCTTATAGAGCGGGAGGGATGACTTATTCTGGATTTGACTGTTCTGGATTTGTGAATACTGTTTTTGCAGAGAATGATATTAAACTTACCAGACGCTCTGCTGACCAAGCGAAAGAAGGTGTAGGAATCAATATAGAAAATGTAAAACATGGAGATTTACTATTCTTTGCTACGGCTGGTGGGAAAAGGGTTTCTCATGTGGGGATAGTTCATACGATAACAGATGATGGGGAAATTAAATTTATCCATGCATCTACGAGTAAAGGAGTGATTATTTCTTCACTAGAAGAGGCTTATTGGGATAAGGCTTTTCTTTTCGCGAGAAGAGTTCTTTAAAATGTGATTTTTTTGAATTTATAAAATTTAATAGTAATATAAAAATGAGTTTACAACAAAAAATAGAAGAGGCTTGGGAAAATAGAGAATTACTAAAACAAGCTGATTATCAGGAGGCTGTTCGCTCTGTAATCCGTGAACTGGATTTAGGGAAAATAAGAGTGGCAGAACCTATTTCTGATGGATGGCAGGTGAATGAGTGGGTGAAAAAAGCGGTGGTGATGTATTTCCCTATCCAGCAGATGAAAACGATAGAGGTGGGGCCTTTTGAGTTTCATGATAAAATTCCATTAAAGAAAAACTATGCAGAGAAGGGAGTTCGTGTTGTTCCTCATGCAGTGGCGAGAGAGGGCGCATTTATCGCTTCAGGGGCTATTTTGATGCCTTCTTATGTGAATATCGGGGCGTATGTAGACAGCGGAACTATGGTGGATACATGGGCTACAGTAGGTAGCTGTGCGCAGATAGGTAAAAATGTGCATCTAAGTGGTGGAGTAGGTATTGGCGGGGTTTTAGAGCCATTACAGGCTGCTCCTGTGATTATAGAAGATGATGTTTTTGTGGGTTCTAGATGTATAGTAGTAGAGGGAGTTCGTGTAGAGAAAGAAGCAGTTTTGGGAGCGAATGTAGTTCTTACAGCATCTACTAAAATTATAGATGTGACAGGAAATGAGACTGTGGAGCTAAAAGGCAGAGTTCCAGCTCGTTCGGTAGTGATACCAGGAAGCTATACCAAAAAATTCCCAGCAGGGGAATATCAGGTGCCATGCGCTTTGATTATCGGTAAGAGAAAGGAATCTACGGATAAGAAAACCTCTCTGAATGATGCTCTTAGAGAAAATAATGTTTCTGTATAATATATTTAAAGCGCTCTAATTAGGGCGCTTTTTTGTTAAAAAAAATAGAGAGAGCATGGAAGAGCTGAAAAATTGGATAAAAGAAAATCCTTTAGCATTTGGAGGGGTGCTTTCGCTTATGTCTTTTGTCTTTGGGGTTTGTTTGGTTTTGGGAGCTGTTAAGGACTGGGACTGGCTGTACGAACCTGATGAACATTATCAAAACAACTGGACTATGGGGCAGATAAGCCGCTATATGGGGAGGGATGCTGCTCGTTTTATAGGATTTTTAGGCGGGTTGTTTTTTATGGGAATAGGGCTGTATCTTATATATCAGATTTATAGTGACTGGAAGTGAAAATTTAATCAATTTTAAAGTTAAAAATGTACAGAATAGAGTATTTACAATTTAATGAGCTAAAGCAAGAAGTAATGTCTGAAGAAGATACATTACAAAACATCATAGATATTTGGTTTAATTGCAAACCTAACAAAGAACAAAAAAAATATCTTACAAATGCAGAAGAATGGGCTAAATATGCCTTTGAAAACAATGAACATTATGTAATGACAATTTATAAAGGTGAAAAAATATTTGCCTTTATAGAAGTGTACCCTCGGACTATAAATATTAAGTTTATAGACTCATATCAAGGTAAGTATATCTTTCCTTTATTCTTGCGATATGATCGTGTTGATGGGTACGAATATTTTAAATCAGGAAAAATTGTTTATTTCGAGAATAACGATTTATTTTTACAGGGAATAACAAATAAGACTTTTACTCCTCGTAAAAATACTTGTACCTCAATAGATTTTACTTTAGATAACAGGGCTTCTGTAACTCTTTCAGAAACATATCCTATTGAGAAAGAATGGAAAACAGTAGATAAAATGATTGATGTAAATACCTCTCATAATTTTATCCGTTGTCCTAAGCGTTATGATGATTTCTTATATTTACTAGACTATAAGAACAACATCAAAAGTGAATATTTTGATATGAAATCAATAGCTACAAGTGATTTGTAAAAATAAATCAGTTAAGAGTATTATATAATGCAAAAGTTAAAATTTATCTATCAAAATTGGAATAGAGAATACTACGAATTACAATCTGAGGAAGATACTTGTTCGTATTACAAAAATTTCTATAAAGGGAAAGAGTTTAAAATATTACCTCAAATACTTGCTGAAAATACAAAAAATACAGAAAAATGGGCTAAATATGCTTATGAACAAAATAAATATTTTGTAGAACAAATGAGGTTAGAAAACTTTTCTTTAAGGACACCTAAGCTCTTTGAACAAAAAACAGATGAAATAGCCAGAATGTATAATATAACAGCTTTATTAGAACATAACAATCAGTTTTATGCTTATGCCGAAGTAATAGGTATGTTCTTTACTATTTGTTTTATAGATGAACACAATAGAGTATATTTACAGTATTCTTTTCAAAGTGATGATACTACCTATAAGACAGATTCTATTAAACAGCGTTTTAAAGAAGGAAATTTATTCTTGGTGGAAGTAGAAGTATTTATATATCCAGAAGAAATGGTGGATGATGATTGGGAAAATAAAGACTATATATCTTATACTTTTACCCCAGAAGGTTATATGGAAGTTACTAAAATTTTTGATGTCAGAGGAGAAGGGATGACAGAAAAATATGTAGCTTCTTCTCCTGTTAATGTGGAGAATAATTGGGAACCTTATCCAAAATTTGGCGAATGGGATTCCATTTTTAGGATGAAACGATGGAAAGAAGGTGAGTTAGCTAAAGATTTTAAACTACCTAAATAAAAAAAGAAAAAAATGAACAAAAGAACACTATTAAAACATGGAGATATCTTTAGATGAAAAAATAAACAAAGAAATGTACAGAATAGATTTTTTACAATTTAATGAGCTAATGCAAGAAGTGATGTCTGAAGAATTATCCTTGGATTATATTGTTCAGATTAAACTTAATGGAAAACCTTCTAAGGAAGAAAAAAACATCTTATAAGTGCAGAAGAATGGGCTAAATATGCATTTGAAAGCAATGAACACTATGTAATGACTATTTTTAAGGACGAGGGAATATTTGCCTTTATAGAAGTGTACCCTCGGACTATAAATATTAAGTTTATAGACTCATATCAAGGTAAGTATATCTTTCCTTTATTCTTTGCAGATAAAATTTTAGAGACAATTAAACAATATGCCATAGATAAAAAAGTAGAAATAATAGATGATATAACAGCAATTTTTAAATAATGGAACAATATAAATTTACTTTTCAAGACTATACAAGTGTAGGAAGATATCTTTTATCCGAAGAAGATACATTAAAAATATCAATTTTAGACTCATATTTAGATAACACCCCTTCAAAAGAGCAAAAGGAAAGGTTAAAAAATCCTAAGGATTGGGCTAAATATGCTTTCGAGACTTCTGAGCATTTAAGATATTGCTTAACTGCATTTAGGGGAGAAAACCCCTTTGCTACTATTACAAATGATTTAAGAGGTATTACAATTTGTTTCCTAAGCAACAATGAAAGAGGTGAACTCATTAGTTATCTGCGAATGAGTTATTGGCGATATATTGTTGATTTATTCCTAAAAAAGGATGAAAAGAAATATTATCCAAACAAACAGTTATTTCTAAAGCAAATAGATTTTTTAATTGACAATTCCGAGCAGAAGATACAATATTGTGCCTTATTCAATGATATTACTAATGAACTATTCTTAAGAAGTTCTATTTTTGATAAGATTGTACAATCATACAAAAGAGAAGAAAAGACTAGAAAAGTAGATATCTCTCACAATTTTGTTCGTTCCCCTGAACATTATTTGGATTACGACTACTTATTAGATTATAAGAACAACATCAAAAGTGAATATTTTGATATAGAAAAATTAAGGTGAATATTTGGTGATTTTAAAAACCGCGAACATTGTTTGCATAATTAAGAAGTATAAAACTAAGATTTGAAAATTAGTGATAATCAAAACATGAATATAGAAGAAATTAAAAAGAAATTGCAGATACTTTTGGAATTTCCTCAGCTAAAAAAACACAGAGAAGTGTATATAAATCCTGTGCTGAAAGAAGAAAAAGTAGCCCAAATAGAGGTAGAAAATCATATCACTTTCCCTGCTGATTACCGTACTTTCATTACCCAAATCGCCAATGGTTGTGTGGGTCCCGATTACGGACTGCGTTCCCTTAAAGAAGCAACGGAAGATTTGATGTGGAAAGACCGGACTATAGACCTCTCTACGCCTTTTCCTTACACCGAGCATTGGAATGAAGAAGAATGGCTTAATAGTATTGATTGGGACGGAGGTGAGCGCCCCATCCAAGAGGAGGTGGAAGCCTATATGGATACAAAGCACATCAGCGGTTGCTTGCAAATATGCCATATAGGGCACGGAGCTTCTTATCTTTTGGTGGTGAATGGTAAGGAAAAAGGCTATATATGGCTCGATAGTCGTCAGGATTATGGTGGACTGTCACCTGAGTTTAATGAAAAAGGAGAAAAACTTACCTTTGAAATGTGGTATACCGACTGGCTGAATGAAATAGTAGATCCTGATAAAGTTCGGCATTACAAATCCATTCAGTTTATCCAAAAGGCTTTCCCTAAGATAGAGGAAACAGATTTTAGACTGATGACTTATGTGCTTTATGAGTATTACTCTGGTATGAACTTAGCATCACTCATCGCTCAGCTTTATGGACTGAACTCAATGGATGTTTATTTTGAAAAAGAAAAGTTTATCCAAAGAGAAAAGTACGATGAACAGGCTATTCAAGAGTATGAAGCTAAATTGCGAGAAAGCGGTTTTTATGATTGGATAAAAGATACTGAATAAAGGTTTTAATCATATATTTCTTTAAAATCAAGTAAATCAATGAATACTGAGAAGATTTTTGCGGAATTAGAAGGTTTTGCTATTTATGAGCCTCAGCTGATGCAGGAATATTTGTATCGCCATCATCTTAATGATAAAAATGTGCTTGCGTATTTTACGGAAACACAGCATGGTGATAATATTACTCAAGAAGGAATAGTTGTTCCTATCATAGGAGTAACGGCTGATAATTATGCTTTTAGAATCCTTGAAAAACTTCCTGTTAATTATAAAGTAATTTCTCAAGGATGGGTGTTACAGGTCGCCTCTGGAGAAATAAAGGTGATAGGAATAGGTTATTTATCAGATATTACAATGCTCACTGAAAACAAAAGTCTGTCATTTGCGGTGTCTAATGGTTGGTATCATCTCATAATTGTAAGTTATATAGATGATGTTTTAGGTAAAACTTTTGGCTTGAACTTAATTCCCACTGAAGAAAAACCTATTTTCAAAGGAAATATGGCAACTGATTATGATTTTTAAATTAGAGTTAAAAAGATGAAAATGACATTATATATTTGGAAATAGATGAATCATTTTTGTCTGATTTGTAGTGAAAATGGAAATAGTTTAAAGTATAATTATTCCCAAAACCCATGAAATAAAGGTTTTAAAGAAAGAAACGAACTATCCAGAAATTTATTAAATTTGTGCGATCAGATTAGAGTGGATAGGTTTTTAAATATTTCCTTGAATTTCATATTGTTTTGAGAGAAAAATAATGAGTGATACAAATAAAAAAATAAAAGTTCTTTTTCGTTTGCGTTCCATCGAGATGGGCGGCGTTCCTAGGGTTGTGCTAGATTTATTGAGAAATCTGCCTAAGGAAAAATTTGATTTGACTTTGATGCTTAATCTTTATCAAGGTGAACTGGTTTCTGAGATACCCAAGGATATAAAACTCATCGTGGTGGAAAAAGGAAGAGAACAGATGTCTAAAAATCCTTTTATTCAGAAAATTCAGCTTGTGATGAGGCGAATAAGATTGGAAATTTATAAGCAGTTTCCATCTTTATTGTATGCTTTAAAGGTAAAAGAAGACTATGATATAGAGGTTTCTCCTGGCTATGCTGAGTTTGAGATGGTGCTGAATTCTCCCAATAAAAAATCAAAAAAGGTGGGTTGGTTTCATACAGATGTGAGCTATGATAATAACAAGAGCCGTGTTATGAAACGAATAAACCTTATGAAAAAGTTTGATTGGATGATTTTTGGAGCTAGACAAACACGACAAGTGATAGAGGATATCTATGGAGTGAGCTATCCCAAAAGTTCAGTAATATATAATGTCATAAAATTATCAGAATCTAGGAGCAAAGCGGATGCCTTTGAGGTCGATTATCCTATAAAACCTGTTTTTTCTTCGATGGGGAGACTGCACAGCAGAAAAGGTTATAGCGCTCTGATGAGAGTTCATAAAAGACTGTTAGATAATGGATTAAAACACTCTATAGCTGTGATTGGCGGGGGAAATGAAATGGAAAATTTGAAAAAACAGCGTAAAGAATTAGGAGTAGAAGAGACCTTTATGCTTTTGGATAGTCAGAAAAATCCTTGGCCTTATATCAAAGCATCAGATTATTTCGTTATGCCTTCTGAATCAGAAAGTTATCCATTGACAATAGGAGAAGTTATGGGGCTGGAAAAACCTATTATTTCTACAAATGTAGGGGGGATTCCAGAGATGATAGAAGATGGGGTGGATGGTATTTTGGTGGATTGTAATGAAGATGCTATCTATGAAGCGATGAAACAATTTTTAACAGATAAAAATCTGGTGGATAGAATAACACAAGGAACAAAAAATGCTGATGAGAAATTTGATGAAAAGAAAATCTACCAACAGATTACAGAAGTTTTTGAAAATGTCCTGAAAAACTAATTTTTAGCATGGAAAAAATTACCATTTTTACTCCTACTTATAATAGGGCGCATACTCTTGGAAGAACTTTTGAGTCTCTTAAAAATCAGACTATCAGAGACTTTAAATGGCTGATTATAGACGATGGTTCTACCGATAATACAAGAGATTTAGTAGAAAATTTTAAGCAGAATGCTGATTTTGAGATTGAATATCATTATCAGGGAAATGCTCATAAATTTATATCTATTATAAGAGGTGTAAAGCTTTGTAATACAGAGTATTTTACAATTTTGGATTCAGATGATGCTATCCTGCCAAACGCTTTAGAAATTTTACTCGGCGAAATAGAAAATGTTCCAAATGATATTGTTTTTGTGTGCGGACTGGCAGTGGATGAAAATGGGCAACTTATTGGTGAAGAATATCCAAAATCACCATTGGACTGTTCTATCTTTGAAATGAGATACCATTACAAAGTGAAAGGCGATAAATGGGGACTTGGTTTTACAAAGATTTTCCGAAATATGAATTTGCAGGAGGAAAAATATTTAGGGAAAGGTTTTATTCCAGAGGGAGTCTATCAGTTTTTGTTCGATGTCCAAGGGAAACATAGATTTATCAATAAAGCGGTGAGAGTTTATCACAGAGATTTGGAAGATGAGCATTCTTTGGCTAATAATTTCTATGATGTAAAAAATGCTTTTGGGTTATCGCAAAGCTATCTCACTTTCATCAATGTTTATGCAGATAAAATCTACAATTATCCCAAAACTCTCCTTAGGAATCTTATTGGTTATCAGTATTATTCATTAAAAAATAGAAGTTCAATATCAGAGGTTATCTCTTCTCCCAAAAATATAATTATCAAAATATTAGGAATACTGATTTTTCCTATGAGTTTTGTTTATCATAAGTTAAAATAAGTGGTAAAAAATGAAAAAAAAGAAAATTTTATTGATATATTATGTGCTTTTTAACCCTGGGGGAGTGGCTAGAGTGATGACTAATCTTGCCAATGAACTTGTGGAAGAGGGACATGAAGTTGAAATCCTATTGCTGACGAGTAAAACAGAGGCATTTTATTCATTAAATAAAAATATTAAAATCCATACGGCGGATATGTTTTCGCACTGGGCATGGGGAATTTGTGAATTTAATGTAAAATATCTCAAATTTATTCCTAAAATACAGAATATCAATTCGTATATCTCTCATATTGGGGTTTATTTATTGCTCAAAAATTGGCTTCTGAAAAACCATCAGAATTATGATACTATTATATCCTGCTGGTATAAAATTTCTTCTTTTTTGGGTACATTTAAAAATATTGCAGCTAAAACAATAGCTTGGGAACACACAGATTACAATGTGGGTGGATGGCTTTATGATAAAAAACTAAGAAAATTTTATAAAAATCTAAAAGGTATAGTATGTATTAACACACCTTCTGTCCAGTATTACAAGCATTTTAGCAAAACTTCATTCATTCCTAACATTATAGGAGAGCCATTTGAGAGTAAAAGTTTTATACCATCGGAAAGCAAAGAGAATATTATTTCCTTTGTAGGGAGGCTGGATAAAGGTAAAAATGTAGGGGAATTATTGGACATTTTTGAACAATCTAATCTTCCAAAAGACTGGATTTTACAGATTATAGGCGATGGAGTGGAGAGAAATAATTTAGAAAAATATGTAAAAGACAAGGGTCTTGATGCAAATGTATGTTTTTTAGGCTCAAAAAATATAGATGAAATTTCAAAACTATTAGATAAATCTAAAATCTTCGTATCTACTTCTTTAAAGGAAGGTCTGCCCACTGTACTAGTGGAAGCTATGTTCTGTTCTAATGCACTTATTGCTTATGATTGTAACTATGGACCTTCGGATATTATTAATGAAAATAATGGTTTTCTGATACCATTGGGAGACAAGAAGATATTCAGAGAAAAGTTGGAATATCTAATAATGAATCAGGATATTTATAATAATTTAAATAAATCTTCCTATGAAGAATCACAAAAATGGAAAAAAGGAAAGATTTTAGAAAAATGGACAGAAATACTATAAATTTGCCACTATTTTATTAGGTTTATGAATTTAATGATAAAAAAGTTCTTTCAGAATTATCGTTTTATTGGTGTTTTGTGGTTTGGGTTGTCATTGGTGGCTGTTCTCCAGACAGCTTTCCGACCAGAAAAGCACAATAACTATCTGATATTCAAAGGGGTTTTCTGGCATACGATACAGCAGCTTCCACTTTATGTTTCATATCCAGATGAATATTTTGATATGAATCATTATGGAATATTTTTCAGTGGAATTATAGCACCTTTTGCTGTTTTGCCTAACTGGCTGGGCTGTTCATTATGGATTTTAGCTAATTCGGCGTTTTTATATTGGGCTGTTCGCCAGCTGCCACTTCCGAAATGCGCGGTTATAGGCGTTTTATTTATTTCCGCTCACGATTTATATACTGCAGCAATGATGCAACAGTTTAATATCAGCATTATAGCACTGCTTTTGGGTGCGTTTGTTTTCATTGAAAAAGGGAAAAGCCACTGGGCTACGCTGTTTATCGTTATTG